>CAZHFW010000040.1:0-35410 GCA_964531675.1 uncultured Phycisphaeraceae bacterium | reverse complement strand
ATGACGTCAAGTCCTCATGGCCCTTACATCCAGGGTTGCAAACGTGCTACAATGGTGCGTACAAAGCGACGCAAGATCGCAAGATGGAGCAAATCGCAAAAAACGCACCCCAGTTCGGATTGTCGGCTGCAATTCGCCGGCATGAAGTCGGAATCGCTAGTAATCGGAGATCAGCTACGCTCCGGTGAATGTGTTCCTGAGCCTTGTACACACCGCCCGTCACGTCATGGGAGCCGGTAGTGCCCGAAGTCGCCATATCACTGTGGTGCCTACGGCAAGATCGGTGACTGGGACGAAGTCGTAACAAGGTAGCCGTAGGAGAACCTGCGGCTGGATCACCTCCTTTCTAAGGGATTTCCTTAGACCTGTTTATCCGGTGACGCTACGGCCTGTTCGGCCTGACGCGTCGTAACCCCCGGATCGCAGAGAGATCTGCGGCAGGTAGGAAGTCAGCACAATCTCGCCCGATTCACATCGGATAGCCGTTCGGTAACGAGCGGCCAAGCGGTCCCAACTGCTTTCTTGTACAACGCAACCCCCGGTCCTTCACAGGCCGGGGGTTGTCATTTTTGTCCTCTCCCCCACCGCTGCTCCACAGCAGCTCTCCTCCCGGACCGCATTCCTCTGGCGGTCATTCCTCCGGGGATTGGGGACTGGTAGTCTCCATCCAGTCCCGATCGGCCGGCCCGCCGCTTCTGGCCTGGGTCGCGCACGCCAAGTTCGGGGAAGCCTCAGGGGAAGTCCATGACACGACCCAACACCGTCTTCCCGGCCGCCCGCCTGCATTCCTCGCTCGCCGGCCTGGCCCTGGGTGTTGCGGCCCTCCAGGCAGGAGCAACGCCTCCTTCCAAGGTCGTCATCGTCATCGAAGAGAACCACGGGTTCGAGCAGGTCATCGGGAGCCCCGAGGCCCCGTTCATGAACGCCCTGGCCAATCAGGGCGCCCTCTTCACGAACATCTACGGGCTCACCCACCCGAGCCAGCCTAACTACATCGAGTTCTTCGCTGGCTCCAACCTGGGGATCACCGACAACTCCGTCCCGCTTGGCCTCCCCTTGTCGGCGCCCAACCTCGGGGCCGGCGTGCGGGCCAAGGGCAACTCCTACGCCTCGTTCTGCCAGGGCCTCCCGGCGATCGGGTCCAACATCGAGATCTCCGGGGCCTACGCCCGCAAGCACAACCCCACGCCCAACTGGCAGGCCGCGGTCCCGGGCCTGAATCAGCTCCCCCCCACCTGCAACCTCCGCTTCCTCGATTTTCCGAGCGACTTCTCCCAGCTGCCCACGGTCAGCATCGTCGTGCCCGATCTGGACAACGACATGCACGACGGCACCATCGCGCAGGCCGATGCCTGGCTTCAGACAAACCTCAGCGCGTACATCTCCTGGGCGAACGCCAACAACGCGCTGCTGATCATCACTTGGGATGAGGATGGCTTTGCGCAGCGCAACCGCATCCCCACGATTTTCTACGGCCCCATGGTCCGCCAGGGCGTCTCCGACGCGTGCTACACGCTCCACAACATCCTCCGCACCGTCGAGGACTGGCACGCGGTCGGTCACGCGGGAGCGGCGGCTCAGGTGCGCCCCATGCTCGGAGCCCTCAAGACCGATCCGGTCGTGACGACCACCGCCTTCTGCCAGGGTGAAGCGGGATACACCGGAGCGGCCGACACCTATCTCGAGCAGGCCGCACCTCTGGCCAATCGCAGCGCGACCACGGTGCTCGTCGCCGATGGTTCGCCGCTCTCTCAGATCCTCATCCGCTTCGACAACCTGTTCGGCGCGGGCGCGGGCCAGATCCCCTCCGGCGCGACGATCGTTTCCGCCAAGCTCCGCATGCTCTCGACGGACTCCTCGGCCAATCGCATGTCGCTGCACCGCATGCTCACGCCCTGGACCGCGACGTCGAACTGGACCAGCCTGGGCACCGGCGTTTCCGCCGATGGTGTGGAGGCCGCCTCGGTCGCCACCTTCAGCCCACTCCCGAACACGATCGACACCTGGGTCGTCTTCGACGTGACCTCCGATCTGGAAGCCTTCGCATCCGGGGCCGAGACCAACCAGGGCTGGGCGGTGCTTCCCAGCGGCACCGACGGGTGGCGCATGAGCTCCTGCGAGGCGGTCCTCACCGATCGCCCCAGGCTCGAAGTGACGTACTACCTCCCCGAGTGCGCGAGCTTCGCTCTGGAACCGGATGACGAGCACGCGTGCGGAAGTGGATCCGTCTCATTCGTCTGCGCTGCGACCGGAAACCCGCCCCCTTCACTCCAGTGGAGGCACAACGGCGTGCCCATCCCGGGCCAGAACTCCCCCACGCTCAACATCGCGATGGTCACCGAGAAGGACCTGGGCGTCTACGACTGCGTCGCAACGGGCGCCTGCGGCGACACGATCTCGCGGTCCGCGTCCCTCACCGCCTGTCTGGCGGACCGGGACTGCTCAGGCGAAGTTGACCTGGCCGACTTCTTCGATTTCTTCAACTGCTTCGATCAGAACCTTCCCTGCGCTGAACTCGATGGCGAGTCCGGGATCGATCTGGGCGATTTCTTCGCGTTCTTCAACGGATTCGACGCGGGCTGCTGATGCGAGGCCCGTCAGGGCGTGACGCGCAGCGGAGCGCTGGCGCCGCCGGTCCATTCCGCGACCTGCTTTCCCTGCGCCTTGACGTGCACGACGTACGAGGAGCTGAGCTTCCCGGGAACGTCTCCGGTGGGGAGGGCGTTCATGCGAACGAAGTTGGTCGTCGCGTGCGACATGGAGGCGGCGCTGCCGGCGACGCCCGCGTCGGTGATGATGATCGTCGGTTCATCCTGTCGGGGCAGTTCGGTCTGATCGAGCCAGAAGCGGGCGCGTTCGATCTCGAACCGAAGACGCGTGCTCCCCATGAGCTGCACGCTCGACACCAGGTCGAGGATCTTTCCGGAACCCACGCTTGCGGGCGCGCGGAGGCTGAACGCGAGCAGACCCCGCGTGTGCGCCTCGATCGACTCGGTGTCCACCACACCCAGAGGCATGAGCTCCTCGACGATGGGCGTGAAGCGTGAGTCGCCTCCCGAAGCGGCACGTTCACTCTTCCAACGCTGCACGATGGACCGTGCGACAAAGCCAGGCATGCCCTCGCGGGCCCTGAGGATGAGTTCCGACGTGATGGACTCGCGGCGTTGGATCGATGCGGGCCCGAGTTGCATCGCCAGAAGCCAGGATGGCTTCCAGGCGTCAAGCTCACCCTTCCGCTCGAGCTGCCAGGTGCGCAGTCCCGCAGCGGAAAGGCCCAGGAGCAGCATGAGCACGATGAGGACTCGCAGGAGTCGAGGAGAGCGCCCCCGCGTGACCAGACGCCCGGCGCTGTGAACATCGCTGCCGCACTCTGGACAACGGCCGGCTTGCCTGGTCTGATCGTCGATGGGAAAGAGGCACCGACGGCAGCTCGGTGGGAGCTTGCGCCGCATCGCGCGAGCTGCGGCCAGCAGAAGCAGGCTCAGCAGAACACCCGCGCCGGAGATGGTCCACAGGATCACAGCGGTTCGGTCCACGCGCGGGAGTTCCAGGCGGCGGCATGCCGCGGATGATGCGTGCGATTGTTCGCAGGCCCCGCCCGCTGCGTCGTGCCGGAGGCTGCGGAGCTGAGCCGCGTAGGATCAGCCCCCGCCGCCCGCGGACGGGCCGCCCGCAGCACCGGGCGTGGTGTCCGACGCACCGGGCTTGTCCACGTTCACGGGGACATCGGGAAATACCAGCTCGCCATCCCAGAAACTCTCGATGCTCGTGCTGTTCTCGGCGACCTGCGCCCTGCCTCGGAGGACGACGTCGACTTTGGGCGTGCGCTGCGCGTCAAAGCCCTTGACGCTCCCGCCGCCGCTGAAGGAGTGGCCGCCGCTGCCCGCGGGGAACGCGGTGGAGCAGACGACAACCTCGCGGAAAGCTCCGGAGGAATCGCGCCAGCGCCAGAGGACATCGAAGGCCGCGTTGTAGGGGACCGCGTTGGCGTCGATGGTCACCGAGCCTTGTGGCTCGCGTGGATCGGGCGTGACGGACAGCTCCTTGATCACAATCGCCCGCTGCATCGCTCCGACCGATTCGGGCGTGGCTCGGATGGGCGTCACGAGTAGCGCATCCGGCGCAACGATCTCCACTTCTCCCGACAGGGGCACGTCGATCACGTCAACGGGGACGGCCTCGGCGCCCGAATCGCCGAAAGATGCCGCGGGATTGTCGAAGATCTGGACACGGAGCACCATGCGAACGGGATGCACGCCCTCGGGGGCCTCGATGGTGCGCAGCGTCGAGCTGATCGAGAGACCCGCTCCCGAGATCGCCATGCCCGACCAACTCCCGGCGTGCGTTTCGAACTTCTGCGGGCCAACGACCAGCTCGGGCATTTCAATCCGGCAATAAATCGTCGTGTTCCCGAGCCTCGGTCCGGATGTGCGGTACGCAAAGGAAGCCTGTTGCCCCCGACGCATCTTGGGCTTGATCAGCAACTCGAACTTCACGCCGGCGCGGAGGAATGTCTTCCACTTGGCGTCTTCGAGGCGTCCGGCTTGCCTGGCCTGGACCACCAGATCGGCCCATTGCGGGAGCCAGAGCAGCGTCTCGGGCGCCTGCTGACGCAGGGCTTCATCGATGAGCTCTTGCTCGATGCCAGCCGAGAGCTTCGCGTTGCCCGAACGCAGGACGAGTTCATCCAGTGCGGCCGACGCGCGGGCGGTATCCTGGCTTCTGGCCTCCATCGCGAGCATCCACGCGGGCTTGAACGTGTTGAGCTTCACGTTGCTCCGGGAGGCGTACCAGAACCCGAAGCCGCCGGCGGTGGTGAGCAAGAGCAGGAGGCCCAGCGCGATCTTCCATCGGGAACGCCGCCTCAGTCCCGCGACCACCGCGCCGCGCAGCGAAAGATCGCGCCCGCATTCCGGACAGACTGTCGCGCCCGGAGAACCCGAGAGATCAAACCGGCAACGCCTGCAGGTGGCACGATCATGCACGCGCACGCCGCGGAAGCCAACGACCGCCAGAGCGAGGCCCAGAACGCCGGCCACGAGAAGCCCGAGACGAACCAGGATGTCGGGAGAGGTCCACACCGGCCTGTCTCCTTCCGCACGCGGGGAGGGCGCGACGCACCCAGATTGCCGAGGATACCTGACCCTCCGAAGCGACCTCTCACCTTGCCGAATCAGGCAGGTACTCCGCCTTGGTCCGTTGCTCTCGGGGATCCCGCTCTCGGGACTCCGCGCCGGTCGCTTGCTCGACCTTCACGTTTCGGAACATGAGCCGCCCTTGCCAGTAGGACGAGGCCCCCACGGAGGTCTCTGCTGGCGAGGGCGATGATCGCAGCTCGATGTCAACTTCGTCAGGCAGTTTGACCGTCAGCTCGCCTGACGAGGTCTGCACGCTGGTGGTCTCGGATCCCGCGTCCAAGAAGAGTGTTCCGAGCGGGGCTTGGCCTCCACTCCAATGCGCGATCAGATCGAAGCTGAGAGGATGACGCGACGGCTTGGACTTCGGATTCCGCGAGATCTCCGCGGTGTACATCCAGACCGGGACGCGTTCGTTCCCTCGCCACCTCGTGCTCGTTCGCGGAATGCACCGCAGGTTCGTGATCGAGATGGCGTCCGCGATCACCGGACCGGCCGACGGATCCTCCAATGCCTCGACAAGACGCACGTTCTCGGGAACGACCTCCGCGACGCCTTGAAGCCTGAACGGCATACTGCCAAGCACGTGGCGTTCGTTGCCGGTGTCGTCATACACGACGGCTTCCTTCACGCCCTCGATCACGAGTTCGCCGGGCCCGATCGGGCCGGTCACATTCACCTGAAACGTGAGGCTCCAGGCCTCGTTGAGCTTTGAGGGCACGTTCCCGATCGGCCGACGCACCTCGACGCCCCGCCACGTGATCCGCTGGATGCGCCAGTCGACCGCTGTATTCACGATTCGCAAGCCATGAGGCTTGGACGGGAACGCATTGGAGAGTCGCACAGGCAAAGTCCGGCCCTCACGGACTTTCTCGCGCAGTTCCAGCTTGACGGGACAGGCCGCAAAGAGAAACGAAGCAAAGGACGCGTCATCCACGACGCCCGCGGCGCGCGCCGCGATGACCAGGTCAGCCCACGAGGTGTCGCGATTGGCGAGCTCCGCGCTGCTGCCCGCCAGCCACACGCCATCGGACGATGTCAGCGTTCCCCGCTGAAGGCGAGCCTCGAGTTCAGCACGGACCTGACGCGCGAGCCGCTCGCCGGCGCCCGCGGCCTTGAGCAAGATCGGAGCGGGCGTCACCGGCAGAAGCAATCGGGTCAGCGTGCCCCGCCCCGAGGTGAGGCCCGTGGCCAGGAGCAGCACGACCGCGCCGGCGACGATCGGTACTCGACGGCGCTTGCGGCGTCCGAAGACCACGCCGCGTCTGGTCCAGATTCCAAGGAGCACGCGGCGGGGTTCGGTCACGATCAAGCCGCACTCGCCGCAACGCGATCCTTCGGGCAGGACGCTCCCGATACCAGCCGCAACACCAATCCCAGCGCCCGGCAGCCCGCTCAGATCAAATCCACATCGACGGCACAGCGGGACGTCATTGAGCTTCCGCCCGCGCAAACCCCAGAGAATCAGCACCACCCCGAACACAACCGCCAGCGCACCGAACGGGCCGAACGCCGCAGCGGAGGAGGGCAGCTTTCCCCAGATTTGGAGGCCCAACGTGATCATCACAATGAGATTCCCCCTGCACCTGTGATATTACAAGGCACACGGGAGAACACAACTGTGATTTGATCTAGCCGACAACCGAATGTGAGGCAACCGCTCGGCGAGGGGTCAGCCTTCCAGCGATTCCCCGCCCGGTCCGGGCCCGAAGCGCCCGCGCTTCTTGGCGTGGCGCACGATCTCGCCGGTCGCCAGGTACACCACGTCTTCGGCGACGTTGCTCAGGATGTCGCCCACCCGCTCGAGCTCACGGCCGATGCGGTACACGAGCAGACTGTTGGAGCGCATCGCGGGGCTCATGGGCTCGCGGGCCATCATCTCCTGCACCTCGTCGAAGAGCCGGCGGTCCAGGTCGTCGATGATCTTGTCCGACGCGACGATCGTCCGCGCCGCTTCCGCGTTCTCATCCAGCACCGCGCGCATGAGATCGTGCGCCATCAACGGCACCCGCTCGCCCAGGTCCTGGAGCGACGTGGGCCACTGGATGGGCGGCTGGATCTTCTGGATGAGCTTGGCGATCGAGCTGGCGTGGTCGGCCAGACGCTCCACGTCGGAGTTGACCTTGATGATGAACGCCAGCGTGCGGAAGTCGCGTGCGAAGGCGTGGTGCAGCGCCAGGATCTGGAAGCACTCCTGCTCGATCGCGACCTCTTCCACGTCGATGCGATCGTCGTGGCGATTGACCTCTCGCGCGGTGGCGACGTCCAGGGACCAGAGCGCGTCAAGCCCGGTCTCGAGCATGCCCACCGCCTGGGTTGCCTCGCGGATCAGGCGACGCTTGAGCGCGTCAATGCGGCGCTCGAAGGTGCTGCCGCCCACCGATTCGTTGTGATCAGGAGTGAAGGAGGACATCCGGGCCCTCAAGCAACAGTCGGCACACCGCTTCCAGCGGGCACGGGACCCCGGGCTCTGACCGGCAACCCCGCGGGCGCGGTCCGGGACACCCGAACTCCCCACCCCGATCGGCGATCCTATCCTCTCCTCCCGCGCCGGGACCCTCCCCACCGGCCAGCCAGGCATCCAAACATTTTCCTACCCTCGAACCCGAGAGCCAACGTGCCTGGGCCATTCTCCACCCTGAGGAACATCGTGAAGCATCAGCTCAAGCAGTTCGCCTTCCGCATCATGCGTCCGGGCCTCCAGGACGTGAACGCCAAGCTCGATCACATCGAGCGCCTGATGCTCACCCACGGCACACCGTCCACCGGCGGCAAGCCCCTCCCCCGCTTTGCGACCTGGCGCGGCAACCTGACCACCGGCAAGGCCCTCGGCGATGATGGGCACGAGATTCCGTCCCTGACCGCCAAATACAAGGACGAGCTGGGCTACTGGGTCCGCATCGTCAAGAAGACCGCGCTGCAGGAACTCGGCGGCCCCTTCGAACAGGTCTACGGCGGATGGCAGCACGATCGCATCAAGGAGCTCGGCGAGTTCCTGGGCGTGGGCGGATTCGAACAGGCCGCGACGTGGGCCTCCACCCGCTCGGCAGTCGAGATCGGCGCGGGCCCCTACCCGAGCATCGCGTGCGTGAAGTGGAACCGGTCGGTCGCGGTCGATCCCATCGCGGATGGATACGTCGCCGAGGACCTTCTGCCCAAGAACTGTCATTGCGATTCGCTGACCTACATCAATGCGCCGGGCGAGAACGTGCCGCTGCCCTCGGGCTTCGCGGACATCGTGGTGATCGAGAACTGCCTGGACCACGTTGACAATCCCGCTGCGGTCGTGCGCGAGTGTCACCGCCTGCTCGCCAAGGGCGGATTCATGTGGCTCCTGGTCGACCTGATGGACTACTCCGACCACATGCACCCGAACCCGTTCAGCGAGCAGAAGCTCCGCGATCTGCTCCGCCGGGAAGGCTTCGAGCCCGTGAAGGATCGCGTGAGCGACCACAAGAGCCACCCGCACGCCTACGGCGAATACCGCGGCCTGCTCCGCAAGGTCTGAGCGAGCAACCGATCTGAATCAGGCGAACGCGGGCGGTGAGCACGCCGCGTCAGAGCCCAGCCGCGCAAGCGGCGGGCGGTTGTCGCGT
The DNA here is from genome assembly GCA_964531675.1 of uncultured Phycisphaeraceae bacterium. Lineage (GTDB taxonomy): Bacteria > Planctomycetota > Phycisphaerae > Phycisphaerales > UBA1924 > CAZHFW01. The sequence goes on along the minus strand of CAZHFW010000040.1, from coordinate 26,679 downwards.
ACTTGTCAGACCGGCCCGCATTTGCTCATTCGCACGTCATGCCCGCCGCTTGCGCGGCTGGGCTCTGACTAACCAACGAGCCGCTTGCGGAGCACGCGCAGAAGCGTCTCGGGCTCCAGGTACGCCTCCGGCGGCCTGAAGTAGACCTCCGCCAGGTCCTGAGGGGTCTTGGGCGGGAGCGCCACCACGTGCACCGCGGTGTCGCGCACGCTCGAGGCTGCGGCCTGCTGGGCGAGCTTGCGGCGTTGTGAGTACGGCATATCCGCGGTGGGCTGAGGCGACTTCGCCTGGACTTGGGCCTGCGTCTGAATCGGCGCCTTGAGCTTGTCGGCGACGACATCGCCTCGCTCGCATCGGAAGATGACGTCCTTCTCGCGGATCGTGATCGTCTTGATCCCGAGCTTGGAGGCTGCAACGCGAAGCTCGGCCAGATCGAGCAATCGCTCGACGGGCTTGGGAGGCTCGCCGTAGGCCTCGGTGAGGTCGGCGCGGACCTTGGCCAGCTCTTCGGCGCTGGCGGCGGTCGCGAGGCGGCGGTACGCCTCCAGACGCCGTTGATCGCTGGCGATGTACGTCTTGGGGATGAGGCCCGAGGTCCCGATCTCGATGCTCGTGTTGCTCGGAGGTTCCGGGGGCTTCTCGTGCTTGAGGTTGTGCACCGCCTCTTCGAGCAGGCGGCAATACATCTCATAGCCGACCGCCGCGATGTGCCCCGATTGCTCCGCGCCGAGCAGGTTTCCGGCGCCGCGGATCTCCAGGTCGCGCATCGCGATCTTGAAGCCCGCGCCGAGCATCGAATATTGCTCGATCGCCTTGAGCCTCTTGAGGGCCACGTCCTTGGGCGTTTTCTCCGGGTCCAGGAGCAGGTAGCAATACGCGCGGTGCTTGCTTCTGCCCACGCGGCCGCGGAGCTGGTGAAGCTCGGAGAGCCCGAAGCGTTCGGCATGGTCGATGATGATCGTGTTGGCGGTCGGGATGTCGATGCCGCTCTCGATGATGGTGGTCGAGACGAGGATGTCCGCCTGCCGTCGGACGAACTTGAGCATCACGTCTTCAAGCTCGTGCGGGTTCATCTGCCCATGCCCGATGACGATCCGCGCGTCGGGGACGAGCCTCTGGACATCGTCGGCAGCCGAGAGAATGTCGTGCACGCGGTTGTGCACGAAGAAGACCTGGCCTTCGCGGGCCAGCTCGCGCACGATCGCCTGCTTCACGCGGGCCGGGTTGAACGGAATGACCTCCGTCACGATCGCACGGCGGTCCAAGGGAGGCGTGGTCAGGTTGGAGATGTCGCGCAGGCCGAGCAGCGACATGTGGAGCGTGCGCGGGATGGGCGTCGCGCTGAGCGTCATGACGTCCACCGTCAGCCTGAGCTGGAGAAGCCTCTCCTTGTGCTCCACGCCGAAGCGCTGCTCTTCGTCGACGATGACCAGGCCCAGATCCGCGAACTTCACGTCCTGGGAGAGCAGTCGGTGCGTTCCGATGATGACGTCGACGTGGCCCTTCTTGAGCGCGTCGAGCGTCTCGTCGGCTTCCTTCCCGCTCTTGAGCCTGGAAATGCTCTCGATCCGGAACGGATATCCCGCGAAGCGGCTGCGGAACGTGCGTTCGTGCTGCTCCGCGAGCACCGTGGTGGGGACCAGGACCGCGACCTGCTTGCCGAACTCGCAGGCCTTGAACGCGGCGCGGATCGCCAGTTCGGTCTTTCCGAAGCCCACGTCGCCGCAGATCAGGCGATCCATGGGGCGCGTGCTCTGCATGTCCTTCTTGATCGCGCCCAGCGCGGTGAGCTGGTCCTCGGTCTCGGTGTAAGGGAACTCGGCCTCGAACTCCTTCTGCCAGGCGGTGTCCGCGGGGTATTGCACGCCGGGCATGTGCTCGCGCGCCGCCCGCACGCGGAGCATCTCCGCCGCCAGGTCCTTCACGCTGTCGGCGACGCGCTGCTTCTGGTTCTTCCAGCGCTCGCCCCCGAGCATCGAAAGCGGAGGCTTGCCCCCGAACCCGCCGACGTACTTCTGCACCTTGTCGATCTGCGTGACCGGCACATGCAGGCGGGAACGCCCCGCGAACTCGAGCGTCAGGAACTCCTCGAGCTCACCCGTCTTGGACTCCGTCTTCGCATCGGCCTTGGACGCCGACTTCTGGCTCAGGAGCTGGGCCTTGCTCGCGCCGGGAAGCTCGCGGGGCTTCATCTGCATCAAACCGGAGAAGCGGGCGATGCCATGATCCTGGTGCACGACGTAGTCGCCGACCTGCAGGTCCAGGAACGTGTCCATCGCACGTCCCGACTGCATCCGTCCGGTGCGCCGCCTCGTCGTGAAGCGCCCGAGCAGCTCGTGATAAGGCAGCAGCGTGAACGCGTCGGACTCCCCCGCGTTCCAGACGAAGCCTCGGTGCACATATCCGACCGCGGAGCCCACGAGCCCCTTGGCCTTGGATCCAAACTCGGCGATCAGTTCGCCCAGGCGCTGGGCCTCGGCGTCCTTCTGGCACGCGACGAGGATCGAGCCATGCCCGGACCGATCCGTTGCGAGCTGGGCAAGCTCCCCCACCGCGAGCTGCGCATCCCGCGCGAACGTGGGGAGCGAGGACACCGGAAGCTCGATGCGCTCCTCGGCGCTGGTCGCGCCGCTGGAGAACTGGTTCAGCTCCGCCAGCGCGTGGAACTTCTTCTCCAACAGCCTGAGCACCGCGGGAGGCCCGAACATGCCCTTGGAGTCGATGAGCCGCTCGAAGTACCCGCGCCCCTGCTCGACGATCTCCATCGTCTCCGCGAGCACCGCGACCGCGTGCGGAGGCAGGAGCTCCAGGAAGTTCACCGACGAGTCGTCGCCTGCAGCGTGCTTGGGATCGAAGCAGACGAGCCGCACGCCCCCGACCTGGCGATCGGAGCCCATCGTCTCCAGATCGATCTCCCGGCACTGGTCCACGGTGTCGCCGAAGAAGTCCAGGCGCACCGCGGCGCCGGTGAGCACAGGCCCCGCGGCGTCCGCAACCTCGTCCGATGTGCCCGGCGCAAACACGTCCAGGATGCCGCCCCGGACCGCAAAATCGCCGGGCTCCTCCACCGCTTCCACGCGGCGGTACCCCGCCTGATCGAGCCAGCGGATCAACGCGGCCAGATCGTGATCCTCTCCCTTGCGGACCGTGCGCACCAGCGCATCAAGCTTCGAAGGAGGAGGCACGCCCTGCATCAGCGCCTGGATCGGGGCCACCACGACGCCCGCCTCCTGCGCCATCCCGATCACGTCGCGCACCACGCCGAGGCGCTCCGCGAACAGATCCAGACTCACGCCCGACTCGCCCGGCGTCGCCTCCAGCGCCGGAAGCCTGATCGCCTTGAGCCCAAGGCCCTTGAGCTCGTCCAGCGCCTCATCCGCGTCTTCCAAGTGGGCGACGACCAGAATCAACGGGCGTCCCGTGAGGCGGGTGACCGCTGCAGCACAGAACACGGACGACGAGCCGATCGCGCCGGTCGCGACCGCACGCCTTCCCTGCGCGAGGGCTCCCGCGAGCGACTTCACGCCCGGATCGCGTTCGAGCCTGGAGAGGATGTCGAGCAGGCTTTCCAAGGAGCGGTCCAAAAATGCGCGCGCTCCGGCCCGGAAATCAGGCCGCCGCTCGGCCTTTTCCGTCCGGTCAACGCCTCAGGTTCGGGTTCATCGTACGCCCGCTGGCGGCGCGACCCGGAGCATGCCCCGCAGACGCTCGAGCGTCTTGGGCCCGATGCCCTTCACGCGGTCGAGGTCGTCGATCGACTTGAATGGACCGTTGGCGTCCCGCTCGGCGATGATGCGATCCGCCAGCGCCGGCCCCACGCCCGGGAGCATCTCGAGCTCGGCCTTGCTCGCAGCGTTGAGATCCAGCCCCGTCGCCTCGGGCGGATTCCTTCCGGCTCCCGCCTCATCCCGCGCGACCAGCGTGGACGACGAGCCTTGCGCCGCTGCGGGCGTCCCCACGCGGGCCAGCGCCAGACCAAGCCCGCCAAGCGAGGCCACCCCAAGTACCACCGCCGCCACGAACCGGGTCGCGGGCGTGGGCCAGTCGACCGTCACGTCGTCGCGTGCGTCTTCGGTCGTGCTCATCCAAATTGCATATCAGAAATCAGGCCCACGCGAAAGCGGGAAAAGCCCGGCGAGCCTCAGGCCCCGAGCAAGGTCAGCGGATTGCGACCCTCGCGGACCGCCTGACGCACTTCGGCCAGGCGCTTGCCTGCCGCCTTCACCGCGCCTTGCGGCGAGACCAGCCCGCCATGGGCCATTTCCGGCGCCATCGAGGGCGGATAGTCGAGCAGGTCCTGCCAGCAGACGCTGTGCACGAAGGGTTTCCCCATCGCGATCGCGTAGAAGCGTGTGAGCCAGGCTGCCTGGGCGTTCTCGGTGTAGCCATCGAGCCAGTGGCCCGGGTTGAGTTTGCCCGGATTCTCGGGAGCTGCGGGCGTGGGCGATTCTTCGTCGAGGGAAGACTCGGGCCGGTCCTTGACCACGCGGGGTTCGGGCTTGGCGCTGGGCACGCCGCACGCGGTGATGGAGATCGGCTTCTCGAACGAACCGAAGCGATCGAGCAGCGACGAGATCGTCATGAGATCCCGGCAGGCCTGTCCGGGCTCGAACTGCCCGAACTGCAACCGCAGGCCGTAGGAATCGATGGGGATCCCCGCCTGATTCAGCGCCTGGGCGTAGAGCAGCGGCGGCAGGGTCTTGCGGTTCCCCGCGTGATACTCCCCGAAAGGCTGGGAGAGCTCGACCTGCACCTTGCCCGCGGGATGGAGCTTGCGGACCACCGCGACGCAGATGCGCGTCAGGTCCATGATCTGCTCGAAGCTCAGCTTGAAGTGCTGGTTGACGTGCAGGCCCGAGCACACCGTCCAGCGCGTCACCGTCCTGCGGTAACGCGTGACGACATTCTGCATGTGCTCGACGACCAGCTCGCGCAGCGTCTCGTAGTCGTTCTCCCAGATGTACATCCACTCAGGCGTGCACGCGGGACGGAAATCGACCAGAGGCCCCGCAAAGACCGGGAGCTTGGCGGTCCGCACCGCCCACTCGATCCACCGGTCCGTCCCCGCGAAGGCGTACTGACCTTCGCTCGGCTCCATGTCGATCCAGCGCATGGGCATGGTGACGAAGTCGCACCCGCTCATCACCGCCTTCTGCAGAGGCTCGGCAAAGACGCCCGGATTGATCGCACAACCCACCAGCGCCGAACCGGGGAGCGTCGTGTGTCCCGCGCCGGGCACCAGGATCGGCGCGCCCGTGGGAGGCTTCTCGCTGGTCGCGACGGTGTAGTGATGGCTCGCGTCCGCGTAGGCCTTTCCCGTCGCCCGCTCCACGACCTGCTTGCCCGCGTTGAGGAGCGTCAGTTCTTCGCCCGCCTCGAACGCCAGGGAGAGCGCGTGCCTGGCTTCCTGATCGGCCTTGAAGCTGTACCCGCCGATCGAAGGGCCGCCATCGGTCGACTTCTGGGCCACCAGCGCCGCGGTGAACCGCAGACGGGCCTCCTCGAACTTGTGAATGACCGGATGCTCCGCGGGCAGGTCAAAGAGCGCCCACTCCTCGAGCTTGTTGAGGAAGAGCATGATGCGCAGCCTGGCCAGCTCGAGCGAGAGCAGGTAAGGCTCCGCGCGGCTCGGCAGCAGACTGGTCCGCAAGGTCACCAGGCTCGAGCCCGATCCCGACAACGCGGGGACCTCGTATTGCAGCGCCAGGCCCGCCGCATCGGGCGTCGCCTTGGTGCAACGGATCACGCCGTCTTTGAATGTGATCTCGCCCTGGAGAGGCAGATCCTCCGGGCCGAACAGATGCGCCCCCCGGAGCTCCATGCTCGGGGCCGGGGCGCCGGCGGGGTCGAAAACGACAAAGCTGAACATGCCCGCCGAAGTCCTCCAGAGGTCGGCCACCCGACCCAACCGCCGACCGGCATTCGGACCGGCGGGAGGAGCATTGTCGGCGTTCCCCGGCGGGAGGCAAGTCGGGGCGACCGATCCGGCCGGGATTCCCCCGGCTGGGGTACCCGGGGCCGGTTTCCACCGCCCCGCACCCCCCTGCTGCTCACCCGCCAGGGGCCCCCCGGCTGAATCCGGGCCCGCCGAGGGACTACGCTGGGGCGATGACTTCGGGACCATCAACCTCTCTATCGGATTTCGGCCCGGCGGTTTACCAAACTGACCTGGCCCTTCCCGGCCTCCGGCGCGGGAAAGTGCGCGACGTCTACCAGCTGCCCGCGTCGCCCGGACTCCCCGCGGGGGGCGTGCTGCTGGTCGCCTCCGACCGGATCTCCGCGTTCGACGTGGTCATGCCCACCCCCATCCCGGGCAAGGGCAAGCTCCTGACCCGCATCAGCACGCACTGGCTCCGCTTCATCGAATCCCGGGGCATCTGCCGGACGCACCTGCTCTCCGACGACCCCGCACTGGTCCCGGGCTCGGCTTTCACAGGCAAGACCACCCGCGCGGACCTGCAGGGCCGCGTGATGATCGGCAAGCGCTGCCGGGTCATTCCCATCGAGTGCGTCGTGCGTGGGTACATCGAGGGCTCGGGCTGGAAGGACTACCAGAGCACGGGCTCGATCTGCGGCGAGGTGCTTCCCAAGGGCCTCACCCAGTGCCAGAAGCTCCCCAGGCCCATCTTCACCCCCGCGACCAAGGAAGAAGTCGGCACGCACGACGAGAACATCAGCTTCGCCCAGGCCGCCCAGCGCGTCGGGGAGAAGACCATGGCGTTCCTGCGCGACCGCTCCCTGGCGATCTATCAGGCCGCGTCGGAGTACGCGGCGGCCCGAGGCATCATCATCGCCGACACCAAGTTCGAGTTCGGCATCGAGCTCGACGCGTCGGGCCAGCCCATCCCGGGCGATCCGATCCTCATCGACGAAGCCCTGACTCCCGACAGCTCGCGCTTCTGGCCCGCGGACACCTACGCGCCGGGCAAGCCCCAGCGCAGCTTCGACAAGCAGTTCCTCCGCGAGTACCTGGAAACGCTCACGTCGTCGGGACGCTGGAACAAGCAGGCGCCGGGGCCTGAGCTTCCCCCCGAGATCGCGGCGCGCACGCGCGACAAGTACGCCGAGGCGGTTGATCGCCTGACGGCCTGAACGCGACGCCTCTGGCACGCGGGGAAACCTCGCGAGCCGCTTACTTGTTCGTCACCGAGGACTGCTTGGAGCGTTCCTTGATGTAGCGTTCCATCGCCTGGCGGTGCAGGGCCATGCCCTCGGGCTCGGGGAAGACTTCCTCGAACTTGCGAGCTCCCTTCACGGTGACCGCGTCGAGCTCCTTCTGGAACCGGCTCGCCAGGAGGTCGTAGGCGAACTTGCGGAGCTCCACCGGCGCCGAGGAATACAGCGTCTCGGCCTGGTCGAGATTCAGCTCCATCGCGAGCTGCCCGAGCAGGATGCCCGCGATCATGTCGAAGTTGCGGTCGAAGACCTCCATGCGGCCCGTCGCGGGATCCGCGATGGTCTGGCGGTTCTGCTTCTCCAGGTAGTACTTGTGGAAGTCCTTGGCGTACTTGAACTGACGCTGGAAGAGCTCGTCGTCGCCCGCGAGCAGGCCCGTGATGTACGCGCCCATGAGCGAGGACATGATCTCGGCGTTGGCGACGTTCGGGCTGGTCACGCGATCGCCCAGATCCCACTGGACGAACTCGTCGATCGGGAGCGCAAAGTGCTCGGCCCGCATGGGATCGTTGAGGTTCTGCCCGCCCCAGTTGGCCAGCTTGCTCTTGAGCTCCACCGCTTCCTTCACCTGCCCGCGCCGGTAGTAGAACCGGATCGCGTCCTTCATGAAGTTCTCGTAGCCCGCGTTGTAGAAGCTGAAGGCCTTGTCCTTGGTGTCGAAGGCGCTGCGGCTCACGACCTCGCCCAGGATGTCGTCGTAGGTCTTGATGAAGTGCACGTTGGGCGTGGCCATGTAGAACGTGTACCGCGCGTCATCGAGCGAGTCGAGGAAGCTGAAGTACAGATCGCCCGAACGCCAGAGCTCCTGCACCGCCTGGAAGGTCATGCGGTCGGCGTTCACGAAGTCGAAGTCGCGCTTGTTCTGCTCGGTCCAGCGCGACTCGGCCCGCTCGACGCCCAGCGCCGACCAGTAGAGCGCGTGGGCGCAAGGATGCCTCCAGTCGATCGGCCCGTACTTCTGCGTGTACCGGATCATGATCCGCGGGTCCATCTTGTAGACGTCGCGGATGAGGTTGCGCCGGATGTAGGGAAGCAGGGCCGCGAAGGCCTTCTCGAACGACTTGTCGAGGTAGAGCTTGGAGAACGCTGCGTGCCTCGGCCCCATCATCGTGAGCACCGCGTCACGACGCCCCGAGGATTGCAGCGCGTGGTGCATCTCGTAGCGCATGAGCAGGTCAAAGCCCAGCCCATCGCCCACGTCGGCGTCGAGGCGTTCGATCAGCGTCTTGACCGTCGGCTCGATTGCGATGACTTCATCGAGCGTCGCGGGGGCGTCGACCAGAGGCTGGAGCCAGTCCGCGTACTTCTTGATCGCGACCTCGCGCGAGCGGTCCTTGTGGTCCGGCATCGGCGGAGGCCCGAGGATGATCTGCCATTCCTTGGCGATCTGCCGCTTGTAGTACTGGTTGGCGTCGTCGGTGATCCCCTGGATCTTGTGGAGGAAGATGTACGCCAGCTCCTTGTGCAGGAGCAGATCGTTCGGATTGGCGGGGATCGCCTCGTCGCGCAGGAGCGCCACGCCGGCCTTGACCCATTGCCAGCGCTCCGCCGCGGTCTGCGTCATCACCGAGATGTTGTACGCCAGGTTCCACGCATGGAAGACCCACACCTGCGGGAAGCGGGGCTGGAGCCTGGTGATCGCCTTGGCCAGCTCGACCGCCTCGTAGTGGCGTCCCGCTTCCTTGAGGTTGTTGGCGCGGATCCACAGGAAGTTCACGAACACGCCGCGGAACGCGCCCATCGCGATGCCCAGCGCGACCTCGGGCGGCTCACCCTGCTCGGCGGTATCCGCGTACACGAGGTGATTGCGTCCCGCCGACGCCGCGAGCCTGGTGGCCATGAAGCCCGACACCGTCAGGCTTCCCGCCAGGATCGTCGCTGCAAGGGCTTGGATTCGTCTGTCGCGTCGCATGTTTGGTCCGCTCGGCCTTCCGCCTCAAAGGCCTCAGAGTTCCGTCAGTGTCCCGAGTACGTCGCAAGCTCGCGCCGCTTGAAGATCAGGACCGCCGCGACGAAGAGCACCGTGGTCGCCAGCGCGATGACCGCGGTTCCCGTCGCAACGCCGCTCCAACGCATCAGGATCCCGTCCACGAGCTTGGTCGTCGGGCTCAGATCCGAGTACACCGAGAAGAGCTCGGAGACGTACTTGGCGACCTGCTCGGCGATCTTCCGCCAGATGATCACGTTCCCCTTGTCGTCGGCGACGCGGTAGCTGTCCACCGCCTCGGCCAGGAAGCTCGCGCCCTCGGCCGCCAGGAACGTCGCCAGGGAGACCATGCACGCGACCGGGAACGACAGGAACGTCGCCGACGCGACGCCCAGCATCGCCAGGAACGCCAGCTTCACCCACAGCACCAGCATCACGCGGAAGAAGTTGGCGCGGTAGCTCCCCGCCTGATAGGACAGGAAGAGCCCGTCCTTGGGGGGCATGTGGATCGTCCGCTCGTTCACCTGACCGGTGCGGATGTCGCCGTTGAAGACCTCGACCTCGACCTTCCCGTCGTCGCGGACGATCGCGGGCGAGAGCTGGATCTGGTGCGAGTTGGAGAGGGTCGTCTCCTTCACAATCGGGTCCGCGCCCGAGAACACGAACGTGACCTTGTACGTCACGTCGGGCCGGTTGCTCCCCGACTCGATCTTGTACTTGAACGTGATCGGCGAGCCCAGCCTCTTGGCCTCGCCCAGACCATCGAACACGTAGCGACGCCCCGCGCCCGGATCGATCGTCCGGTACTCCTGGAGCACCGACTCGTACAGGTCCTTGCGGATCTTGTCGCGCACCTGCGGCGTGTCCTGGAAGTAAGGGCTCGACCGCTTTTCGGTCTCGATGCGATCCTCAACGTTCTTCAGGAACTGCTCGTTGTTGAGCTCGGGAGGCTCGATCTCGCATCCCACGCGCGCCGTCAGGACCTGCGTCTCCAGGATCAGGCGATCCTCGGTGAGCCCCCCGGTCCGGGAGACATACGCGGTCTCTTCGCCCAGTGCGGGCCGGGAGCGGAGATACTCGGAGAAGAGGAAAATCGCCGACCCGCAGACGGTCAGCAGGATCGCGCCGAGCGTGACCACGCCGAGCCACTTGCCCAGGATGTACTGGGCCGCGGTGACGGGCTTGGTCATCGTCTGCCAGATCACCCGGTCACGCTGCTCGAAGGCCACCGTCGCGACGCTGAAGAGGACGACCAGCAGCGCGATGAGCCAGAACGCCCCGCCGGTCGCGTATTGCAGGAAGCTCTGCACGCGGTAACGCAGGGGCGAGTCGGGATCCATCAAGAGAGGCAGCGCCGCCAGCGCGAAGATCAGCATCAGGATGAACACCAGGCTGACCTTGAGCCGCACCGCCTCCGTGAGCACATTCTTGGCGACCGCCGCTGCTGCGCCCGGAACCGACAGCAGCACCTGCGCCAGCCTCAGGAGCGACATGAACGCCAGCGTCAGCGCCCCCACGCCCACGACCAGAGGCACCAGCGCCCGCCCGCCTTGCCAGGCCCACAGAGGCCCCGCGACCAGCGCCACCGCCAGCGTCAGCCCCAGATACGTCAATCCCAGGCCGATCCAGATCACGACCAGCGCCAGCCCCGTCCCCACCGCGATGCCCACGCCCAGGCTTGTCGGGTCGGTCCGGCGGTCCAGGATCATGTTGATCGAGCGCGCCGTCTCTTCCAGGGAGGAGCGCTGCTGCTTCACCAGCGCCTGCCGCTCCTTGATTTCGGCCTTCTGCTCGTCGCTGGCGCCCTCGGGAATCTTCAGGGCTTCCTGCTCCGCCTCGGTCAGTTCGGAGACCTCAAAGCGGGGCGCGTTCTGGCGGTCCTTCTGCACCGCGACGACGTACGAGATCATCGCCGCGGTCGAGAGCAAAAGCACCAGCACGCTCGCGATGATCTTGAACATCCGCGAGCGCTGCAATCGATCCAGCGCAGCCAGTCGTTCCCTGAACTTCACGGCTTACGCTCCGGCCCCTTGCCCTGATCGGGCTTCTGTTCGCCCATGAGCGAGTCGATCACCGAAAGGTCCACCTGCTCCGTCGGCGGCGGAGGCTCCGCAGCCTTGGGGGGAGGCGGCGGTGCCATGGGCGCCGGCCCGGGCTTGTCGCCCTTGCCTTGCAGGAGCGAACCGATGACCGACAGATCCGCGCCCGACGCGTCCGTGGACGACGCCGCTGCGGGCTTGGCCTGCGGCGTCGCTGCGCCCGCCGCCGGCTCGGGCTCGCCCTGAACCAGCTTGTCGATGAGCGCATCCCCGGACTCGGCCCGAAGGAACGCGGCGGTCGCGCCGCCCGAGGTCGCGCCGCTGGTGGTCTGCGACTCGCGGGCCCGCTCGACGATGTCCATGAACAGGTCTTCGAGCTTCTGCCTGGGGCGCGTGACGCGCGTGACGCTCTTGGCGCCGCCCGAACGCTGCCTCACGATCCGATCGATCTCCGCGATCGTCGCGTCGTCGAGCGTGTCGGTCTCGATGGAGGTCTTGCTCTGGCTCTCCAGCAGAGACTCGCAGGTCCCCTCGGCCTGGATCTTTCCGCCGTAGAGGATCACCATGCGGTCCACGACGTCTTCGACGTCGCTGAGCAGGTGGCTCGAGAGCAGAATGGTCTTGCCGCGCCGGCCGAGCTCCAGGATCAGGTCCTTGACCTGCCGGTTGCCGATCGGGTCCAGGCCCGTCGTGGGCTCGTCGAGGATGAGGAAGTCGGGGTCGTTGATCAGCGCCTGCGCGATGCCGATACGACGCTGCATGCCCTTGGAGTACTCGCGCACCGGGCGGAACTGCGCGCCCGTGAGGCCGATCATGTCGAGCAGCTCGTCGGTGCGGCGTTCGAGGACTTCACCGGTGATGCCAAAGAGCCTGCCGTAGTACTGGAGCGTCTCGCGCGCGTTGAGGAACTGGTAGAGGTACGACTCCTCGGGCAGATAGCCGATGCGCTTCTTGATCGAGACGTCGGTCGGGAGCTTTCCGAAGACCGCGACGCGTCCGGAGGAGGGCTTGAGCAGGCCGAGCAGGATCTTGATGGTCGTGGACTTGCCCGAGCCGTTGGGTCCGAGCAGGCCGAAGATCTCGCCGGGCCTGATCTCGAAGCTGACGCCGTCGACCGCGCGGGCGCGGTCACGCATCCAGAAGTCCTTGAAGATCTTGGAGAGGCTCTGCACCGCAACCACGGGCATCGCCCCCTGCTGCGGCGTCGCCATCGACGAACTGGCCTCTGCGCTGATCATCGGCGTCCCTTCACCGGCCGCGCCGCAAAGCGGGCCGTCACACGATCCGTCCGGGCGTTACTCGCGCGACTGGAGCCCCGTCTTGACCTTGTACTGCTCGTCCTGCTGTTCCTTCATGCGGCGCTTGCGGGCGTCCACCGCCTCGCGACGGTTCCACTCGCGCTGCATCTCCTTGATGATGTCCGGATCCGGGTTCATCACCAGCTCAACCGTCGACGTCCCGGGCGGGATCATCGCAAGCTGCGTGGAGGGCTTGGTCAGGAACGACTTGAGCGCTTCCTCCCACTCGCGGTGCACCATGACCAGCGGGTTGGACTGGAACTGCTCGAGCTTGGCCCGGAACGTCTCCAGGTTGCGCTGACGCTGCGCCACGATCTCGGAGCGGTACTGCCTCGCCTCCGCCAGGATCGTCGCGACCTCGCCCGAGGCCTGCACCTCGGGGAGCGTCCCGTCGGCGTTGCGGCCTTCCAGGATCGCGTCGATCTGCGCCAGGAGCGTCGCGGCGCCCTTGTCGTCCTTCTTCTCCACCGCAAGCTCGTAGGCGCTGATCTTCTCGAGCAGCACCACGACCGCGTCGCCCGCCGCCTTGTTGAGCGTCTGCCGCGCCGCCGACTCGGCGTCCTCGCGGTTCTTGCCCGCATTCTGCGCCTCGGTCTGCACCTTGATGAAGCTGCCGCGCACGAAGATCGGCGGCGTGGGATCGGTCATGCGGAGCTGCTCGATGGTGATCCCCGAGTCCATGCGGTCGAGCATGCGCTGGGCGATCTCGCGGGCCGCGGTCGAGACCGAGCTCTCGTCGGCGTGCGTCTGCTTGAGCAGATCATCGATGCGCGTGCGGGCCACCGCCTGCACCACGCCCCGCTTCACCGCCGCCTTCACGATGTTCTCTTCGTCCTCGGTCAGGAGGTTCTGCGAGAACTTGGCCGCATTGGTCCGGCGGTAGCGCACCTGCCAGCGCGCGTGCGCCAGGTTCCCGTCCGCGGTGATCATCGACCCGTCGTTGGCCGGGTTGAGCTTCTGATTCATCGGGGCCCGGTCCAGGGGCTTGTCGCGGTCCTCTTCCTTCTGGAAGAACCAGAAGTCCTGGTCGATCCGCATCTCCTTGCTGCCCTGATCGACCTTCACCAGTTCGCCCACCGGGAACGGCGCGCTGAACTGGAAGCCCGGCGGCAGGTTGTCGCGATCGACGCGACCGAAGAGCAGCCGGATGCCGCTCTCGTTCTCCTTCACGCTCTGGAATCCGCTGAGCGCAAAGAGCCCGATGAGCACCACCATCGCCAGCTGGAGCAGGCGGAAGGTGATGCGCAAGGCGTCGGCGAGCGACTGGTTGGCGGGATCGAGCAGATCCGCCTCGTGCGTGTGGACCTCGCCGGTCTGGCGCAGGCTCATGGAAGCCTGGCGACCCGAGCGGGTCTCCGGGGCGCCCGGAGTCGGGCTCGGAAGCCCCTCGGGAAGCCCGCCGCCGCCCGGCGCGTCCGCGTCGAGCTTGAGGCTCTGGTGGGCGTCACGCATCATCGAGCGCCCCCATTCTGGGCGCCGTTCTGGGCGCCGCTGCTGCGCCAGCTCTCGGGCGCGTTGACCTTCGGAACCTGGCCCGCCTTGAGGTTGTCCAGCGCGTCAGGCTTGAACAGGCCCATCCCCGGGAACCCGGTGGGCAGCACGAGCGTGGCCCGCTTGGACAGCGCGTCCTTCATGAAGTTGATGTTGTTCAGGTACACCGCAAGCTCGGGGTTGGAGTCCATCTGCTTGAGGAACTCGGCCGCCTCCAGATCGCCCCGCGTGCGGATCTCCTGGGCGCGGCGCTCGGCGAACGCCGTGATGCGCTGCGCATCCGCCTCGGCCTTGGCGCGGATCGCCGACGCCACGCTCTCGCCCTGGCTGGTCAGCTCCTGGGCCAGACGATCGCGGTTGGCCGCCATGCGGGCGTTGACCGCCTGCGTGGTCGCCTCGGGCAGCAGGATCCGGCTCACGCCCACGTCCACGATCGAGATCCCGTAGTCGCCGATCGAGACGCCGCTGGAGTCCTTGCTCGTGAGCACCGTCTTGACCGCGTCCTCGAGCTCGCCGAGCTTGCCCGCCTTGGAGTCGGCGTTGAAGAGCTCGTCCATGCGGAACCGGCTCGTCGCGCCCAGCGCGGAGCGGAGGTTGCCGCGGATGATGTCCTCGGCCTTGCGGTAGTGATCCACCGCGCGGTCGCCCGCGTTGGAGAAGCGCTGGAAGAACTTGAGGGGGTCCGAGACGCGCCAGGTCGCGAACGACTCGATGATGATCTGGCGGTTGTCCGCGGTCTGCTGGGTTTCCGAACGCGCCTGCAGGAACCGCACGCGCGTGTCGTACTTCACATAGTTCTGGATCGGGTAGGGAACCTTGAAGTAGAGGCCCGGAGCGCTCTTGATCGCGTCCGTGCCCGCCTTCCCGAACGTCGTGAGCACCGCGGTCTCGGTGAACCGGACCGTGAAGGTGCACATGAACGCCGCCAGGATCAGGACGAACACGCCCACGATGACAAAGGTGACAATCCTCGGCACTGCAGTTCTCCGCTTGATCGGTCCCGCCTGGGGCGGGCCCGGGTGATTCTGGATCAGACTTCCCGCCGTGTTACTTCTTGCCGGCTTCTTCGAGCTCTTCGGGGTTGAACGTGGTCCCCACCGCTTCCTTGTCCAGGCCCTGCCACTGGATGCGCAGGTCCTTCACGCTCTCGTCGGTGATGAACAGACGCGATTCCTTGAGCACCGAAGCCAGCGCTTCGAAGTACAACGACGACTTGTAGATCAGAGGCGAGGCGTTGAACGAGGCCAGCTGGCCCTGGTAGCGGGCCGCCCGGCCGCGCTCGCTCATGTGCCGGGTCCAGCGGTCGGCGCTGGCCTGCGCGATGGCCTTGGCGGAGCTTCCGCCGGCCTGCTCAAGGAGCTTTTGTACCTTGAACTCCTGCTCGGAGATCGCCGCCGCAGCAGCCTTGCCCTCGCGCTGCTTCTCCAGCGCGTCGAGCTCGGCCACGATCTTGTCGGCCAGGTCCACGCTTCCCACCACCGTGGTCAGCGTCTTGATCGAGTCCTTGCGGGCGTCCTCGATCTTGGCCTCGCGATAGCTCTGGGCCTGCACGACGCCCTCGAAGTTCGGCGCCACGTCGGTCGGCGGGTGCACGCCCGCGATGCCGAACGAGATGATCTGAATCCCGGCGCCGCGGGCCTTGCCGTCCGCGCCGTTGTTGAGCTTGTCGAACGCCGCCTGGATCACCGTCTGCAGCCGCTCGGCGAGCTTGAGACGGCCTTCGCCCAGGATGTCGTCCACCGTCACGTGCGCCATCTCGCGCACGACCTCGCGACGCGCCACGCCGCGGAGCATGTCGTCACGCATCTCGGGCGGACCGAGCTCCTCGAAGAGCTTCACGTCCGTGATGATGTACGACAAAGGCAGTTCCAGCGCCACCAGCGCCAGGTCCTTCACGCCCGCGAGCTGCTTGCTCCCCTCGTCGCGGGAAGGCTGCACGATCTGGTACACCTCGTCGGCCGCGTGCTGATTGGTCCACAGGATCGGCCCCGCCGCCGCCGACTGAGGCGTGCCCAGGTCGATGGTCCGGATGCCGGTCGTCGTGCGCGACGTCGAGACGATCTTGCCCTTGGCGTCGGTCGTGAAGTACTCGGGGATCTGCAAGACCTCGATCGGCCAGGGCAGCTTCATGTGGATCCCGGGCTCGAACTCGCGCGAGATCGAACCCCAGTGCAGCACCAGCGCCCGCTGGTGAGGCCGCACGACCACGATCGAGGTCAGGAGCCAGAACACCATCAGGCCGCCAAAGACGATGGGCAACACCCAAGTCGAGAGCAGTCGATAGAACCAGCTCCCCGAAACGTCGAAGCCGAGCTGGTAGTTGATCGCGTCCGAAACGCTCTTGGCGATCCGGTCCGGGGCCGCGACGAACCCGAGCAGTCGCGACTCGAACGCCGGCGCCTGCACCTCGCCCGCCTTGCGGGGGCGGTACAGATCCAGCAGGAAGTTCAGGATGATCTCGGCGCCCAGGAACACCAGGAAGCCCGCCGCGATCATCGGGGCGTACAGCAGCACCGCGGGCTGACCCGCGAGATTCACGAACTGCCCCACCGCCATCAGCAGCGCCAGGAGCGAGGTGCCCACCGCCGCCGCGGCGCCGGCACGCAGATTCGCCCAGACCTTCTGCTTGGCCATCCCCGACGAATAGCGTGCAAACACGAAGCCGATCACCGCGACCGAAAGGCCAACGCCCAGCGCCCAACCCGTCAGAGGCGGGAGCACGAGCTTGCCGGTGTTGGGATCAGGAGCGGTCGCGCCCCGCGCCTTCAGGAACAGGACCACGCCCAGGCCGCCCAGACCGAGCCCGAGCACCAGGCTCCAGATCGGGACGAACCACTTGAGCAGACCCGCGAGCCTGCGGGCCGCGACGCGGAACTCGGCCGCCTCGCCCTGGAAGACGCTGTTGCCCGCCTGCTGGGCCAGCGCTTCGGCCTCGATCGCCTCGATGCGCTCGCGCTTCTGCTGGTCGAAGACGATGGCCAGGGCGAGCCACATGAGCACGCCAAAGCCCGAGTAGACCGCTGCGATCTGGGCCGTGGGATCACGCCCGAGGAAGCCGTAGATGAGCAGGATCGCGCCCAGGACCACCTGCAGGACCAGGCCTGCGATGCTGACCCCGACCGCCCGCTTGTATGTGTGAAAATCGACTTTCATCAGCCGCGTCGCCCCGCTCTGCACCCGCTCTGGGCCAAGCCCGTCGCAGGTGGTTGGATCCTGAGACACACACCACCGCCCGGAACAGGATTCCATCCCGCCCGGCCGCTCTCACTCCTCAAACCACTGCAACGCTTTCCGCCCGGGCCGGGCAGAACGCCCGCCCGTCTCCGAACCGATCGGGTCAGCGCCGGAGACAGCAGCGTTCGACGCCGCAGCCGCCCCGGTTCTCTCTCTGTCGCCAGGCCGCCCATCGCGGGACACCAGGCGACCCTTCCCGATCCGTCCGGAAGGCGTCTATTCTGGCACGGGTCCGTACCGGTTTCCACCAGGCGCACGTCCGGCGCACCGAGCGTATGACGAACGCCGCGCTCGGCGCAGTTTGAACTACGCTGGCCGTGAACCTATGTTCTGCCCGGTCCGTACCAGCTGGTTGAATTTCTCCCGCGGGACCATCACCCCGCCCGCCCTGTCGGGATTCCGTTCTGGAACTCCCCTTTCCGCGGTGCTCGCAGGCCCACCAGGGGCCCACAGTCAGGACCTCCGCTCCCCAGCCCACCCATGCTGCTCCAGCTGCTCACCATCGCCCGCAACACGCTCGTTGAGAGCTTGCGCCAGCCCATCTTCCTGCTGCTCATCCTGATCAACGCCCTGCTCCAGATCCTGACCACCTGGAGCACCGGGTTCACGATGTCCTACGACAGCTCGGCGGAAGTGTCGGGCGACAACAAACTCTTGCTGGACATTGGTTTGTCGACGATCTTCCTGTTCGCCACCCTGATGGCGGCCTTCGTCGCCACCGCGGTCTTCAGCCGCGAGATCGAGAACAAGACCGTCCTCACCGTGGTCAGCAAGCCCGTCGGAAGGCCCGTCCTGGTCCTGGGAAAGTACCTGGGCGTCGCCGCCGCGATCCTCATCGCCGCGGTCACCATGCTCTGCTTCCTGCTCCTCTCCATCCGTCACGGCGTGATGACCACCGCCGCCGACACCCTCGATGGACCGGTCCTGACCTTCGGGCTGGGCCTGGGCTTCCTGGCCCTGGCCCTGGCCGCGTGGTGCAACTTCTACTACGGCTGGAGCTTCCCGCAGACCGGCGTCATCCTGCTGGCCCCCGCCATGATCGTGGCGTACGTCCTGGTCCTGCTCATCGGGAAAGACTGGCACCCCCAGCCGATCGTCAAGGACATGAAGCCTCAGATCATGCTCGGCTGTGCCGCGCTGATCATGGCCACCCTCGTCCTCACCGCGGTCGCGACCGCAGCCTCCACCCGCCTGGGCCAGGTCATGACCATGGTCATCTGCCTGGGCGTCTTCGTGGCCTCGCTGCTGACCAACCACCTGCTCGGCCGGCACGCCTTCGTGAACCAGCTCAACGCCCGCATCAAGGAAGTCAGCGCGGTTGACCCCGCCAAGACCACCTTCCAGAACCCGGGCGAGATGTACCAGGTCACCCTCGAGACCACGCCGCTCTCCCCCATGCCCGCCGGGACCGCCTTCTTCTACGGGCCCAACCCCAACGGCTTCGACCTGATGGTCCCCGCCTCCACCTCCCCGGTTGTGGCGGTCGCCCAGGTCACCAACCCCACGAGCTATATCATCAAGAACCAAGGGGAAGCCCCTGGCATGGTTGTTCGGGCTCCGGAGGCGGGCGACGTCATCTTCCTGAAGCCGACCAAAACCAATCCGGTGGCCCTGAGCATGTGGGCGGCGTTCCCCAACCTGCACCACTTCTGGCTCTTGGACGCGATCAGTCAAAATCAGCGCATTCCGCCGACCTATCTGGGGATGCTCGCGGTCTACACCGTGACGCAGATCGGCGGGATCCTCTCGCTGGCGGTGATCCTGTTCCAGACCCGCGACGTGGGGTGAAACACGCCGCCCCGGGCTCCCAAAGCTCTTTGGGAAATCCCGGGCATACAGTTGATTTTGGGCCTTCTGCCCGACGTTGCCCGAAGACAACCCATCGCACACGCCGGCGTCCCTTGGACGCCTCCTTCAAGGAATTCGACCATGGCCGACTCGGAGAAGAACCAGAAGATCAAGCTCATCATCGCCTCGATCGCCTTCGTGATCGGCGGCATCCTGCTGGCCATCAACTTCGGGTTGATCAATCTGAGCCCCAAGGTCGAGCCCGGCACGGCCGAGGTCGGCACCAACGCGCCGCTCGTCAACGAGCCCAAGCTCACCGAAGAGGAAAAGCTCGAGAAGGAAGCCGACGAGGCCGCGATCCGCGAAGAGACCAAGAACCGTCCGGCCTCGGGCTCGTGATCGGTTCCCGATCGACCCAAAGGCTGATCGATCCAACGCAGTCATCAAGCGCACGCCGTCCCCGAAGGACGGCGTGTTTTTCTGCGCAGCGTCCGAAGACTCCGAACGCCGGTCGCCAAATCGCGGATCGACCGAACACGGATCAGCCGAATGCGGATCAGTTGTGGACCGCGACCCGGCCGTAGCTCTCCACGCAGCGCTCCGCCGCACCGTCCCAGGTCAGCCGGTGGAGCTCGAAGCTGCCGTGCTGCTTGAGCGTCTGGCTCAGCGGCGGATGGCGCAGCACCGCGAGGATCTTGTTGGCCATCTCGTCGACATCCCAGAAGTCGACCTTGAGCACGTGCGTGAGCACCTCGGCGGCGCCGCTGGTCTTGCTGATGATCGTCGGGATGTTGTGGTTGATCGCCTCCAGCGCCGCGATGCCGAAAGGCTCGGAAACGCTGGGCATCACGTAGCAATCGGCCATCTGGTACACGCGGTCAACGTCGCGCCCGCGCAGGAAGCCCGTGAACAGGACCTTGTGCCCGATGTCCATGTTGGCCGCCAGCTCGACCATGCGCAGCGCCATGTCGCCCGAACCCGCGACCACGAACTTGACGTTGTCGATCTTCTCGAGCACGCGCCGCGCCGCCGCGATGAAGTACTCGGGGCCCTTCTGCATCGTGATGCGGCCCAGGAACAGGACGATCTTGTCGTTGGACTCGATCTTGACGCCGGCCGCGGGCTGCTGCTGTTCGCGCTCGATGCCGTTGTACACGACATCAACCTTCCCGGGCGGCACCGCGTAGCGGCGCACGCAAATGCCCTTCGTGAGCATCGACACCGCGATGACGCGCCGGGCGGCGTGCATCCCGGCCCGCTCGATGTCGTACACGCGCTGATTGACGTTGCTGCCCGAGCGGTCGAACTCCGTGGAGTGCACGTGCACGACCAGGGGCTTGCCGGTGATCTTGGAGAGCGCGATGCCCGCGGGGTAGGTGAGCCAGTCGTGCGCGTGGATCACGTCGAAGTCGTCGGGGTTGGCGATGGAAACCACGAGCCTGGCGTAGCGCTCGGAGTCCCCCACCAGGTCGATGCCGTAGCCATGACCCGCGCCGCCTCCCATCCCGAGATGGCCCGGCGTGTTCCCGGTCGGCGAGCCCGCGCCGGGCGTGGGGATGGGCACGTTCATGCCCGGCACGACTTCGATGCTCGGCCCGTCCGCTGCGATCACCTGCGACGGATCGGAATCCTCCGGCGCCAGCTTCACCCACGCCTTGGAGTCAAAGCCCGGATAGACGTGGGAGAAACTCGCCTCGACGCCGCGGAAGGTCGTGTTCGAGAAACCCGCCAGGGGCATGCCGTCGGCGCCCAGGATCGTGGTGGGCTCTCCGGGCGCACCGCCCGCCTGCGCGCGCACGGCGCGGGCCGGCGCGTCGGGGCTGAGCATGCGCACGTGCGATGAGTGCGAGCGATCGACGGGCTTGGGCAGAATGAACGTGATGCGGTGGCCCATGCGGTCCAGGGCGCGCGTGAGCCCGTAGCAGGCGACCCCCAGGCCACCAGCGATGAACGGCGGGAACTCCCATCCAAGCATCAAGATCCGCATCGGTCGCTCCAGACTATCCGCACCGGCGGGCCCTCGCCCCCCGACCGAGCACTCGGGAATCGCTCCCGAGAACTTCGTTCACCGTTCATTCACACACGCTTCACGGCCGGGCCCGTCGCCTCGTGGGGTCGGGCAGCTTTTGCGCCGCGTGCTCTTCCGATCTCAGCGTCCCCGGGTCGGGGGAAGCCTCATTCCTCATCTTCCCCGGCGTTCATGTCGCCGAGGTTTCGGAAACAGGCCTCGTAGGCCAGCAGGAAGGTCGCACAAAGGTCAAGGGCCGCTTGTCGCTCCGCCGGTTTCTCGAGGGCCCCGGGCTCAATGGGCAGGGGCGTTCGAAAGGTGAAGAGGCGGTCGTCGGACCGGAAGTGCTCGAAGGTGACCTTGCGGGGGCAATCCAGCTCGGCCAGCTCTTCCTCGATCAGCTCGTTGAGCTTGTCGCCGGTGTGGAGCAGGTCGGTCTCGATAGACTCGCTGAGCCAGCGGTCAGCGGTGACCAGCGCGACCCAGAGCTTGCCATCGGCCCGCTCGACGCGGTACGCCGCGGGGGCAGCCGAGGCTGCGGCCCGCGCGCTCAGTCGCTCACCCTCCACCTTCACCGGGCCAAAGACGCCGGCCGCGGTCGCCTTGCCGGCGAGCTCGTGAAGGAACTTGGAGATGGACTGATCCATGCTGGCGAGCATCCCACTTCCCCTGACGACACGTGCAAATCCATTGCGAGAAAGGACTTGCACACCACCCACAAGCACCGCCCGGGATCGATTTTCGGACCCACAGGACGGTCAGGTCGGAGTCTAGGCGAGCTCTGTCCATTCTCAACCGCTGTCCGAAGGCGTCGCCCCGGGGGCCCGCGCGGGTCGGAGGGGCCTGGCGGAGGCACGGCACAAACAGGCTTGGCCTTTGCGAACTTGCGGCCGTATAGTCCCCTCCCCCCGGAGTCAGCCTGCTGTCGCCGGGGTCGACAATCTGTTGACCACAAGCCCAGGTGGCGAAATTGGCAGACGCACTACCTTGAGGTGGTAGCGCCCGCAAGGGCATGGAGGTTCAAATCCTCTCCTGGGCATTCTGATCTTGGCGCAGACGATGCCGCGCCGGTCTTCCTCCACAACACGATGTGCAGACACCCGTAGCCGCGGCGCGGTCTTCGTGCGCATCGGCGCAGCACAGTTGCACCGGCGCAGCAGCGCCGGATCGCGGCCTGTCCGAGAACCACGCGCCGACGTGTTTCCGGACGCCGATGCCAGTGAAATCCCGACCTTCGGGGATTGATGGCGCGTGCAAATCCCGTGTCGTCCAGCCAGACCCAGAACCTTGCGCAAAGCGGCCCCGCACCCGGTTCGATAGTCGGAGATGAGGTGTCGGGCGCGGGCCCGCGCGTGTTCTCCGCCTGCGAAAGGACGATCGTGAAAGTCCTGATCTGTGACGACTCCGCGTTCATGCGTCGCACGCTGCAACAGCTCATCGCCTCCGATCCGGAGCTGCAGGTGGTCGATGTCGCGCGCAACGGCGAGGAAGGCCTGCAGAAGGCCAAGCTCCTGCGTCCCGACCTGATGACGCTCGACATCGAGATGCCGGTGATGGACGGGCTCACCGCGCTCCGCAAGGTTCGCCTGGAGTGCGCCGAGCCTCCCGCGATCCTGATGTGCTCGAGCCTCACAACCGAGGGATCCCGCGAGACCCTCCAGGCGATGCGCATGGGTGCTGCGGATTTCATCCTCAAGCAGACCAACTCGGGAGGCATGGACGCGATCAGGGCCGAGCTGCTCGCCAAGCTCAAGGCCATCGGCCACACGCGCCGCTCCAAGATGAGCGTGGTGCGCACCGTGCGCCCCCTGAGCAACGCGACCAGCGCCGCCTCGCTCCGCACGCGTCAGTACGAGCTCATCGTGATCGGAAGCTCCACCGGCGGGCCTCCGGTTCTCGAGAAGATCATCACCGCCCTTCCGGCCAGTCTCCGCATGCCCGTGGTCATCGCGCAGCACATGCCCGCGCTGTTCACCCAGAGCCTGGCGGCCCGCATCGGCGAGCAGTCCAAGGTGCCGGTGCGGCACGTCACCCAGGAAGCCCACCTTGAGCCCGGCGCGGTCTACGTCATCCAGGGCGGGCGTCACGGACATGTGCGCCGCACGGGGACGGGGCTGTCCCTCGCCGTGGGCGATGAACCGCCGGGCCTGCTCTACAAGCCCAGCGTGGACGAGCTCTTCTTCTCCGCAGCCAAGGCGACCGGGGCCAAGACCCTGGGCGTCGTGCTCACGGGCATGGGCGAAGACGGCGCCTTGGGCGCCGCCGACATGCACGCGGCGGGGGCTGCTCTGGTCGCCCAGGAAGCCTCGACCTGCGTGGTCTACGGGATGCCCCGGGCCATTGTCGACCGCAACCTGGCCAACGCGGTCATGAGCCCCGACGAGATCGCGGGCTTCCTGGCCTCGGTGGCCAGCGGCATGAGTTCGCCCCCCAAACAGGCGTTGCCCCCGGCTGCGTGACCCTGGGCAGGACCGGAAAGCTCCAGGACCACCCGGCTGTCCTGAATCAACCGGACCTCTCCGTCGATAGCAGAGCACCGCAAGCGAGACTTTCCGTTCACTCGTGAGGAGATCCCGATGGCTGCCCAGACCCCCAACGCGAATCAGACCGGCGCCGCTGCACGTGCCGGGAGCGATCAGCTTCAGCTGGTGACCTTCGAGGTCGCCTCCGAAGAGTTCGCGGTCGACATCCTCTCGGTGCACGAGATCAACCGGATGATGGACCTGACGCGCGTGCCGCAGAGCCCGCCCGAGGTGGAGGGCGTGATCAACCTTCGCGGGCGGATCATTCCGGTGCTGGACCTGCGCAAGCGGTTCGGGATGCCCGCGGGCAATCGCGATGAGCACAACCGCATCATCGTCGTCGAGGTCCTGGGCCGCGTGCTCGGGTTCATCGTCGACCGCGTGCACGAGGTGCTCCGCATCGACAGCTCGATCGTCGAGCCCGCGCCGGCCATGGTGTGCTCGATCGACTCGGACTTCATCTCGGGCGTGGGCAAGCTTCAGGACCGGCTGATCATCCTGCTGGACCTGGCCAAGCTCTTCCAGAACCAGACGCTCGAGAAGATCGCGGCCTGAGCGCGACCCACGACCCACACCACGAAGACGTGAGACTTTCATGGCTACCGCGTCCGCCACGCTGACCGACAAGCAGTTCGCCGATCTGCGGAAGATCATTTATGACCGCGCGGGGATCCACTTCCCCGACGGCAAGAAGTACGTGCTCGAATCGCGCCTGGCCCATCGCCTGACCGAACTCGAGATGGACGGCTTCGACCAGTACCTGGCGCTCCTGTCCATGGGCCCTTACCAGATGGACGAGTTCCAGGAGATGTTCGACCGGATCACGATCAACGAGACCAGCTTCTTCCGCAACGAGCCCCAGCTCGACGTGTTCGAGAAGGTCGTGCTCCCCGAGATCCTCGAGGCCCGCAAGGCCACCAAGCGGATCCGCATCTGGTCCGCGGCCTGCTCGACCGGCGAAGAGCCCTACACCCTGGCGATCATCCTGCACCGCACCCTGGGGATCCGCGCCATGGACTGGCGCATCGAGATCCTCGGCTCGGATATCTCCGAGCGCGTCCTCGAGATCGCCCAGGAAGGAAAGTACACCGAGTACGCCCTGCGCACGACCAGCCCCCTGGTCCGCCAGCGCTACTTCAAGCAGGACGGACCCTACTGGCAGCTCTCCGACACCGTCAAGCCGATGGTCAACTTCGAGAAGCACAACCTCAAGGACCGCCTGGCGGCCAAGCGCCACGGGACCTGGGACGTGATCTTCTGCCGGAACGTGATGATCTACTTCGACGAGCCCATGAAGCAGAACGTCGTGCAGACGTTCTCGGATCAGCTCGCCGACGACGGATTCCTGTTCATCGGGCACTCGGAGACGATCCGGTACCCGGGTTGCCCCTTCGAGGCGGTCAACGCGCCGCAGGGGTTCTGCTACCGCAAGCTCAAGGGCAAGAAGCCCGCCTGATCCCAGGCTTTCACGCAGAGAGACGACCATGGAAGGCCTCGACCCACAGATCCTGCAGGACTTCATCACCGAGTCGGGTGAACTGCTCGCGCAGCTCGAGACCGACCTGGTCGAGCTCGAGCGCTCGGCCGACGACGCCGAGCTGGTGAACCAGGTGTTCCGCGCCCTGCACACGATCAAGGGCTCGGCCTCGTTCCTGAACCTCACCAACCTGGTCACCATCGCGCATGCTGCGGAGAGCGCGCTCAACGCGGCCCGCAACCATCAGGCGGTGATCGACCGCCCGATGATGGACCGCCTGCTGCAGGTCGTTGACCTGCTCAAGGTCCAGTTCACGCAGATCCAGTCGGGCTCGGACCTCACCGAGCCCGAGCCCGCGCTGGTCGAAGCCCTCAAGCTCATCGGCGACGGCAAGCAGGCCGAGGTCAACGGCGCGGCTGGCGTTCCGTCCGCTGCTGCAGTTGCCCAGGTCGAGCAGGTTCCCGAGCCGGCGAGCGCGACCGCCTCCCCCACCGCGACGAGCACCGACAACCCGCAGAACGTCACGCGCACGCCCCTGGTCCTCGGGCCCGGGAAGGCCGAGCTCTTTGACTTCCTGGTCGCCGACACCGTTGACAGCGTCACGCAGATCGCGGGCCATGTCGACGCCTTGGGCGATCCCGCGACCCGTGGCGGAGCCGCCAATCAGCTCGTGGAGTCGTGCGAACAACTGGCCCGCAGCATCGAGTTCTTCGAGTTTGCGTCGATGACCAGGCTCGTGCGCACGCTCGGCGAAGCCGCGGGCGCATTCACGGCGCTTGGCGCTCGTCCGAACGCGTCGGTCCTTCCCCGCCTGCGCGCCATCGTCTGGCTCATCAAGGAACAGACCGACGGCCTGGCGAGCAAGTCCCTGGTCTGCCGCCCGATTGATGCGCTCGTCGAACACACCCTGGCGCTCTCGCGCGGCGAAGAGATCGCCGGCCCGAACCTCAGCCCGGACGCGCCCGCCGAAGCTGCTCTGGAGGCCGACGGCGTGGTGGCGAAGAGCACCGCCCCCGACGCCGAAGTCGACGCGGCCGATGCGGCCCACGAGCCCGAGATCGCGGGGAGCATCGGCGTCGCGCCCGCAGCCAAGGCGGTGGGCGTCGAACCGGCCGCGATGACCGCCAGCGGCGCTCCCGCAGCGACGAACGCCAAGCCCGCCGAGCATGCCGATGCCCGCAAGGCCCATGCTGCAGCCAACGCCGATCAGACCATCCGCGTCGAGGTGAACCGCCTCGAGACGCTGATGAACCTCGTCGGCGAGCTGGTGCTCCAGAAGAATCGCCTGGCGGCCCTGATCCGCAAGGTGGGCGCCGACCCGAGCACGTCCGCCGAGCTTCGCGAGGGGCTCACGACCGCCTCGGGAGGCCTGGACCGCATCACCACCGACATGCAGGTCGCGGTGCTCCGCACGCGGATGCAGCCCCTGGACAAGCTCTTCGGGAAGTACCCGCGCCTGATCCGCGATCTGGCTGCCAAGACCGGCAAGAAGATCGACCTGGTCATCGAGGGCGGGGAGACCGAAGTCGACAAGTCCGTGATCGAGGAGCTCGGCGATCCGCTCGTGCACCTCATGCGCAACGCGGCCGACCACGGCCTTGAGAACCCCGAGGACCGGGCCAAGTCGGGCAAGTCCGACACCGGGACCATCAAGCTCATCGCGTCCAACGAAGGCGGGCACGTCAGCGTCCAGGTCAAGGACGACGGCCGGGGCCTGCT
>CAZHFW010000039.1:0-35696 GCA_964531675.1 uncultured Phycisphaeraceae bacterium | reverse complement strand
GGGCGGGTCCGCCCCACCTTCGAGGGCTGGACGACCTGACCGGATCGCCCTCTCTCTTCGAACGGCTTTACGAACGGACGTGCACGTGTTCTCACCGATCAGCGAAATCCTCGAAGACCTGCGTCAGGGCAAGATGATCGTCCTCACGGACGACGAGAACCGCGAGAACGAGGGCGATCTTGTCCTCCCCGCGCAGTTCGTCACGCCCGACGCGGTCACGTTCATGCTCAAAGAGGCCAAGGGCTATCTCTGCCTCTCGCTCACGGAGTCTGACTGCGATCGGTTGGATCTGGTGCCGCAGGCGAGCCAGAACACCAGCGTCCGGGGAACCGCGTTCACCGTGTCGATCGACGGGCATCCCAAGCATGGCTTCACGACGGGCGTTTCGGCCCGCGAGCGCGCCAAGTGCATCGCGATGGCCATCGACCCGAAGTCCACGCCCGACGACTTCGTGCGCCCGGGGCACATCAACCCGCTCCGCTCGCGCAACGGCGGGACCCTGGTCCGCACAGGACAGACCGAGGGTTCGGTCGACCTGTGCCGGATGGCGGGGCTCTCTCCCGCAGCGATGATCATCGAGATCATGCGCGATGACGGCGAGATGGCCCGCGTGCCCGATCTGGAGAAGTTCTGCGCCCAGCACAAGATCAAGATGTGCTCGGTGGCCCAGATCATTGAGCACCGCATCGCGCGGGAGTCGCTCGTGCGGCGGGTCGGGCCTCCTGAGGGTCGCCCGGTGCGCACGCCAATGGGGACGTTCACCGCGATCACGTTCGAGAGCCTGGTCGACCCTCTGCCTCACATGGCGTTGTGCGTGGGCGACATCGGCAAGCTCGATGGTCAGGGCCGCACTGTCGAGATCGCCGAGCCCACGCTGGTGCGGATGCATCGCAGGCATCTGCTCGGTGACGTTTTCGGCGATCTGGATTCCTCCCGCGACGGCGCGACCGGCGACACGCTGCGGGCCGCGATGCGCTCGATCCAGAAGGCGGGACGGGGCGCGATCGTGTACCTGCGGAGCGAGCACGCGGGCGAGGGGCTCGAGGCGGACCTTCAGCACATCCGCCGGGGGCCGGCGGTTCCCGGGGCCGATACGCCCGACCTGACCCGAATCGCGACGTCGGGCGTGAACACCGAAGCGGGCGACAAGAACCCGATGTCGCAGCGGGACTTCGGGGTGGGAGGCCAGATTCTGCGCAGCCTCGGGCTGAGCAAGCTCAGGCTCCTGACCAACCACAAGCGCGACCTGCCTGGCCTGGATGCGTTCGGCCTCCAGATCGTCGAGCACGTTCCGGTCTCCTGAGCGGGCACAGTTCTCCCCAGCGCCGCGCGAGCGGCAAACTGCTCTACACTGCTCCATCGCGGGCGCCTGATCGCCCGCGGAGGAGTCACCATGCTCGCCCGTTCCGCGCTGATCGTGTCGATGGTTCCCGCCCTGATCGCTTCGGCGCAGCCGCCGGCGACGCCCAAGCGCCCCGTCTCGGACACGTACCACAACGTCACGGTCGTGGACAACTACCGCTGGCTCGAGGACTGGAACAGCCCGGACGTGAAGGCGTGGTCCGAAGCGCAGAACGCGTTCGCGCGCGAACACCTCGACAAGATCGCGTGCGCCCCGGCGCTCCGCGAGCGCGTGACCGAGCTCGAGAACGCGGTCGGGGATCGCTATTGGGGCATCACCTTCGCCGCGGGGATGTACCTGGCGGCCAAGAGCGTCCCGGGCAAGCAGCAGCCCATGATCGTGGCGCTGCAGTCGCTCAACGATCTGCAAGGCGAGCGCGTCATCGTCGATCCCAACACGCTCGATCCGACCGGCGGCACCGCGTTCGACTGGTTCGTTCCGTCCCCCGATGGATCGCTGCTTGCGGTCTCCCTCTCTTCTGGTGGAAGCGAGTCGGGCGACGCCCGCATCTTCGAGACGGTGACCGGCAAGGAACGCGCCGCCGACCGCATCCCACGCGTCAACGGCGGCACCGCGGGCGGATCACTCGCGTGGGCCAAGGACTCCAAGGGCTTCTTCTACACCCGTTATCCGCGCGCGGGGGAACGCCCCGAGGCCGATATGGACTTCTACACCCAGGTGTACTTCCACACGCTGGGAACCCCCACCGATTCCGATACGTTCCAGACCGGCCGCGACTATCCCAAGATCGCCGAAATCGAGCTCGAGGTCTCCCGCGACGGCAAGTGGGCGCTGGCCAATGTGCAGGACGGTGACGGCGGGCAGTTCATCCAGGATGTGCGTCTGCCCGACGGCACATGGTCCAGGCTTTCGCGCTTCGAAGACCGCGTGGTTGAGGCCAAGTTCGGGCCCGACAACGCCCTCTACGTCGTGAGCCGCAAAGCGGCGCCCAACGGCAAGGTGCTGCGCCTGCCGTTGCCCGCATCAGGTGCACCCAAGCTCGCGGACGCGACCGAGGTTGTTCCCGAGCGGGCGGACGCCTCCATCCAGACCGCGTTCGTCGGTCGCGAAGGCATCTACCTCTCCGACTCGCGCCTCTATCTGCTGTATCAGGTCGGCGGGCCCAACGAACTCCGCGTCTTTGACATCCAGAACGCCAAGGCCACGCCCCACGGCGCAGTCGCTTCGCTCCCGGTCTCCACGATCGGAGGCGTGCACGTCACCCAGGGCGACACCATCGTCTACGAGAATACGAGCTTCATCGATCCCCCCGCGTGGTTCACGCTCACGCCCGGCAATGAACCCGGCACGCCGGGCACCGTTCAGGCGACCGCGATCCGTCAGTCCCCGCCTCCCCACATGCCCGAGCTGGTGGTTTCACGCGAGTTCGCGACGAGCAAGGACGGCACCAAGGTCCCCGTCAACATCATCCACCTGAAGCACGCGCACCTGGAAGGATTGCCCGCGCTGCTCACGGGTTACGGCGGATACGGCGTGAATCAGACGCCGCAGTTCTCCAGGCGCATGATCCTCTTCGTCGAGCAGGGCGGCATCTACGCGCTGGCGAACATCCGCGGCGGCGGGGAGTACGGCGAGCGCTGGCACCTCGAAGGCAACCTCACCAAGAAGCAAAACGTCTTCGACGATTTCCAGGCGGCCGCCGACTACCTCGTGCAGAAGCGGTACACGCAGCACGAAAAGCTCGCGATCATCGGCGGATCCAACGGCGGGCTTCTGATGGGCGCGACGTTCACGCAGCGCCCCGACATCTGCCGGGCGGTTGTCTCCTCGGTCGGGATCTACGACATGCTCCGCGTGGAGATCTCAGCCAACGGCGCGTTCAACGTCACCGAGTTCGGTACCGTGAAGGACAAGGCCCAGTTCGACGCGCTGCTGGCATACTCCCCCTACCACCACGTCAAGGCCGGTCAGGTCTATCCGTCCATCCTGTTCACGACGGGCGCCAACGACCCGCGCGTCGATCCCATGCAGAGCCGGAAGATGACAGCGGCGCTCCAGGCGGCCCAGGCGGACATCCCCGCCGAAAGGGGCGGCGGCGCGCCGGTCCTGCTCCGCACGAGCTCGAACACGGGCCACGGCATGGGCTCGCCGCTCTCGGCGCGCATCGAGCAGACCGTCGACACCTTCGGGTTCATCTTCGAGCAGCTCGGGATGGAGTATCACCGGCCCGGACAGAAGTAAAGAGCCCGGGCGACCGAGCGATCAGTGCTTGCGGGGAGGCTGGTACGCGCCAGGCTTGGAGCGGAAGCCGATCGCGACGCGGTTCCATGCGTTGATCGCGGCGATCGCCCAGGTCATGTCGGCGAGTTCCTTGTCGGAGAACTGCGCACGCGCGATCGCGAAGTCCGCGTCCGGCGCGTGCGAGTCCCGGACGTTGGTGAGCGCCTCGGTCCAGGCCAGGGCCGCACGCTCGCGATCGGAGTAGTAAGGGGACTCGCGCCAGGCGTCGAGGCCGTAGAGGCGCTGCTCGGTCTCCCCGCCCGCACGCGAATCTTTCCAGTGCATGTCGATGCAGTACGCGCAGCCGTTGATCTGCGACGCACGGAGCTTGATGAGATGGAGCAGACCCGGATCCAGGCCCGCGTGGAACTGGTTCTCGACGCCCAGCATCGCCTTGAAGACTTTGGGGGACGCCTTCACGTAGTCCAGACGCTGCTCCATGGCGACGCTCCTTTGGGTGCGTCACTCTAGGGACAGCGCCGCGTCGAGAGACGCGGGCAATCCGAACCCATCGATCCTGATTGATACGCCCGATTCGGGTGTCAGCCGCCGCCCGGGACGTGGAGCAGCTCGGTGATGCGTGGGTGATCGAGGGGCGTGGTCTCGTAGAGCACGAGCTTGCCGATTTCCTTGCGGAAGGTGTGCAGGCCGCGGGAGTTGTTGAACTTGGCGCCGCCCCACTTCTTGTCGTTCTCGACGGTGTCGATGAACGTGATGACTTCCTTGCCGTCAACCTTGGCGAGCAGCACGCCCGAGTAGTCGGAGATGACCGGGGCGTAGGCCCAGCCGACCATCATGACCGAAGCCTGGTTCTCCGAGGGCTCAAGTTCCTGGCCGAAGGCCTTCTTCATCCAGCCTCGGAAGGCGGTGTTGTCGGTGCAGACCTCGTCGGGCTTGAAGCCATCGGCGACGCGGCGGGAGTACGTGCGTTCGAGGTGATCCGCCGGGCGGTTGTTCGCCGGTGCGCCGGCCACCGCGCCGTTTGCGCCCGGGGTCGGCGTCCCGCCTTGGGGCACAGAGGCCCTTCCGGCGAAGTAGACGCCCACCCCGAGCGCCAGGAGGGCCGCTGCGGCAATGCCGAAGCGCACCAGGCGACCCTTCCCGGGACCGACAAAACCCGCCACGCCGGGCTGTTCGGACGCCCGAACATTCCCGACGGGCGAGTCCAGACCAATCCGTTCCCGCGTGAAGCTCGAGCGGAGCGAACCCTCGACGCGCTGCGCAAGCTCGAGCTCGCGGCACAGGTCGGGGTCGCTCTGGAGCGCACGCTCAAAGGCTGCCAGCTGATCCGGTGTCAGCAGCCCGTCGACGTAGAGGTCGACCATCTCACGCGGGTTGTTCGTGTGAATCGTGCTCACCGGGCGCCCCCCATCGCGGGGTTCATGCCCCCGAGTCTGGCCCGCAACGACTGTCGCGAGCGGTGAACATGGCTCATCGCGGTCCCCTCGGGCACGTCGGCGATGCGCGCGATCTCCGCATAGGAGAGCTCGGCGACGCTTCGCAGGAGGAGGCAGACGCGGGCCGTCTCGTCCAGCGACCGCAGCGCCTCGACGACGCCGCGGTCAAACTGTTCAGCACCACTGCCGAGATCGCCCTTGGCGTTGAGCGGATTGCGGGCGCTGCCCACGCCAACCGCGCCGGGCCTGAGCTGGTCCAGAGCAGCGTGGTCCATCCCGCTGGTCTGGCGCCGATGCTCCTTGCGGGCGGCGTTGCGGGCAATGTTGCGCACGATCTGGCTCATCCAGGCACCAAAGGACGTTCCGGGCGTGAAGGAGTCCAAGCGGTTGATGGCGACCAGAGCGGCGTCTTGGACCACGTCTTCCGCTTCCGCTCGATCGGACAACACTGCCGCTGCCACGACCCAGAGCAACGTGCGATGCTTCTCCAACATCGCCGCGAAGGACTCTGGTGTCAGGCGAGCGGGCATGGTCGTGCCAGGGTCTGGTGCCGGCGCCGCCAAGTCCGTCTCCTTCAGTACAAACTCAAACCGTCATCCTCAGATGTCGCCGCAACAGCCATTCCTTGCAGAACGCGGTCCGGATTCCCAAACCGCAAATGGACCAAACACGATCCGTACAAGGCTTGCTTCGGCGCAGAATAACCGCGGCCGAGCGCACAATGCGCCCGGCCGCGGCGGGGTTCAGCGTTGAGTTGGTCGCTTACCGACGGCGACGGCCGCCCATCGCCAGCAGCACCAGCGGCGCCGCGGTCATGGGCGCCGGGACCGGCGCGTAGTCGTACGTGATCACGATCTGGCCCGAGTGGCGGAAGTCGCTCCAGTCCGCCCAGAGCGCCGCATCGCTCGGGTACTGGGGCTCTTCGCCCGCGGACGCGGGCCAACCCGGATCGTTGATCCAGAAGAAGAAGAGCTCGGAGAACCCGCCGAGCACCGTCGTGAGCTTGCCGACGCCCGTCACCGCCGCGAGCACGTCGGGCTCCGCATCGGTGTAGGTCTGCTGCGCGACGTAGGAGTCCGACAGCAGCAGGCGCACCATGTCGCCCGCATCATTCCCGGGAATGCCGTCGTAGGCGTCCAGATCGGCGGAGATGTCCGCGAAGAAGGCTCCGCCAGGCCCGAACGCGGGCGGGTTGGGATTCTCGTCGGAAACCTCGCCGAGCTGGAAGATCGAGTTGAAGCCCGCGGACAGGGAGAAATCGCCCTGCTTGATGGGGGTTGGACCGGTGCTCTCGAGCTTGAGGGCCAGTTCGAAGACATGGTGGAACTCGAACTTCACCGAGTTGAGCTGGCGCGTGCCGCCCATGGTGTCGAACCGATCGAGCTGCGGGAAGATCACGCCGTCGTTGATGTTGTAGTTGAAGTCGATGGTCTGGGTCTGGGTGTCGGCGGAGGCAGCCGAACCGAGAAGACCGCACGCGCACGCCGCCAGGATCATGGGCCGCATAGAGACTCCTGCGCCCCAGCCCGAAGGCCGGAGACTTCCCCCAGAGATTGACTGTGGTTCCGGGCGCGCCACACCGTCGCGCCCCGACGGCCATCCGTGCCCACCCCTGAGCCCCGGAATCCGGCCGATTCAGAGAGTATACCACGCGGCCACGCTCTCACAAGATTTCTCTGGAGAAAACTCCAGATTTTGTGCACATCGCCCCGAAACCGCTGCCAGAAGCCTGAAAACGCCGTTAGGATGCGGTGATGCCCCCTCCCCAGAGCACCCCCCAAGACGCCGCGTTCCTGCACACCGCCGAGCGGTATCGCCGGGGCATGCAGGCGGCGTTCACGGATCTCCTGGCGGGGGCGGGATTGAGCGGGGCACGCCCAACCGAGATCGGGCGGAGCCTGGGCCTCGACAAGACCCTGGCCTGGAAGCTGGCCCGGATGGTCGAGAGCGCTGACGCGGGGGACGTGCTCCGGCACATGCCCGGGCCCGGGGGCGTCGAGATCGTGCTCAAGGCGGCGGGGCAACGCCGGGTGCCCCGGGACGTGCTCGATCGGGTCCGGCGGTCGTATCAGGATCTCCAGGAGTTCGTCGCGCAGCACGCGGGCGACCGGCGCACCTTCGAGGCGATGCTGGCGGGTGAAGCGACCGACTCGCGCGCCGAGCTCGAAGAACGGCGTGCCTACTTCCGCTCAGGCTCGGCGCTCTGGGGCGCGCGGGCCCGGGCCCAGTTCCTGATGCTGGCGCTCAAGCCAAGCCTGGAGTATCCGGGACTGATCGACGTCACGCAGGTCAGCGGCCTGGTGGGCCTGGAACGACTCCGCGCCGACGTCCCCTGGATCATCCGACGCTTCCGTGCGCACAGCGACTCGGGCTCGTCGGTCTTCAAGGTCAGGCGCGTTCCGCTGGTCGCCAGCCATGCGGAGCATCGCAGGCCGCCACTCTTCGACAAGTACTGCTCATCTCCCCCACCCGCACTCCGTCAGTTCGAGCCCGCGGGAGGCTGGGTGTACGACGAGCTCGCGCCGGGCCCGGTCGGGCGCGCCGGCGCGACGACGGTGGTGCTTGGTGAGCGATACCTCGGCGCGGTTCCCATGGACCGCAGCGAGGACAACACGACCGGGATCTACGCGCTGACGGTCCGCACGCCGGTGGAGTGCGTCGTGCTCGATCTGCTGCTGCATGAGGATCTGGCGCATTTCGGCCCGCCACGCCGAGTGGTCTACGGCCTGCTCGAGGACCGGCCCATGGACTGGTCCCCCGCGGGCGATGCTGCTGCGGACGAACAGCGTGCGATCCTGATCCCGCCTGCGCCGGCGATCGCGCTCGGATCCCCCGCGGTGGTGCAGACGCCGCGCCTGCCGATGTATCCGTCGCTCGTTTCAGAAGCGCTCGAGCTTGCGGGGTTCGGATCCCTCGACGCGTTCCGGGGTTATCGCGCGGAGATTGAGTATCCGCCTTTCCCGTGTGATCTCAGGCTTGAACTCGACATCAATGCTCGTCGGGGATGAATCGCGCGAGTCCTTCAGGAGGCCATGGCGCGGATGATCTCGGGGAGAATCGCGCCGCTCCGGCCGTGGATCGCGACATCAACCAGATCGGACATCGGCGTGGGCTCGGCGTTGATCTCCGCGGTAAATGCGCCGCCCGCCTGGGCCTCCCGGATGAATCCCGCTGCGGGATAGACCTGGGCGCTGGTGCCGACGGAAAGGAAGACGTCGCACGATTCGGCGGCGAGCTGGGCCTGGGCCAGCGCCTCGGGCGGGAGCATCTCTCCGAACCACACGACATCGGGGCGGAGCAGTCCGCCCGCATCCGTGCGCGTCGGAAATGAGATAAGCGGCCTGGGAGGGAGTTCGAAGCGCTGGCCGGTGCGGGTGCAGCGCCAGATCAGGATGTTGCCGTGAAGCTCGACGACGTTCTGGCTTCCCGCACGCTGGTGCAATCGATCGACATTCTGCGTGAGGAGCCAGAATCGCCCCGCACGCGCGAGAAGGGCCGCTTCGAGCTGCGCGAGCGCGACGTGTCCGGGGTTGGGCTCGGCAGCAAGACAGCCCAGGCGGCGCCAGTCGTACCAGCGCGTGACCATCTCGGGATCTGCGTGAAACGCTTCGGGCGTCGCGAGCGTCGTGGGATCAAACTCTTTCCACAGCGCGGCCATGTCCGCGGGCATGGGCACCGACTCGGGCCCGACCGTCACCCCCCGGAACGTTCGCAATCCCGACTCCGCGGAGACGCCGGCGCCGGTCAGCACCGCGATACGGCGGGCTGCTTTCAGCCTCGCCGCCAACTCCGAGATGGCTTGGACGTGCTCGGACATGTCCAAGCCTAGGTCGTGGACTGGAGTGGCACGATTCTGCTTTCAGCACGCGTTATGCTGGGATCATGCTGCACACGCGCATCGCCTTGATCTCCGCAAGCATGCTCGTACTGCTCGGCTCGTGCAGCTCGCAAACCCAGCGAGCGGACGATCTGCAGCCCGCGCTCCAGCGCGTGCCCGCAGCTTGGAGGCCGAAGGATCAAGAAGAGATCCGCGCCAGGCTTGAGCAAGTGGCGCGGCAGTACAAGCGCCCCGGCCCGATCAACGATCGGTTCGGGCGGGCAAGCCCGCTCTGCCGGCCGCCGATGCCAACCGCTCTCATGTCGGAGGCCGATTCGGGCTCGCCGCACAGCGAGAAGCTCTATCTGCTTTACGCGCAGCCGGCGTCAATCTTCCTGGCGGCGATCGGACAGTTGCCGCGCGAGGCGAGCATCGATGCTTCTCAGCCTCTGGCGATCGTCAAAGAGGCGTACATCGCGGCTCCAATCGAGCACGATCCGGCCGCTGCGCCGGGAATCGCCCCGCGGAGTGATTACACAGATGCCAACGGACAGCGGTACATCAAGGGGCCGATGAATGGGCTCTTCATCATGCTCAAGTGTGCGGAGGACACGCCGGACACCGATCGCGGGTGGGTCTATGCGACCGCTGCACCCGACTTCTTGAACACGCCGCCCGCCGACGCGAAGTCTCCCGCGTTTGTCATCACGAGCATGGGAAAGATCGAGTCTTGCATGGAATGCCACGTCGAGTCCAAGCACGATCGAGTGCTCAGCAAACGGCTCCCGCCATCTTGAGCATCTTGACGGTGCGGCGCCCGCCGTTCACGCCCACGATAAGTCTGCGAATCGTGGGCTCAGACTCAAGGTCCAGAAAGCAAAAGCCCACGACTCGAAGACTCGTCGTGGGCGTGTCTTGGGCGTGGCGCGCGATGGACCTCGCCGAGCGGTCCGGAGCGATCAACTCCGGAACACTTCCCGGCAGAACTCGACGTCCGCCTCGGCAAGTGGCTTGTCGCGCGAGGCCTTGATGTTGCACGTGGCCTGGGCCGCGTTGCGGAAGCCCGGGATGGCGCTGCACACGTTCTTGTGCGCCAGGACCCAGCGCTGCACGACGCTGGCGAGTTCTTCGGTGCTTGAGCCGTACTTGGCCTTGAGCTTGGCGAGCTGGCTCCGGACCTTCAGGAGGCTTTCCTTGCTGAAGTCCTTGCGGTTGTTGCGGTAATCGCCCTCGACGAACTTGGGCGGGTTCTCCGGATCGAACTTGTCGAGCAGGATGCCCTGATCGAGCGGGCCGAAGGCGACGAACGTGCAGCCGTGCTCGTCCATCAGCTTCTGAAGTGCGCAGCCGGGACGGATGAAATCGTCATAGCGGAGATTGGCCTTGTTCTGCAGCACATCGGGCTTGAGGACGGGGATGGCCCGCGCGAAGTCTTCGTCGGTGTACGCGGACTGACCGATGGCGCGGACCTTGCCCTCCTTCACCAGCGCGTGCATGGTCGCGGCAGCTTCGTGGAGGTAATCGTGAGGCTGGCCGTCGTAGCCCGGGCCGACGTACGTGCCGTGGTGGAAGTAGTAGATGTCGATGTAGTCGGTGCCCAGGTTCTTGAGCGACTGCTCGCACTGGTTGCGGATGTGCCTCGGGTCATAGGCGTGGGGCGCGGTGCCTCGGAAGTGCCCGACCTTGGTCGCGATGACCTGCGTTTCGCGTTTGACGCCGAGTTTCTTGAGGCACTGGGCGAGCATGCGCTCGGCGCGGCCGTTGCCGTAGATATCCGCGTTGTCCCAGTGGTTCACGCCGGCGTCGAGACCGACCTTGATCCCCGCGAGGACTTCGTCATCGTTCACATCGGCCCAGCCGATGGGCTGCCCGTTGGCGGGGGACCAGTTGGGCCCACCCATGGTCCAGCAGCCAAAGCCGATCTCGGACACTTTGACGGACGTCTTTCCAACCAGGCGGTATCGCATACCCAACGGTAGCCCGCCAGAGTTCGGGACCAAGTTCCGCCCCGTGCTCGATGGACGCCGGGTGACGCCGCAACGGAGCCAGAGATCTGCTTCGAGCACAAGGACATGGACCGCCTCAGGCGTCGCCAGACTGCCGCGCGACGCGTTCGTGCACGCTCCAGTAGTGGTCGAAGGATGCGCGGAACGAGAAGTCCTGCATGAAGCGACGTGCCGCGGCGCCCATTTCGCGCCGCCTGAACGGATCCTGAATCAGCGCTTGGATGTGCTTGAACCAGACCGCGGGATCGTCCGCGGGAAGCACAAAGCCCGTGCGACCATCCAGCACGACTTCCTTCGGTCCCCCCTGATCGGTCACGAGCACAGGCAAGCCCGAGGACTGGGACTCCATGACGACCTGCCCGAGCGTGTCGGTCGCGGACGGAAAGACAAAAAAGTCCGCCGAGGCGTACAGCGCGGAGAGTTCTGCGCCATGTTTGAATCCCAGGAAGCACGCGCCCTGGTCCGCAAGCTCGCGCTGCATCGTGCCGCGGTACGGGCCATCACCGATGATGATGAGCTGGGCTTTGACGCCTTCGGCCGACAGCGTCGCATGCGTGAGCTTCCACGCATCGACGAGCAGCGGCATGTTCTTCTCGATGCTGATGCGGCCGCAATACAGCACTTTCACTGCGGCGGGGTCGACGCCCGGCTGCGTGTTCCAGATCGAAGGATTCGCGTGACGCACGTGGAACGCCTCAATGTCGATCCCGGGGCGGAGCGTCTCCATCCGAGTGCGCGGAATCCCCAGCCGATCCAGGGCTTCGCGATAGTCCTCG
The DNA here is from genome assembly GCA_964531675.1 of uncultured Phycisphaeraceae bacterium. Taxonomy (GTDB): domain Bacteria; phylum Planctomycetota; class Phycisphaerae; order Phycisphaerales; family UBA1924; genus CAZHFW01. The sequence continues at coordinate 24,057 of CAZHFW010000039.1, read as the reverse complement.
GAGCGCGTGAAGATCGTCGCGAAGCGCCGGTAGATGCGCTTCATGTGCTGGACGCAGAGCCAGGTGCAGACCTGGTCGTCAAAGAGCTTGTCGATGTACGCGGGAAAGTCGGTGTGATACACGCCGAGCACGGGCACGCCGAGCAGCCGGGCTGCTTTGAGCCCCGCCTGACCGACGGGCCCGGGCGTGGAGACGTGAATGACGTGCGGCCTCTGCTCAATCGAAGCGTTCACCATCGCGCGCGTCGGGGGGAGCACGAGTTCAAGATTGGCGTAGCCCGGCATCGCGGTCGCGAACCTGGGCGTGAAGTTCAGGATGTTCTTCCACGTCGGCACCGCGAAGCGCGTGCAGGTGTACACGCGCAGGTCGCGCCCGGTCTGGTTGGCGTGGCTCGCGGTGTTCTGGATGAACCGGCACACGCCGTTGATGTCGCCGAGCGTGTCGGTGAACAGGGCGATGCGCAGCGGCTCGTGATCAACGGGTGCGGGAGACATCCGCTGCACACACTACCAGAGCCGGGGACTGCCGAAGTGGTCGACTCGCGATGGTGCCGGTTAGATCAGCGCGAAGAACGCGGCCAGCACGACGATCGCGATGGTCGCCATCACCCAGAGCTTGGGCTTGGCGGGCTCGTCGGCGCCGCCGAGAACCTTGCCGCATTTGTGGCACCACTCGGCGTCGTCGTACACATCAACGCCGCAATGAGGGCACGGACGGCTGTCGCCGCCGAACTTTTCCAGGTCGGCCTCGCTCGGGCCCTCGTCCGAACGGACGTTGCCCTGACCGACCCCGCATCCACATCCGCTGCCACACGCCATGATTGCACCCAGGAAAGGCGGAACGCTCCCACTCCGCCGAGACTGCAAACTATATCCCGGAGCAAGAACGCCCGGAAAACAGGCCAGAAACAGGCCAGAAGTCGGCCTGCCGAGGCTCCGGGCGGGGCCTCGGACCGGTCCCGAGCCCATGGGTCAGACTCGATCCTGCAATGAGCGTGTTCCCGCCGATACGCTGTGCGCATGAACTTTCTGATGGTCTTTCTGGGCGGCGGTCTGGGCTCGTGTCTGCGCTATGCGGCCCGCCTGCTCATCGATTCGTCGAAGTTCCCGTACGCGACGCTCGCGGTGAACATCGTGGGTTCGTTTGCTGCGGGCTGGATCGTGCATCTGGCGCTGAAGCAGCAGATCACGCCCGGTTGGAAGCTCTTCATCATGACGGGCGTCATGGGGGGATTCACGACCTTCTCGGCGTTCAGCGGCGAAACCGTTGAGCTCTTCCTGGCGGGGCGGGCGCGGGCAGCAGCGGTGAACATTGCGGTTTCGCTGGTCGCGTGCCTCGGGGCTGCTGCACTGGGCTTCCGCATCGCGCAGGCCGCGGGCGGGTAAGCTGGGCTGCATGACGACGCCTCCGACCGAAGCGCAGGAGCTGGCGGCGTATCTTGCCCAGCGCGATTGTCCTTGTCCCGCGTGCGGATACAACCTGCGCGGGCTTCAGGGGTCACGCTGCCCTGAGTGCAATCAGGAGCTGCGCGTTGCCGTGGCGCTGACGGACGCGGGATTCGGCCGGATTCTCGGCGTACTCCTGCCTCTGGCGATTTCGGGAGGGATCCTTGCGCTCGTCGTCGCAGTTGTGATCGTGATGTGCGTGATCGACTGGCACTTCCCGTCGCAAAGCGAGCGTCCGATGCTTGTGTACCTGGGAATCGTCTCCTCCGTGCTGCTCTTCCTGGCGGTGCGTGCGGGCCTGCCTTCGGGCCGGCGCTGGATCCGAGGACTGCGCTCCCAGCAGAAGAACGCTGCGATCGTTTCCGCGGTGCTGGCGGGACTGCTGGCGGTTGCGGGCTGGGTGGCCATGGTGAGGTGATCCGCCTCTGAGCCCCCAAACGATCTGCGAACGCATCCGCAGATCGGGCGGGTGGCGTCGATCCAAATTGCGTGCCGGGCGTATAGGCACAGGGGAGAAAGCCGATAACCAGATATGCCCGGCGCGCCGCACACCGATCTCTCGCCCGAACTGCTCGCCCACAAGCGCGCCATCGAGGCCAAGGCGCGCGAATACGGCCTCACCTTCTTCGAGGTCGTCTTCGAGGTCCTCCCCTTCGACACCATGAACCAGATCGCCAGCTACGGCGGTTTCCCCACGCGCTATCCGCATTGGCGTTGGGGCATGGAGTACGAAAAACTCTCCAAGCGCGACGCCTATGGGCTGGGCCGCATCTATGAGATGGTCATCAACAACGACCCGTGCTACGCCTACCTCCAGGAATCCAACTCCGTCACCGACCAGAAGCTCGTCATGGCCCATGTGTATGGCCACGCGGACTTCTTCCTGAACAACCTCTGGTTCTCCAAGACCGACCGCAAGATGATGGACCAGATGGCCAACCACGCGACCCGCGTGCGCCGGCACATCGAGCGCCACGGCCAGGAGACCGTCGAAACCTTCATCGACCACTGCCTCACGCTCGAGCACCTGATCGATCCGCACTCGGTGTTCGTCCAGCGCGAGGCTTCGCGCACCGCGCCTTCCAACCGGCGCGACGCGGATCAGGACGAGCATCCCAACCCCTACAACCCCGACCCGGTGGGCTTTGTTCCCGAGAGGCTCCCGGCCAAGGACTACATGGATCCGTTCATCAATCCCGCCGATGAGCTGCGCCGCCAGCGCGAGCGCTTCGAGTCCGAGCAGCGGGCCTCACGCGGGCGCGTCCCGGCATCGCCCACGCGCGACGTGCTCCAGTTCCTCTTGCGCCACGCGCCCCTGGAGGCCTGGCAGCAGGACATCCTGAGCATCATCCGCACCGAGGCGTACTACTACTCGCCGCAGGGCATGACCAAGGTCATGAACGAGGGATGGGCCACGTACTGGCACTCCAAGCTCATGACCCAGCACTTCCTGGAGGCCCGCGAGATCATCGATTACGCGGAGCAGCACTCGGGCGTGGTGCACATGCCTCCGGGCGGGTTCAACCCGTACAAGATCGGCGTCGAGCTCTTCAAGGACATCGAACGCCGTTGGAACTCGGGCCAGCACGGCAGCTCGTGGGAAGGCCTCGACGCCATCGGCTCACGGGAAGCCTTCGACGACAAGTCGAACAAGGGCCGCCAGAAGATCTTCGAGGTCCGGCGGATCTACAACGACGTGAACTTCATCGACGAGTTCCTGACGCCCGAGTTCGTCGAGCGCCACCAGATGTACCAGTTCAAGCGCGACCCGCAGACGGGCCAGCCCCGCATCGTGACGCGTGACTTCAACCGCATCAAGCAGACGCTGCTGTATCAGCTCACCAATATGGGGCAGCCCTTCGTCTACGTCTGCGACGCCAACTACCTGAACCGGGGCGAGCTCTTCCTGGGCCACAAATTCTCCGGGCTCGAGATCGACGCGGCCAAGGCGACCGAAGTCCTCCGCTCGCTCCGCGCGATCTGGGGACGCCCCGTCCATCTCCACACGCGCATCAACGAAGAGCACCACCTGCTCTCGATGGAGTCGGTCGACGGCAAGCCCCGCAAGGAACGCATCAACGAAGACACGCCCGCGCCGGCCCACATCATCGATTGACGCTCACCTCATTGCAAGTACACTCCGTTGCGCGGTGACCAACCAACCCAAGCCCATTTCCCTGCGCACACTCGTACTGGTCCACCTGATCCTGGGCGTGGTTCTCCTCGGGCTCGGCGTGATCCACGGCATCCTCGGGAAGGTCCGCGCCGGCGAGGCGATCGCTATTCTGCAACAGCAGAACAAAGATTTTTCAGAGCCGCTCTCCGAGCCTCAGTTCCTGGTGGTTGAACTCACCGCCAGGCCCGTCATCGAGGGCTACTACCTGCAGACCTCTCGCGGCATCGGCATCGTCGGGCTGGTGATGCTCGCGATCGCCGGCGCGGGCTCCAGGCTGAAGCCATCGCTTCCAGCGATCCGCATCGGGTGCACAATCATCGGCCTGCTGCTGGGCATCGCACTCGTCCTGATGCCGGCCCTCCAGAAGTCAGCATCTGGCCACTTGTCGTTCAAGATCCAGCATGCCAGCTCGAGCAGCGCGACGCCACTCTCGAGCCCGCAGGTTGTCTCTGTCATCCGGCCCCTGAGCGACGCAGCACGCCGCCCGTTCGCGACCGTCTCCGGCGTGCTGATCGTCAGTTGCGTTGCGGAGTACGCCATGTTGGTGCTGACAATCCAATTCAGACGTCGGCGCGACGACCCGACCGCGACCTGAGTGAGCCGGGGCGTCCCGCCCCGGTCGATCTCACACCACGACTCCCAACCCACTGGGCGCCACCACCCGCCGAGTCTTCGAGGCGGCAGGTGGCATCAGACCCAGCCGCCCTCCCGTGCCATCAAGGTCGTTCCGACGACTTGGGTGCCGCACAATGGTCAGTCCAAGCCAACACCCGAGTGAATCGGCGTGGGAAGGGAGCATCAAAGTCGGAGGAGCCGACTTTGATGGCACGAGGGAAGGAGATTGATGCCGCCCGCCGACCTCCTGACTGACGCTCTTCACCGGAGCGGACACCAGTCTTCAACCCGCCAGCTGGGGGCCAAGTGGCATGCTCTCGTCAGAACTCGGCCGTCAAGGCGGTGTCGTCGTCTCGGGCCCGTCAAAGTCACGACCGCGGAGGCCGTAGCGTGTCCAGCGGATCCGTCCGGGGAGGGCGTCCCCGCCAGGAGAGTAGATCGGGCTCGGATTCCAGTAGTACTCCTGTGAGAACACGTATGTGACGACCATTGTGGAGGCCAGGGTCGGCCGGGTTGGGTTGGCACCAAGGTTCGAGTCGCCCACCGCACGCGCGGTCGCAGCCCCATCGCACATCAGCATCGGTGGCCTTGCATCGGGATACAGGCTGAACTCGTCCCGCGGGCCGAAAAACCGGCAGAACTGCTCGAAAAGCAGCACCTTCTGACCCGGGTACGTGATCTGATCGAACCTCCGGCGCCCGAAGACCTTCTGCGTGGTCCCCAACGTTTGGAACGCGTAGTACCGATCGGCCTGATAGACCGTTGAGATGTTGGATGCCGAGTTGCCAAAGTCGCTCGACCAGAACGCCGGCGGCATCTCGTACGAGGACGAGTACACCCAACGGTAGTTGTCCGCGTTTCCGGGATTCGGTCCGACGCCTGTCTTTCGCCAGCCCAGACGCGGGAGGTCGACGGGAGAGACCGACCACGGCGTCGGTGCCGCCTGCCCCGCATAGTCCGCAAGAGGAAGATTCCAGTGCGTTAGCCCTGGAACGAAGCTCGCCCGCGGCATCGTCGCCTGCGTCCCACCTGTAAGCCTTCGCATGACATCAACCGCTTGAGTGCTCTGCGCCTCCAGATCGCCTAATGAGAGCGGCCGAAGATCTGAATACATCGACTGGGCCTCGTCCCCGACCTGCCAGCTCAGCGTGCCAATGAATCCTGCATTGTCGTTCCCGTAGCTGGCCTGGAGCGAGCCGATCTGTCGGAGATTCGCGATCGACTGCTCAAGCCCGGAAGCACGGCGCTGGCGATCACCCGCGACCAGCAGGAGCACGACCACACAGCCGATCACCGCGATCGCGATCAGAACTTCCCATACCACCAAGGCACGAGCGTTCACCGGGGATGTGGAACGAGGAGTCATGGCAGCGAAGTGACCTCCGGCCCATCAAAGTCCCGCCCACGCATGCCGTAGCGCGTCCAACGGAATCGCCCGTCGAGCGAGTCGCTGCTGAAGTAAAGCGGCTTCGGATCCCAAGTGTTTGCGGCCCCGATCCCGGCGTCGTAGGAGACGCTCATGGTCAATGCGGACGTTGGCCTGGTGGGATTTGCACCGAGATTCGATTCCCCGGTCCGCCGAACCGAGACCGATCCATCGCTCAGCAGCGCCGGCACTCGGGCTTCCGGATAGAGCGCAAACGCCTCACGCGGGCCAAAAAAGCGCTGAAACTGCTCGAACATCATCACCTTCGCGCCCGGGTACGCCACCTCGTCGTACCTGCGTTTGCCGGCCACGGTGTGAAATGCGCCCACCATCTGATAGGTGGTGTACGAGTCAGCTTGGACCATGGTCGGAAGCGTGCCATTGGTGTTGCCGAAGTCGGTCCCGTAGAAGGCCGGCGCGAACTCGTAGGAAGATGAGTGAATCCACCGAAAGCTCCCGGGGGCGGTTGGGTCTGGGGCGCTGTTATTCTTCCGCCACGTCTGCCGAGGCTTATCTCCCGGCGAGAGGATCCATGGGCTCGGGCTGGGTCCGCCAAGGTAGTCCACCAGCACCAGATGCGAGTAAAGGATGTACGGATTCCACCCTGAGAAAAATGGAAGCTCGGACATGCTTCGGCCGCTCCGCCGGCGCATGATGTCGATCGCTTGGGCCGAGGGCGGCTCATACCCGAAGGATCGCGCGTAGTAGTTCAGGTCTGGATACTGCGACTCGCCGAAGTCACCTTCTCGCCAGCTAAACGTCGCTACCCGCCCGGCATTGTCGTTCCCATACTGAGCATGCGCCGTCCCAAACTGCCGCAGATTCGCGGTGGACTGGCCGAGCCCCATCGCCTTCCGCTGCCGGTCCCCCGCGACCAATAGCAGAACAACGACGATCCCCACCGCCGCCGCCGCGACCAGCACCTCGCCGATGACCAGACCCCGAGTCCGCATGACAAACCTCCACAAAGTCGCCACAATTTAGTGCAACTCCCTCCGCTCCGGAAGCTAAATTGTGTACCAAACTGGAGGCGCCAGCGATGCACCACCTTCCGCACAACTTCCCCGGACGCACCGCAGTGGTCCTGCTTGCCTTGGCCGGGATCGCGCTCCCCGTCCTGGCCCAAGTCCAATACACCACCATTGCCCTCACCGGCCAGCCTGCACCCGGCCTGACCGGCCTCACCTTCGGCACCCTCGCCGATCCGCGCCTCAGCGAAAACTTCACGACCGCCTTCTGGTCCCAACTGGCTCCCAACCTTGCGACCAGCGTCGATAACGCCATCTGGATCGATCGGGGTACCGGCCCCGTTGTGGCAGCGCGCGAAGCCGACGCAATCCCCGACCCGGGCATCTTCGGTCTGGTGACCCCGCAGCTCTCGGGCCTTGGACTGCTCTCGCTCACCATCGCGACCAAGCAGACGCCGACGGGTCCGACCCGCGCCGCCTTCACAACGCAAGCCTCGCCCGGCTCGCCTCTCTCCATCATCGCCACCGAGCCGCCGCAGACCTCCAGCGCAACCAACACCTTCAGCTTCCCCATCCCCCGCACCGACGACGGTCAGTCGGCCTACACCGTGAGCCCCTCCTCGACCGTTCCGGGCATGCTCCGCACCGCTGCGGGCAACATCTCCACGGGCGACCCCGCGCCCGTCGCCGGCACGACGCTCCCCGTGGGCTCCCTCTTCCGCCGGTTCAGCCCGCCGGTCATGAACGCCGCGGGCGACATGGTCTTCCGCGCGTGGGCCGGCGACACCGCGACGGTCGCAAACTGGCGTCAGGGCCTCTGGAAGTTGAGCGCGGGGTCACTCACACCGGTCGCGATTGTCGCCGAGGGCGATCTTGGCACCGAGCCTGGGTCTGTGTTCACCGAGCTTGGCCCGACGCCGCAGATCGATGATGAAGGCCGCGTCGCGTTCTCTGCCCGCTTGACCGTGAACGGGCTCCCAGCGGGCGGCCTGTTCCGCTGGAACGGGGCTGCCGTCACCCGCCTGATCGTCGCGGGCGAAGCTCTGCAAGAAGGCTCGCTGCACGCGGGCGTCATCTCCTCGCGCTTCGCCATGACGCCTGCGGGCGAGCTGGCAGCCCTTGTACCGGTCCAGGAAGGTGGCCCGAGCGCCAACGCGGTGATCTTGCGGATTGCGCCGGACAACACACAGACCATCGTGATCCGAGAAGGAGATCAAGCGCCCGGCTTGGGAGCGGCGACGATCGGCACGCTCCTGGATCCACGCCTCTCCAGCGCAGGAGGACTGGCGTTCACCGCGACCATCGCGGGCGATGCGGTCCGCCGCGTGGGACTCTTCGCCCAGGCCCGTCAGGGGTCAGCGTTCTTCCCGATCGCCTCGATCGGCGCGACCTTCACGCCGCCGGGCGGAACCGCCAAGACTGTTCGGGACCTTTCCTTTGATCATGAGCAGAGTCCGAGCGGCCTGAGCCAGTTCGTCGGCCGCTCGCTGGTCTTCACCCTGTCGTTCACCGACGAGTCCAACGCCCTGCTCCGCGCGGATCTTCCCGCGCCCGAGCCGGTGGCGGACGTCAATCTCGATGGCCAGGTCACGCTCGAGGACTTCTTCGCCTTCTTCAACGCGTGGGACGCGTCGCTGCCGCCCGCGGATCTCGACGGCACGCCGGGGGCCAGCCTCGAAGACTTCTTTGCGTTCTTCAACAGCTGGGCGGGGTGAGCCCGACGCTCCCAAGCCCGGGCCGTTACGCTCCGGATATGAACTGGGCGTCGATCGTCCCTGGCATTTCCAACCTCCGCGTGGCGCTCCCACAGGGCCTTACGCCTTGGGCAATCACGTCAACGCTCCCCGCGCTGGTTGAAGCTGCGATCCCGATGCTCGGTCCCGAGTACATCTGCGAGGGTGCGCTGGCCCGTCATGTCTCCGCGAACATCGAGCCCGGAGCCTCCATCAAGGGGCCCGCGATCATCGGACCGCACTGCTTCATCGCCTCAACCGCGCTGCTCCGGGGCGGTATCCTGCTCGATGAACACGTGATCATCGGGCCGAGCTGTGAGCTCAAGACCTCGGTGATGCTCCGGGGGAGCAAGCTCGCGCACCTGAACTTCGTGGGCGATTCCATCCTCGGCGCTGACGTCAACATCGAGGCCGGCGCGATGATCGCCAACTATCGCAACGAGAAGGCTGACAAGCGCATCCGCATCGTCGTGCCGGACGACCCGGCCTTGGCCGCGATCTTCGGTCCGCCCGGCACGGTCCTCGACACCGGCGTCGACAAGTTCGGAGCCCTGGTGGGTGATCACTCCAGACTCGGCGCCAACGCGGTGGTTGCGCCGGGTGCGATCCTCGGACAACGCACGATCGTGGGACGTCTACAGCTTCTGGACCAGGCGCCCCGAGCCTGACTTCAAGAGGCGGAGCGCAACAGCTCCACCGCACGGGCGGCTGCGAGCGTGCGCGTCGGCACGCCGAGCTTGCGCAGCACATTCTCCACGTGCTTCTTGGCGGTCAGCTCGCTGATCCCCAGAATGATGCCGATCTCGGGGTTGGTCTTCCCCTCGGAGATCCAGCGCAGCACCTCCGCCTCGCGACGGCTCAGGCCCAGGGCCATGAGCCGCTGCGTCGGATCGACGCTCGCGGGCTCTTCGACGAAGAAGACGCTGAACTCGCCGTCGCTTCCACGGATGGGCGCGATGTACGCGGTCACCGACCGCCCGCTGCGCTCGTGCTTCTGCGGCGTGCCGGGTCTTCCCGCCAGACGCGACTCGTACTCGCGCACCCACATGAGCGGGACGCGATCCATGAGGGCTGCGGGCCCCAGACAGACCCGATAGTGATCCGCGGCGCCCTCATCAAAGCGGAGGATCGCGCCGGAGCGGTCGCACACGAGCCAGGAGCACGTCTGGATCGCGATCGGGCCCTGCCTGGTCGGGAGCTTCCCGCCATTGCGGCGGACCAGCCCGAGTGTTGCCGCATCGACATGCCTGGCGATCGCGTTGAGCAGCATCGTCTCGGCCGCGTCAAAGTCAACCGACGAGCCGCGCACCGCAGCAATACGGAAACCAAGCCGCCCCGGGTTGTACGACGCGAGCAGGCGGCGGGCCCCGAGGGGGCGCCAGACCTGGTTGTACGCGTTGGTCTGCTCGAACTCGGACGTGGACATGAAGTCCTGCACCGAGCCCGCGTGCCGATGCGTCAGCCTGAGCCGCGCGGTGTACACCGGGTCTTCGGACGAGTGCTGGAGCGCGACTTCGGAAAGACGATCCCAGTCGCGATCTGCCTCGGAAGCGAGCAACCTGGCGACGCCGGGCATGCGCGGGGCCAGCGAGCACAGCGGCGCATCGCACGGGACCAGATCCACGACCGCGCGGACCGCGTCCTTGGCGAGCGACTCGTAGTCGCGGGCCGCATGGAACGCAATCGCCCAATCGGTCAGTCGGTTGAGACGTGCCGCGTCCAGCATCCGGCGCTCCTGCCCCCAGGATCTTCTCCCAGGATCTCCAAGCTACTTCAGGGCAGTCCGGAGTCAAGCCTTCCGGTCCGACCAAGGGGATTTCATCATCCGGCGTTCGGTACGAGCGGCCTGACCCGGGCTATCGGCCCTCGGATCCGGCGCTGGGTGACGCGGGAGGCAGATCCCGCACGACCACGTCCACGCGGACCGCCATGTGGTCCGAACCGGCCGGGCCCAGCGTCTCCCAGGAACTCACGCCGACCGCAGACTGGATGAAAACATCGTCAATCGCGAGGCGAAGCGGATTGGGAAGCCACGACGGGAACGTGCCGGCGAACTTGAGACGAGGCTTGGCGCGCTCGAAGCCGAAGCGCTCATTCATCAAGCGCCCGCGAAGGCCTGAGGGCGGGCTGTTCAGATCCGCAGCCATGATCACCGGCACCTGCAGCGGGCGGACCGACACGTCCACGACTTTGGCCAGCTCTTCCAAGGCGTCACGCCCGCCCGCCCAGCGGGCGTACGTGCGCGGCGAGTCCGGATGTGCCTGGATGAACACGAACTCTCCCGCGGGGCGCTTGATCTTCACGACCCAGAACCCGAGCTTGGAGAACGTCGGATCCGAAACGCCTTCGATCTTCTCGATCGGCCAGCGCGAGAGCGTCAGACGCCAGCCCGGACCCGCGTTGGCGGGGAAGTCCGTCCACTTGTACGTGCTGCCCGCCCTGGCGCGGATCAACTCCAGCAGGCCCATCGGGGGCTCGGTGAGCGCCACGACATCCGCGTCCGAGGACATGATGAGGTCGAAGGCCTCCTGCGCACGGCCGTTCTCGGTCGCAGCGTTGAACTGCAGCACGCGGATCACACGCTCCCGCCCGGGGGCGTCGATCCGATCGGCCCGCACCACGCCGGTCGACAGAAAGCCGAGCAGCGCCCCAACCAGGGCCAAACCCGCGGGGAGCCTGGCCTTCATGACCAGCAGCAACGCCGCGACCATCACACCGAGCCAAGCCAGATGCGGCGCGAATGACCCGAGAAGGTCGATGCTCCAGGACAGGTCCGAGAGCATCCACGCGCCGCACAGGATTACGACGAGCGCCGCGGCGGCCCAGCTGAGCACCAAACGCTTCCGGCTCCGCGGCGCCGGCGCGGCGGGAACCTCCTCGCCGTAGGGGATCTCGGACGAAGTGGACATGCGGGGGAGTTTAACCGATGACCACAAAGGGGGGCCTCTGGGATCCGCCTTCCGTGGGATGTCTGGCGGTTCTCGGAGCCTCGGGCGCGGAAGCCTGCGGCCTGTGCAGTCTCGCCAGGGGGCCTGTCCCCCCCGGCTTCACAAGTCGATCCCCTCCTTGGTCGATGCCCAGATGTCCCTCCAACCGCAGACACGCGCCTTCCGACTCTCGAACCCATTCTCGCTCGTGTCGCTACTGTTGGAGTGATTCCCATGAACGCTGAACGCACCGTGACCCTCTTCCGGCCAGCGGCCGCGTCGTTGACGTCGCTGGTCTTCTTGTGCGGGTGCGCCTTGGCCGGGAACGCCAACCAGGGCATCGCTGCGACGCAGGTCTTCGGGCCTCAGGCGTACGCGACGAGCGTGTCGCTCCCGCCTCTGGAGACCGACGCCCGCCTGGTGAACGCCAAGTACGAGAACGGTCAGATCGAGATCCGGGACTCGGCGGACAACTCGCCCATCGTGATGCCCCGCGGGATTCCGATCACCGGGCCGTTCACCACCGGACGCATCACGCCCACGGTGGAGTTCCAGTCCCAGCCCACCGGCTGCGACATCCGCTACACGTTCACGAACACCACCAGCGCGCCGATGCCGCTCAAGGCGGTCGGCGTGGGCATCATCACCATCGGGCAGAACATCTCCTGGCTCAGCCAGTCGCGGATCCCGACGCCGGTGCAGGCCAACGCCGATGCGTTCATCGGCCAGGCGTTCATGTACCCGGCCGACTTCTACTCCCCCTCGATGGTGCTGCAGGGTGACAAGTACACCGTGTCGCTCTCGATGCAGTACCCGATCCTGAGCTACCAGCACGACGTGCGCGTCGGCGTCGCCTCCCCGGGCAACATCTATCTCGGGGGCGAGGGCGGCCGCGGCTGGTACGTCGACTTCCGCCTGAGCAACTGCGGCGACGAGACCAGCTACGCGCGTCTGGCCAACGAGGCGATCATCAACCCGGGCGAGACCCGCACGTACGTCATGTCGCTGCGCGTCTCCCGCACCGACCGCCTCACCGCCGAGGAGCGCAAGAACGACTACCTCCGCACGCTCAAGCCCTACCGCGATTTCTTCCAGGCCACCTACGGCGCCGTCAAGTACGAGCGCAACCCCAATCCCGTCCTCGGCCTGGCCATCGCTGATGTGGGCCTGATCACCTCCAACAACCCCTCGGGCTTCTGCTCGGCGTACCGCGCGGACCTCAACGGCTACGGCAAGCTCGTCCGCGACCTCAACAACAAGTACTCCAACTGGCCCCGCATGATGATCTGGGCCCCCACCGGCGTGTACGACCGTGCCCGCCAGTACAACTGGCCCAGCATCATCGCTTCCCGCTTCCGTACCACCAACGAATTCCTCACCGCCTTCGACCCGACCCTGGGCTTCCGCGCCGTCTCCGGCGGCGGCCGCCAGCTCGGTCTGTGGTGGGGCAACACCGCCCTGGTCGCCGAGAACTGGGAACCGGACACCATGGAGCTCTTCGACCCGGACAACGCCCACCACGTCGAACTCCAGCTCAAGGAGCTTGACGCTGCGGTCCAGTCCGGCGCCACCGAGCTCGGCCTCGACACCTTCTCCTGCGCCTACACCCCCATCTGGAAGCTCGCCCCCTGGCTCAACTACATGCAGAAGCGCCACCCGGGCGTCCGCTTCATCACCGAGCCTGACGCCTGCGACATCCTGCACAACATGGCCCCGACGTTCACCGCGGCATGGGTCGAGGACAAGCGCCCCGCCACGATGGATGACATCCTGGGCCTCAAGTCCCCCCACTACCTCGCGGACTTCCTGAACCCCGGACAGGAGTCCTGGGCCGGCTTCCGCTACGTCGCGCACAAGCGCTTCTTCAACTACGAGCCCACCGAGCAGGACGTCGTCAACGACATGCAGCGCATCGCCGATCTCGGCTTTGTCCCCTGCATGTCCTGGAGCGTCAATCCCGTCAACATGGTTCAGGCTGCCGACACCCGGTACACCTCCCTCCCCGTTGACATGCGCCCCGCGCAGAACAACGGCGGCACGGGCGGTGGTGGTGGTGGTGGCGGCGGCGGCTCCGGCGGCGGTGACAACGGCGGCGGCGGTGGCTCGGGCTCCGGCTCGGGCTCCGGCGGCGGCGATGGCTCCGGCGGCTCGGGCGGTTCCGGCTCGGGCGGCGGTGGTGGTGGTGGCGGCGGTGACGGCATCGTCGCGCCCAAGCCCCCCGTGGTCGCGGGCGGCTCCAAGGCCCTCAAGGCCTCGGGCACCCCGGTCGGTCCCAAGGTCTCCGTCCGCCCCGCTCGCGTCAACCTGAGCGCTCGCGAACTCCAGGCCCTGCGCATCGAACGTCGTCGCAGCACCCTGGTCAACCGCATCTCTTCGCCCTACGGCACCGTGAAGTCGCTCCCGCCCCGCGTCCTCAGCCCCTCCTCGGCGCCCAGTGGCCCGCAGCTGGCCAACGCTCCGCAGGTCAAGGGTTGGGCGCCCGTCCCGGCCAAGCCCGATCCGAACTTCGTCGGACCGGTCGGCCCCGGAGGCGTGGTCCCCGCGGAGAAGAAGTCCGAGTTCGCCAACGTTCCTCCCAACAACTGATCGAAGTCACGCCCACCAAGGCCCCGCTCACGCGGGGCCTTTTTCTTTCCCGCCCTGATACGCTCGAACCTGTATGGCCCGAATCTGCCCCATCGAGCCCACGCAGGCCGACGCCGAGCTGGCCGCCCTCTTCGCGGGGCCGCTGCAAGGCCAGCACTTCAACGTCGCCAAGGCCCTGGCCGCCTCAACCGCGGCGCTGCGCGCGATCACCAGCGCCCAGCACGCCTTGCACGACAGCACGTTGAGTCCCGTGCAACGCGTCGCGGTCAGGCTGGTGGTTTCCCAGCACGCCGGCTCGGTCTACGACCTGGCCCACGCGGGGCACGACGCCAAATCGCTGGGCTTGTCCAACGAGCAGATCACCAGCATCCGGAGGGGCTCGCAGGTCCGGGCGGAGCTGGAGCCCTTGGTGTCATTCGCGCGGGCGCTGCTCGACAAACGCGGGCGCACCAGCGATGAGGATGTCGCCCGCGCCCGAGCTGCGGGGATGGACGATCGCACGATCACCGCCCTGATCGCCCTCGTTGGCTTGACGTGGACGGTCTGCCTCTTCAACGTGTTCAACAGCACGCCCCCGGACTTTCCGCCGCTGGCGGACGTCTGAGCCCCCGCGGGCCCGACCCAATACAATCTCCCGATGCCCCAGCACGTCGCGCTGTACCCAGGTTCGTTCGACCCCATCACCTATGGGCACCTGGACGTCATCCGCCGGGGACGCAAGCTCTTTGACCGCCTGATCGTGGCGGTGGGTCGCAACCCCGGGAAGGACTCGCTCTTCTCCTCCGACGAGCGCGTGGAGATGACCAAGGCCCTGGTCGAGCAGATGCTCCGGGATGAACCCGCGGGCGAGAAGGCCGGCGCGAGCGTCTCCGTGCACGCGTTCGCGGGCCTGACTGTCGACTTTGCGCGCGAGCAGCAGGCGACGGTGCTCCTCCGCGGCGTGCGCAATCTCTCCGACCTGCAATACGAGGTCCAGCAGGCGCTGACCAACCGCGAAGTCGCGGGACTCGAGACGGTGTTCATCGTCGCGGGCCCGAGCTTCGCGTACACAAGCTCGAGCCTGATCCGCCAGATCACCGCCATGGGCCAGGACCTGGACACCGCGCTGGCCAACATGGTGCCGCCGCTGGTCGCCGATCGACTCAAGCAGAAGAAGGCGCAGAAGCACCCGGTGCTCGAACGCCTGAAGTCAGGATTCGGGCAAGGCTGAGCGGAAGCGAAGAAGCGAAGAAGCGAAGAAGCGAAGAAGCGAAGAAGCGAAGAAGCGAGCGGATGCTGAGCGATCACGCCCGGTTTGACCGTCTTCGGGCAAACCGGGATCTCCATTGAACGGCGCAGTCCTGAGAACTTGCCGCCGAACTACTTCCGCTCCGCCTCAAGCGGTTCACTCTTGACCACCACGCGCTCGCGCGGGTCTTCCTTCACCTTGAAGCGCTTGTGTTCCGCGTCCGCCCAGCGGTCGGCGATGCGCCACCACCAGAGCGTGAACGGGATTCCGCCCGCGAGGACCAGCACGATCACCGCGATCATGACTTCCATGGATCAAGGATAGGAACGCGCCGCCGCGGGGTCAGTTCGGGCGATCCTGATCGCAGTCACCCTTGTGGATGTAGCCCGGAACAAACGGTCTCCCCACCGCATAGATCACGTTTCCACGCGCCTCGGGCGGGTGGAAGACGCTGGGAAGATCATCCGGCGCGAGCATCCAGCCCGTTCCCGAGCCCATGCCGTCGGTCCCGGGACCGCCCGGCGCTTCAAAGGACCACGCGTCCATCAGGAAGGGCTTCCCCGCAGCCTTGGCCTGCGCGGCGCCCTGCTGGTGCACTTCCACAACGTCATCAAACCACCGCCCGGACTCGTTGAGCCGGCAGCAATGCGTGACCACGCCCCACTGATTCTGCTCGGTGCGGAACACGCCTCCCGAGCGCACGTCGTAGCGGAAGGTCGGATGCTGGTTGTATCGGTAATCAAGCCACGTCGCGGGCGCGGTCGCCTCATGCGCGTGGAGCGAGGGCATCCGCGCCGGCGCCATCGCGCCCGTCGCGCCCGCCGGGTCGAACACCCACCGACGGCCCGCGCGCACGCAGTACCCGCGCTTGAGATACACCGGCAGCGCCTCGGGCCCGGCGCCGAACGTCCCGATCCAACCCGAGTTGTCCGCGCCCAGCGCCAGGTCCTGCATCTTGGAGAGAAGCTTGCCGCCCACGCCCCCGCCCTTAAGCTCGGGGAGCACGTGCCAGAGGGCGAGCCAGAAGCTCCGGGGCCTTGGATAGTTCGCGACGATCGCTCCCAGGAAGCCGAGCATCCGCGAGCCTGGCGACGCGTTCTCATAAATCCCCAGCACGCTGATCCCCGACGGGAACTGCGCCCGGTCGACCCAGGGCGTCATGTACGTGAAGCGAAACATCCGCTCGTCGCGGGCCAGCACGTGGCCCTTGCGCCAGTAGGTGTCGATGTACGCACGGAGCTGCGCACCGTCCCGGCATGGCTCGATCACCGCGGTGGTCGGCGCCGCCTGGGAAGGCGTGGCCTTGGGAGCGATGCCAGCGTGCGATACGGCGCTCATGCGGTCCTCCTCAGCGCGGGCGTCACGGACTTCACATCCATCGTGAAGTCGGGAGCACCCTCGCGATCAAGGTGTTGGTCGAGATACTTGCAGTCCACGCGGTCGCGTGTGGTGAAGCAGAGCGAATACCCCAGCGTTCGCGCGATCTTCTCGGTGCGAGGCGTCGCCGAACCGAAGGGATACGCCATCGTGCGCCACGCCTTTCCGGTCAGGCGGTCCATCAGCGCCTGGGCCCGGCGAAGGTCCTTCTCCTGCTCGTCGGGCGAGAGCGTGCCCAGCGCCGCATGGTCGAACCCGTGCCCGCCGAGCGAATGCCCCGCAGCCTGCAGCTCGCGGAGCTGCGCGGGGGACATGAACCAGTCGGTCGCCCTGAGCATCGGCGCGGGCCTGTTGTTCCATGCCGTGGTGTTGATCGTCGTGAGCAAGTCGAAGGCGTCCCGCGGGGCGACCGCGAACGCCAGCGCGTACTTGAGCCGCCGCTTGCGGGGCTCTTCGTAGTGATAGAGCTTGTCGATCGCGGCCTGATCAAGCTCGGGGCCGCCAGGCACGCCGAATCCCAGCATCTTCAGATGCGGCGCAGCACGGCGTTCGAGCTCTTCCCACCCGAGTTTCTCGGCCAGCGCATGAAGCAGGTGCTGGGGCGTCCAGCGCTGCGCCTCGGGCAAGGCCTCGTCGAAGGGGCGCATCGGGGCGAAGAAGACCGCCGGCACACCGACCTTGCGGAGCACCGGGAAAGCGAAGTCGTACTGGTCGCGCACCGCATCGTCGAACGTGATCAGCGCCGTGCCTGGCTCGCCCGCGCCGGTGTGTTCCACCGACTCGGCAAAGTCCTCGGCGGTGACGATGCGCCGCGTGCGGGCGAGGCGACGAAGCTGGGCCTCGAACGCGTCGGGGGTGAGGCCGGTCACGCCGTCGGAGTTCGACGGCCGCACATAGTGGTACGTGACCACCAAAGGCGGCAGCGGACCAGAGACCCTTCCAACCACGTCCGGATAGCTCATGGAAAGTGCTATCGGTCCTTCCCGACCCCAAGTTTGACGAAAGCCCGTCCGAATCCCCAACCGCGGACTGGATATGAAGTTTGGCAAATTCCTCGCCGCGGGGCGGTTTTGGCGATAACTTCTCCTCGGACAGGGTCACGGCCACTCGGCACGCCCCTCTCCTCCGGCGGCTTGGCGTCTTGCCAACTGTCGGGAAGCGTCCCTCGGTTCTCGCGGGACGCGAGCGTCTGCAAATCTTTGCCGCGGATCGACGCGCCCATGCCGCGCGCCGATCGGACTCCACCCTCATGGGAACGGGTCGCCGGCACCGCGGCTCCTGGCATCGATGCTGTCCCCGCGCCATCGGCGCAGGCTCGGGGCTGGAGACGCACCATGCGCACGCCCGTTCTCGCTCGCCTCGCCGCTCCGTCGCTTGCCCTGTTCCCGCTGCTGGCCCATGCCGACAACTCGACGCCGGTTCAGATCCAGATCGCCTACGCCGGAATCCGCGCCTTGGACGCGGAAGGAACGCCGCTCTGGTTCGAGAGCTTCAACAACTGCTTCGCGACCGCGATCATGACCTCCACGTACCAGAGCACGCCGCA
Organism: uncultured Phycisphaeraceae bacterium; assembly: GCA_964531675.1. Classification (GTDB taxonomy): domain Bacteria; phylum Planctomycetota; class Phycisphaerae; order Phycisphaerales; family UBA1924; genus CAZHFW01. Next base: position 6,030 of record CAZHFW010000039.1, on the reverse strand, counting down.
GGGATTCGCGTGGAACTACTCCTTCTCGAACCTCACGCCCATGCGTGGAACGCTCGGCGCCCGGGGCGAGATCAAGCTCGATCTGCTCAACCTGCAGGTCTCCAGCACGTCCGACGGGCTCGTGAATCTCACCACCGCCACCTGCTCAGTGACGCCAACGTTCGCGGGGAGCACCTACTCCCCTCCCTCGGCCACGCTGACGTTCACGCTCAGGTCCGCTGCCGACCTGAGCGTCGCTGGCGGCCGCCTGGATAGCCCGCTGCTGCCCGCCATCGACTTCTTGCGCGATGCGGGTGGTGGACCCGAGCAGCTCCGCTTGCAGCGCGCCCCCTCCCTCATCTTCACGCCCATCCCCGCTCCGGGAGCGCTGACGCTGGCCCTGGGCGCGGGCCTGGTCGTGACCCGGCGTCGCCGTTGACACCCGCCTCCCCCCGCTCCTCCGCGGATGGTCCCGGAGGGGCGGCATTTTCTTGACCGGGCTCGGCCGGGGGAATCGGTCCCACCCGGACGCGCCGGTCCGGGGCGCTTGTGAACCCCGGCCGACCCGGTTTTTTCCGCACGCGTCGTCCCTTACCCTTGGAGGCGTGCTGATCCTCACGGTCATCCAAGGTCCCGAGAAGGGCAAGCGCTTCGAGCTCCCCGATCACGAGCCCCAGCTCATCGGGCGCTCTTCCGAAGCGCTCCCCATCGACGACACAACCGTCTCGCGCCGCCACGCCGAACTCACGCCCGACGCCGGGGAGTGGTACGTCCGCGATCTGCAATCGCAGAACGGCACCTTCGTCAACGGGAACCGCATCGCCGATCGCGTCAAACTCAAGCCGGGCGACCAGATCCGCACCGGCAAGACGCTGTTCGTCTTCGGGACCACCACCCTCCGCGATCCCGACGTCGTCCGCGTGGCCCGCCCCGATCAGCTCGACGCGACCTTCGAGAAGACCCTGCCTTCGGACGCGCTCCCGCCCGGCTTTGCCGCGACCAGGCTCGGGCTCTCCAACGAAGACTCGATCCTGCTCTCCGAGCCCGAGCCGCGCGTCGCTGCGGTGGAACACCTCCGCGTCATCTATCAGGTGACCACCCTGCTCGCCTCGCAGACGCTGGATCGCCAACAGCTGCTCGCGTCGGTGCTCGATCTGATCTTCGACGAGTTCAAGCCCGAGCGCGGGTTCATCATGCTCGTCGATGACCACAACGCCGACGACGTGACGCCTCTGCAATCCAGCGCGGGGCTTCCCGCGCCGGTGGTCGTGAAATACAAGACGCCGCCCAAGGACAAGAAGGACGCGCGCATCCACGTCTCCCGCACGATCCTTCAGCACGTCGTCAAGCGGGCCGAGGGCGTGCTCTCGAGCAACGCGATGAACGACCCGCGCTTCGCCTCGGGCGATTCGGTGCAGCGCTTCCACATCCGCTCGGCGGTCTGCTCACCCATCAAGTTCCGCGATCGCACTTACGGCGCCATCTACATCGACTCCACGATGGCCAACTACACGTTCACCGTCGAACAGCTCGCGCTGCTCAACGCCATCGGCCAGCACGTGGGCCTGGCGCTCTCCAACGCGGAACTCCACGCCCAGCAGCTCCAGGCCCAGCGCCTGGCCGCGATTGGCGAGACCGTCGCAAGCCTCTCGCACTCCATCAAGAACATCCTCCAGGGCCTCCGGGGCGGCGCGGATGTCGTGGAGATGGGCCTGAAGAAGGACGATCTCAAGATCGCCAAAGGCGGCTGGACGATCCTCAAGCGCAACCTTGACCGCATCATGGGCCTCACGCTCAACATGCTGGCCTTCTCGCGCCAGCGCCCCGTCGAGCCCGAACTCACGCGCGTCGGCGCACTGCTCGACGATTGCGCCCAGCTGCTCGAAGGCGCCTGCTCGAGCAAGCAGGTCGCGCTCATCGTCGACGTGGATCCCGAACTCCCCCCTGTGCCTCTGGACCCGAGCCTCATCCACCAGGCCATCATCAACCTGCTCACCAACGCGGTGGAAGCGGTCGAGCCCGGCCAAGGCGTCGTCACGGTCCGCGCCGTGTACCACCCCCACTGGCGGCCCGCCCCCAAGACCCAGGGCCCGATCTCGCTCTACACCGGACCCACCGTCGAGATCATCGTCTCCGACAACGGCCCGGGCATCAGCGCCGACAAACGCGCCTGGATCTTTGAACCCTTCAACACCACCAAGGGACTGCGGGGTACCGGCCTTGGCCTGGCCGTGGCCCGCCGGGTCACCGAAGAGCACGGCGGATCGCTCACCCTCGATCCCCAATCCTCACCCCCGCCCTCGTCGTCAGGTTCCGGCGCGCCCGTGGGCGTGGGCGCGACCTTCAGAATGATGCTCCCCGCCGATCCACGACGCACGATCGACCCGTCCGCGACAGCCCAGGAAAAGCCCACGAATCCCGACGGCCCTCGCGTCATGCAATAACGCTCCGAAGTCGGCCCTGAGTCCGCGAAGGTCCGGGTGAACGCACCCTGTGCGAACGACCTTCCCACAAAGCGGCTCACGCTGCTTGAGATCGCGTTCGACAACACACGCATCCGGATCGCGCGACCCTGACCTTCGGCAGACTGAAGGTCAGTCTTCGGACAGAGCACCCGAACGGGCCATCAGTCGTCGAGGCTCACGGACTTGGGGCCTTCCTTGCCCGCGACGCGTTCCATGTACCCGTTGCCCTTCTTCTCGTACTTCGTGAAGCCCAGGCGCTCGAGGTTCTGGTTCGACAGCGCGCTCTTGCCCTTCATGTCCGACCACTTGCCCGCGATCGTCGGCGCGGTGATGGCGCGACGGCAGGGCTGCCCCGTCTCCGGGTGCTTGGTCAGCGGCGCTTCCTTCATGGACTGCACGATCTCGAAGGTCTTGCCCGTGCCCTTGCCCTTCTTGTCCAGCAGCTCATAGACGTACGTCGGCATGCGGAATGATAAGGGCGGATCCCGCCGGGATCCGCCCTTGAAATCTCGATGATTTCAGACCCGAACCCGGGCCGATCAGCAGCCGGCGTCGAAGGCGCCAAGGAAGTCAAAGAAGTCGGCCAGGTCGATCTCGTTGTCGTGGTTCACGTCCGCGCCGGGCAGCGTCTGGTCGAAGTCGCCCAGGAACTGGAAGTAGTCGGCCAGATCCACCTCGAAGTCGTGGGTCACGTCCGAGAGGCAGTAGACATTGCCCGAGACGTTCACCGTCAGCGTGGGCTGATCGGGCGCGTCCGTGGTGATCGTGACCGTCCCGGTGAAGGGGCCCGGGGCCGCGGTGTTGAGCGTCACGGTGTGGGTGTTGCCGACGGGGGAACCCGCGTTGGCCAGATCGGAGAACGCGCCGACCGGGGTCGAGAAGCCCGCGCCGGAGATCGCGACCGAGTAGTTCAGCTTCGCGATGCCGTTGACCGTCCAGCGGGAGACGTTGCCCGTGTTGGTCACGGTGAACTGGCCGCTGGCCGACTGGCCGACCGTGAAGTCGCCCAGGTTCAGCGTGTTGGTGGAGACGCTGGCGACCGCGGGAACGCGGAGGTCGAGGAACACCGGCAGATGTCCCGCGCCCGAGCAGAGGTTGACCAGCGCCTGCGCGATCGCGGGGCCAACCATCGTGTTCGTGGTCGTGGCCATCGTGCTGTTGTACGTCGTGCCGTCGTTGCCCCAGGCGCGATAGGAGTGGTTCGGGTCGTACCAGGACGTGGTGCTGTAGGGGATCGCCGGGTTGCCGACGTAGTCAAAGCCGACGCCGTCGATCAGGTTGGAGGAGATCAGGATCTGGTCGTGGCGATCGTCCATGCCGCCGGCGCCGATGGGGTCCTGCGTGTGGATGAACGCGAACGCGCCGTTGTTGTTCCAGTTGCCCGGGGAGTTGATCGGGTCGTTCACGCGGCTGTTGACCGCGCCGCCGACGAGCGTCTGGTACGCCGCCTGAGTGCTGGCCTGGATGTTCGTGTCGCCCGCGACCGCGAACACACGCTGCGAATCCGTCAGGCGGATCGCGTTCATGTCGTTGCGGATCGCGGTCGCCTCGATCTGGCGACGCGCCTGGTCAGCGCTGGCCGAGCCCGACTTGAAGTGGATCGGATAGCACGAGAAGATCCCGGCGTTGGACGTGTAGCCCAGGAGCTTCAGGTCGTACCGCCAGATGTCGCGCGGCGCGCCGTTCACATCGCCGCCGGAAATGACCTTGGTGCGGCCCAGGTACTGCATCTTGTCGTTGCGATAGAAGACGGCGCTGTCGGAGTCCGGGCCGTCGGTGAAGCCCGCGGCCGACCAGCGGTCAACCGTGTCGCCCGTCGCGGCCTTGTACGCCGTGTTGATGCTCAGGAGGAAGCTGTCCACCGCCGCCTGGCTGGCGAACTCCAGCGTCATGATCACGTCCGGGCGCATGCTCTGCACGCCTAAGGCGCTGTTGAACGAGCCGTAGTAGGCGGTCGCGATGTCCGCCGACTGCCCGCCGGAAAAGAACGAGATGTTGTGCGTCTCAATGCGCAGCTGCGCGGACGCCGTCAGACCAGCGCCGGCCGCCAAAGCGGCGCACGACGCAACACGAGCAAGCAGACGCTTCATCGATCTCTCCTCTTCTCACGAGTGGTGAGGCCAAGGTTAGCGAGACGCTTCGCGCAAGTCCCGCGCGGGCCCGCCGGGATCCCATTCTCCGCACGTTCTCGGGCCTTTCCCCGCAGATCCCCCTCCCAAACCAGGCCCAAACCAGGCCCGCACAGCAGGGCGGAGGGGCATCCCGCCAAGGCCCGCGGGGGGTCTCCCCGCACGCGCCAGCTTCCAACAAGTCTGCGCTCAGTTCGGCGTACGGAGGCTCAGAACGGCCGCTTGGTCGGATTCACGACCAGGTTGTCCCGCCCCGGCACGAGCAGATCCGCGATCTCGACCGCCTCGACGAAGGCCTCCTGGGCCGCTTTCACGTCGAACGCGCCGGGCAGGACCTGCCCGCGCTCCAGGTGTTCAACGCTCGCCACCGCATCGCCGCAGATCAGCGTCGTCCAGCGCGACTCGAGCAAGAGCCCGCTCATCCCGGGCGTCAGCCCGATGAGTGGGAACAGGGACACGCCATCCGCCAATCGATCCGGGGCCGGACGGCACTTCTGCAGCACCGACACGTCCTGCTCGAGCGTGGCGCGGAGCTTGGCGTCCAGTTCCTCGTCCCCCACCATCGCGACCTCGCGGAGCTTCTGCGCCAGGTGCACACCGACCTGCTCGCGCTCGGCCTCGTGCACCCACCACTCGGCCTGCTCGAACGCGCCGATGCCGCGCATCGTGTCGGGCTTGAAGCTCGTGAGGAACACGTCGGTGATGTCAGAAGGCTTGAGCCCCGAGCGCTCCGAGAGGCGCGCCGCGATCGCGGGGCCCGGGAGACCCGGGTCCACCAGAATCACATGACCCGCGGCCCTGATGAGGCACGTGGTCGCGTGACCGGTGCGCTGGGCCGCCCGCTCACCCCAGAGCGGATGCGCCGCCAGCGTGCCGATGCTGATCACACGAAGCTCGATCGACATCCGAAGCCAACCTCCCCGGGCTCACACCCGCGCCGCGGGCGCGGAGAGCCTGGTGCGCACGTTGTCCAGCACGTTCATGTAGTTGATGAATCCGTCGTAAGGGCTGTCGTAGTGCGAGAAGTACTTGTGGACGTCGCCGTCGGACCAGTACTTGGTGCACATGTAGTAGAAGTGGTCGCTGGTGGTGAGCTTGCGCCAGTCGGCCAGCAGGTGCGCCGCATGGGCCTTCTCGGCCTGATCGCCCGCAGCGTGCGCCTTCTGGAGCCTTTCCTTGATGCCGTGCTCGAGGCGGAAGCACTCCTCCAGCGCGTTGTTCTGCATCGCGTTGCCGCGCCAGGCGGTGAGGTCGCGCTCCATGTCGGCCCACGAGATGAAGTTGTGCACGTCGTAGACGCCGACGGGCTCGAACTGGCGCAGCGCCTCGGAGACGGTGCAGAAGTGGTTCTGCCCCGGCGCGATGTCGAAGATCTTCTCGGGGAGCGCCTCGAGGAACTGGAAGATCCCCGTATCGGCCCACTGGTGCTCGCCGAAGGTCTCGTAGTCCATGAACAG
>CAZHFW010000038.1:0-35958 GCA_964531675.1 uncultured Phycisphaeraceae bacterium | reverse complement strand
CACCAGGCGTCGCGCTCTGGCGCGCAGCGTCAGGATGCTCATGTTGGGCGTGTCGTCGATGAAAATCGGGGCCTGCTCGAGCTCCGAGCACGCCTCGAGCAGCTTCTTAAAGTCCACGCGCTGGCCCGAGCGCAAATGCTGGGAGCTGATCCCCGACCGCGCCGAAAGCAGTCGCTGGGTGACCGCGCCCTTGGACATTTCCAGCGAGAACACCGCGACCGGCGCCGATTGCCTCGGCCTGCCTTCCGCGTCGTACCCGCCGCCGATCGCGATCTGCTCCGCCAGGTTGAGCGCCAGCGCCGTCTTGCCCATCGAGGGACGGGCCGCCAGGATGAGCAGTTCGCCTTGCTGCAAACCCCGCAGCATCTCGTCCAGGTCGCTGAACCCCGTCGGCAATCCCGAGTAGCCCTTGCCCTCGTTGGCCTCGATGCGGTCGATCTCGATCTGCAGCAGGTCCTTGAGCAGCTGGGGATCGCTCTTGTCCTGCTCCTGCGCGATCTCGAAGACCATCATCTCCGCGCGGTCGAGCGTCTCTTTCGCACCTTCGGGCCCCAGATCGCCCGCGTGGTACGCGTCGTACAGGATCTGCCCCGCAGCATCGATCAGCCGGCGCAGCTTGGCCTTCTCCGCGACGATCTTCGCGTAGAACGGCGCGTTCACCGCGCTGGGAACCGCGTTGGCCAAGGTCGCCAGATAGTCCGCGCCGCCGATCCCCTCCAGCACGCCGCGATCGCGCAGCAGCTCATTGATCTGCACCAGATCGCCCGAGTGGTGCCGGTCGTACACATCCACCAGCGCGCGGAAAATATGCCCGTGCTTCTCGAGGTAGAAGTCCTCGGCCTTGCCCACCAGCCCGATCACGTCCCCGATCACGCTCGGGTCCAGGATCATCGAGCCCAGGAGCGACATCTCCGCTTCCGGAGATTGCGGCGGCATCTTGTCAAAGAGCTTGCCCAAGGGCTCCCGCGCCCGCGCACCACGATCCCCACGCCCCTCCCGCCCCCCGGGCTTGGGCTCGTACTTGTTCAGATCGAAGTTGCCAGCGGACTGACTCATGAGATCCGGAGTATCCCCGGCACAGCGTCACTTTTCCGCAAACGACAGCGGTCCACTGGTGTTCCACACATATTTCAGGCGGAAAGCTCCGAACACCTCCCGCATAGAGTTCCCCATGCTCTCCCACCCCTTCGTCCAGAAGTTCGCCCCGGCCTCCACCCTGCCGGACCATCTCCCCGCGGACCCCTTCCACATCTTCCACGACTGGTACCGCGAGGCCCACGACCGCAAGGTCCAGCCCAACCCCAACGCCATGTCTCTGGCCACCATCGACGCCGACGGCTGGCCCTCGGTCCGCATCGTGCTCTGCCGCGGCATGGACCTGGGTCATGGCTATCTCAACTTCTACACCAACTACAACGGCCGCAAGGGCCGCGCCCTGCTCGCCAATCCCCGCGCCTGCGTGAACTTCCACTGGGACACCCTTGATCGCCAGGTCCGCGTCGAAGGCCTGGTCATGCAGAGCCCCGCCGCCGAGAGCGACGAGTACTTCAACAGCCGTCCCTGGGCCAACCGCCTCAGCGCGTGGTTCAGCGATCAGTCCGCGCCCATCGCCTCCCGCCAGGAACTGCTCACGCGGGCCGCCGCCAAGCTCAAGGAGCTCGGCCTGACGGAACAGCAGCTTCTCGAGCAAGGCGACCGCGTCACGATCCCGCGCCCGCCGCACTGGGGCGGGTTCCGGATCTACGCCCGCAGCGTCGAGCTCTGGCTCGGCGGCCTGGGCCGATTCCACGACCGCGCCGTCTGGCGTCGCGAGCTCACCCCGGGCCGCGAAGGCTTCGTGGGATCCCCCTGGGCCGCGACCCGTCTGCAGCCCTGAGCACGCTCAGCACAACCCGGACATTTCCGATCCCCGCTCAACTGGTGGGTTGACCAGCCCGATAAGCGCATATGGAGGGCCTCCCACCACAACGGGGTAAACCCCGGGCGGGAGGCTGTCCGATGGACTGCACGAGGTCCGCCGTGCGCCCCCGGTGCGGCCGATCAGGGGTATGCGTCGTTCATGAAGCCGCGCAGCGCACTCACCGCCACCGAGCACGCCGAGCTGGTCCAGTATCTGGCCTGCAAGCTTGATGGCGTTGGGATCGAAACCCAGCCCGAAGTGGCCATCAAGATCCTGGACCTGGTCCGCCAGCCCGACACCGGGATGGCCGACTACGCCAAGGTCATCCGCGCCGACGCGCCGCTCTCGGGCAAGCTCCTGCGCATCTCCAACTCCGCTTTCTTCGCGCAGCGCGATCCGGTCACTTCGATCGACCGCGCCTGCGTCCTGCTCGGCCTGGAACGCCTCCGCGCCCTGGCGCTGGGCTTTTACCTGAGCAAGGCCGCTGCGGGCGATCCCACCCAGCGCATCTCGCGCGAGGTCTGGACGCAGTCGGTGTACCGCGCGTGCCTCTCCTCCGAAATCGCCAGGCAGGTCATCCCCGAGCGCGTCTCCGAGGCGTTCGTGATCGGCCTCATGCTCGACGCGGGCATCCCGCTCATGCACAAGCTCATGGGCGAGCGCTACCTCGAGATCTGGACCGCCCAGCTCTCTCCCGCGCCCATGTTCAAGCGCGAGTACAGCGAGCTCCCCTACACGCACGCCGACGTCATGCAGGCGCTGGCCAAGCGCTGGGGCCTTCCCGAACTCATCGCCCACCCGATCGCCTACCACCACACGCCCCCGGGCGACACCAAGCGCACCGATGCCGCGGTGGTGCTCCACAAGATCGCCTACTACGTCGGCGCCGTGGACCTCACGCCCGTGAAGCCCGAGCCGCGCGAGATCCCGCCGCTTCCGTCCATCGCCGCCCGACTCTTCGAGTTCTCGTCCTCCGACGTCACCCGCCTGATCGAGCGCGCGACCAAGGAATACCACGCGACCAGCGGGCTCTTCAGCCGCGTCGCGGGCACCATCCCCGACGCCGAAGCCCTCTCCCTCCGCGTGCACCAGCAGCTGGTGAGCATCGTCGAGGAGTCGGTCGAGAAGTCGCTCCACCCCGGCGGCAACAAGATCACGCCCTGCAGTGTGGAAGTGGGGGGCTCCAAGCTCGAAGTCGAGTCCGACTCGCGAGGCTACGTCACGGTCTACCTGGTCGATGGCCAGGGTCAGCGCCTGATCTCGTACCGCTTCCGCCCGCAGGATGAGACGCCCGAGACGATCACGCACGCGCTGGGCGTCGAACTGGCCGACGACGTGGATCGCACCACGCTCTCGTCGCTCCTGACCGCCCTGGCCGCCTGATCGCATCACCCGCCTGAACCGGCCTTTGATCTGACTCAGGCTGCTGAGCTGACTCAGGCTTCCGAAGCCGTCTGATTCCCAATCGTGATGTCCACGAGCTTGCGCTGTCTGATGTGTGCCGCGCCGAGCTGGCCGCACGCGCCCATCATCTGACGGCCCTTGGTCCGCCGCCGCTTCACATACACGAGCCGATCCGAGAGCAGCTTCATGAAGCGGTCGATCGCGTCTTCCGTCGGCGCGGGCCAGGGAGAGTTGCGCCGCGGGTTGTAGGGGATCAGGTTCACCAGCGCCTTGGGCGTCGAGACGCCGTCGGATGCCTTGAAGGGCTGGTAGAACTCCGCGACCTGGGCCGCGTGCTCGTCCGAGTCGTTGACGCCCGGGATCAGGACGTATTCCAGGTTGATCTTGTTCCCGCCGTATTCAGGCCAGTCCAAGAGCGCCTCGCGCACCTCCGCGAGCTTCCAGCGCTTGTTGATGGGCATGATCTGGTCGCGCACCGCATCGCTCGGCGCGTTGAGCGACAGCGCGATCCCGAGCCTGTGCCAGCCGGGCTCGTGCACCTTCTGTTTGAGCTTCAGGATCCCGTCCACGCGTCCAACGGTGGAGATCGTGATCTTGCTCAGAGGCACGCCGGCGCCCAGGTGGTCCTTCAGGATCGCGATCGCCGCGACCACGTTGTCGTAGTTGTCCATGGGCTCGCCCATGCCCATGAACACCATGTTGCTCACCTTGAACCCGAGCCGGTGCGTCGCCGAGTACCACTGGCCCACGATCTCGTCGGGCGTGAGCGAGCGGATCAGCCCCATCTGCGCCGTCTCGCAGAACGTGCACCCCATCGCGCATCCGACCTGGCTCGAGACGCACAGCGTGTACGAGAGCATCCCCTTGCGTCCCACCATCGGGATCAGCACGCTCTCCACATCCAGATGCGGGAAGCGCGTCGCCGCCGCGGTCCGCACCGCCTCGTCCGCCGCCGAGTCCACCCGCGTCAGGAACTTGACGACCTTGCCCTCGGGGCAATCCTCGCGAAGCTCCTGGACGAGTGGCCCCACCCGCACAAGCCCCGACGCATCGAAGAACTTGGGTGCCGTCCGGGCCTGGCCCTCGCGGAAGATCTCCGAATACACGCGCAGCCCCCGCCCGCGAGGCCAGCCCAGCCGGGCGGTGCAGGCATCAGCGAATTCCCCGGGCAGCATCCCCAGGGCGTTGGGCATTTCGTTGGTCGGGATCACGCGGAGCAAGGATAGGACGACCAGCCTCACCACCGTTCCGCCCCGCTCCCGGCCCCGAGGCCCAAGGTCGCGCAAGGCCCGGAAACCCCGCTTGGCGAGCCCCGAACACCCACGACCACCCGGCCTCCCGCGGATCCCGCCCCATGGACGTTGCATCCCGCGTGAAGCTCGGTAATCTGGGTGTCATCACCAGCCGCCCACGTTCTGGGGCGCGGCCGATCGAAGGGAATGTTCACCATGTCGGTTCACTCGGGCCGCCGGTCCGTCACCGCTTGCGCCATCGGCGCGTTCACGCTCATCGAGCTGCTGGTGGTCATCTCCATCATCGCGGTGCTCATCGGAATCCTCATCCCCTCGCTCAGCAAAGCCCGCGACACCGCCCGCTCGACCGTCTGCATGTCCAACATGAAGCAGATCATGGTCGCGGGCATCACCTACGCCAACGACAACAAAGAGCAGATCTGGCCCGAGGTCGGCTGGTGCCGCACCGGCACCGCGCCCAACGAGAAGCCGGGCATCCTCTACCAATACATCAACGTCGCCGACAAGGTCACCGAGTGCCCCGCCAACAAGCGCCAGGGCCGTGACAACAACGCCAACGGCGGGCAGAACGTCTTCGGCGGCTCCACCGAGCTCGACTTCGATTACTGCATGATCACCGGCACCGAGGGCGCTCGCCTGAGCGTCGACGTGCTCGCCGCCTACATCCCGCCCAAGCGGCCCAACTCAGGCCGCATCCTTCCCCTGGGCTACGTCGCCGAACTCACCCGCTTCCGCGTCCTCCCACTCTTCGTCGAAGAAAGCACCATCTTCTACAACGAGGTCTACCGCGACGGCCTCTGGGGCAACATGGACCAGGTCACCACCCGCCATGCCACCGGCGGATACATGGGCTTCATCGATGGCTCCTCCAGCCTCTTCAAGGCGCCCCGCGGCACCTCCGAAGAGATCCAGGAATCCCTCCTCGACTTCGAAGCCAACGACATCTACGTCTCTCGCTCCGGCGCCGACAACCAGTGGTACAAGATGTACCAGCCCACCGATACGCCCTACGGCTGGATCAACGCCCCACGCACCAACTACTGATCAGCCGCCCGTCTTCCCCGCGTCGATGTGCATGTCCTCGTCCTCGCGCCGACGCACCCAGCGCATCCGCAGCGGGATCACGAGCCAGCCGATCGTCGCCAGCGCTGACGGAACTCCGAACCGCAGCAGCAGCTCGATCTGCCTCGAAACCACCGGCCCCGTCGGCGCACGCCCCGAGCTGCTCGAGGTCCCCGACCGCGACGAATAGCACTGAGGCACGCGCAGCCCCGCCGCCTGATACACAGGCTCGAGCCTCACCGATCCCGCCGCCGCCCCTTCAAGCATCGCCTTGAGCGCCGCCGCGTGCGCTTTGGCTTCGCCTTCCTTCCAGCCCACCGGGGTCGATGCCAGCACGTCTTCGATCAGCGTCGCGTCCGCGCCGGTCGAGCCGCGTTCGGTCCCGTCCGCCTTCTGATACGTCAACGTTCCCGACACCAGATCCGCGGTGATCACCGCGCTGGGCGAAGCCGACGAGCCGCCGCCCAGGATCGCGATCTGGATCAGATCACTGGACTTTTGCCCGCTCGCGGTCGTCCGCGTGCTCTGGTGGTCGATGACCATGTCAAAGACGCGCGTCGGATCGATCCCGCGCGCATCCACGCGCAAGCGGTACGCCAGCTGCTCGGTCCGATTCACCGTCTGTGTTGCCGCCGCCAGCGCCACCGCCGCCCGGTAGCGTGACTGGTGGAGCCTGCTGTACGCGTACGACCCGAGCGGGAGCCCGATGATGCCCGCGATCAGGGTCCACGCGAGCAGCGCCCGCGCCATCGACGACCGCGGCCGTCTTTGCCAGGGCGTCACGATCCCGACCTTCAAAAGGTCCTTCCCGCACTCGGGACACGCCTCGGGAATGGGATGCTCGACCGGGTACCCGCACCCCGCACACAAGGCCTGGCCCCCGGTCGTCCGCGGACCCCGCAAGGCCATGATCAGAACCCGCGCCGCCCACAGGAAAAGAAGGCCCGCCAAGAGCAACGCTGTGATCGTCTGGTTCCACACTGCTGCCGCTCCCCGATCAATCCGCCCCGTTCGAAGCCCGCGCCTTCCCCACCTACCATCCCGCTCATTCTACTTGGAGAGGGCCAAGGCATGTCCTGGATCACCGTCAAGCAAGCGTTCACCTCCCCCGTCGGCACGCCCCTCACCATCAAGGGCTGGGTCCGCACCGTCCGCGAGTCCAAGGCCGACGGCGGCCTCTGCTTCCTCGCGGTCTCCGACGGCACCTGCTTCGACCCCATCCAGGTCGTCTGCAAGGCCGCGGGTGACGGCGCCATCGCCAACTTCGCCGAAGTCGCCAAGCTCACGACCGGGTGCTCCGTCATCGTCAACGGCGCACTGGTCGCCTCCCAAGGCAAGGGCCAGGCCGTCGAGATCCTCCTGGACGCCTCCAAGGGCCACAAGGTCGAGATCCTCGGCCAGGTGGAGAACCCCGACACCTACCCCGTCAGCAACAAGCGGCACACCTTCGAGTACCTCCGCGAGGTCGCGCACCTCCGCGTCCGCACCAACACGTTCGGCGCCGTCGCCCGCGTACGCCACACGCTCTCGATGGCCATCCACCGCTTCTTCCACGAGCGCAACTTCTTCTACGTCCACACGCCCATCATCACCGCCAGCGATTGCGAGGGCGCGGGCCAGATGTTCCGCGTCAGCACGCTCGACATGGTGAACCCGCCGCGCGTCGGCGCCGCCCCGGCCAAGCCCGGCACGCCCCCAGCCCCCTCGACCGCTCCGGTCGACTACACCCAGGACTTCTTCGGCAAGGAATCGCACCTGACCGTTTCGGGCCAGCTCAACGTCGAGACGTATTGCTGTGCGCTCAGCAACGTGTACACCTTCGGCCCGACCTTCCGCGCCGAGAACTCCAACACGTCGCGCCACCTGGCCGAGTTCTGGATGATCGAGCCCGAGATGGCCTTCTGCGACCTCCAGCGCGACTCGGAGATCGCCGAGGACTTCATCAAGTTCATGATCAAGGTCGTGCTCGAAGAGCGCCCCGACGACATGAAGTTCTTCGACGAGCGCATCGAGCCGGGCCTCATCGCCCGCCTGAAGCACGTCCTGGAGACGCCCTTCCGCCGCCTCCCCTACACCGAGGCCATCGCGATCCTCGAGAAGGCCATCAAGGAAGGCAAGAAGTTCGACTACCCCGTCAAGTGGGGCACCGACCTCCAGTCCGAGCACGAGCGCTACCTCACCGAGGAGCACTTCAAGCAGCCCGTCATCCTCATCAACTACCCCAAGCAGATCAAGGCGTTCTACATGCGCCTCAACCCGCCCGGCACCGACAACGCCCCGGGCGACACCGTCGCCGCCATGGACGTTCTGGTCCCCAAGATCGGCGAGATCATCGGCGGCTCCCAGCGCGAAGAACGCCTCGACATCCTCGACAAGCGCATCGAAGAGATGAACCTCCCCGCCAAGGAATACTGGTGGTACCGCGACCTGCGCCGCTACGGCACCGTCCCGCACGCCGGCTTCGGCCTCGGCTTCGAACGCGCCATGATGTTCCTCACCGGCATGCAGAACATCCGCGACGTCATCCCCTTCCCCCGCGCCCCCAAGCAGGCCGAGTTCTAAAGAGCCCGCGTTCCGCTTCACGCACCGGTCACTCGCCCTGCGCAATCCGGTTCAACGCAACCGACCGCGCCGGTCGTGCAGCATGCGCACGCTGGTGCCAACCTCACCCTCGCACGTCTCCCCTTCGACAATCTCGCCAAGAGGGCTCGCCTGCGAAACTTGAGTTCCGTGTTGGCCGCTCCGAATCCGGGCGTCGCATGAACCGGGGCTGCGCTCCAGTTCCCGAGTTGTCGCTGCGCCGCCCGTTCATCCCGGCCACGGATCACCGCAAATGCCCGACCCAAGCCCGCGCCGTCAGCCCGAGTTCCCCTGGGACGTCCCGCAGCATGAATGGGACTTCCCGCTCCGCCTCCCTCTCAAAGAAGGCGATTTGACCGGCCCGAGCGTCATGATCGAGTGCACGCTTGAGTCCGCCGTCACGGAGAAGGCGATCGCTCAGAACCGCTTCATCGCCCGCGCCCGCTGGCAAGGCGACGAGAAGTACGACTGGCTCGAGTGCTTCGAGCAGGTGCTCTGCCAGTTCGAGCCCGATGGGGAGACCCTCGTCGCGCTCCGCAAGCCAACCGGCGAGGAGCTCGATGCGATGCGCGTCCCCGTCTTCATCCAGGAAGACGAGTGGCCCATGTGCTGCGACCGCTCCATGCACTTCGTGGGTCAGGTTTCCGACGACAACATCAAGGACGAGCCGCCCCCGGACGCCGAGATGTGGTGGCACGACGAGGCCGAGTTCCTCGTCTTCACCTGTCCGATCTGTCTGGAGTGCAAAGCGATCGGGCAGCAGTTCTGACCCGCAGATCGCCGGAGCCTTAATGCCCGCCGCCGTGCGAGGCGTCCGCTTTCTTCGCGTCCGTCTTCTTGGCCTCGGTCTTCTTGGGCTCGCTCTTCTTGGCCGCCCCGTGACCGGCGTCCTTCTTGGGCTCGGCCTTCTTCTCGCCGTGGCCCGCGTCCTTCTTGGCTTCGCCGTGGCCGCTGTCTTCGCTGCGCTTGGCGTACGTCACATGCCCCGCGTCCGCGGTTTCCACCAGCGCCACCGGATCGTGAGGCTTCGGGGGCTCGGGAGGTTTGCGGAAGACCAGCGCGTATCCCCAGAGCGATGCCCCGCAGAACAGCGTGCTCACGCTCAGCCAGCCGATCGAGTCGCGCACCACGCTGGGCTTGTTCGCCAGCGGCTTGGACAGGAGCGCCAGCGCGCCCACCGCCGCCCCCGACACCGCGCCCAGAGGCTTGAAGAGCTTGGAGACAAACGTGGGCTTGATGTCCTCGAGCGTCGCGCCCTTGGTCTCTTTCGCTGCTGCTGCCGCGGGCTTGGCGGGCTTGCTCGCCTCCGCCTTGGCCGCGATCGACTCCGCCGCCGCCTTTCCAACCGCTTCCGCGGGAGGCAACGTGGGCTCAGGCGCGGGCGGGATCTCCACCTGCTGCGCCGCTGCATCGAGCTCGTTGTGGAGCTCCGCTTCGGTCGCCTGAGGCTTGGCCTCCTCGACCTTGGCTTCCGTGGTCTTGGCGCTCGCGTCGCCCGCAGCGTTTTCCGACTTGGCTTCCGGCGCTCCGGCTTGGCTCTGCTCAGCTGGCTCCGCAGCGACCACGGGCGTCACCGCTGCAACCTGCGCCGCGCCGCCCGCAAGCGTCGCTTCGCCATTCACATCGCCGGGAACCTCGACAGGCACGTCGCTGGTCGCGACCGCTGTCGCTTCGGTTGGCGCTTCAGCCGACGCATCCGCGCCCGCCTGTTCCGCGCCCGCCTGTTCCGCGGTCGCGTCGGCCGCTTCCGCGTCTTCCGCAGTCTCAGTCGACTCGGCAGGTTCAGAAACCGCCGCGGCGCCCTGATCTTCCGCGAGCAGCGTCTGCGTCAGCGCTGCCAGGTCCGCATCCAGCCCCTCGGCCGCGCCGTCATTGGTCTGCTGGGCCAGGAGCTTCTCGACCTCCGCCGAAAGGTCCGCCTCGGTCTCCGCTGCCGCAACCTGAGTGGGGACCGTCTCGCCCGCGGACTCAACCTCCTGCGCGAGCAGCTTCTCAGCCTCCGCAGCCAGGTTCTCATCCACGGACTTGTCCACCATCGGCTCGGGCATGACGCTCCCCGGTGGCCAGAAATGGCCTCCCGCACCGGTGATGATCGGCCCCCTTCCCCACAGACTCAAGCCCGGATCGGTTACCGGCCCCACTCAGGCCCTTCCAGGCTGTACCCTTGCACGAAAACCCACCCTCACCGGGGAAATCACCCGCACCCATGGCCGCCCACCGAATCCATTATCCGCACCCCCTCGCCCCGGGCCAGACCGTCCAAGTCACCGGCGAGGAGGCCCACCACGCCGTCCGCGTCAAGCGCGTCGAAGTGGGGGAGACCATCGAACTCCTCGACGCCCGCGGCTCCGTCGCACGCACCCGCGTCGCCGGCACGCGCAAGCTCCCCAAGTCCAGCCCCGACGGCCTCTGGGCCCTGGACCTCACCATCGACGCGGTCGAACTCCGCCCCGCGCCCACGCCGCGCATCGAAGTCTGCCTGGCGCCCCCCAAAGGCGACCGCCTCGATCAGCTCGTCGACCAGCTCTCCCAGGTCGGCGCCGACGCCTGGATCCCGCTCCACTCCGACCACGCGGTCTCCGATCCGGAGAATCTGCGCCACGAGCGCCTCGCCCGCATCGCCTACGAATCCATGAAGCAATGCGGCCGCGCGTGGTCGCTTGAAATCCTCCCCGCCATGTCCTTTGCCGAGGCCATCGCGCCCGCGCCCGACACCGCCATCATCCTTGCCGACGCCTCAGGCAGCCCGCCCGCCACTCCCCACGCCCCGCGCGTCCGCATCCTGATCGGGCCCGAAGGTGGCTTCTCCGCATCCGAGCTCGACAGGGCCCGCGCCGCCAACATCGCGATCGCCAGGCTCGGGCCCAACGTCCTCCGCATGGAGACCGCCGCAGCTTTGGCGGTGGGGCTCCTGCGCTCGTTCCCACAATCCTGAGCATCGGCCCTCTCGGCGCTGTTTCCTTGCGCTGATCCCTCGCGCTGCTACATTCATGCGAACCTTCCGGAGTTCAGACATGCGCACGCTCCTGGCCTTGTCCGTCGTCCTCTCCTTGCACGCCGGCGCGGGCCGCGCCCAAACGTCCGCGACGACCTCCGCGACTCCCGGCGCGAAGCCAAGCACCCCGGGCGCGACCCTCGCCACCAACCACGCCGACTGGCGCGCCGACGCCCGCGTCATGGCCGCCAAGGGCATCGACTGGCTCCGCGCCCAGCAAGACCCCTCCGGCGCCTGGGGCGTCACGCCCGACAAGCCCGCCTTCCCCGCGATCACCGCGCTCATCACCACCGCGCTCATCGATCAGGCTTCCCAGTCCGGCGCGGATCCGATGGCCGATCCCGCCATCGCCAAGGCTGTCGCGTACATCCTCTCCAAGCGCCAGTCCGACGGCGGGATCTACGACAAACTCCTTCCCTCCTACAACACCGCGATCTGCGCCACCATGCTCGCGAGCCTCAACACCCCCGAGGCCCGCGACGCCGTCGCCAAGGCCGCCGAGTTCCTCAAGTCCATCCAGTACTCCGAAGGCGTCGTCATCACCGACAACCCCGACCAGGGCCAGAAGGTCGATCCCGCCCATCCGTACTACGGCGGATGGGGCTACGGCAAGCACGGCCGCCCCGACATCTCCAACACCGCCTTCGCCATCGAAGCCCTCCACGCCGCCGGCGTCTCCGAGACCGACGCCTCCTTCCAGCGTGCTCTGGTCTTCCTCAAGCGCCTCCAGATGGATGGCTCCGTCAACGACATGGACTACGCCAAAGGGTCCAAGCAAGGCGGCTTCATCTACGCCGCCGGCACAAGCCAGAACGATCCGGGCTCTGGCCTCTCATACTCCGCGGGCCAGATCGAGGAAACCCTCGACGATGGCTCCGAGATCAGCCGCATGCGCGCCTACGGCTCGGTCTCCTACCAGGGCTTCAAATCCCTGATCTACGCCGGCCTCTCCAAAAACGATCCCCGCGTCCAGTCCGTCATGCGCTGGGTCTCCGAGAACTACACCGTGAAGGAGAACCCGGGCATGGGCGCCGCGGGTCAGTACTACTACTACCTCGCCATGGCCCGCGCCCTCGACGCCATCGGCGCGGAGTACATCACCCAGCCCGCCAGGCCCGACGCTCCCATCCGCTGGGGACAGGACCTCACCGAACAGCTCAGAACCCTCCAGTCCGACGATGGGTCCTTCAAATCCCTCAACCCCCGCTGGATGGAAGACAACCAGATCCTCATCACGACCTACAGCGTGCTCGCGCTCCAGACCGCGTCCCGCGAGCGCAAGTAACCCGGGCTGTTCATCCTCACGCCCACCGCGTCCCGCGTCACCCGCGGGGCGTTTTCTTGCGCCGGGAGATCAATCCTCCTCGCGCCGCTTCTCCCACTCCAGGAGCTCCATGCCGTAGTACTTGGTCGTCAGCCCGAGTTTGCGCATCCCGATCTTCTCGAGCACCTTCTGCGAGGCGACGTTCTCTTTGAACGTGAGCCCGATGATGCGTTCGAGGTTCAGCTCCGTGAAGCCGTAGGCCAGGCACGCCGCCGCCGCTTCCGTCGCCAGCCCGTTGCCCCAGTACTCCTTGGCCAGGTGATACGCGACCTCGATCTCGGGCCCCGCCCAACCCACCGGCGCCAGCCCCGCGCTCCCGATCGGCGTGTCCCACATGGACTCCTCCGTCGGCTCGCGCAGGCACACCGCCCAGAGCGAGGTTCCCTTCTGCTCGTGGAACCGCGCCAAGCGCTCGAGCCTGGGCTCGATCTCCGCCACGCTCGCGTACGCGCCCCGCGGGATGTACTTCATCACCTCCGGATCGCCCCACACGCGGAACATCGCCTCCGCGTCCGACACTCGGAACGGCCTCAGCACCAGCCTCTGCGTCTCGATCGGAAATGCCATGTGATTCTCTTCGTCCAGATCCGCCCATCCGCCCGCCAATCCGGGCGCATCCCCTCATGGTTGGACGCCGCATCCCCGCGATTGGTGCCAGTTTGGGTTCACGTCCCGGCCGCCGTACACTCCGCTCGGAGGCCCACATGACCGCATTTGCCGAACTTTCCGCGCTCCGTTCCAAAGCCGCCACCCTCGCCTCGATCGGGCACCTGCTCGGTTGGGACCAGGAAACCTACATGCCCCCCGCCGGCTCCGCCGCCCGCGCCGAGCAGGCCTCGATGATGGCCGAACTGGCCCACAAGGCCTGGTCCAACCCGCGCCTGGGCGAGCTCATCAGCGCCTGCGAGTCCGACAAGTCGGTCATGGCCGACCCCCGCGCCGCCTCCGCGGTCCGCGAGATGCGCCGCGACTTTGACCTCTCCGTCCGCGTCCCCACCGAGCTGGTCGCCGAACTCGCCAAGGTCGGCTCCGAAGCCCAGCACGTCTGGAAGACCGCCAAGGAGCGTTCCGACTTTGCGATGTTCGCTCCGTACATGGAGAAGATGTTCGCCCTGACGCGCCGCCGCGCCGAGTGCCTCCTCCCCGCGCTCCCCAAGGGCGCCGAGCTCTACGACGCCCTCCTCGACGAGTACGAGCCGGGCATGTCCGCGACCCAGGTGGAAGCGACCTTCAAGCCCCTGCGCGATCGCCTCTCAAGCCTCATCGCCCGCGTCGCCGCCTCGGGCAAGAAGGTCAACGACGACATTCTCCACGTCAAGATTGATCCCGCCAAGCAGCACGCCTTCGGCAACTTCATCCTGCAATCCATCGGCTTTGACCTCAACGCCGGCCGCCTCGACACCACCGCCCACCCCTTCTGCCAGGGCGTCTCCGCCGGCGACACCCGCCTCACCACCCGCTACCGCGATCAGCACTTCTCCGACGCCCTCTACTCCACGCTCCACGAAGCCGGCCACGGCATGTACGAGCAGGGCCTCCCCAAGTCCGGCACCCTCCGCGTCGCCGGCACCGATGTCTCCCTCTGGGGCTCCCCGCTGGCCGACTCCATCTCCCTGGGAATCCACGAGAGCCAGTCGCGCATGTGGGAAAACCTCGTCGGCCGAAGCCGCGAGTTCTGGGAATGGGCCCTCCCGCACGCGAATAAGTTCTTCGACAACGCCCTCAAGAACGCCACGCCCGACACCATGTTCAACGCGGTGAACACCACCGTCCCCTCGTTTATCCGCGTCGAATCCGACGAAGGCACCTACAACCTCCACATCATGCTCCGCTTCGAGATGGAGCGGGCCCTGCTCCGAGGCGACATCAAGGTCGCCGACGTTCCTCACGAGTGGAACAAGCGCTTCAAGAGCTACCTCGGCCTTGACGTCCCCGACGACCGCCGCGGCTGCCTCCAGGACGTCCACTGGTCCTTCGGCCTCATCGGTTACTTCCCCACCTACACCCTGGGCAACCTCTACTCGTGCCAGTTCTGGGAGACCATCAACCAGCAGGTCCCCAACCTCGGCGCACGCATCGCCAAGGGCGACTTCTCCCCCCTCAAGAACTGGCTCAACACCAACATCCACGCCCCGGGCAAACAGCACCGCGCCGCCGACCTCTGCACCCTGGTCACAGGCAAGCCTCTGAGCGCCGAACCCCTCATGCGCCACCTCGAGTCCAAAGCCAAGCAGGTCTACGGCGTCTGAACAACCCGCCCGCACCCTCCGGGTGGCATGCCTGCTGCCCTGAGCAGGCATGTCTTCCGCGAGCAGGCATGCCTTCCCCCCCTTCACGCACCTCACATGCTTGCTCAAAGCAGCAAGCATGCCACCCCCGCTACGCCTCCCGGGCTCAGCCCAAAAACAAACCGGGGCCGCCTAGGCAGCCCCGGTTCCGCATTTCTGTTTGTGGATCTCAGCCCTGCCGCTCGCGCGTCAGTTCCGCCGTCAGCGCTTCCGCCAGACGCTCGTAGTCCGTCAGGCAGTTGTGCGCCTGGGCGCTGATCCGCAGCACGCGCTGCGTGTTCAGCTTCCAGATCGGAACCGCCACGCGGTGCGTCTCGATCAACGCGTCCTGCAACGCATCGTCGTACAGCGTCGGCCGCGCCGCCATCGCGGGCGAAGCGTCCGGCAGCAGGATCGTCGCCATGCACCCGATCATGCTCTCCGGCGCCGCCGGGTTCATCCCCGGATAGAACCGATCCACCGCCTCCGACACGATCTGACGCCCGCGGATCACCATCTCGTGGTTCCGACGCCGCAGCTCGTCCCAGCCGCCCGGGAACAGCCCGCCCAGGAACTCGATCGCGTCCTTCATCGCCAGGATGTTCGTGTAGTCGTCCGTTCCCATGTAATCAAAGTCACGCAGGAACAGCGACCGATCAGGCCTGATCTTCGCCGCACGGCTCGACAGCGCCAGCGTCCGGAAGCCGTCCCGCTTCTCCGGCGCCACGTACATGAACCCCGTCCCCTTGGGAGCGCTGAGCCACTTGTGCCCGCTGCCCACGTAGTACGTCGGCGCCAGCTTCGAAACGTCCACCGCGATCTGCCCCGGCGCGTGCGTCCCGTCCACCAGGCTCTCGATCCCGAGCTCCCGGCAACGCTCCACGATCTTCTCGACCGGCAGGATCAGCGACGTCGGGCTCGTGATGTGGCTGATCAGCACCATCCGCGTCTTGGGCGTGATCGCCTTGAGCACCGCGTCCAGCGCGACCTCGGGCCCGGGGCAAGGCATCGGAATCTTGGCCGTCACGACCTTGATGCCCGTCTTCTCCGCGATCCTGGCCAGCTCGTTGATCCCCGAGGTGTACTCGTGATCGGTGACCAGGACCTCGTCGCCCGCCTCCCAGGGGGTGTTCACCAGGATCGTGCTCAGCGCGATCGTCGCGTTGGCCACCGGCGCCAGGCACATCGGGTCGCAGTTCAGGAACCCGCCCAGGGTCTTGCGCAGGCCGTCCATCAGCCGCTCGAGATCGACCTTGAAGAACCGCACGGGCTCGCGCTCCATCCGCCGCCGGTACGCGTCGTGCGCCTGCCGCACGATCGTCGGCACCGCGCCGTAGCTGCCGTGGTTCAGGAACGTCACCGCCGGATCAAGCTCCCAGTGCACCGCCAGATCGGGGCGCGTCTTGGGAAGCTCAAGGACGGAGGAGGGAAGGTCAATGTCGAGCATCTTCATGACGCCACAAGTATCGGCACCCAGGCTCCGAGTTCGTCAACTCTGAAACACTGTTTTTTCAAGCCAAAGACCGCCATTCTGATCCGCCCGCCGGCCTCCCGGCCGGCCCCGTCCGGCGCTCCGCCTCACACCGCCCCCGCGGTGTCCACGTGCCCGCACAGGTACTCGTACGTGTTCATGCTCCGGATCGGCGGCGAGTAGATGTGCAGCGTCACCAGATCCACGCCCGGGGCCTGCATATTGGCCACCTGGTGGATGTCCGCGTCCTCCGCCGCACACACGTATCCCGGATCCATCTGCACCGACCCCGCCGGGCAGATCAGCCCGCTGGCCGTCTTGGCAAACCGGATCTCCGTCCCCGTCCCTTCCACCACCCGGAACGCGCAGCTGGACCCGAAATGGTCGTGGATCGGCGTCGAATGCCCCGACCGCCAACACAACGCCAGGAGCTCGTACCACTCCGAACGGGCGATCGTGTTCCGCCGGTACCCACCCGTCCCGAACACGCACACCGGCGCGATGTCCGCCCGGCTGACCTCCGCCTTCGACAAAAGCTCCGCCAGCACCCCCAGGTCCGCCCGCGACCGCACCGAGTCCAGGTACCCGATCAGCGCATCCAGCTTCGGGAACGCCTGCCGGGGGTTCGCCGGCCCCGCGTGGGCGCAACACGTCCCCGAAACCGCCGTCCCTGCCCCCGTCGCGTTGGATGCCGTGCTCATCGATGTCCCCGGTCATGGTCCCAAGGCAGCCTCGCCAGCAGCCCGTAGCCGCTGAACCGGGCCCGCCCAAAGGACCAACAGAGCATAAAGAAGCCGGCCGCCTCTGGAAAGCCAAAGGCGGCCGGATCAACGTGCTTCAGCCTATCCCAGCGCTTTCCCGGACCATTTTCCCCAACTCGGGTGCCCAACTCGGGTGCCCAACTGGGGGGTGGGTCCGGACCGCCCGACTCACCGGCTCTGCTGCTCGATCTTCAGGGCCGGGTTGAACTCCGTCACGACCTTGGAGCCAAAGCCGAACGACTTGATCTTCACGCCCACGCTCACCTGGAAGATCAGCGTCAGCTGCTGGTCCGACCTCGAACGGCTCAGGCCCACCTTGGACTGGTCAAGCTCCGCCAGGCCCTTGATGGGCTGCCCGGGCGTGTACCGGATCACGACCTTGTCCTTGTCCTGGTAGATGTACCCGACCGCGTTGAACATCTGGCCCTGCTCGTCCACCAGCACCGGCGGCACCACCGCCTCGGCGCTCTGGGCCGCACGACCGAGCAGGCTCGTCGCCTTGCCCGCGCTGACGTCCACCTTGATGATCGCCTTGTCCGCCGTCACCTCGAAGCGGTCGATGCGGAGGTTCCGCTCCATCGCCCCGCCGCCCGAGAAGGCCTTCTTGTCAAAGACGTTCTCGCCGTCACGGACATAGGGGCCGTCGGGGGAAACCTCGAGGCTGCCCTGCGTGCCGCGCTGGATGGTCAGGCCGATCGCGTTGGAGACGTCCACGCCGTCGGCCGACGAGGAACCGCCCTGGTTCGAGCTCTTGATGGTCGTGGCTTCCTCGGTATCGAGGTTGGTCGCGGTTTTGACGCCGATGATGCTGCCGCTGCGCACCGCGCCGTCGCGGGCCCCCGCGGAGGCGAACTTGGTGGGCTGGGGCGCCCCCTCGGCCTCCAGGTCCAGACGCGCGTTCTTCACATAGAGCAGGATCGGGTTGTAACCCTGAGGCACGACGAAGTCGAAGCCCATGCGGACCTCGCTGGCGCCGCCCACCGAGCCCACGAAGATGTCACGCTGGTCGAAGCGGAAACGCCCGAAGGCCACATCCGACGCCTGCCCCTGGCAGATCACCGCCACCGGGTGCATCGCCATGCGGGACCCCGAATCGTCCTCGCACACCAGCCTCACCTGGGGAGCGCCCACGACCGTCTGCCCGAAGGCCTCCTTGGCGTTGGAGCCGAACTCCACCACAAAGCCCTCCAGGCGCGAGCCGGCGGGGAACGGATTGCCGTCCAAGTCCGTCACCTGCTGGGCCTTGGGATTCCAGGAGTCCTCGAGAATCGAGTCGGGCTTGCTGCCCGGACCCGCGTCAAGCTCGTAGCGCCCCAGGAGCTTCACGTCCGCGGGGTTCATCACGTTGCGGATCTTGGCCGACCCGGTCATCCGCAGCGTCGCGGGGACCTCGTCCAGATCCGGGTACATCCGCGCCAGAGGCGTGGACGTCCGCAGCGACGTCTCGGACATCGCGCCGTAGAGCTTGGCGACGATCTGGTCCGCCGGCAGAAGCAGGGGGGAGTTGCGCTTCAGGTTGCCCTGGGTCGCGTAGTCCACGCGCTGGTAACCCAGGCCCAGGTCCGGGTCCATGCGCAGGAAGCCGATGCTCAGGAAGAAGATGCCCGCGCTGATGACGCCCGCGATCGCGCCGCACACCGCGCCACCCACGTGGTCGCCGATCACGCCGCACTTCACGTTTGCGCCCACCAGCTTGTCGGTCAGCGCCCGCAGGATGGCGAACGACGCGCCGAAGGGGAGCGCCAGACCCAGGCCGTAGGCCGAGTCGAACACGAAGCTCCGCGGCATCGCGTCCATGAGCATGTGCGCGACCGTCTCCCAGAGCCCGAACGCGATGGCGCCCGCGACGACGGCGCAGATCATGTTCAGGAAGGCGCTGAAGAAGCCGCGCATCATGTACGCGTACGCCAGACCAAGCACAATGCCGATGACCAGGATGCTCGCGATCATGCTCTCACCGTTGAAGGGCCCGCGCCCTGTTCAAGGAAGGCCCGCATCGGGCGTGCCTTCCGGTTGCTCGTGTGTTCAAACGCGTCCGAAACCAGCCGACCCGAGGCTTACGCCTTGGGCGCCGCCGGCTTGGCCTCCGCGGGCTTTCCCGCCTCGCCCGCGGGCTTGGCCGGCGCCGGAGCGTCCGCGGTCACCCGCATGACTTCCTCCACGCTGGTCACGCCCTCGATCGCCTTCCGCAGCGCCGCCTGCTGGAACGACATGATCCCCTTCTTGCGAAGCTCGGCGCGGAGACCGTTCAGGTTCCCCGCCTTGATCATTTCGCGCTCCGGACCGCTGATCGGATAGACCTCGAAGATGCCCTCGACGCCCACGTAACCCGAGCCCTGGCACACCGGGCACACCTCGGGCTTGTTCTTGATCAGGACCTGCCCGCCCTTCTTGAAGAGCTGCTTCACCTTGTCCGCGGGCAACCCAAGCTTCTTGAGCATGTCCGCGGTGGGGGGGTAGGCGACCTTGCAGTTCACGCACAGCTTGCGGATCAGCTTGCTCGCCACCACGCCCGACAGGTTCTTGGTCGCAACCTCCGGATCGCCCACGGTCTTGGTCCACAGCGCCAGCGCCTTGAGTGCGCCGTCCGCCGCGAGGCCCACGTACACGCGGGAACGCTCCAGATCCGCCCGGCACACTTCCTTGCCGGTCGCCTCGTCGGTGAGGTCCGCCACGCCCACGACGTCCGGGTCGCGACGCAGGATCGAACGCACCAGCGTCGAGTGCTCCGCGCCCTCCGCCGTCGGATCAAACTTGTTCTGCTTCACGCCCTCGATCGCGTCCTGGATCTCGTACTCGACCGTCTGCACGTTCTGCGTGTACGCGTCGTGGAGCTTCATCACGCCGTAGAACGTCGAGGTGCGTCCCTGGGAGGGGGGCGCCGCGACCAGCACCACGCCGCCCTTGACCTCCGTGACCAGGTTCTTGAGCTGCTCGTCCTGGGGAGGCACCAGACCGAACTTGTCGAACGCCCGGCGCACCGCGCCCTCGGGATCGAAGAGCATCAGCATCCGCTGACCCGCCTGCGTCCCGCTGGTGATGATCCGCGCCTTCACCTTGTCGGTGCCGCGCTCCACCGTGATGTCGCCCTGGATCTTCTTCCGGCGTTCGTTCAGATCAAGCTTGGCCGCCGACTTCCAGAAGTCGATCAGACGCCCCGCGTCCGCCGGGGGATAGGTCTGCCCCTGCGTGCGGATCGCGTCCACCGTCATCGCGACCGCGTACTGGTCCTTGCTGATCGGCGCCAGCTCCAGGCGCGTCGCCCGAGCTTCCTGCGCCTTGATGAACATCTGCTCCGCCGCGATGCGAAGCTCGTACTCGGGCGTCTCCGCCGCGGGCGCGGGCACCATCTGCTTGTCGGGCATCCGGATCCCGAGCTCGACCTTGCCCGACTTGGTCTTTTCCTTCTTTTCCTTCTTGTTCAGCGCCGCCAGGCTCAGCTTGAGCTTGGCCTGCTCAGGCACCTGATCGTTCTTGTTCACGATCGCCATGTAGATGAGCAGATGCCCGCCCAGCACAAGGCACATCAGGAAGAAGCTGATCAGGAACGTCCAGTCGTTCTTCACAGGCAGGAGCAGCGCCCCGAAGAACGCCAGCGTGCCCACGATCAGGTGGATCAGCCCGTGCTTCTCACGCGGCATGTAGAACCGCGCCGCGTGCTTGTCGTACACCGTCGACACCACCCACGCCCAGGGAAGCATCGGCACGAACAGAATCAACGACTTCCACCAGCTCACCAGCGTGGCGGCCTGCGCAAGAGTCAGCATCGTCGGCATCGGCTGTGGGTCCATCATTTCGCCCGCGTGAATGTGTGCCGCGCCGGCTCACGCCCGGCACGGTCTTGATCCCCCGCAGAGCCGCACAGAACCACGCGCCCTCCGGGGGGCAAAGCGTATCAGCAAACCCCGACCCCATCAGGCGATCAGGCAGAAACGAAGAACCCCAGCCCCCGCCGGGCTGGCCCTCCCTTCCCCGACAGTTTTCCCCGATTCCCAGCCCGCCGTTCCGGCCCCGTTCCCGCGCTCCAAACAGAACCCGTCAGACCGGGCGCATGCTCCCGATCCGGGTCCCCTCGCGCTCACTTAGCCAAAACGCTCACTTGGCCGGGTACAGGAACTCCAGCGCCTGCGGGAATCGCGCCGCCCACGCCGCCTCATTGTGCTCGGCGTTGGGCTCGATCACGAGCTTGCGACGCTCGGGCCCAACCCCCGCCTTGGCCATCCGCTCATCCAGCGCCTTCACCGCGGTCACGTACTGGTTCTCACCCTCGGACGCATCCGCCGATCCGCGCGCCTCACGGCCGCCCATCCCCATGAAGATCTTCCCGGGCCAGCTCTTGAACGACCCGATCCAGTTGTCCCACGCCGCCGCCTGCCCCGTGCGCAGAGGCAAGCTCTCCGCCAGCACCATGCCAAACGCCTCGGGATGCTCGCGGAAAGCCTCCAGCGCGATCACCGCGCCGAGCGACGAGCCGCCCACCGCCGTCCGCTCCGCACGCGTGTCCACGCGGAACGCCCGCTCCACCCGAGGCTTTACCTCGTTCACGAGCCAGGCCACGTGCTCGGCACCCTCGGGCTTCACGCCCTTGAGCGCGTCCACCGGCAGATACTCGGAAATCCGCCCCGGGCCCGAGTGCGGCACGCCCACGATGATCAAAGGCTCAACCTTCCCCGCCTTGATCTCCGCCGTCGCGGTCTCGTCGACGCCCCACTCGCCAGGCACCGTCGGAAGCTTCTCGAACAGGTTCTGCCCGTCGTGCAAATACAGCACCGGATACACGCGCTTGGCGTTCTCCGGCGAGTCATACCCCGGAGGCAGCCACACCAGGACGTCACGCAGCGCGCCCTTGGCGCTCCCCGCCCCGCCCGCGACCTGCAGCCGCTTGAGATTCCCCGTCACCCCGATCGTCCGGTACGGATCCGGCCCCTTGGGAGCCTTGGACCCCTCGCGCATGTCCGCCCACTTCTCGATCACCAGCGTGATCTTGGGAATCTCCCCCGGCGCAAGCTTGCTCACGTCGATCGGCGCGAGCTTGCGGTTGGAAATGTCCGCCATGTTGTCGGAGATCTCGCACCGGTCCCACCCGCCGCGCGTGAACTTGAACTCGATGGGCTGCCCGCCGGCAGGCTGCGGCATCTGGATCCGCCACATCATGTCCGACTGGGCCTCGAGCCTGAAGCTCGGATCCCCCGGATTCCAGTTGTTGAACGACCCCGCGATGTGAATCGGCGAGTTCGGATTCGCGAGCCCCGCCTTGTCCTTCACGATCAGGATGAAGCCCTGCTCGAGCGACTCGGGCTGCACCATCTTGGGCTCGTCGTGACCCACGCCCGCCGTTGCGCCGTTCGAAGGCTTCATCGCGCCCATCGCGCGCCCGCGATTCCCCGCGATCAGCTCGCCGATCCCGTTGGCCCCGCCCGTCGCGCCCCAGCCCGCGCCCACCGGCGCCGCATGCGCCACCGGCTTGTCCGCGTTCACCGTCGTCGCGAAGTACCACATCAGCCCCGCGATCATGACGAAAGGCAGGGCCAGGAACACCGTCAACAGGACACGCTTGTTACCCATGGTTTCAGCTCGAATGACCATGCCACCAGCGTAGAACGACAAGCCCCTCCACGCGCGGGAGGGGCTTGTGCTTCATCGTTTTCGGTTTTCGACCCAGACCACGTCTGTGTCAGGCCAGGTCCTTTTCAGGACATGGCCGTCGCTCAAGCCTTGGCGAAGTTCTCCGCCACCTTGGCCCAGTTCACCACGTTCCAGAACGCCGTCACGTAGTCCGGCCGGCGGTTCTGATACTTCAAGTAGTACGCGTGCTCCCACACGTCCAGGCCCAGGATCGGCGTCCCGTCACAGCCCGCGATCGCCTTGCCCATCAGCGGCGTGTCCTGATTGGGGGTCGAGCAGATCGCCAGCGTCTTGTCGGGCATCACGCAAAGCCAGGCCCAGCCCGACCCGAAGCGCCCCGCCGCCGCCGCCGCGAACTTCTCCTTGAACGCATCGAACGAGCCGAAGGCCTTGTTGATCGCGTCCGCCAGCGGGCCCGAAGGCGTCCCGCCGCCACCCTTGCCCGCCGGAGCAAGCAGGGTCCAGAACATCGCGTGGTTCACATGCCCGCCCACGTTGTTGCGGGCGGCGCCACGCTTCTCTTCGGGGACGTCCGATAACTTGCGAAGGATGGCCACCGCGTCCATGTCGGCAAAGGCGGTACCCGCCAGCGCGTTGTTGGCGTTATTCACGTACGCCTGATGGTGCTTCCCGTGGTGGATCTGCATCGTTTGGGTATCGATGTGAGGCTCCAGAGCCTCGGGGGGATAGGGAAGCTGGGGGAGGGAGAGCGGCATGGTTCACCTCTCATGTCTGGCCCGTGCTCGGATCCCGATCATCACGGAATCAAACAAAGCACGAACAGGAATTGGTCCAAATAAAACCCTCACCGTACCTGTTGAATGCGTGTGGAAAAAGGCCGCCGCCATTGGTTCAGCGGCCGATTTCTGGTATCTTGGTCGCGACAGATTTGGAAGGGTTCCGATCGGAAGAGGTTATCTGACGATCGGAGCTCGGACAACCCCTGTCGCATCCTCCGGAGCGGGTTTCGCACCCGATCCGGAGCGTTCGTGGCGACCACCGGCAAAGGCCGGCCTCGCTGATTTTCGTCCTGGTCTTTTGGCCGTCGCAAACCCGCGCCGGTCGCATGCAAAGGGCATCGGCTCCCCGTGCTGCAAGGTGCGTGGCGCAGACGCCAGCGGAATGTCGCCGCCCTCCGACACCGACTTGATCTAGAACGATTCTACGAGTTTGAAACCTTTGGATGCCGCGGGCGTATGAGCGG
Source organism: uncultured Phycisphaeraceae bacterium (assembly GCA_964531675.1). Classification (GTDB taxonomy): domain Bacteria; phylum Planctomycetota; class Phycisphaerae; order Phycisphaerales; family UBA1924; genus CAZHFW01. The sequence goes on along the minus strand of CAZHFW010000038.1, from coordinate 12,112 downwards.
TGCCTGCCGCCAGACGCCCGAAGGAATCGGGAGCGCCGGACAGAGCCTCAAAGCCTTCGCCAAGTTGCGAGGGTCGCAGGGCCGAGCAAGCCGGAACTTCATCTCCGAACGATCTTCGGAGAAGCGCCAGGGCCGGAATGTCGTTCGGGCAAGAGCCCGAACCGAATGTGCGGCGAGCGGTCAAGGACGGCCTCGCCGGTGTGCAAAACCAAGATGTGCCGGAAGCCCGCGCGGAGCTCGGGCGCCCGGAAACCTTTCGTCCCTGCCAGCGTACTCCTGGTGAGGATGCCCCGGGTTGGCCTGAGTACGTAGAACGCTCTCTTCACGCGGCAAAAACCCGCGTGAATCCCCGGCGGCGCGCGACGCGCAGGACCGGGAACGGTTTGGTGGATCTCGAAGTGTGAAATGGCGCGATTTTCTCCGCCAATCAGACTCTGGGAGCATCAAACCAGCGAACGAAAGGACTCGGACCGAGTCAGAGGTATGGACGACATGAACTCTCCCCGCAACCTCAGCCCCCTCGAGCAGGTGAGGCGCCGCCAGCGCGTCGGGATCGCCGCGTCCACGCCCACCAAGGGCGAGACCGTGAAACCCGTCCGCAAACGCCTCAGCTCCGACGACGAGCGCCTGCTCAACCAGATCATGTCCGGCGAGCAGGACTTCATCGACAGCCCCGCGTTCTACGAGCCCGGGGCCGAGAAGAAGATCTACGACGAGGCGCCCGACGTTCCCAAGCCCGACACCACCTGGTACCACCCGGTGATGGACGACCTCTCGTCCACCAGCCGCTCGCGCACCGTCAAGAGCGCCCAGCAGGTGATCCTCACCGGCGCGCAGGAGAAGATCCTCTTCCACCAGTTCAACTACGCCCGCTACCGGGTGTGGAAGATCCAGGAGGACGTCAAGGAGTCTCCCAACCGCCAGCCCACCGTTGAGCAGGCCGAGGAAATCCTCCGCTGGTACCGCCTCTCCGACCGCATCCGCGAGCAGATCGCCGAGACCAACCTCGCGCTGGTCCTGGCGATGGCCAAGCGCACCCGCATGTCCGAGGTCGACTTTGCCGACCTGGTCAGCGAGGGCAACATGGCCCTGCTCCGCGCCGTGGACAAGTTCGATGCCGGCCGCGGCTACAAGTTCAGCACCTACGCCTGCCGCGCGATCCTCAAGGCCTTCTCGCGTCAGGGCATGAAGCTGAGCAAGTACCGCCAGCGCTTCCCCACGGACTTCGACCCCAAGCTCGAACGCTCCAACTTCCTGGAGACCAAGCGGGCCGGGTTCGAGAAGGATGCCGCCGAAGAGGTCAAGCGCATCGTTCTGGAGAACCGCGCCGATCTCTCCGACGTGGAACGCACCGTGATCGAGCACCGCTTTGGTCTGGAGTCTGGCGAGCTTGAGAAGCCCATGACCCTGGAGCAGGTCGGTCAGATCATCGGCGTCACCAAGGAGCGCGTCCGCCAGATCCAGAACAAGGCCATGGAGAAGATCAAGCTCGAGCTCGAAGCCTCGTTCATGGGCATCAAGCCCGACGAGCCCGCCCAGCCCGAAGGGGCCGCGGGCGACCAGCCCCTGACCGCCGGCGGAGCGCCCGGTCAGACCCAGGTCCTGAGCATGAACTGATCCGAGTCACGCCCCGAACAACGGCTGACGCAAACCAAGGTTCCACCCAAGCCCCCGACGAAAGTCGGGGGTTTTTCATTCCAAGCACCCACCGCCAGCACCCACCGCCAGAACCCGTCCCCCGCCCGAGCCCGCCCGATCGAGGCCCGATCGAACCCAACCAAGCAAGTCCTCACGTCCGGTGCCATCAACGTCGGTCCTCCGACGTTGATGCTCCGCCGACTCTCAAGCCCACGCGCCCGACGTCAGGACCTCGTCACCCGCGAGCATCAAAGTCGTCAGAACGACTTTGATGGCACAGCAGCACTCCACGCTCCATCTCCACCCGCTACTTCTTCCCCTCCTCACCCGCAAACCCCGACCATTCCCCGCGTTCGATCTCGCCCAGCGTCTGCTCGCTGTGTTCGCCCAGCACATCCTTCGCCAGCGTCGTCATCACGCGCTGCCGCAGCTTCTCGGTTTCCGCGAGCTTGGCTTTGGCGCCGTCGAGCAGGAGTTTGAGCTTGGCCTCGGGCCAGGCGTCCGCCTTCTCGATCACGACCCGCAGGCCCTGCTGGGTCGCGACCGCCGCATTGCGGTAAGCATCCGCGCTGACGCCCTCTTCCTGGGCGCGATCCAGCGCCGCCAGATCGATCTTCCCCTCCGCGGGCGCAAGCGTGCGGAGCTTGGCCTCCAGCGTCGACATCATCGCCGCCGTGCTCACGTGCAGCCTCGTCTGCTGCTCGAGCTGCTCCGCCTCCGTCCTGGCATCGCGCTGCCAGGTCCGCTCAAGCCGTGCCGCGCTGCTCCCGACAATCGCCATCACGCCCAGCGCAAGCGCCACCACCATCACCACGCGCCCCGCCCAGACGCCCGATTCACCAGTCCGCATCCCGCACCTCCCGCAACACGCCCCCGCGCTCCATCCTCTCATCCCAGGCCGACGCCCGCAATCGCGGCGCAGGCCAATCGTGCCCAGCACTCTGAAAACGCCGCGACAGCGCTCTCGCGCTGCCGCAGCTGGGAAGAGACTCACGCGCCGGCAGACCCGGCGCCGCTGGGGCTCAGGCTCCCCGAGTGCCATCCCCTCACAGGAGGTCGATCACATGTTCGCGACATCCTCCTGGAAGTGATCGTCCCAGAGGTCCAGATCGGTCTGGTCCCACAGGCCGTCGAGGTTCACGTCGGCGTTGACCTCGTGGTTGAACCAGCCGTTCATGAACGCGCTCAGATCCGCCGTCGCGTCCAGCACGCCGTTCTGGTCGTAGTCCGAGCTGGGCCAGGGCGTATACGGGAACAGCGTCCGCGTGGGCCCATGCGCGAAGTTGAAGTGCACGCCGCCGGTCGCGTCCACCGTCACCGGCAGCTCGATCGTCGCCGCCGGCCCGATCATCGCGCTGGCCGGCCCCAAGGGCAGCGAGATCGCATCGGTGTTCAGCACCAGGAAGATCCTGCCCGCGCCGCTCGAATCTGTCGTGATGGTCGAGGGCAGCCCCAGCGCGTACGCCTTGTCGACCGGGAATGTGCGCCCGCCCGCCGCGGTCGTGACCACGACCTTGCCATCGACCACTGTCGCGTTGTATCCCGAGCTGTTCCAGCCTCCCGCGACCACCAGCGAGCCCGAGATCGCGTACGTCCCCGCCAGGTTTCCGGAGTCGAACGTGAACTTCCCGCTCAGCGTCAGCTCGCGGGTGGTCGTGCCCGTGCCGCCGTTGGTCGTCGTCCCGCGATTGGACTGCCCGGGCCCCGCGCTCCCGCTGGGCGTCTTGGGCGTCGCGTCGATCTTGCCGTCGCCGGTGCCGTTCTTGTCCTTGTCGCGCTGGCGCAGCAGCTCGTCGAGCAGGTCCTTAAGCTCCGGGTACTTCGGGATCAGTTCCAGGAGCTTCTTGATGATGTCGTCGCGCAGCTTGCGTGCATCCTCCCACGACTCCTGCAGGATCTTGAGCCTCAGCTCCTCGTATTGCAGGTTGAGCTTGCGATAGTCCTCGCGCACCTGCTTGATGCACGCCTCATCGCCCTTGCACCGGCGGATCGCCTCCTGCATGCGCCGCGTCATGTCGTCCTGCTGCCTTTGCACGCCGTCGAGCGCATCCTGCGTCGTCTGGCACGCCGGGATCGCCAGCACCGCCGCCAGCACGAGCACCCGCACCGCGGTGAACCCGCGCCGCGAAGCCCGCACGCCCACACGCCCCGCCACGCCCGTCTGCTCGCCGCGAATCAGGCTCTTCATCGTCAGCACTCCATGTCCGCACGACCCACGTTCCGCACCGGCGCGCGCCGATGCCCGTGCAGCACGCACGCTCGCAAGCCCGCTGCGCTCCGTGCGCGCAGCACACCCCTCGCGTTCATGCCGCGTCTGTGATGAATCCTTGAAATCAATCCCCCGCACCGTCTGCGGCCGTGATCACCCCGGGCAAGACACGCACACGCGAGTGTTCACACTGACCGTGTACCGCGCGCCACGCAACACTGTCAACGCCCGCCCACCCCATCGCGTCAACAGCTCAGATACAACCCGCAAACATCTGAGTCACTTCGCCAACATTCGCCGCACGTCCACGCCGGTTCGGCAGCAAACCAGGCGCATCAGACCCAAGTCCGAGCTTTGGCCCGCCCGCAAAAAGAAAGCAAGAATCCGCGCCCCCGGCCGCCGTGCCATCAAAGTCGGTGCCCCCGACGTTGATGCTCCGTCTCTGCTCCAGCAAACTCAGGCCTTGCCCCGGACCACCCGCCGCGCGTGACCGGCTCAGGGGTTCGGCTCGGGTGGCATGCCTGCTGCTCTGAGCAGGCATGGAACAAAGATCACGCGTACACAGCTCATGCCTGCTCAAAGCAGCAGGCATGCCACGCGGAGCGATCGTTGTCTTTGAGCTCTTGGGGCACGTGCCATCACAGCCCGCCGTTTGTCCCCGCCATCCGCCGCTGCTCATCCGAAGAAGTTCGCAAACGGATTCGTCGCCGCGTTGATTCCCGCGGTCGTGTAGTTCGGGTACCAGTTGCCCCCGAAGTTCACCGCGATCGCGTTCGTGCATCCCAGCACCTGATTGCGGAAGACCATGCACCCCGAGTAGCCCGTCAGGTCGATCGCGATGTTGGCGCGCGTCAGCTCGTTGTCGGTGATGAACGAGCTGCCGCCATTGCCCTTGATGCATGTGCCCTGCGCGACCAGCATGTCCACCTTGCAATGCGCCACGCGCGAGCTGGAGCCGATCGCGATGCCGTTGCTCGAGGCGCCGCTGCATTGGACCACGCACCGCTCGACCGTCGACCCGGTGCCCACGTTGATCGCGGTCCCGGTCGCCCCGGAGAAAACGCAGTCCTGCACCACCGAGTTGTTGGAGAGCGACACGCCGAACTGGCTCGTCTGGAAAAACCGGCAGCGCCGCACCAGATTCGATCCGGGCAGCTCGCACCCCGCCCGGATGGTGCCGTAGCCCCCGAGCACGCAGTCCTCCACCGTCGTGCCCGTGCACCCGGAGACTCCCATCACCACCGTCATCAGGTTGTCGCCCCGCGGCACCACCTGGCAGCGACGGATGATCGAGCCGAGCGAACCACGCACGTTGATCCCGTTGGCCGCCTGCGCGATCGTCAGCTCGCACACGATCTCGATGTCCTCGACGATCATGCCGTCGCACTCGAACTGAACCCCGGTCCCGCCGTTGCGCACATGCACACGGCCATTCCGCACGATCCCGCCGCTCCCCGGATACCCCGTCAACAGGAACCCCGCCGCGGTCGCCGCCGAGGTGCTCATGTTCAGCGCAAACCCGTTGAGATCGACCACCACGCCGCCGACGGTCACCTGAATCGCCGCCGACTGCCCCGGCAGCGCGTTGAGATTCTGGGAGAGGAAGTAGTACCCGGGCTGCGTGATCACCGCCGCTGCGGTCAAACTCCCGGGCGTGTTGGTCGCGTTGATCTCGATCCAACCCTTACGGGCCGCCTCGTACGCCTCGGTTGTGGTCCGACCCGTGGACGCGATCGGGCCGGTGGGGGGGTTCAAAGGCCCCGCCTGCGCGACCCGCGCCAGCGCCGCCGCACCGAGCAGCCCCGCGCCCGCCATCAGCATCCGCCGCCCCATGACCGAGGGATCGGCCCCCGGCTCGGCCCCGGCCCGAGACGGCGCCTCCGCTCCCAGACCGTTCTGGAAATCGGGCCCCGTCTGGGCATGCTGGCGCGACGAATCGGCGGATTCGGTCATTGGTCACCTTTTCAGGGGATAGATGCAGGAGGGAAGAAGCGTGGAGTATCCCGGAGAAGGCAAGCCTGAGCAATCCGAGCACGACCCAAACACGCAACTTCCAAGGTCCAAAAACCTTCCGAGCGCAGGCAAACCCCCAGGTCGCCAGCACTGTTGCGCGGGGAGAGGGCCACCTCGCGCTGCTCGCCGCGGGGTATTCACCTGGACTCCGATTGATCTATATGAAGATCCCTGCCTGAGCCGGAGCGCGGCCCGGCCCGCCGGAGTGCGCAGGTCTGCACCCTGCTGCGCCGGGATGAATGACCGAAAGCTGGAACGCTGGAGGGGTTGCGCCTATTGTCCCCTCCTTCGATTGGCCGACCGGGGTGTCCCGGCTGGCGACAATCCAGAGCCGCTTGCACTACCACGCCGGTCTCCCCCGCCCGGGGCGACCTCACCGAAGACCTTTTCGGGGCGGGTGGGAGGTGGAGAAAAATGGGCAAGAAAGAAGTAACTCAGGTCTTCAAGATCATGGCGCCGGGTGGCTCGGCCACGCCCGCGCCGCCCCTTGGCCCGGTGCTGGGCTCCAAGGGTGTGAACCCCGGCGGCTTCTGCCAGCAGTTCAACGCTGCGACGCAGAAGATCAAGGGCAAGATCGTGGGCTGTGTGGTCACGGTCTACTCCGACCGCACCTTCACGTTCGAGGTCAAGAGCTCTCCTGCTGCGGTCCTGATCAAGGAAGCCGCGGGCGTGGAGAAGGGCTCGGGCGTCCCGAACAAGGACAAGGTTGGCAAGATCACCAAGTCGCAGGTGAAGAAGATCGCCGCCGAGAAGGCCGCCGATCTGAACGCCGCGTCGGACGATGCTGCCATGCGGATCATCGAAGGCACCGCCCGTTCCATGGGCATCACCGTGGTGGAGGGCTAAGTCCAATGCCGAAGTACATCAGCAAGCGCAGCAAGGCCAACGAGGCGCTGAAGGTCGAGGGTGCGATCGAAGCCCCCGCCGCGATCGCCGCCCTCAAGAAGTTCAAGGCCCCCAAGTTCGATCAGACCGTGAACGTCTGCATGTTCCTCGGTCTGGACACCGCCCAGGCGGATCAGTCCCTGCGTGGTTCGGTCAGCCTGCCCAAGGGCATTGGCAAGACCAAGCGCGTGGTGGCGTTCTGCCAGAGCGACATCGCCCCCAAGGCCCTGGCCGCGGGCGCGGTCAAGGCCGGCGGTGAAGACCTCGTCGCCGAGATCGAAAAGGGCTGGATGGATTTCGACGTCGCCATCGCGTCTCCCGACATGATGCGCGTCGTTTCCAAGCTCGGTAAGGTCCTGGGCCCCAAGGGCCTCATGCCCTCGCCCAAGGCCGGCACCGTGACCCCGCAGGTCGCTGATGCGGTGAAGGAATACTCGGCCGGCAAGGTCGAGTACCGCGCCGACAAGGCCGGCAACGTCCACGCTGTGATCGGCAAGATGAGCTTCCCCGACGCGTCCCTGGTGGAGAACCTCGAGTTCTTCATCACCGCGATGGAGAAGGCCCGCCCCGCGACCGTCAAGGGCGTCTACATCAAGAAGATCACCGTCAGCGGCGCCATGACCCCGGGCGTCCAGGTCAAGTACACCCCCGCGGTCGTCGCGGAGTAAGGAGTTCCCATGTCCAAGGCTGTCAAGTCATTGATCATGCGGGACTACACCACCCGCATCTCCCACGGCAAAAGCGAGTTCGGCGACTCCCTGCTGATCTCCATCCGTGGCCTCAAGGGCACCGCGACGACCAAGTTCCGCCAGGATCTGGCCAAGAAGAACATCAAGGTCACCGTCGTCCGCAACGCCCTGGCCCGCAAGACCTTCAGGGGCACCGCCCTTGAACCCCTCATCGACCTCCTCTCCGGCCCCTCCGCGGTCGCCTACGGCGGCAACTCCGTCGTTGAAGTCGCCCGCGAGGTCGTCGGTCTGATCGCCACCCTCCCCGCGATCGAACTCAAGGGTGCGGTTCTCGACGGCACGCTCTACCAGGGCAAGGCCGGCGTCACCGAACTCTCCAAGTTCCCGACCCGCGAAGAGGGCATCTCTCAGAACGTCCTGCTCATCCTCTCCCCCGCCAAGAAGCTCGCGGCCCAGATCAAGGGCCCGGGCGCCAAGGTCGCTGGTCTGGTCAAGGCCATCGAGGAGAAGCTCGAGAAGGGCGAAGCCGTCACCAAGGTCGCCTGAGACCCAAAAGGTCTTGGTCGTCCCGACGTGACTCCCGTTTGAAGTTCCCGCCGCTGCCGGAAGGCCAACGGCGTGACAGACAACTCTGGCTCTGGATTGGCCCCGCCCTTCACCGGGCTCCGTCAGATGACGGACGCGGGTTAAAGGCCGAATGGTTCGGCCCCTCTTCTGGGCTGTTGACCGGAACCCAGGTTCCGGTGCTTGATGGAAGGTGAAAACCATGTCCGATGCTGCTGTGAGCGACAAGATCAAATCCCTCGGCGACTCCCTCGCGGGCCTGACCCTCAAGGAAGCTGTCGAGCTCGGCAAGTACCTGAAGGATGCCTACGGCATCGAGGCCGCTGCGGGCGGCGCCGTGGTGATGGCGGGCGGTGGCGGCGGCGCTCCCGCGGCCAAGGCCGAAGAGAAGACCAGCTTCGACGTCGTCCTCAAGGCCGTCGATGCCGCCAAGAAGATCGGCGTCATCAAGGTCGTCCGCGAGGCCACCGGCCTGGGTCTGGCCGAGGCCAAGGCCTTCGTCGAAGCCCCCGGCAAGCCCGTCAAAACCGGCATCTCCAAGGAAGACGCCGACAAGCTCAAGAAGCAGCTCGAAGAGGCCGGCGCGACCATCGAGATCGCCTGAGTCTTTGCCGAGCCGCCGATCGGGCTTTGTTCCGGTCGGTCCGAGCTTGTTCTCAATCGAAAAGGGCCTGTCCGAAAGGACGGGCCCTTTCTTTCCCCGGGATCCGGCCCACCAGCCGGCCTGGTCCGCGAATCACGATTTGTTTGGAAAAGAGACGGTGTCCGAACAACTTTTCGCGGAATTTTTCTCAAGTTCCTCTCGGATGTGGCTTGACACTTCCGGGCGGGATACAGTCCGAGGTTCGGCGTGGTGCGCGCCGGACAGGTGCAAACTGGTTTGTCTGCGGGGCCTTACTGCGTTGGGCAAACCCAACTTGATCAATCCGAAGATCGCGTGACGTCGGGCTGGCCTGTACACGGGCCGGTGACGACGCCATCGCCTTTTTGTCGCGAGGGATATCGATGGCAGCAACGACTGCTGGAGTTCCTTCCACGCCGCTGATTCGCAACTTCGCCAAGGTCGGCGACGGCATCGCCGTCCCGGACCTCACCGAGGTGCAGTCCAAGGCGTACGAGCGCTTCCTCCAGCTGGCCAAGGGCCCGGACGAGCGTGACCTTCACCTCGGCCTGGAGTCCCTCCTGCGCGAGGTCTTCCCGATCGAGAGCTACGACGGGACGATGCAGCTCGAGTACGTCCACTACGTGCTCGAAGAGCCGCGCTACACCCCCGACGAGTGCCGCGAGCTCCGCCTGACCTACGGGCGGCCCTTCCGCGTCCGCGTCCGGTTCAAGCGCGAAGGCAAGCCCGACATGCCCGAGGAGGACATCTACCTCGGCGAGTTCCCCATCATGATGGGCGGCGGCGAGTTCATCGTGAACGGCGCCGAGCGCGTCATCGTCTCCCAGCTCCACCGCTCCCCGGGCGTGGACTTCTCCATCGTCTCCAGCGAAGGCGACCGTCCGCTGCACTCCACCCGCATCATCCCCGAGCGCGGCTCGTGGATCGAGCTGGAAGTGACCAAGAAGGACGTCCTGGCGATGCGCATCGACCAGAGCACGAAGATGGCCGCGACCACCTTCCTGCGCTGCCTCGATGAGTCCATCGCGTCCACCGACGCCATCCTGGGCCTCTTCTACGAGGTCACCGAGATCCACGCCGACCAGGTGCACGCCGAGTACTGGTCCGCCGAGTCCATCGTCGACAAGGAGACGGGCGAAGAGATCGTCCACGTCGGCCGTCAGATCGGCGAGGAAGCTGCGGCCAAGATCATGGCCAGCTCCCTCAAGAAGGTCCGCGTCATCATCAACCCCGCGGATGCGCTGATCCTCAACACGATCGCCGAGGAGAAGCTCGAGCAGTTCGAGGCCGACTCGGACTATGAGCGCGCTCTGCTCAAGATCTACTCCAAGCTCCGCCCGGGCAACCCGCCCCAGGTCGAGAAGGCCAAGCAGCTCTTTGCCGAGAAGTTCTACGACGAGAACCGCTACCGCCTCGGCCGCGTGGGCCGGTTCCGCATCAACCGCAAGTTCGACCTGAACACGCCCGAGGACATGATGTTCCTGCGGAGCGAGGACTTCCTGCTGGTCATCAAGTACCTGCTGGACCTCCGCTCCAACCGTCAGGACCCCGAGACCGGCGCGCCGGTCGCGCAGGTCGACGACATCGACCACCTGGGCAACCGCCGCCTCCGCACGCTCGACGAGCTGGCGGTGGAGGAGCTGCGCAAGGGCTTCCTGAAGCTCCGCCGCACCGTCCAGGAGCGCATGAGCGTGAAGGATCCCGAGGAGATGACCAAGATCGCCGATCTGGTCAACTCCAAGAGCATCTCCAGCGCCATCGACTTCTTCTTCGGGCGCTCCGAGCTCTCGCAGGTCGTCGACCAGACCAACCCGCTCTCGAGCCTGGTGCACGAGCGTCGTCTCTCGGCCCTCGGACCGGGCGGCCTCAACCGCAAGCGCGCGGGCTTCGAAGTCCGCGACGTGCACATCTCGCACTACGGGCGCATCTGCCCCATCGAGACCCCCGAAGGCACCAACATCGGTCTCATCGCGTCCCTGGGTCTGTACTCGTCGATCGATGAGTACGGGTTCCTGCGCACGCCCTACCGCGAGGCCAAGCACGGCGAGCAGACCGGCAAGGTCGTCTACCTCCGCGCCGACGAGGAGATGAAGCAGATCTTCGCCCCCGCCGACGCCATCACCGGCGACGGCAAGCTCAAGAAGGGCATGATCCTCGCCCGCGTGAACGGCGAACTGGCCGAGGTCGACTCGGGCAAGGTCGATTTCATCGACATCTCGCCCAAGCAGATCGTCGGCATCTCCGCCGCGCTCATCCCCTTCCTCGAGCACGACGACGCCAACCGCGCCCTGATGGGTTCGAACATGCAGCGTCAGGCGGTCCCGCTCATCCGCGTGGACCCGCCCTGCGTCGCCACCGGCGTCGAGAAGGCCGTGGGTTACAACTCGGGCATGGTGACCAAGGCCAAGAACGGCGGCCTGATCACCTATTGCGACGCCGAGCGCATCATCATCGACAACGCCGATGAGTACGTGCTCCGCAAGTTCGTCGGTCTCAACGAGCGCACCTGCCTGAACCAGAAGCCCGTCGTCAAGAAGGGCCAGAAGGTCAAGAAGGGCGATGTGATCGCCGACGGCGCCTCGACCCGCATGGGCGAGCTGGCCATCGGCAAGAACGTCCTGGTCGCGTTCAACACCTTCGACGGTTACAACTTCGAGGACGCCATCGTCATCAACGAGCGCCTCGTCAAGGACGACGTCTTCACGAGCATCCACATCGACACGTTCGACGTGGAGATCCGCGAGACCAAGCTCGGGCGCGAGGAGTTCACCCGCGACATCCCGAACGTCTCCGAGAAGATGCTCCGCAACCTCGACGAGTCGGGCGTCATCCGTCTGGGCGCACGCGTCGGCCCGGGCGACATCCTGGTCGGCAAGGTCAGCCCCAAGAGCAAGACCGAGCTCACCCCGGAAGAGAAGCTGCTCCACGCGATCTTCGGTCGCGCCGGCGAGGACGTGAAGAACGACTCGCTCGAGGTCCCGGCGGGCGTCGAAGGCGTCGTCATCGGCGCCAAGAAGTTCAGCCGCCGCCTCCACATGAACGAGGAGCAGAAGAAGCAGCTCAAGAAGGACATCGCCGACTACGAGAAGCTGATGGACGAGAAGGCCATCGGTCTCTTCAAGCAGATGACCACCGCGATCAACGACGCCATCGGCACCCCGATGGTCGACCCCAACACCCGCCAGAAGGTGGGCGCGTCGGACATCGCCGAAGTCATCCTCGAACAGATCAAGACCTTCGACATCAAGTGGGCCAAGGGCTCCAAGGAGACCAAGGAACTCGCCGAGGTCCTCTTCCGCCAGTTCTGGCCCCGCATCAAGGCGATCGAGGCCGAGAAGGCCCGCAAGGTCGCCCACATGAAGCGCGGCGACGAGCTCCCCTCGGGCGTGCTCGAAATGGTCAAGGTCTATCTGGCCACCAAGCGTCACCTCTCCGTGGGTGACAAGATGGCCGGTCGCCACGGCAACAAGGGTGTCATCGCCCGCATCGTCC
>CAZHFW010000037.1:0-36374 GCA_964531675.1 uncultured Phycisphaeraceae bacterium | reverse complement strand
AGCAGTGCTGCACTCACAATCGCCTCTCCGCAGTTGAACATCTCAGGAGGCCGGCGACCTCCCTCGACACGAATTGAAAGTGGGCCACTCCCCGCGTAGTCGCCATCCCAGATGCTTCGCTGCAGACGCACATCGTTCTTCACGGCCGTGGCGTACACCATCCACCACCACGACGTAATCGCCACACGAGGACCACGCAGCTCAAAGACCTGATCCGGAGTGATGGTCGCGTGTCTGCCTTCCATGCATCTTCCTTGCGAGCGGGTGGAGCGGGATTCAGTTGTCCCGAGGCATGAAATGTTAGCCAACTGCGGAGTGACCGGCTCCGAGCGAAATGCAGAGGCTTGTCACTTGCTTGCCGACGGCGCTGTGGTGATCCGGACGCAGGCGATCCTTGAGCACGTGTGAGGATTGATCGGGAGATCAACTGAACGAAGGCCCGCGCGTGCGGGGATACTTTGCTTTGGGGGCTCGCACGCGACGGGCTTGGAGCATGGCCGGCACACGAACCCTCCGGAGGAGGGTTCTGGGGGCGGACTTGCTCGGGCTATCGACGAGGGCGAGCCAGCGGACTTGTACGTCCGTATGATCGGCCCCTTCCAATCCCGGAAGGCATGAGGCCAGACTCTCCATGAGCGAACTTCCAAAGTGCCCCAAGTGCGACGCCGACTTCACCTATCTCGATGGCTCGCTTCTGGTTTGTCCGTCGTGCTCTCATGAGTGGACGCTCGCGAAGGGCGAAACCGCCAAGTCAGAGGAGGAAGAAGCTCCCGAGGACACCGCGGTGCGCGACGCCAATGGGAACGTCCTGCAGACCGGGGACACGGTGATCGTCATCAAAGACCTGAAGGTGAAGGGGTCCTCGCTCGTGGTCAAGGGCGGCACCAAGGTCAAGAACATCCGCCTGGTGGATGGCGACCACGACATCGATTGCAAGATCGAGGGCATTGGGGCGATGCAGCTCAAGTCGGAGTTCGTCCGGAAGGCGCGATGAGCCCACGGGCTTGGCTTGCACGCGCGGACGGAGTGGCCTTCGGCTTCCGGGGACGCTGGTCGGGGCCCCGAAGGTGGCTGGCCGTGCTGGAGCGACAGAAGCCTTGACCCACTCCCCACTTCCGCCGATACTTCTCCCCATGCAACCGGCCTTGTCCCCCACCATTCTCCGAATTACCACGCCCCGCTGAGGGCGTGGGTGGTCGCGGACTGGAGATCCTTCCGGGATTGGGCGACACCTTGGCTTGGGGCGGGGGTTGCGGGCGATTGGCTGCGTGACCTCTGACCTTGGGGCAGATCCGGCTGGCGGGGAGCCAGCGGGGCACGACTCTTGAGCGGGGCTTTCTGGTGACCCTGGCCTTGGATGGCTGGGTTTTGTGCTGTTTCCCGGGCTGATTTTGCCTCGCAGCGGCGGCTGGCCGGGGCTTTCCGAAGGCGCAGAGCGGGAACAGACGGGCGGGACGCCTGCCCCACGAGCACTGGTAGAGACGGGCGGGACGCCCATCCCACGAGAGTGGGTAGAGGGTGGGTAGAGACCGCTGCTGCGCTTGGCTTGCCTGTTCCCCTAACATCCGTGCCCGGACGGTCCATCTGGACTGGTTGTCCGGCTTCTGTATGCACCCTTTCCCTCTGGCGTGCTGGCTCCCGGGATTCCGGGGCTGGCTGGCCTGAGGGGTGAACCGGTTTGAAGGTGATCCCATGAGCGACGTTGCGACCCCGAAGAAGGAAGGCGGCGAGGAGAAGAGCCGCTACCGGTCGACGCTGAATCTGCCCAAGACGGCGTTCCCGATGAAGGCGAACCTGGTGCAGAACGAGCCGGCGAGCCTGAAGCGCTGGCAAGGGCTCGGCCTCTACAAGAAGGTGCGTGAGGCACGCAAGGGCGCGGCGCGGTTCCTGTTCCACGACGGCCCGCCTTACGCCAATGGCTCGATCCACACGGGTCACCTGACCAACAAGGTGCTCAAGGACATCGTCGTGCGTTCCAAGACGATGGCGGGGTTCGACGTGCCTTATGTGCCGGGGTGGGACTGCCATGGTCTGCCCATCGAGCACAAGGTGATGACCGAGCTGGTGGAGTCGGGGAAGATCGAGAAGCTCAAGACGCTCGAAGAGGGCGCCAGGCGGATGGCGGTGCGCCGCGAGTGCGCTAAGCACGCCGAGAAGTACATCAAGCTCCAGTCGACGCAGTTCCAGAGGCTGCTCACGCTGGCGGATTACGACAATCCGTACATGACGATGGCGCCGGCGTATGAGGCGTCGGTGCTGGAGGTGCTGCTGGCGCTGCACGAGGCGGGGCTGGTGTATCGCGCGCTGAAGCCTGTGCACTGGTCGATCGCGAACGAGACGGCGCTGGCGGAGGCGGAGCTCGAGTACTACGACCGCGAGGACGTGTCGGTGTACGTGGACTTCGAGGCGGCGGACCAGGAGAAGGTGTACGACGCCTTCGGATTGCCGCATGCGCCGGAGGAGCTTGACGGCGATGAGGAAGAGCCCGCGGACATGGGCAAGTACCGGCCGCATCAGCGGCCTTGCTTCATGATCTGGACGACGACGCCCTGGACCCTCCCGGCGAACCTGGCGATCGCGGTGAACCCGCGGTTCGAGTACGCGCTGGTGCTCGTGGACGGGAACGTCACGGTGATGGCGGCCGAGGCGGTGGAGCGCGTGACCAAGGCCGCCAAGGCCGAAGACGTCAAGGTGCTTGCGACGACCACGGGCGAGAAGCTCGTGGGGCTGAAGTACAAGCATCCGTTCGTGACGCCGATGCCGGCGTTTGACGCGATCTCGCAGTCGGCGGGGAACGTGGACCTGAACAAGGTCTACAGCGTGATGGCGGCGGACTACGTGACGCTCGAAGACGGCACGGGTCTGGTGCACACCGCGCCTGGCCACGGTGCGGAGGACTATCAGACGGGCCTCCGCGAGGGCCTGCCTGTGTACTGCCCGGTGACGGCCAACGGGACGTACGACGCTTCGGCGCCGGAATGGCTCCGCGGGTCGGACGTGTGGACCGCCAACGGGAAGGTCGTGGAACATCTCCGCGCGTCGGGGCACCTGTTCTACGACCACAAGTTCATGCACTCGTACCCGCACGACTGGCGGAGCAAGACCCCCACGATCTTCCGCTGCACCGAGCAATGGTTCGTGGGCGTGGACCGCGCGTTCCGCGCGGCGGGTGAGGATCCGACGTTCCCGCCCATGAGCCTGCGCGAGCGGGCGGCGCTGTGCCTGGCGCCCAAGATCGAGACCGGCGCGGGCGAGGGCGATCCGCGCTCGCTCATGGAGATGTCGGAATCCGAGCGGGCGGCGATGTTCGACAAGGCGCGGGCTTCGGAGCCCATGATCGCGCGGGCGCATCATGTGAACTTCGTCCCGGACTGGGGACGCAACCGCATGAAGGGCATGCTCGACGCGCGCCCGGACTGGTGCATCTCGCGGCAGCGTTCGTGGGGCCTGCCGATCCCCGCGTTCGTGACGCCCGGCGGGAAGACGGTGATGACCAGCGCGATGCTGCGCAAGGTCATCGACGCGGTGCACGCCAAGGGGAGCGACGCCTGGTTCCAGATGACGTCAGCGGAACTGCTGGCGGGGTATGAACCTGGGAACGACAAGGAGCTGGTGGAGTTCCTCTCGCTTGCGCGAGAGGCTCTGACGGATGTCACGCCCGAGAGGCTGAGGAAGGGCAACGACATCCTGGACGTGTGGTTCGAGTCCGGGTCGTCTTGGAACGCGGTGCTGCGGGCGCGTGGGATGGGATATCCCGCGGATCTGTACCTGGAAGGCTCGGACCAGCATCGCGGCTGGTTCCAGCTTTCCATGCTGCCGGCGCTGGGGATGACGGGACGGCCTCCCTTCAAGACCATCCTGACGCACGGGTTCATCGTGGACAAGGACGGGCGCAAGCTCAGCAAGAGCAAGGGCGACAGCGTCGAGGAGCTGCTCAACGACTACGGCGTGGACGTGCTGCGCTGGTGGGTGAGCTCGCTTTCGTACGAGAACGACGTGAAGCTCGATCGCGAGTTCCTGGACGCGGCGGGCGAGAGCTACCGCAAGGTGCGCAACACGCTGCGGTTCATGCTCAGCAATCTGGACGACTACACGCACGACGCGGGCGCGGCGCTTCCGGCGGCGACGAGCATCGACGCGTGGGTGCTTTCGGAGTTCGACGCGCTGCACAAGCTCGCGGTCGGGGCGTACGAGCGCTACGACTTCGGGACGCTGCACTCGGCGATCTACGACTTCTGCAACACCACGCTCAGCGCGGTGTATCTGGCGGCGGTCAAGGACAGGCTGTATTGCGACAAGCTCGACTCGGCCCGGCGTCGGCGGACACAGGCGACGCTCTACCGCCTGACCGATGGGCTGTGCCGGTTGCTGGCGCCGGTCCTGGTGCACACGTCGGACGAGGCATTCCGGGCGCTGCGCAAGACGCCCGCGAACGATCAGGCGACGTGCGTGCATCTGGCGGAGTTCCCGCAGGCACTGGGCGTCAGCGCGGATCCGAGCTGGAAGAACGCGCTGGCGGCGCGCGAGATCGGCCTTCTGGCGCTGGAGCGTGCCCGCTCGCAGGGCGGGGTGGAAAACCCGCTCGATGCGGCGGTGACGCTCCCGGATCCGGACGGCCTGCTCGCGAGGCTTGACCTGACGGATCTGGCGGACCTGCTCGGCGTGAGCCGGGTGGCGCTGGACGCCAAGGCGCAGTTCGCGTCGGTGACGGACCTGCGGGATCAGCCTCGGTGCGAGCGATCCTGGAAGCGGGACGGCACGGTGCGGCAGCGTTCCGACGGCGGGATGTTGAGCGATCGCGACGCCGAAGCGGTGGGCGTGGCCTGATCCCCGGCATTCGGGAGTCAAGCTGTAACGTCTGTGCGGAAGAGTCGGAAAAGCGCGGCTCGTAATCGACCGGCGTTGCGTTTTGGCAACGCCGAGTCGGCTTTTGGGCGTGGGGTGTCGAATCCTTGCGACGATGCAGGGGCCTTCGCCGCACAATCGAGGTTCTCGGCCGCACCCGCTGGCCAGCGATCCGCGTTCGATCGAACCGGTCGTTGAGCGGGCTGCTGGGAGCGTGGACAGCGCACGCCGCGTCCTGGACGACTCGCTCGCCTGGCTCGCGGTGGCGCGCGGGGAACTGGCGGCGTATCGCGTGAAGGCGGGCGTGCTCGGCTCGGGGGCGCACTCGACGCACCTGGAGTCGGCGGCGGCGGCTCTGGAGAAGCTGAACTCACTTGTGCATGCTGCGATGCAGGGGCCTTCGGTGCCTCTGGGCTCGACGATGCTCTCGGGCTGCGAGCCTGTGACGGTGTCGGAGGCGATCGCGCATGCGGTGGAATCCACGCGTCCCCGCTCGGACGAGCTCCGGGTGGTGGTCGCGACCCATTGTTCTGCGGAATGCGAGTCGACCCCGAGCGGGCCTGTGTACGCGGCCGTGCTCGGGGCGCTCCGTTCCGCTTTGGACTCGATCGCGACTTCGGGCGGGCTCGGGCGGATCGACATCCTGGCGTGGGTGCAGAACCTCTCGTCCAAGCAGGACGGGCCCAGGCGTCTGATCGTCGAAGTTCGCGACGACGGCAAGCCTTTGCAGGAGCGTGAGGCGATCGATCAGGACGCGCAGCTCGCGATGGCGGCGGGCGTGCTGCACGATTCGGGGGGCACACTGCACCAGCTGAGCCGCCCGGAGCGGGCTCGCTGCGAGCGTGTGGGCGCGACGACAAGGCTTGAGTGTCCGATCCCGGGTCGTGAGACGCGCACGATCGGCAAGCAGGAGGATCGCTCGTGAGCGCCAGCGGCAAGTGCCGAGTTCTGGTGGTCGACGACGATCCGATCGTCGCGGAGTCTCTGGTCGATTTCCTGACCAGGGAAGGATTCCGCGCGTCCACGGCGCATTCCTCCAAGGAAGCGATCGCGGCCCTGGATGAGGCGGAGAAGGTTCAGGACCCCCGCCGCTCGCCCGAGCCCATCGGCGTGGTGATGAGCGACGTTTCGCTTCCCGGTGACAACGGCATCGACCTGCTCCGCCAGATCGGGCGCAAGCACCCGGGTGTGTCGGTGGTCATGCTCACGGGCTATGGCACGATCGAGTCGGCGGTGGAATCGCTCCGCGCCGGCGCGGTGGACTATCTCACCAAGCCTGTGATCGACGTGGAGCTCAGGCTCGCGCTCGACCGGGCGGTGCGCCAGCACACGCTTCTGTCGGAGAATCAGGCGCTGCGCCGCAGGCTTGAACGCCGCTTCGGCATGGAGAGCATCCTCGGGGCCGACCCGCGGATGCAGAAGATCTTTGAGCTTGTTCAGGCGGTCGCGCCCAGCAAGACCACGGTGCTCATGTCGGGCGAGAGCGGCACGGGCAAGAGCCTGATCGCCCACGCGATCCACCAGGCTTCGCCAAGGGCTGGAAAGCCCTTCGTGGAACTCGCGTGCGGCTCGATCCCCGAGACCTTGCTCGAGTCCGAGCTGTTCGGTCATGTCAAGGGCGCGTTCACCGGGGCGCACGCCGACAAGGTCGGCCGATTCCTGGCGGCCAACGGCGGGACCATCTTCCTGGACGAGATCAACTCGGCCTCGCCCGCGATGCAGCTCAAGCTGCTCCGCGTGCTCCAGGAACGCAAGTTCGAGCCTGTCGGCAGCACGCAGACGGTGGATGTCGACGTGCGCGTCGTCCTCGCGAGCAATCAGCCTCTGGAAACGCTGGTGGCGGCGGGGCAGTTCCGTCAGGACCTGTACTACCGCATCAACGTCGTCAAGATCGAGCTTCCCCCGCTGCGGGACAGGCTCGGGGACATCCCGGTCTTGGCGGAGTTCTTCCTCGAGAAGCACGCGTCGGAGCTTGGCAAGCAGCTCGTCGGGTTCACGCCCGAGGCGATCGATGCGCTGCGTCGGTACACGTATCCGGGCAACGTGCGTGAGCTTCAGAACATCATCGAGCGTGCGGCGGTGCTGTGCCGGGGACAGACCGTCGAGCTTGACGATCTCCCGCCTCAGGTCACGGGCCAGGAAGCTCCGAGCGTGCTGCACATCAAGCAGGGCGTCGAGAGCGACGATGCGCCGTGGGTGCCGATGGCTCTGGAAGAAGCGCTTCGCGAGCCTGAGCGGAAGATCCTGCTCAAGGCGCTGAAGGCCAACAACTTTAACCGCCAGAAGACCGCGGATCAGCTCGGCATCAACCGCACGACGCTGTACAAGAAGCTCAAGGCCCACGGGCTTGATCTGGGCGACGAGCGTCTGGCGAGCTGATCACACCGGCAGTTCGAGCGTTTCCAACGCCCGCACAAGCGTGCGGATCGCGGCGTGGTACTCGCGCAGCGAGATGTGCTCGTTGGGCGTGTGGTCCAGCCCGGAATCTCCGGGGCCATAGGCGAGGATCGGGCAGTTCCAGATCGGACCCACGACGTTCATGTCGGCGGTCCCGGTCTTCACGCGGGGCCTGGGCGTGGCGCCCGCGTCGCGGATGGCGTTGGAGAAGGCACGCGCCAGAGGCGACGCGCGATCCGCGACGTACGCGACTTCGGGGCCTGAGAAGCGCACGTGGTGCTCGGTCTGCGCCAGCACCGCGGCGCAGGACTGATTGATGGCGTCCCGGCAGGCATCGGGGCCGAAGCCCGGGGGGAGGCGGACGCCGACCTGCAGGTTCGCCAGATCATGCAGGCCATCGTGCTCGGTCTTGAAGGTGCGAAGGCGCGGCTGCACCTGATCGAAGACGCCCTTCTTCCCGGTGTTGAAAGCCTCAAGACGGGTCAGGAGATCGCGCCACCAAGCGGCGCCGAGCTCGGCCGCGGTCGGCTCAGGGCCCGCGGAATGCGCGGAGGCGGCCCGGATCTCCAGGTCCGCGACGAGCCTTCCCTTGTACCCGAGGGTGTATCCATCGGCGTGGCTCGGCTCGCCGATCACGCAGGCGGCGGGCGCGTACTGGGTCGCGGCGAACCTCGCGCCCGCGGAGGTGGCGCACTCTTCTTCGACCGCGCCGACCACGATGAGGCGCACGTCGTCGGGGAGGCGGGCCAGACTGGCCGCCATGATGAACGTCGCCAGCGGCCCCTTGGCGTCCACTGCGCCGCGGCCGTAGAGCATGTCGCCCTCGATGCGGACGGGGATCTCGCCCGGCACAGTGTCCATGTGGCCCAGGAGGACGATGTCGCGGGTGGGCGTCCGCCTGGCGGGGCGGATGCCGACGGCATTGCCAGCCTGGTCCACGAAGGCGTGGAATCCCAGGGCCGCCATGCGGGCGACCAGATAGGCCGCCACCTCGGACTCCTGGCCTGAGAGGCTCCGGATGCGGAGCATCCCCTGAAGCAGATCGGTCGCGAGGGCTTCGTCGAACGCGATCGGAGTCTGGGCGGGGGCGACGCTGGTCATTCGAACACCGTGCCCGCGCCCGCGAGGGCGCGGCTGATGGGCGACTGCACGCGAGCGTCGGAGATGATCACGCGGCGCACGCCCTCGGAGAGGGCTTCGCCCGCGCCCATGACCTTCTTCTTCATGCGGCCCTGGGCGAACTCCGCGAAACGCTCGAGCTCGGAGGCCCGAACGTGCGGAATGAGCGTGGATTCATCGGGGAACTGACGCATCAATCCCGCGACGTTGGAGAGCAGAAGGAGGACCTCCGCGTTCAACGCTGAGGCGGTGCGGGCGGCGGCACGATCGGCGTCCACGTTGATCGGCTCGTGGTTGATGCTGATCGCGGGAGGGCACAGGACCGGCGTCAGCCCCGACGAGAGCAGCGTCTGCAAGAGCGAGGTGTTCACGTTCTCGATGGTGCCTGTGAAGTCGTCGCGGACGATGGTCGTCCGGCCGTCCACGACGGCGCGGACCGCGTCCTTGCGCTTGCCTTCCCAGATGCGGCCGTCGACACCCGAGAGGCCGACAGCGTTGACGCCGAGGGACTGGAGGCACGCGACGACCTGCTGGTTGAAGAGCCCGCGGCAGGCCATCTGGAAGATCTCGAGCGTGCGCGGATCGGTGCGGCGCGACGTATGCCCGCTCGGCGAGGTGATGAACTGCGGCGGATGGCCCAGGGCCTGGCCCAGGGTCGTGGTGCCGTGCGAGCCGCCGTGCACGATGACGAGGCGCCGGCCGGCGCGGATGAGTTCGGCGGCGTCGCGGCAGAAGGCCTGAACGTCAACGCCTTCGCTGCCGCCGAGCTTGACGACGCAGATGTCGGATCGGGTGGTCATGGTCAGATGGGGTGGAGACCTGAGAAGGTGAGGGCGGTGGTTTCGGGGAAGCCGCACATCAGGTTCATGCACTGGACCGCGGAGCCCGCGGCGCCCTTCATGAGGTTGTCGATGGCGCTGATGACGACGATGCGGTCCGAGTCGGGGTCGCGTTCGAAGCCCACATCGGCGTGGTTGCTTCCCGCGAGGATCTTGGGTTCGGGATAGCGGTAGATCCCCGAGCGGTCCTTCACGAGACGCACGAAAGGCTCGTCGCGATAGGTTTCGCGGAAGAGCTTCCAGAGCTCCTTGTCTTCGAGCGGACGCGTCGGGAAGACGTGCGCGGTGCACAGGGCGCCGCGGACGAGCTCGACCGACGTGATCGACATCGAGAACTCGAACTTGCCGAAGGGCTCCATGAGCTCCTGCTCGACTTCGGCCCGATGGCGGTGGCCTGTGGGCGCGAAGGAACGCACGGCGCCAGCCCGCTCGGGGTGGTGGCTCCCCGGGGAGTGGGCGTTGCCCGCCTCCGACGAACCGACCTTGAGGTCGCAGACGACGCGGGAGATGAGGCCCGCCTTGGCCAGGGGGAGCAGGGCCAGGTTGATCGCGGTCGCGTTGCATCCGACGCCGCTGGCGAGCTTGGCGCCGCGGAGCTGGTTGCGGCGCAGTTCGGGAAGGCCGTAGACGAAGCGGTCGAGCCACGCGGGCGCGGGGTGTGGTTCTTCGTACCAGCGCTGGTAGAGCTTGGGATCGCGGAGCCTGAAGTCGGCGGAGAGATCGATAATGCGCTCGGCGAGGGACGCGTAGCGCTCGATGCTCTTGGAGGCTTCGCCGTGGGGTGTGCACAGGAAGAGCACGTCACAGGGCTGAAGCTCCGAAGGCGGGATGAACTGGAGCTTGGTCCGTCCGCGCAGGTTTGGGTGGGCGGAATACGCGAAGTTCCCCGCCTGCTGGCGGCTGGTGATCTGCGTGACCTCGACGTGCGGGTGGTCCAGGAGGAGGCGCAGGACTTCACCTCCGCCGTAGCCCGAGCCCCCGACGATGCCGACGCGTAGACGCGTGCTGGAAGGCGGCGTGGACATCACGCGGCTCCCGTGGCGAAGAGCTGATCAACTTCGGTGATGACGTTGCCCGCGGGCTTGGTCTCGATGCGGGAGAGGTCCGGGATGGAGCCGCGGCGTCCGATCTCCAGGACGTAGTCGATCATCCGGGCGGGGATGTTCACGCCGGTGGTCGCGATGGAGTTGCGGAACTCCATCGTGTGGTTGATCTCGGAGATGAGCAGCCCGCGCTGGGGGCACTCGAGCAGGTCGATCGCCAGGAGCCCGCCCCCCACCGCTCGCGCGGCGCGGGTGCAGATATCCGCGACGTCGGGCGTGATGGTCAGGCCCGCGGCGGCGCCGCCTCGGGCGGTGTTGGTGATCCAGTGCGGGCTCGAGCGCGAGATCGCGGCGATCGGCTGATCACCGACGATGAACACGCGCAGGTCCCGGTCGGGCTTGTTGACGTACTCCTGCACGTAGAAGACCGAGTGCTGCACCGAGCCGAGCGTTTCCTTGTGCTCCACGATCGCTTCGGCTGCATCGCGATCGTTCACGCGGGCCAGGAGGCGTCCCCAGGAGCCAACGGTGGGCTTGAGGACCGCGGGATAGCCATTCTGCTCGATCGCTTCCAGGGCCGCGGGGCCTTCGAGCGCGACGCGCACACGCGGGGTGGGCACGTTGTGCTGGACCAGGCGGAGCGAGGTGGCGAGCTTGTCGCCGCAGAGCTCGATGGTCGCGGAAGGATTCACGCAGGGGATCCCGAAACTCTCGAGGATGCGCACCGCATTGGTGGCCTGCGTCTGCGAGATGCAGCGCTCGAAGATGACGTCGAAGCGACGCCAGGGCGAGGGGTCGTGGATGTCGAAGATCGCGGTGCGGACGTCGATGAGTTCGTGCTCGATGCCGCGAGCGACGAGCTCGTCGATCAGGAGCTTTTCTTCGACGCGGACGCGGGAGTACAGCAGGCCGATGCGCATGGGACGGGACTCCGAAAGAACAGCGTGACGGAAGAACGGAGGGCGGCGGGGATTACTCGCCCCAGTCTTCCTCGACCTCGGGGGCCAGTTCGAGCGTCACCGGCGCGATGCCGGTCACTTCGAGTTCGGCGGAGCAGTCCGGGCAACGGACGACTTCGCCGCGGACGGGGGAACGCTGGAAGGCGACGCCGCCGTCGCATTCGGGGCAGCTGCACGTGGAGGTGGTGTTTGCGGTGCTCATGAGAAGCTCCTGGGTTTGGGGGCGTGGGAATCGGGGAAAAACTGGGTGCAAAAACACAGCGGGCCCGCGGATGGATCCGGCGGGCCCGTCAAACGGTCAGAGTGTGGTTACTCAGCCGCGCAACAGGAGAGCC
The DNA here is from genome assembly GCA_964531675.1 of uncultured Phycisphaeraceae bacterium. Lineage (GTDB taxonomy): Bacteria > Planctomycetota > Phycisphaerae > Phycisphaerales > UBA1924 > CAZHFW01. The sequence goes on along the minus strand of CAZHFW010000037.1, from coordinate 24,837 downwards.
GAACCCATCAGGGCTTTGGCTTTCTTCGCTTTGGCGGCTTTGGCGAGACCGGCGGCCAACGAGACCATGCCGCGGTTTGCGGCGGTCAAGCTGGTCAGAATGGAGGGCGCGGTCGCCATGAGTTCGTAAAAGTTAGGCCAGGGGTCGGCATGGGTCAAATCTGCGCCGAAATCTACGCTCCGCTGACCTCTCGCACGTCCTGGCTCGAAGCGGTCCCCGAGAGCACGTGCGCCACCACGTCCGACGCGGAGTAGCCCAGACGGCCCTCGGTCAGAAACTCGCGGATGCACTCCAGGTCGTTGCCTGCGGTCAGCAGAGGCGGCTCGACGTATCCATCGGCGCGGTGCTGCGCGAGCCCGATGTTGGCCATGAGGCCGTTGCAGAGGCACTTGCGACCCGCCGCGTCTTCGGGCTTCCCGCCTTTGCGCACGTAGTCCTCGACGGGCTCGCCCGGGCAGCGGTAGTCCAGCGTGCCGTCGGCTTTGCGGTAGGCGCGGCGGAGATAGCCCAGGTCGCAGAGCCTCGGCCTTGCTTCGTAGACGTCGGCTTGTGAGAGGGAGCCCTCAAAGGTCGCGACCTTGAAGGGGAAGCTCGTGGGTGAGGCGGCGGGATCGGTGAAGACATCGGAGCGGTATTCGAGGAGATCGGAGAGGAAAGCCTGGCGGATCTCGGGGAGCAGGCCTGACTCGTCGCAGAAGGCGAAGGCGGTGCCGAGCTGCACGCCGTGCGCGCCGAGGGCGAGCGCTTCCTTGAACTTGGCGGGTGTCGCAAATCCGCCCGCGAGCCAGAACGGCACGCCGAGCTGGACCATCTGCGCGAAGTCGACTTCGTCGCGCTGGGTGTAGATGGGCTCGCCTCGGGCGGAAAGCTGGGCCTGTCCGCGCGGCGGGGCGTTGTGTCCGCCCGCGATGGGCGCTTCCACGACGAAGCCATCGATGCCGCCCGGCGCTTTCTTCAGCAGGGCCCGCCCGAGGGTCGCGGAGGAGATGATCGCGAGGAACTTGGGCTTGGGCAGAGGGCTGGCGAGGATCGGGGAACTGGGCCCGAGCAGCTGGCGGGGATCAAAGTGCGACAGGTACTTGTCCTCGCCCGCGTCGAGCACGTCGATGACGATGCTGGCCGCTTCATGGCGGGAGAGTCGATCGAGCACAGGCGGGATGTCCGCGGGGATGCCCGCGCCCATGAGCACCACATCCACGCCCGCGAGCATCGCGCCGTAGAGGCTGGGAAGGATCGGGAACTGGATCTTGTGGAGGTGGTTGATCCCGACCTTGCCTGTGTGACCCTGCTTGGCGAGCCAGACCTCGACGAAGTTGGCAAGCACGAGGAGCCACTGACGTTCGGGGGTCAGGGTCGCGCGCGGCAGGGCGAGCAGTTTGAAGGGTCCGCGCTCGGCGGTGTCGGAAGCGGGGATGTAGTAGCGCTCGTAGACCTGATCGGCGATGTCTCGGAACGGGAAGGCGTCCAGAGCGCGACGCATATGGCCGCCCGGATCACCCAGCGCGAGCCGGCGGACCAGAATGCTGTCCAGCGCGGTGCCGGAGACGACGCCCAGCCCCCCCGCCGACGCGACCGCTTGTGCCAGGGTCCACGAGGAAACCCCAACCCCCATCCCGCCCTGAATCAGCCGAGGCAGTTCCACGCGCAGCTCCCATCCCGTCCGTGCCGGAGCCTCCGCGTCCGCGTGGAGGCCCCTTGGGACCTATTGATGATAGCAAGGTCCTATTTCAAGGCGCGGGAGGGTCGGGCCAGTTTTGGGCCGGTGGGTGGCTTCTGGGGGCCCCGGGCTGGGAGTCGGGCGGGGGCTCAGCCCTTCTTTTCGAAGGCCGCGTCGAACGCTACGGATGAGGGGGTGAAGTCGAGGGTGCGGACGAACTGGGCCGCCTCGCGTGCGCCGTGCTCGCGGTGCATGCCGCTGTCTTCCCATTCGACCGAGAGCGGCCCGGTGTAGTTGGCGCGGTTCAGGGCCCGCACGATCTCTTCGAAGTTGATCTCGCCTCTGCCCGGGGAGCGGAAGTCCCAACCCCGGCGGTGATCACCGAAGGAGATGTGCGAAGCCAGGATGGAGCTTGTGCCGTCGAGCGTCCGGATCGCGTCCTTCACGTGCATGTGGTAGATGCGGTCGGGGAAGGCGTCGATGAACTTGGCGGGATCGATGCCCTGCCAGATCAGGTGCGAGGGATCGAAGTTGAAGCCGAAGGCCTTGCGGTTGTTGAGTGCTGCCAGAGCGCGGCGTGCGGTGTGGATGTCGTAGGCGATCTCGGTCGGGTGAACCTCCAGCGCAAAACGCACGCCGGCGGCGTCGAAGGCGTCGAGGATGGGATTCCAGCGGCGGGCAAAGTCGGCGAAGCCCGCGTCGATGTCCTGCTGGGTCGTGGGCGGGAAGAAATACAGCATGTGCCAGACGGAGGACCCGGTGAAGCCATTGACGACTTTGACCCCGAGGCGGGCGGCTGCCTTGGCGGTGTCGATCATCTCCTGCTGGGCGCGACGGCGGACGCCCTCGGGATCACCATCGCCCCAGATGCGTGGCGGGAGGATGGACTTGTGTCGGTGGTCGATGAGGTCGCAGACGCACTGACCGACGAGGTGGTTGGAGATGGCCCAGGTCTTCAGGCCGTGCTTGGCGAGGATCTCGTGGCGAGAGCGGCAATAGGTGTCGGACTTGAGGGCTTCCTGGACGTCGAAGTGATCGCCCCAGCAGGCGAGTTCCAGGCCGTCGTATCCCCAGGATTTGACCATTTCGGCGATGCGTTCCAGGGGAAGGTCGGCCCACTGACCGGTGAAGAGCGTGAGAGGGCGGGGCATGGCTTGGCTCCGGGATGCAACAGGCGGTTGTTTGTCGAACGAACGAACAGGGTGCGAATGCGGAGTCTACCGAACCGCGCGTCGGATCGGGCCGGGATGGGCCGGGCGAAAAGAACGGGGGAAGTTCGCGGGGAGCGGGTTGAGCCTCGCGTTGCGGCGCGGTAGGTTGGCCTCCCTGGCCGGAGCACGGCCGGAACTCCCCGAAGAGAACCACGGAGCCTGGCATGTCTGAGCACCACGAGCAACACTCCAACTCCCCCTCGCGTCGCGATTTCATCGCGGTTGCGGCCAGCGCGCTGGCGGCGGCGTCCGTCGCGGGCACCGCCAGCGGGTCGGGCCGGGTCATTCGGTATCAGCCCACCAAGGACATCCCGAAGGCCAAGGCGCGCACGCCTCTGAAGGATGGCGAGCAGATCCGCATCGGCATCGTGGGCATGGGCGGCCCGGGCCAGGGCCAGATGGGCACGGGCCACGCGCAGGCGTTCACGAGCCTGGCCAAGGCGGGGAAGGAAAACTGCCGGATCGCGGCGCTCTGCGACGTCAACAAGTTCAACCTTGAGAACGTCGTCAAGCGTCTCCCCGACTGGGGCAACACGGAAGCGGTCCAGACGTACGCGGATTACCGCAAGCTCCTGGCGCAGGAAGACCTGCACGGCGTGGTCCTGGCGGTGCCTGAGCACTGGCACGAGAAGATGGCCATCGAGGCGATCGCCGCGGGCAAGGACGTGTATCTGGAGAAGCCCATGACGCTGCGGCTGGACGAGGCGCTGCGTCTGCGCGAGGTGGTGATGGCCAATCCGGACATCTGCCTGCAGGTGGGCACGCAGATGACCAATCTGCCCAAGTACCACGAGGCCAAGAAGCTCGTGACGGAGGGCGCGATCGGCGTGCCCACGTTCAGCCAGACGAGCTATTGCCGGAACAGCAAGACGGGCGAGTGGAACTACTACGTGCTCAAGCCTGACCAGAAGCAGTGGCCCGGCGCGGAGTGGAAGCCGGGCGACAATCTGGACTGGGATATGTGGTGCGGCCCGCTCGGGAAGATGCCCTGGGATCCGATGCTGTATTCGCGTTGGCGTCGGTACCGCAAGACGTCGACGGGCATCCTGGGCGACCTGCTGCCGCACGTGATCACGCCGATGCTGGTGGCCTTGGGTGACGGGATCGGCTGGCCCAAGCGCGTGGTCGCGACGGGCGGGCACCTGGTCGACAAGGAGATGGAGAACCACGACAACGTGCACATCGCGGTGCAGTTCGAGAGCGGGCACCAGATGTTCATCGCGGGTTCGACGTGCAACGAGGCGGGCCTGGAGCCCATGATCCGCGGGCACAAGGCGAACATCTACCTGAGCAGCCGCCATTGCGAGCTGCGTCCCGAGCGCATCTACTCCGAAGAGATCGAGCCCCGCAAGATCGAGTGCCCCGACATCGGGAACGATCAGGACGTGCACCGCCTGAAGTGGATGAAGTGCATGCGGACGCGCGAGCAGCCCGACTCCGATGTGCATCAGGGCACGAAGGTCATGGTCATCGTCGATCTGGCGACCCGCAGCATGTGGGAAGGCGGCGCGTGGGAGTTCGACGCCAAGGCCATGGTCGCCCGCAAGGTTTAATCCGGAGGCCCCCGGAGCGGCCCGGGCCGCGCGGCATGAGTCCCGCGGCCCGGTCAGAATCGGTGCATCATGCTCGCCCGCCTCGCGACCGACGCGATGGGAACCCGCTTCGAACTGGTCCTGCAGGGCCGGTCGTTGTCGCACGCCCACGCGGTCGGCGAAGAGTGCATCCACGAGATCCGGCGCTGGCATCAGCGGCTCAACGCGTTCAGCTCCGACAGCGACGTGGCCAGACTCAATCGGACGCCTCCGGGCCAGCCTGTCCGCGTGGACCTGGAGTTCTTTGAGTTCCTCGAGGCGTGCGAGCGGATTCGCGTGGCCTCGGACGGCCTCTTTGACATCGGCTGCGGCTCGGCCATGGCCTCGGAGGGGTTTCGAGAAGGATCGCCAGCTTCGCGACTCCGCGACGAAATCCAAGACAACGACGATCCCCCACTGCTGCTCGATCCAGATGGCCCGCGGGCTACACGCACGTCGGGGCGATTGATCGACCTCGGAGGCGTGGCCAAGGGCTTTGCCCTCGATCGCGTCGCGGCGATCCTCGCGGAGCACGGAATCAATGCTGCCCTCGTTCATGGAGGCACGAGCAGCGTGCTGGCCCGAGGCAATCCGCTCGATGAGGAAGCCTGGGGCATCGAGGTCCGTGCGGGGGAGTATCCGTCGAGGACTGTCCGGCTCCGGGATCGATGCCTTGCGGTGACCGCGCCGCGCGGCCGACTGGACGCGTCGGGCGTCAAAGGGCATCTGATCGACCCCAGAAGCGGGCGGGCGGTTCGGATTGGGGAATCCCCGGCAAACACCGCGGTGGTTGCGGGCCCATCGGCGCTGGCGTGCGACGCGTGGGCCAAACCGGCCTTGCTTGTCGGGCAAAGGCCAGCGAACCTGGAACCGGACTACGACGTCTGGGTCAATCTGGCGGGCGTTTGGGTCGGCCCCGATGGGTGACAGCCGCACGCGGATCGGGTACAACATCGTCGTCCCGGAGTGAGCCTGTCTTTCACGAAAACAACCCGGTCAGCCCGGCACGAACCTGGCGGGGCGTGCGGCTGAGGCGGAGGTGTCATGAGCACGAGTCGTCGCGATTTTCTGATCACGGCAGCGGGCACCATGGGCGCGATGGCGATTGCCCCTGAGTTTGCACTGGGCGCACCCCGGTCGGCCGAGGCGGGCCCGCTGAAGGTCGGCCTGATCGGCTGCGGGCGCCAGGGCCGTGCGATGCTGACCGAACTGGCCAAGATCGAGAACCTTCAGATCGTGGCCTTGTGCGACACGGACGAGACGCGGGCCAACTCCGCGGCCCGCAGGACGCAGGGCGCGGAGGCGTACACGTCGCACAAGGAGATGCTCGACAAGAAGAAGGACCTGGACGCGGTGATCGTCGCGACGCCGACGCACGCGCACAAGGACCCCGCGATCGACGCGTTGAGCGCGGGAAAGCACGTGTATTGCGAGATGCCTCTGGCCCAGACCGCGGAGGACGCCAAGGCGATCGCGACCGCGGCGCTTTCGGCCAAGACGGTCTGCGCTGTCGGGCTCGAAGGCCGTTCCAATCCGGTGTACAAGCTCGCCCGGTCGTTCTACCGCTCGGACGCGGTGCGCGAGGCGATCAACATCGAGGCCCAGTGCCATCAGAAGACCACGTGGCGTTTCCCCGCGGCGGACCGCGCCCGCGAGAACGAGGTCAACTGGCGCCTGGATCCGGCGCTCTCCACGGGGCTGGCGGGTGAATGGGGCGTACACCAGATGGACGTCGGTTTCTGGTACGCCGACAAGCTGCCGGTCAGCGTGCGGGGCTCGGGCTCGATCCGCCTGCACGCCGACGGCCGGGAGATCGCCGACACGATCCTGCTTGAGCTGGCGTTCCCCGATGGTCTGCGGATGAGCTACAGCGCTTCGCTGTGCAACTCGTATCTGGGCAAGTACGAGCTCTTCCGGGGCTCGAACGCGGCGATCCGCCTGGCGTGGACCCACGGCTGGATGTTCAAGGAAGCGGACGCGCCAACCCAGGGCTGGGAGGTTTACGCCAATCGCCAGCAGTTCCACAAGGACGAGGGCATCACGCTGATCGCCGACGCGACCAAGCTCGCGGAGCAGGGCAAGCTCAAGGACGGCGTGGGGCTGCCGAATCCGAGCGTGTACTACCCGCTCTGGGACTTCGTCAAGAGCATCAGCGACAACAAGCCCGCGATCGCCGACGCCAAGGCGGGTCTGGCGGCGACGCTGGTCGCGCTGGCGGCGAATCAGGCGGTGAAGTCCAATGGCGAGGTCAAGATCGATCCGGCGTCGCTGCGCGTTTGACCTGATTCCGGGCAAGATCCCTGTGACGGAGGCATGGTGAACTTCAAGCTTCGCGAACTTCCTGGAATGGTGCGACTCGGGCTGACCGGCCTCCTCCTGGTCCTGCTCATCGGGCTTGGCGCGTCGGCGGCCCACCTGTTCTGGCATTACGAGAAACGCGATGAACAGCCCGGGCTGACGGTGGATGACGTGCGCAGCGCCTATCGCGGCATCGACTCCCCCGCGAAGCTTCACGAGGCGTTGCTCGCGGGCCATCCGGAGGAGCTCCCGAAGGACGCGCGGCAGACGCTGCTCAAGTGGCTCGAAGGTTCCAAGGTCGCGGAGGAATACGACAGCCTGGATCTGGGAGCTGCGGCCCCCGCGGAGCTGATCGCCAAGAACTGTCTGAGCTGCCATTCCCGCAAGGCGGAGAAGGCGGATCCGCGGGCCAGGGCGCTGCCTCTGGAGTTCTGGGACGACGTGAAGAAGGTCGCGTTTGCGCGCAAGATCGAGCCCGTGCCGGTGAAGATCGTCGCGATGTCCACGCACGCCCACGCGCTCAGCCTGGGCGCACTCAGCATTGTCGTGACATTGCTGGCCTGCGGCACCAGCCGCCTGCGCGGGTTGACGAACCTGCTGCTCGGCGTGGTCGGCGTCGCCCTGCTCTGCGACATCGGAAGCTGGTGGCTCGCCCGCGAAGCGGATGCGTTCGTGTACCTGATCGTGGGTGCGGGCGCCGTGTACAACGGCGGGACCGCCCTTCTGATCTTGCTGATCCTCCTGGATCTTTGGCTTCCCAAGAAGGCGTCCGCTTGAACAACCGCTGCATCGGGGGAAGAGCTTCCGATGCGGTCGAGAACTGATGACATCGTTCCGGGATCTGGAGGTTTGTGATGAATCGGCGTGAGTTTGTGCAGCGTGCGGCGGTCAGCGTCGCGGGGGTTGGGCTCATGGGCCTTTCGAACAGCGCGCAGGCCAGGCCGGCACGAACCGCCCGCGGCGACGGCAAGGAGCTCTTCACGATCTCCCTGGCCCAGTGGTCGCTCCACCGCGCCCTCCAGAAGAAAGAGCTCGATCACCTGGACTTCCCCAAGGTCGCCAAGGAGGTCTACGGCATCGACGCGGTCGAATACGTCAACAGCTTCTTCGCCAAGAAGGGCGACATGGACTACGTCAAGGAGCTCAAGAAGCGCTGCGCCGACCACGGCGTCACGAGCGTCCTGATCATGTGCGACGGCGAGGGCGCCCTCGGCGACGCCGACCAGGCCAAGCGCAAGAAGGCGGTCGAGAACCACTACAAGTGGGCCGATGCGGCCAAGGAGCTCGGATGTCACTCGATCCGGGTGAATGCGCAGAGCTCGGGCACGTTCGAAGAGCAGCAGGATCGCGCGGCCGACGGGCTGCACATGCTCTGCGAGTACACCGACAAGCTCGGGCTCTTCACGATCGTGGAGAATCACTGGGGTCTGTCGAGCAACGGCAAGTGGCTCACGGGCGTGATGAAGAAGGTGAACCACCCCCGCGTGGGCACGCTGCCCGACTTCGGGAACTTCGACCCCAAGGAGTACGACCGGTACCAGGGCGTCGAGGACATGATGCCGTACGCCAAGGGCGTGAGCGCCAAGTCGCACGTCTTCAACGACAAGGGCGAGGAAGCGGAGATCGACTATCACCGCATGCTCAAGATCGTGATGGACGCGGGTTACCACGCCCGCATCGGGATCGAGTACGAAGGCGACAAGCACTCCGAGCCCGACGGCATCAAGCTCACCAAGGCCCTGCTCGAGAAGATCCGCGCCGAGATGGCGTCGGCCAAGTAAGGCACACCACGACGACCGGCCAAGGCACGCCCGCGGGGCGTCACGCACACAAGGAAGCTCGCACGTGAACACGCTTGCTCGATTCGGAATCCTCGCCTCCGCCCTGGCTTTCGGCGCCGGATCGGCGCTGGCTCAGGACACCATCAAGACCCTGCTCATCACCGGGCAGAACAACCACAACTGGTGGTACACCAGCCGCGTGCATGAGGAGACGCTTGAAGCGACGGGACGCTTCTCGGTTGACATCACCGAGACGCCCGAAACGACGCTGGCGGATGCGGGCAAGCTCAAGCAGTACCAGCTCATCGTGCTGGACTACAACGATGCGGGCAAGTCGCCCCGCTGGGGAGAACTCGCGGAGAAGAACTTCCTGGACGCGGTCGCGGGCGGCGTGGGCGTGGTCTCGCTCCACGCGTCCAACAACGCGTTCAAGGGCTGGACTGAGTACGAGAAGATGATCGGCCTGATGTGGCGCGACGGCACCGGGCACGGCAAGGTCCACGAGTTCAAGGTCGAGATCGTGGACGCCAAGCACCCGATCACCGCGGGGATGGAGTCGTTCAACACGCCCGATGAGCTCTACCACAAGCTCGTCAACCCGCAGAACTCGCCCTACACGCTGCTGGCGCAGGCCATGTCGAGCAAGGACTCGGGCGGCACGGGGAACAACGAGCCCATGGCGCTGACGCTCGCCTACGGCAAAGGACGCGTCTTTGCGACACCGCTGGGCCATGTCTGGGTCGGAGCCGACGACACCAAGACGTCGGTCGTCTCCCCGGGATTCCGCACGCTCTTCGTGCGTGGAGCCGAGTGGGCCGCGACCGGCAAGGTCACTCTTGGATCCGCGTGGCAAGACACCCGCAAGGCCAACCTGCTGACCGAAGCCGAGAAGCAGGATGGCTGGGTGCTGCTCTTTGACGGCAAGGACCCCACCGGGCTCCGCGGGTTCAAGAAAGAAGGCATGCCCACCGACGGATCGTGGACCATCGTTGACGGCACCATCCGCCACACCAAGGGCGTGGGCGGCGGCGACATCGTCACCAAGGACCAGTTCGGCGATTTCGAGTTCTCCGTCGACTGGCTCGTGACGCCCGGCGCCAACAGCGGCATCATCTACCGCTCCACCGAAGACCACCAGTACACATGGGAAACCGGCATGGAGATGCAGATCCTCGACGATGCACGCCATCCGGACGGGAAGAACGCCAAGACGCGCGCGGGCACGCTCTACGCGCTCCAGGCCTGCGCCCACGAGACCGCACGCCCGCCGGGCGAGTGGAACCACGCCCACGTGATCGTCAAGGGCACGCACATCCAGCACTGGCTCAACGGCGTGAAGGTCGTCGACGTCGATACAGCAAGCGAGGAGTACAAGAAGGCCTACTCCGAGAGCAAGTTCACCAAGATGCCCGACTTTGGAACCCGCTCCAAGGGGCACATCTGCCTTCAGGACCATGGCGATGAGGTGTGGTTCCGGAACATCAAGGTGAAGTCGCTTGATGCCAAGTGAGTGAGGACGAAGGAAGAATAAAGAAGCCCACGACTCGCGGACTTGTCGTGGGCGTGGCGCTCGTTGTGGGCGGATGATTCTTCGTCGGCTTTCGTCAGACGTCGCAGATCAGGATGGCTTCGCGGAGGCTCGTCATCGGGTCGCGGGAGGGGATGAACTCCTGGCCGATGAAGCCTGTGTATCCCTTGTCCGCGATCGCCTTGCAGATCGCGACGTAGTTGAGTTCCTGGGACTGATCGATCTCGCGACGACCCGGATTGCCGCCGGTGTGGAAGTGGCCGATCGCGTCGAAGTACTGATTGATGGTGCGGATCACGTCGCCTTCCATGATCTGCATGTGGTAGATGTCGTAGAGCAGCTTGAACCGGGGTGAGCCGACCTGCTTGACGAGCTCAGCGCCCCACGCGGTGTGGTCGCACTGGTAGTCCTTGTGGTCGACCTTGGAGTTCAGGAGCTCCATGACGATGGTCACGCCGAGCTGCTCGGCAAGAGGCGTGATGCGCTTCAGGCCCTTGGCGCAGTTCTCCAGACCTTCCTTGTCCGAGAGGCCGTTGCGGTTCCCGGAGAAGACGATCTGGGCGGGGATTCCCGCGGCCTTGACGATCGGAAGGCGTTCCTCGAGCTCCTTGATGATCGCGTCGTGGTTCTCGACGCGGTTGAAGCCCTTGGGGATGGGATTGGCCTTGACGAAGGAGGCGACCGCGCAGGTGAGGCCGTATTTCCTGACGGTCTCGAACTCGTCCGGATTGAGCAGCTCGATGGATTTGAGCCCCATCTCCGCGCCGGCCTTGCAGAGGTCGTCGAGCTTCATGCCCGAGTAGCACCACCGGCAGGCGGAGTGGTTGATGCGGCCCTTGAGCTTTGCGGGTTCGGTCCGCGAGGCCCCGGATGCGGCGGCGACGCCGATCACCGGCACAGCGGCGGCGGCAGCGGAGGCTTCGAGAAAATCGCGGCGATTCATGGGTTGCTCCTCTTCTCAACTTGCCCGGCGGGCACCGGCGCGTGCAGCGACATGTTCCGGATGATCGGCTCGGCCCGGGAGTCCGTCACGCGCAGGCGGACCGAGGCGACCGTGATCGGCTCGAACCGCTCGATTCGCTTGGAGCCGATCGTCGTGCCCTTTGCCAGGGGCTTCCACGCGTCTCCGACCAGCCCCTCGAGCACGTAGCCCCGGACGCGCTGGCCCGACTTGATGTCTTCCTGCAGGACCACGCGATCGATCGTGGTTGGCGCCGAAGGCTGCGCGATCAGCTCGGTTCCCTTCCCCGAGGTGCTGCAGACCGCGACCCCGAAGTGGGCCGCGATCAGTTCGCCCATCTCGGCGGATCTGACAGCGTCCGTCTCGGGGATCAGGCCCGAGCGATCGGGCGTGTTGTTCAGCAGAAGCACGCCTCCCCGGCCGACCGATCGCTCGTACATCTCGAGCAGCTGGTCGGCGGTCTTGAGCGTGTCCAGGTTGAACGTCTTCCAGAACCAGGTCGCGCGGATTCGCGCGTCGCACTCGCTTGGGAGCCAGCGGTCGCCTTCCGGATCGGAGTCCGAGGCGGTGTAGTCCCCCCACTGCTTGACGCCGGTCTTCACCGGATTCCAGTTGGTGCTCGGGGCGACGCCATCCTCGTTCCCAACCCAGCGGATCGTCGCCTGCGGCCCCTGGAAGACCATCGCGTGGGGCGCGTGCTTCTCGAGAATGTCGCCGACGTCGAAGATCAGACTGCCATCGAACCAGACCTCGACCATCTCGCCGTAGTTCGAGAGAACTTCGGTGAGCTGCTGACGGAAGAACCTTTCGTAGGCCGCCTGATCCGCGGGGTTCTTGGCTTTCCCGCCGACGCCGACGCCGTGCTTCTTGTCCTGGGGAGACAGGTAGACACCGAGCTTCATGCCCGCCTTGGCGCAGGACGCGGACAGATCGGCGAGGACATCGCCCTTCCCGCCGCGCCAGGGTGAGGACTTGACGGAGTAGTCCGTGGTCTGGGTCGGCCACCAGCAGAACCCGCCCTCGTGCTTGGCGACGAACACGATGTACTTGGCGCCCATCGACTTTGCGACCGCGACCCATTGATCCGTGTTGAGCTTTTCCGGATTGATCGCCGACGCGGGCGTGGAGAGGTCGTCTGTTTCCTTGTCCTGCCAGGTCTGGGGAGCCAGGTGGATGAACATACCCAGCTCAAGCTGATGCCACGCGAGCTGTTCCGGCGTGGGAACCGCAAATGACTGGCCTCCCACCACGATGGGCTCGGCCAATCGCGGCGGATGCGCGACCTGCGCCGCCGCAGCTGCGGAGAGAAGCAGAGTCAGGCCGACGGACGCGAGGACTCGCATGCAGGATCCTTGTTGGCGCGATGAAAACGCGAATCCGGGCGGAGGCGGGCGGGTCGCCAAATGCAGCGGTCCGCGCCGCAAGCCTGGAAACAGAGACGGAGGACGACTTGGGGCTCAGACCAGAGGCGTCTTCCCGGGCACCGCGACCGGCGGCACGGGCAGCGGACCCATCTCGTACTTGGCGGGCGCCAGATCGAGCTTCGAGTTCATCGCCTGCTCCCAGGTGACGACCTTTCCGGTGTACGCCGCCATACGGCCCATCACCGCGACCATCGTCGACTCGGCGATCCGCTGACCCTCGTTCAGATACGCGCCGCCCTGGATCGCCGCGAGCAGGTCACGATGTTCCTGGACGTAGGGGTTGGGGTTCTGGCCCGTGAACTTCCAGCTCTTGGAGCCGGTCAGCACGCCGCGCCCCGGCGCGGTGAGGAGCGTGCCTTCGGAGCCGATGAACACCTCTTCGACGCGGTCGGTGGTGCCTTCGATCTGGCGGCAATACGACTGCGCCGTCACGCCGTTGGGATACTCGTACTCGATCGCGAAGTGATCGAAGATCTGCCCATAGGCGGGATCGGTGCGGACCTGACGTCCCCCCATGCCCCAGCAGCGGACCGGGTTGGCGCCCATGACCCACTGGACGACGTCCAGGTTGTGCACGTGCTGCTCGACGATGTGATCGCCCGAGAGCCAGGTGAAGTACAGCCAGTTGCGCAGCTGCCACTCCATGTCGCTCCACTGGGGCTGGCGCGGGTTCATCCACAGGCCGCCCTGGTTCCAGTAGCAGCGGGCGCTGGTGAGCTTTCCGAGCGCGCCTTCCTTCACGAAGTTCATCGCTTCGAGATAGCTCTTCTCGTGCCGCCGCTGGGTGCCGGTCACGATGCAGAGCTTCTTTTCCTGCGCCTTCTTGGCCGACTCGATCACGGAGCGCACACCCGCGGGATCGACCGCGACAGGCTTCTCCATGAAGACGTGGCACCCCTTCTCGATCGCCGCGGCCAGATGGATCGGGCGGAAGTGAGGCGGGGTCGCCAGGATCACGATGTCGGGGCCTTGGGCGAGGACCTTCTGGTACGCATCAAAGCCGATGAACACCTTGTCGTCGGGGACCTGGGCCCGGGCGGCGCGGTCGGTGCCGAGCCCCGCCAGTCCTTCGCGAGCGCCCTTCATCTTGTCGGGGAACATGTCGCCCAGCGCGATGATCTCCACGTCGGGCGAGGCCTCAAGCATGTTCGCAGCGGCGCCCGTGCCGCGCCCGCCGCAACCGATCACGCCAACCTTCAATCGGCCCATCCCACGCCCGGAGGCGCCGTAGGCGCTCCCAGCGGTCCAGGAAAGCCCGCCCGCCATGGCGGCAGCGGACAGAATCGCGGAGGACTTCACAAACTCGCGGCGGGAGACGTTGCTCGACATGGAGGGCTCCTCGATTGGCTTGAGCGGATGGACGGGTGCAACCCGGGGGATTCACACTACTTGGAACTGGACGTGGGCACAAGGTCGATGCGGCGGAGATTCATCAGCGCATTCTTGAGCTTGTCGGTCGCGGGCTTGAGCTCGACCACGTACTTGCCGGTCGTTCCCAGCGTCATCTGCCCCAGGGACATGCTCGTGAAGTTCCCCCAATCTCCGGTGGCGGGAACCGGACCGGACAGGACCGCAGCGGTGCCGTCCGGGCCTGTGACTGTGAGCTTGAACACATCTCCGGCGCTCTCGTCCTTGCACGCGAGCTGGAGCGCCGCGTCGAACGCTCCGGGCTTGGCGACGTCGACATACCACCGCGCCACGCCCGAGGCATCCGTCCAGAAGCCAAGGCTCGGGATGTTCTCGCGCGACTCGATCCGAGGCGAACGCCCCGGCAGGTCCGCGTCCGCCGCGAGCAGCTCGATCTTCCCGTCGGCGTTCTGCTTGTGGTACGCCTGCGCCAACTGCTCAACGTCAGGCGGCCCGTCGAGCGTGAGTTCGACGACGGTCGCCGCGGGATGGACCGGCGTCTTCTGCACGCTCAGGACCAGATCAGAGCCCTCGGTGCGCCACGAGGTCACGGGCGTGCTCGAGCCGAGCACGCGGGCGGCCTTGGGCTTGGACTTGAGGCCCGGGATCCGCAGCGTGCCATCGGCCGGCCAGTCGAAGACATGGAGATACAGCAGCCGCTTGCCGTCGACGGTCTTCTGCGTCGCGCGTCCCCAGGGGGAGCGATCGAACGGACTGGCGGTGGTGCCGTAGATCGCAGCATCGTTGATGCGCATCCACTTGCCGATCTCGCCCATGAGCTTGACGCTCTCGGCGGGGATTCTGCCCTTGGCGTCGGGGCCGACGTTGAGCAGGAAGTTGCCTCCCTTGCTGACGACCTCGACCAGGGTGCGGACGAGCTGGGTGGACGACTTCCAGTTGTGGTCGTCGAGCTTGTAGCCCCAGGTGTCGTTCATGGTCATGCAGGTTTCCCAGTCGACGCCCGGGAGACCCTTGCTCGGCACTTCCTGCTCGGGCGTGTCGTAGTCGCCCGCGCCCTTGTACTTGGAGATCCCCGCCATGTCGTCGCGGGCCTTGCCCACGCGGTTGTTCACGATGATCGAAGGCTGGAGGCCCCGGACGTAGTTGTACAGGTCCTGGCCCATCTCCTCGGTCCACTCGTCGGGCCACTCGCCGTCGAACCAGAGGACGCCCAGGGGCCCGTAGAGCTGCACAAGCTCGCGGAGCTGGTTCTTCATGAACCACGAGTAGATCGGCATGCGGTCCTTGCGGAAGTCCGCGTTGTGCCAGTCCCAGATCGAGTAATAGAAGCACATCTGCAGGCCCTGGCGGCGCGTCTCGGCGGCCAAGGCCCGCATGGGATCCTTGCCGTACGGCGTCGCGTCCACGATGTCGTACCGCGAGTATGCGCTGTCGAACATCGAGAATCCGTCGTGGTGCTTGCTCGTGATCACGATGTACTTGCAGCCCGCGTCCTTGGCCATCGACACCCAGGCCTGCGGGTCGTAATCGACCGGGTTGAACTGCTCGGAGAACTTCTCGTACTCGTACACCGGGACCTTGGCGTTGCGCTGGATCCACTCCCCGATGTTCTTGCTGTCGTATCCGGGCCAGCGCCCCGCGGGAACCGCGTAGATCCCCCAGTGCACGAACATCCCGAAGCGCGCGTCACGCCACCAGGACATGCGAGCGTCATGCTGCTGCTCGGACTCCACGATGGGCGTGGAAGGCGGGATCGGAAGCGTTGAGGACACCTTCCGGTCGCTCCCCGCGGGCTTGGAGGTCTGGCATCCCGCAAGCCCCGCGCAGGCCGCGAGCAGGCTGGCGAGCGATCCCATCGTGACGAGTGACTTCATGTTCAAAGCGGCCCCCTCCCGGAGTTCAAGACTCACATCGCAAAGAGCTTGTCCATCTGCTGGGAGACCTGCGCGATGCGCTTGGCGTCGCCTCCCCCCACTTCCGCTGTGGCCCAGCGTCCCGCGGGATCCGTCGAGTAGCCGACGTCATCCAGAGCCTTCATGACCTTGGCCCAACCCGCGTCGCCTTCGCCGAGCTCGACGTTGAAACCCTTCCAGAGGCCCTCGGCATCCCGCTTCTTGCGCGAGAAGTCCTTGATGTGCAGCCTCTGGATCCGCGCGCCCAGCACGCGGATCCACTGGTCGGGCCATCCGAAGTTGATCACGTTGCCGATGTCGAAGTGCCAGCCCGCCGCGGTGGAATGCAGCTCATCGACATAGCAGGCCGCCTCGAGCGGGCTGAGCAGGAAGTTGTTCCACACGTTCTCGATGGAAATCTTCACACCCGCCTTTTCCGCCTCCGGAAGCACCTTCTTGAGCTCTTCCTGGGTGATGCGGTACGCGTCGTCGTACGCCATCCCGTCACGCACGACGGCGGGGACGAGCAGGATGCTCCCCGCGCCGAACCTGGTCGCCTCGGCGATGTTGGTGCGGATGGACTCCAGGAGCTTGGCCCGCGCCGTGGGATCGGGCGAGTTCAGAGGCACGCTCCAGTGCATGGAGTTCACCAGGCCATGGATCTTGATGCCGGTCTTCTCCTGGGCCGCGAGCAGCTCATCGGCGGAGAGTTTCGATGGGCTGTCGACCTCCACGCCGTGGAGGCCCGCATCGCGGGCGATCTGGAACTTGTCCATGACCGTGTCCCCGCCGCCGATCATGCCGAGCATGACCGCCTTCCTGAGCGTGCGCTTGGGCGTGGCCGCTTCCGGAGGTTCCACCCCGGCGCGGGAGAGCGTGGAGGTAGCGGCCAATGCCGCGGCGGCGGCGAGAAAGTCTCGACGGTGCATGGGTGAACTCCGCGCGGGGCCAAGGCCCCGCGCCGCGTGATCGCTCGAACGAACTCAGGAGAACTTGGTCTTGCCCGGGATCGGAACAGGCGGGGTCTCGTACTTGTCCGCAAAGTCGATCTTGGCGGGGCCGAGCTTCATGTTGGAGTTCATCGCCTGCTCCCAGGTGATGGTCTGGCCTGTGTAGGCCGCCTCGCGGGCCATGATCGCCATCAGCGTGCTGTTGGCGCCGCGCTCGCAGTCATTGATGGGCTTGCCCGCGCGGATGGACTTGAAGAGCTCGTCGTGCTCGATCTGGTACATGCGTCCGGCGTCCTCGGGCGAGCCGGTGCCCTTCCAGGTCACCTTGCCCTCAAAGTCCTTGAGGAGCAGGGTGGGCTTCCAGCCGTTGATCTCGGCCTGTCCCTTGGTGCCGTAGATGTAGTCCGAGTTGTCCGCGGGGCAGCCGTCGATCTGGCGCGTGGTGTGGAACGCGCGCAGGCCGTTGGAGTACTCATAGACCGCGGTGAAGTGATCAAAGACGTTGCCGCTCTCCGGGCCGGTGCGGGCGGCGCGGCCGCCGAGGCCGACGACGCGCATGGGGAGGACGTCGCCCGTCGCCCAGGAGAGGCGATCGACCGAGTGGATCGCCTGCTCGACGATGTGATCGCCCGAGATCCAGTTGAAGTGCCACCAGTTGCGCATCTCGAACTCGAGATCGCTCCATTCGGGCTTGCGGGGACGCTTGGAGAGCGTGCTCGTGTGGTAGTTGGTGTACACCGTGATGACGTCGCCGATCCCGCCGCCGCGCACCTGCTCGAAGCCGGCCCGCATGCCCGGGTGGTAGCGCCAGCAGAATCCGACCAGGCAGCCGAGGTTCTTCTCCTTGGCCTTCTTGGCGCTGGCCAGCACCGAGCGGATGCCGGGCGAGTCGACCGCGACGGGCTTCTCCAGGAAAACGTGCTTGCCAGCGTCGATCGCGTACGCGAGCTGTTCCGGGCGGAAGGCGGGATATCCGCACAGGAGGACGACGTCCACGCCCGAGTCGATCACCTTCTTGTACGAGTCGAACCCGACAAACTGGCGCTCCTTGGGAACCTGAATGCGCTGGGAGGCCTGATCGCCCATCTCCTCGTTGAGCCCCTTGAGGCTGCTCTGGAGACGATCGTCGAAGACATCGCCCATGGAAACCAGGACCGTTCCCGGATCGGCGTGCAGCGCCTGCGCCGCGGCGCCCGTGCCGCGACCGCCGCAACCCACCAGGCCGACCTTCAGCGTGTCCGCGCCACGGGCAAATGCTCCGAATGCTGCGCGGGGCGCGACCAGGCCCGCCGCGGCGACCATCGACGCTGCGGCTACAAAGTCACGCCGGCTCACGGGAGGCTGGGACTGCTTCGTCGAATCGTTCACGTTGGCTCTCCTGAAATCGTCTCGCCCGCTCTCGCGGTGAAAATCTTGCTTACTTGGAAGGACCAGCATCGCCGGGACGCGCCGCGGGAGCCGCGGTCACCGACGCCTTGGCGGGCTTTCCCGTCGCGGGATCAGCCTCGCACACGATGCGGAAGCCGATGAAGGGCCCGTCGGAGAGCCACCACTTGCTCTTGGGCACCTGGGGATCCGACGCGTTCCACTCGGAAGTCTGAGGCTGATCGACGCCGAGCTTGGAATCCGCGGGCGCGTCCTTGTAGGAGCCGCCCTTGCTCGTGTGCTTGTCGCCCGCTTGCGTCACCCACTCGCGGGCGTTGCCGAACATGTCGAAGAGGCCAAACCCGTTGGGCTTCTTGGCGCCGACCGGATGCGGCGTGTCGTTGGAGTTGTCCACGAGCCACGCGTAATCGCCGATCGACTTCTCATCGATCGCGTCGTGTCCCTCGCCCGTGCCGAAGGGGCCCGAGCCTCCACCCTTGGCGGCATGCTCCCACTCGGCCTCGGTCGCGAGGCGGTACTTCAGCCCGGTCCGCGCGGAAAGCCACTCACAGAACCCCGCGGCGTTCTTAAAGCTCACGCTGATCGCCGCGTAGCCCTCGTGTCCGAATCCACGATCAGGCGGGATGTAAGGCTTGCTCGGACGCGACACCGCGTCCACTCCGGGCGGATTGTCCCCCTTCTCCTCATCGAGGCGATAGACGTACACGTCCATCGCTTCCCAGGTCACCTCGGTCTTGCTGATGAAGAAGGGCTTGATCGCACCGTCGTCCGATCCCGGGATCGGGACCATGTCGAGCTCATACGCCGACGGCGCGAAGCTCTGGGCAAAAGGCTTGAGCTCAGCGCCCGCGGCCTTCGCGTTCGCGGTCTGCGCGCCCGCGGTTCCAAAAGGGAAGGCCAGCATCGCGACCAGAATCGGGGCCGAACGCTTGAGAAGACGCGAGCAGTCTGGGGTGATCATCGGACAAGCCGCCTGGAGATTTGCGCAGAACACGAATGCTCGGCTAGGCTGGTGTTCGAGCATGCTCGCCGAAACCGACGCACACCCAGGTCCAGTCCAGGACGCTCCGCTAGCCACACCCGTCGAGCGGTCGCTCGCGTCGGCATGGATACTGGCCGCCAGCCTCGCGCTTCTGGCGATCCTGGGCGGTTGCGGGACGTCCGGGTCAGGCCTCCAGCGGCACGAATTTACTCGGGTCTGCATGGGGGTGCAAACCCGAATCGTGCTCTACCACGATCAGCCCAAAGCCGCGGAGCATGCCGCGGCCCAGGCGTTCGCAAGAATTGCCGAGCTCGAGTCGATCCTCAGCGACTATCGCCCGAACAGCGAGCTCTCCCGCCTCCCCGAGCGCGCCCAGAACTGGACCGCGGCCAGCCCGGACCTGATCCGAATCCTCTCCTCCGCACGCGAGATCTCCGAGGCCTCCGATGGCGCGTTCGACATCACCGTCGGCCCCGCGACCAAGCTCTGGCGGCAGACCAGGCAAAGCGGGGCTTTGCCCGACAAGGCCACCCTCGACGCCTGCCTCGCCCGCATCGATTGGCGCTGCGTCGAAGTGGATGCCGCACGCCGCCAGGTCCGTATCACGCGCCCTGGCGTTGAACTCGACGCCGGCGGGATCGCCAAGTGCGACGCGGCCCAGCAGGCCAGAGATACCCTGGTCCGCCTCGGGTTTCCCCGGTGCCTGGTGGCGCTCGCGGGTGACATCAGTGTGGGTCAGGCTCCCCCCGGCGCCAAGGGGTGGACGATCGCTCTGGGAGGCCCGAACGCCCCCACCCTGGTGGTCACGGACACGTGCGTCTCAACCTCGGGAGACACCGAGCAGTTCGTCGAGATTCAGGGACGACGCTACGCGCACATTGTCGATCCGCGCACCGCGCTGGGCACCCCCGGGGGCATCCGCGTAACCAGCGTGCATCCGGTCGGCGCGATCGCCGACGCGATATGCACCGCGACCTGCGTCATGGGAGGCAAGGGCGTCCCGGAACTCGCGACTCGGTTCGATGCCGGAATTCTGGTGCAAGCGGGCGGCGCAGCGTTCCCGGATGTCTACGACCCGCGCCATCGCCTGCGATCACTGACGCCGCCGACGCCCTGACCATCGCCCCGCGCGGGATTTGCGGCCAGAGGCCTTCCCGCTATGCTGCGACACGCTGGTCCGGGCCTCTCCCGGGCCCACGGCTCCGCTGTTGATCCGGGATCCGAAGGGGAAACGAGCATGTCCGAAGCGCCCGCAGGTTCGATGATCGGCCCTCGCCTGTCCGTGATGATGTTCCTGCAGTTCTTCCTGTGGGGCGCATGGTTCGTGACGCTCGGGCCCTACATGGGCGCCAAAGGCTTCGCCCCCACCGACATCGGCAACGCATATTCCACCGCGCCGCTCGCGGCGATCGTCGCGCCGTTCTTCCTCGGGATCATCGCCGACCGCTTCTTCGCGTCCCAGGTGGTCATGGGGATGCTGCACATCATCGGCGGCGCACTGCTGCTGGCGGCCCCCAGCATCGCTGCCCAGGCCGGGAGCAATCCCAACCTGTTCATCGGCATCCTGCTGGCCCACATGCTCTGCTACATGCCGACGCTGGGACTCTCCAACACCGTCGCGTTCCACTCGATGAAGGACCCGGAGAAGCAGTTCCCCCTCATCCGCGTCTGGGGCACCATCGGCTGGATCGTCGCGGGCATCCTGGTCGGATACCTCGCCAAGTTCCTCGTGAACGACGCCTCGCTCTCTAAGGAAGACCTTGAAAAGGCGCGCCGGGCGGCCCCCCACTTCTTCTACGTCGCGGGCGCCTCGGGCATCCTGCTCGGCCTCTTCAGCTTCGCACTCCCCCACACCCCGGCGCCCATGAAGGGCAAGCCCTTCAACCTCGGCAGCATCGTGGGCGTCGACTCGCTGAAGCTTCTCAAGGATCCGAGCTTCCTGATCTTCGCCATCTGCTCCATGCTCATCTGCATCCCGCTCGCGGCGTACTACTCCTTCGCGGGCGAGTACGCCGTCAAGGTGGGGCTCGAAAACGTGCCCTTCAAGATGACCTTCGGACAGATGTCCGAGATCGGCTTCATGCTCGTCATGCCCTTGTTCTTCGCAAGGCTCGGCGTGAAGTGGATGCTCGCGGTGGGCATGCTCGCCTGGGTCGCCCGCTACGCCCTCTTCGCGGGCGCCTGGGGGGACGGCACCAATCACCTGACCGCGCTCGTCCTCGGCGGCATCATCCTCCACGGCATCTGCTACGACTTCTTCTTCGTCACCGGCCAGATCTACACCGAGCAGCGTGCTCCCAAGGAGATTCGTGCTCAGGCGCAGAGCTTCCTCGTCCTGCTCACCCAGGGCGTGGGCATGCTGATCGGCAATCAGGTCTTCGGCCGCCTCGTCGAGCACTACACCGATGCGACGTCCAAGGCGGTGGATTGGCGCATGGTCTGGATCATGCCCGCGGGCTTCGCCCTGGCGATCCTGATCATCTTCGTGCTGTTCTTCCGCTACAAGCCCAGCACGCAGTCCTGATCCCCGGTCGATACCCAGAACTCGGCCCCGAAACCAAGGGCCTGGCCTGGAAACCCGAACGCGTTCACCCGGCGCTTAGCCTGCGCCCTCCGCGCCGACCGGATCCGCCGAGGCGCTGCCGCGCTCGGGCCTGGACTCGACCCACGCCTTCTCCGGCGGGCGATAAGGCCTGAACTTCTCGTTCGAGCCCGCGTCCACGGTGTGCAACACCGCCCGGAACCGGCCCAGATCGGATGCTGCGGGCGAATCGATCAGCGTCGTCGAATCCGTCGCGCTCATCTGCGTGACCACGCGCATCCCGAACTCGCGGATCGCGGCCCGCTCGATGGTCCGCTCCAGGTTCGCGACGGTGTCGCACCAGATCATCGTGTGGATGCCCTGAGGCGGTCCCTCGACAAGCAGGCGCGACAACGCCTTGGCGGGCGACTCCTCGCCATCCCCGCCCGAGAAATCAAAGTCGTCCGCACGTCGGAGATCCCGGCACCGCTGGAGGCCCCAGACCATCAAGAGCGTGGGCCGTCCGCCCTCACGCTCGGGATCGAGCTGGGACGCGAGCTCACGCACCGCAGCCCCCGCCTGTCTGGGCGTGTGGATCCGCACCTCCGCGTCGACGCGCCGGGCCAGTTCGGAGAGCAGTTCCGCGCCGGACTCTTCGGGAGACGCTGCGAGCACCAGATGCACCAGGGGCCGCTCAGTTCCCGTCCACGCGCCGACACTGAGCAACGTGGACGCGAACATGCCCGCCATCGCGTCGGTGTCCGAACCGACCAAGACGAGATTGGAGCCGCTCTCCTTCCGGAGCGTCGCCGCGGTCGGAGGCTTGATCGCCAAAGGCTCTCCGAGCCAGAGCACGCGCTCGCGAGCTGCACCCTCTCCGCGCAAACCCGCCTTGGCGAGCTCGCGATTGCTCCGCACATCCGCGGGCTGATTGCCTTCAAAGACCACCAGGGGCCTTGGAGACAGTTCGCGGGACCGGGAAGCCGCTTGGGCCAGCGCTTCGGCGCGCTGCGCATCCTCGAGCCACGCGATCTGAAAAGGCGAGTTGCCCTCGCTCAGGCCGCTGGCGTCGTTGTAGATCGCCTCGCCAGGCCTGGAAAGAAGCCTGGCCGCCGCGTTGTCCTCGCTCAGGATCAGGTACGAGTCCGCCTCCGAGCATTGCAGCGCGATGCGCACCGCCATCTGGCCGATCGTCGACCTGGCGATGCTGAACGCGCCGCCCAGCGTCTGGGAGCCGAGCAGCACATGCACGCCGAACGCACGCCCCTGGCGGACCAGACGATCCAGCAGCAGCGCTGCATCCGACCCGATCCGATCGTCCTGCGTGAAGAACTCCTGGAACTCGTCGATGACCAGGAGCACGCGGGGCATGGAGGAGTCGCCATGCAACCTGCGGTACGCCGCCAGATCCTGAACACCCGCGTCACGGAGCAGCTCGCCGCGCCGGGTCAGTTCCTCATCGAGCCTGCGGAGCACCGACAATCCGAACTCACGCTCGCTCTCGATCGCGATGACCCGCGCGTGCGGCAGCTGCGCCGCGGCGTACGCCTTGAACTCCACGCCCTTCTTGAAGTCGATCAGATAAAGCTCGAGCTGGTCCGGCGCGAACCACACCGCCGCGTTCGTCACGATGACGTGCAAAAGCGTCGACTTGCCCGAACCCGTGCGCCCCGCGACCAGCGCGTGCTGCGCTGTTCCACGCCCCAAGGTCAGGTTCTGAATGCGCTTGGCACCGGATCTTCCCAGCGGGATCGAGAGCTCTTCGGCCGACGACCTGGACCACACCTCATCCGCCTTGGGCGTAATCATCCCGAAGGGCACGCGCACACGCGAGCCATCCTTGGCACGCTGGCCGATCGTCTTCACCAGCGGCGTCAGAGCCTCGTCGCTCACGAACGGATCAAGCTCCAGTGGCCAGTCCTTGAACCCCGGCGTCTCGGCGCAGAACTCTCCGTCACGAATGGTCAGGGTCAGGCAGTGCTTCTCGATGTCCGCCAAGGGTCCCTTCAGCGCCACGCGATCGCGGGGCTCGCCCGCGATGAGTACGAACACGCCGCAGCGGGGCCCGCTGGTCACGATGCTCGCCAGCCTCCGGGCCGCCTGCTCGCTGATGTTGGTCGGAAAGTCCGCGAGGACCAGGAAGCGGTAAGGTTCCGCGACTTCGCCCGCCGCGACGTTGTACTCCTGGATCGTCGCGTACTCGTTGCGCAGGTACTTCTGGATCACCGTCTCCATGTGCTCGGTGAGGTCCGTGAGCCGCTGCTCGATGTCCTTGGTCTCGGTCCAGATCCGACCCGTGACCAGCAGCGGATCCGAATCCGCCAGATGCATGAAGCCCGCGAAGTTCTGACCGAGCCCCACGGGATCGAAGATCGTGAATCGCGCCTTGGCCGGGGGGAGCCTGACCAGCAGCGACGCCATGACCGAGCGCATCATCGCCAGGGCCTGCGCCCGACCATTCCCTGCACTCAAAGCCTTGTCGGCAGCAAAGACGAGCAGGCCCCCGACGCTGGCAAGGTCGAACATCGCGGGCAGTTCGAAGGAAGGCGTGGGCAATGGGAAGTTGGCGTCACCAACTTCTCCGCCCGGCAGCTTCGAGAGATCGATCTGCAGCGCGCCGATGCGGACACCGCGGGGCGCCGGCCCGCCGGACTCGGCGCGCAACTCGTGGTCGCGATCCGAGTCTCGCGCATCGGACTCGTACGATCGACGCGCGTCATCGGCCTGGGTGATCGCCCGCGTCCACGCTTCGCTGGCATGCCGGAGCGTCTCGCGATGCTCCGCCTCCAGGGCGGCCTTGCGATCCTGTCGCCGGCGGTCCGCGTCCCCCACCGCTGCATCGCGGCGGCCGGTGATCGCACCGATCTTGTCCTTCCACGCCTGCACGAGGGCCGCCCGCTCGGCTGCAGCATCAGACTCCGCACGCATGATCGCCTTGGCGTTGGCGTCCTGAAGCTCGACCAGATCGACCTTGCGCATGCGCTCCACGCTGCGCATCCCCACGCGGTACGCCTCGTTGGCCCGGGCGATCTCGTCATCGCGGCGCTTGCGCAGCCAGACGGATCCCTCGGAGCGTTCCAGAGCGCCCCGCTCCAGGATCACGCCCGAGAGATGATCGAGCCTGCCGAAGTGCTCGCTCGCTTTGGCAATCCTTGCGTCCAGGCCGCTGCTCTGCTTGGCTGCAAGCACCCGGCACACGCCCACCGCCAGCACCGCGGCCCCCAGGCCAGCACCCGCCGCCACCGGCGCCTGCTGCCCCGCGCCCGGCGCCTCCGGTGCCGCGGGCATATTCTGAGCCGACGCCGTG
>CAZHFW010000036.1:35092-36378 GCA_964531675.1 uncultured Phycisphaeraceae bacterium | reverse complement strand
GAGGGCTGCGGTCCTGTGTGCGGCCCCTCGCGTGAAACCGGATGGATGAACGCCACGGGCATCGCCGGAGTGTACCGAAGCGTCTCGGTGCATCAAAGTCCGTCGGAACGACTCTGATGGCACGGTTTGGGGAGTGATGCCACCCGCCTCTCACCTGCCGCCCACCGGAAGGGCATGCTCGCACACCGGGATGATACGCAGGTCATCCAATGACACGAAGTGCCCGGTGCTGGTCGCCGCGTACCTGCCATCGCGAGTGACCGTGGCCCCGTAGTACTCGTAGCCGTCGATCATCGGCAGACGCATCGAGTCGGCCCACTTCTCTGCGAGCCGGTACCTGACGACCCTGTTCACATCCAGTTCTGTGTTGGGCCACCACAAGAGGCAATCGGCGCCCTCCACAGTTCCTCGAGCTGTGCTGGACGAGATATGGTCCAGCTTGTCTTCGATGGTTGTGGGGCCGTCGAACTGCTGCCGTATCAGGCTGCCGTCATCTAGGATCCAGAAGATTTCTCGCTCACATGGCACCGCGCAGTGGATCCAACTGCTCAGGCGTGCCTCCCAAGGCGATTCCAACTTGCCCTGGGCCGACAGCCATCCCCGCTTGCGGGGCCCGGAGGCCGCGACGTGCCCATGCTGGCCGACCCAAACCCCGCTGCACTCTCGAGCCTGCCCGCGTTCCATGCCGGTTCTCGGGTCCAGCATGTACGTCCAATCGGAAACCACGAACACCATGTCCAGGCGGGATGAGAACCGAACGGAATCGATGTGGCGAGGCATGCGCCGCCGCCAGACTACATCTCCGGTCTCCAGGCTGACACACGCAACTTCGAACCGTTCGACATTGCGCGCACACCATAAGTAGTGGCCAATCTGGCAGGCCATCAACGGATCGAACGTGCGAAATGGAGCCCGCACGCGAAGTGGGCTTCGGGCGTCCTTCTGTGACGCCGCGACGCAGAGATCGCCCTGGGCAAAGACGATCGCATCGGCCTCGGCGGTAGACACTGCATAACCCACAGCAATTCTCCATCACTGCGTGCTAATAGCCATAATACGAAGTGAGATGTTCCATGAAAGCTAATATGTCTTCCTTGCTCACCTTGTTCGGCAGGTGGCACCAAACTCCCAGGTACTCCGTGGCGGGTGGCGTCAAGCTCCCTCTGGCCCCTCGTGCCATCAAACTCGTTCCGTGGACTGTGCAGGCAGGTGGCACCAAACTCCCAGGTCTTCCGTGGCGGGTGGCGTCAAGCTCCCTCTGGCCCCTCGTGCCATCAAACTCGTTC
>CAZHFW010000036.1:0-34992 GCA_964531675.1 uncultured Phycisphaeraceae bacterium | reverse complement strand
CGTCGACTGCGCAGCCCAAACGCCCCAACTTCGATCGACGCCCGAGTCTACATGCACAGCTTGGGGAGCATCAACGTCGGAGGAACCGACGTTGATGGCACCGGAGCGTCCCGTTGGCCGGTCCCGGCCGTCGCGTCGGCCCCGCTTGTTCCACGCCTGGCGAGTTCTCCCGCTTCCCGCTCTCCGCGAGGCCCTGCCCGGATTCCCGCCTCCGATTCGTCCCGGGCGCCCGCTCCGGCGGGCATCCTCCCGAATCGAGTTTTCGCCGGTTCGCGCCTACCATCCGAGTCCAAGTCCCCACCGAACGCGAACCGTTCGGCGTGGGCTTCCGAGGGCGTAGCTCAGTTGGTAGAGCAGCGGCCTTTTAAGCCGTTTGTCCTGGGTTCGAGTCCCAGCGCCCTTATTCGACCGCACCCACCGGTCGGGGTCCGATGGAATGGCCCCGGCTGCAGGTTCCGAGAGAGAAGGGCCCCGTTTGACGATCGCGCTGCACGCATGCTGGACCGGTGGGGCCCTCCGCCTCTGGGCCGAAGATCCCGGGCTGCTCTCTTCGCCCCGCGTTGACAATCCGCCGGATGTGCATCCCTTCGCGGCGTCGGAGGAGAAGCTCTCCTCCACCCTCGGGCCCATCCTGGCGGCGCTCCCCGGCCCCCCGTTGTCGGGCGTGTTCACCCGGATCCGCGTGAAGCTCCCCGCGGGCCCCAAGGCCCCGGCCCCCTCGACCAAGCTCGGCCAGGTCGTGGGCATCACCGAGCCCGTCGCGAGCTCGTCGTTCGGCGAGTACCTCGTCTCCGCGATGGAGATCACGCCCAAGGACGCGCCGGTCGTGCTTGATGGCCTGCTCGACGCGGTCGAGGCCGGCCGCGATGCGGAGGCGGGTGCGCCCTTCGAGTGCTCGCGCTCCATCGACTTCTTCGCGTCCATCGCGCGGCTTGCCCGCCACCTGCTTTCGCAGCAGCGCTTCGTGCCCGCGCTGCATCAGTCGGTCTCGGGCGATCTCCGCGGCGTGTGGCAACCCTGGGTCTCCGACGAGGCCGCCGCCCAGCGCGTCAGCCTGCTCGTCGCGGGCATGCCTCCCGCGGCCCGCGCCGCGGTGGACGACTATGGGCATCAGCCCTGGCCGATCATTGATGACGCGTTGACGCGCATCACCGACGCGATGGCCCGCCGGACGTTCACGCGCGAGAACCTGATCGACGCGATCGAAGGCCGTGACTCCGCGGCAGACCTGCAAGTCGCCTGGCTCGCGGGGATGCTGGGCAAGGAGAGCATCGTCGTCGCCTCCCCCGCGGGACGTCAGGAGCTCGTGCGCCGCGTGCGCACGTGGATCAGCGGGCTTGAAGAACGCGGCGCCAGCTCGGCGTGGCGTCTCATGCTCAGGCTCAACGAACCCACCGACACCGGCACCAAGGACGAGGATCCGTACTGGGGGCTTTCGTTCCACCTGCAATCGGTGGATCGCCCGAACCTGGTGCTCGACGCGTCCGACATCTGGATGCTCCCGGGCGATTCGGCGACGCTCTCGGGCAAGCGGATCGACGGGCCGCAGGAGCTCCTGCTCGGCGAGCTCGGCCGCGCGAGCCGCATCTATCCCAAGCTGGAAAAGGCGCTGGAAGACTCCGAGCCGATCGAGCTGCTGCTCTCGACCAAGCAGGCGTACGAGTTCCTGCGCGAGATCAAGCCTGTCCTGCTCGAGCAGGGCTTTGGCGTGAGCGTCCCCGACTGGTGGGACTCGCCCATGGCCCGCCTCGGCGCTCGCCTCAGGCTCGAGAGCGACGAGCTGCCTCCGCTGGCGACGTCGGGCCTCAGCGCCTCGGCGGCGGGAACGCAGCTCGGCCTGGGCACGCTCGTGCGTTACCGCTGGGAGATCGCGCTGGGCGACACCACGCTCTCGCTCAACGAGTTCGAGAACCTCGCGGGCAAGCGTCAGCCTCTGGTCAAAGTCAACGGCCGCTGGGTTGAGATCCGCCCCGAAGACGTGCAGGCCGCGATCAAGTTCATCCGCGAGAACCCGGGCGGCGAGATGCCGGTGGGGGACGCGCTGCGCCTGGCCTACGCGTCGGATGTCCGTCAGACGGGCATTCAGATCGTGGGCATGGACGCGAGCGGCTGGCTGAGCGCCCTGATCAACTCGGAAGCCGCGGGCAAGGTGTTGCAGGCCCTGGAGCCGCCGGGCACGTTCCGCGGCACCTTGCGTCCGTACCAGCTCCGCGGGCTCTCGTGGATGTACTTCATGGAGCGGCTCGGCTTTGGCCTCTGCCTTGCCGACGACATGGGTCTGGGAAAAACGATCCAGCTCCTGGCGCTGCTCGCGCACGAGCGCGAAGTTCTCAAGGCCGAGCGCGAAGCGGGGACCGCGGTGCCGCCACCTCCGCCCGCATCGCCCATCGCGAGCTCTGGCGATTCGGCCGAGACGCTGAATCCCGACGCCCCGCCGCCGCAGGCGCCCAAGGCGCCTCTGCCCATGGGGCCGACGTTGCTGGTCGTTCCGATGTCGGTCGTGGGCAACTGGATCCACGAGACCGCGCGCTTCTGCCCGCACCTCAAGGTCCTCGTGCACCACGGGTCGACGCGCCTGCAAGGCGACACGCTGCTCAAGCAGATCCTCGAGAGCGACATGGTGGTCACCACCTACGCGCTGGCGCACCGCGACAAGGATCAGCTCGGTCTGGTTCGTTGGCGTCGCATCGTGCTCGACGAGGCGCAGTACATCAAGAACCCCGCCGCCAAGCAGGCGCAGGCTGTGCGTTCGCTCGAGTCGGACCGCCGCATCGCGCTCACCGGTACTCCGGTGGAGAACCGCCTGAGCGAGCTCTGGTCGATCATGGACTTCCTGAACCCGGGCTATCTTGGTTCGTCGCACGGATTCCGCCAGCGCTTTGGCATCGCGATCGAGCGCTACAAGGACCGCACGCGTTCGGAGCAGCTGCGAGGCCTGGTCAGGCCCTTCGTGCTGCGTCGTCTCAAGACCGACCCGACGGTGGTCGCGGACTTGCCTGACAAGCTCGAATCGCGCGAGTATTGCCATCTCACGACCGAGCAGGCCTCGCTCTACGAGGGCTGCGTGCGGCGGATGCTCATGGAGGTCGACAAGGCCGAGGGCATCCACCGCCGTGGTCTGGTGCTCAGCGCGCTGATCAAGCTCAAGCAGATCTGCAACCATCCGTCGCAGATGCTCAAGGACTTCGAGGGCTCTTCGGGCACGCCTCCCGAGCACGCGCGCTCGGGCAAGTGCGTGCGCCTGCTTGAGATGCTCGACGAGGTCATCGCCGAGGGCGACAACTCGCTCATCTTCACGCAGTTCCGCCAGATGGGCCATCTGCTCGAGTCGATGTTGCGTCACCGCTTCGGCAAGGACATCCTGTTCCTTCACGGCGGCACACCCGCCAAGCAGCGCGAGCAGATGATCCAGCGCTTCCAGAAGGCCGACGGCTCGTCCCCGATCCTGCTGCTCTCGCTCAAGGCCGGCGGCGTCGGTCTGAACCTGACCGCTGCGACGCACGTCTTCCACTTCGACCGCTGGTGGAACCCCGCGGTGGAGAACCAGGCGACGGACCGCGCGTACCGCATCGGTCAGACCCGCACAGTGCAGGTCCACAAGTTCGTCGTGCGTGGGACGCTCGAGGAGCGCATCGATCAGATGATCGAGCAGAAGATCGAGCTGGCCCAGAACATCATCGGCGATGGCGAGCGCTGGCTCACCGAACTCTCGACCGATCAGCTGCGTGACCTGCTGACGCTTCGTGAGGACGCGGTCGGCGACGAGGTCTGACGATCCACGCCATCCCGGAGGGAGCGTCGCGTTGATCAAGTACCTGGGCTCGAAGCGCACGCTGGTTCCCGCGATCGTCGATCGCGTGAAGAGCTGCGCCGACTCGGGAACCGTGCTTGACCTCTTCTCGGGAACATCCAGGGTCGGCCACGCGCTCAAGGCCCAGGGCTATCGCGTCATCGCCAACGATCACAACGCGTACGCCCACACGCTCGGGCTCTGCTATGTCCAGGCAGATCGCGAGGACGTCGAGGCGGACGCGTCGAAGCTGATCGAGGAGTTCAACAGACTCCCGGGCTCCGCGGGCTACTTCACGCACACCTTCTGCGAGCGATCCCGGTTCATTCAGCCTTTCAATGGCGAGAGGATCGATGCGATCCGCGAAGCGATCGCGGCCAAGGCCCTGCCGCCGGAGCTCGAAGCGGTGCTGCTGGTCTCGCTGATGGAGGCGGCTGATCGCGTCGACTCGACGACCGGCGTGCAGATGGCCTACCTGAAGTCCTGGGCGCCGCGGTCTTCGAATGAGCTGGAGCTTCGCATGCCAGCGGTCCTCCCAAGGGCCTCAAGCGGGAAAGGCCTCGCGTCGAATCTCGACGCGATGGAGGCGGCGCGCACGTTCGAAGCCGACGTCGCGTACGTCGATCCGCCCTACAACCAGCATTCATACCTGGGAAACTACCACGTGTGGGAGTCGCTGGTCCGGTGGGACAAGCCCGAGGTCTACGGCATCGCGTGCAAGCGGATTGACTGCCGCGAACGTCGCAGCGTGTTCAACTCACGCCGCCTCTTCGCATCGGAGCTTGAACGCCTGCTCGGACAGATCCGCGCCCGGACCATCATCGTCTCGTTCAGCAACGAGGGCTTCCTGAACGCCGAGGCTCTCGAAGCCATGCTCTCCAAGCTCTATGGCGGCGCAGCCCGCGTGGACGTCGTTGAGCACGACTATCCGCGCTACGTCGGCGCCAAGATCGGGATCTTCAACCCCAAGGGCCAGCGCGTCGGCGCGGTGAGCCACGTACGCAACAAGGAATACCTGTACGTCGTCAACCCGGCATTGGCGTGAAGCTCTTCAGCGACCGGCCCGCAGCCTCAACAGCATCGATTCGAGCACGCCGCGATTCTCGTCCGGATGGGTGTGGCACGCGATGATCGCTTCGTGATCCATCGCTTCGATGCGATCGTTCGCATAGCGCAGCGCGTCGAACGAGTTGCGCAGCGCCACATCCACCGGCAGACGCTCCGGGTTGATGTCGATCCCGAAGTACCCCGAGTACGAGTGCATCTTCAGCGTGTAGAGAATCGCCTCGACGTGCTCCGGGCTCACCACGCCCACGCCCAGATCCTGGTCGTAGTTGCCCAGGGGCTGGCTGTTCCAGTGCGTGTGGGCCAGACGGCCCTCCGACAGCGGCCAGCTGAACGCGTACGCGGGGTCCTCAAAGCCCATCAGCACATGCCCGACCTCGGGGTTCATGCACAGCAGCTTGTGACCTTCAGCCAGCAGCTTCTTGTTCTCCGATTCGTGGAGCCTGGCCTCGACCTGATGGCCAAGGAGAATGCCCTCGGGCGTGAGGCCGTAGAGAATGCGGCCGCGGGGCTCGTAGGGCTTGGGCTCGAAGGCGATGCGCACGCCGGGCACCGCGTCCATGGCTTCCGCGAGCCCATCCGCGAAGCGGGCGCGATAGCTCTGGAAGTCCATGCCGAACCCGTTCTCGTACCCGTCGATCCCGGGCCAGACGATCGCGAAGTCGGTTTCGAGCTGCTTGTTCAGGCGCAGGGCGCCGATTGTCCGCTCGATCGCGTACCGGCGGATCTGCGGATCGGGATTGGAAAGCGACCCGAACTCGAACTTGGCGTCGTAGAACAGATTGGGGATCACCGTGATCAGCCTGATGCCGGTCGCGTCGCTGAACGCACGCCACATGTCCAGGTTCTGCTCGGAGATCTCGTTGGGGTAATGCGCCTCGAGGCCGACCAGTCCCGAGCCTCGGAGCGTCGCGGCGATCTCGAGCCTCTGCTCAATGGAGAGCTCAGATCCATACCGCGCATGGAATCGCGACGCGGATGGGGAGAAGTACCAGATTCCCGCGGAGAAGCGGAGATCGAGCCTGAACGACTGCAGGTGCGTCAGCAGATACTCGGGCGTACGCCGGACAGCCTGGGGTCTGAGGTCAAGCAGCGGCATCGAAGAGCCTCCACGCCGAGCCGCCCAGCTCATTCCTCACAGTCGGGCGATCTCCGCGAATCGTTCCTTCAGAGCATGATACAGACTCGCGTGCATCTTTCCGAATGGCTCGTAACGCTGTGTGAAGCTCGGGTTGGGATCGCGTGTCTCGGTGGTCCGGATCATTTCCCGGCAGGCCTCCTCCACGTTGGCAAACGTCCCCGACGCGACGCCGCCCAGAATGGCCGCGCCCAGGGCGCTTCCCCCCTCATCCGAGTTGGTGGTCACGACCGGCACGCGGTAGAGATCCGCCTGCGTCTGCCTCCAGAACTCGGAGCGATTGCCCCCGCCCGAGAGCCTGACCGCGCGGGCCTCGACTCCGATCGAACGCATCAGCTCAAGGATGGTCGACATTGTGAAGCTCACGCCTTCAACGACCGCCCGCACCAGATGCCCGCGCGAGTGCCGGGCGGAAAGCCCGATCCAGGCGCCGCGTGCGGTCGGATCGGGATAGGGGCAGCGCTCGCCCGTCAGTTGGGGGAGGAAGAACAGCCCGTCGCAGCCAACAGGAGCCGCACTGGCTTCGGCCATGAGCTGGTCGTATCCGACCCCCGGCGCGATCGTCTCGCGGGCCCAGCGCAGCGCTCCGCCGGCCGAGAGCGTGCACCCCGTCACGCACCAACCCGCGGGTCCGGTGCCAGCACACATCGTGTGTACCCGGCCGGCGGGCCTTGATGGGTCCGCTTGCGTCGGCAGGTCCTTGCGCGGTGCCGGACTGTGCGCATAGATCACGCCGCTCGTGCCCAGAACCGCCAGGGCCACGCCCGGTTCGACAACGCCGGCGCCGATTGCAGCACACATGTTGTCGCCAGAACCCGCGGCAACAGGCGTCCCGGCTTTGAGCCCGGTCAGGCTTGCGACCTCTGGGAGGATCGCTCCGGCCTTGGCGGGGGACTCGAGCGCCGGCGGCAGGAGCGAGGGATCGACTCCCACGCTCTCGAACATTTGCCGATGCCACTTGCGAGCGTCAACGTCAAACAGAAGCGTCCCTGAAGCGTCTCCCACGTCCGTCCCAAGTGAGCCGGTCAGGCGATACAGGATGTAGTCCTTGGGCATGAAGAGCACGCGCGTCTTGGCGAAGACCTCAGGCTCGTGCTGCTTGATCCACAAGAGCTTCGGGAGTGTGAACCCGGGCAATGCGGCGTTTCCAACGCGCTGCACGAGCGCCGCCCGGCCGCCGACCGCGTGCTCGATCTGCTCACACTGCGCCCCGGTGCGTTGATCGTTCCACAGCAGGGCGGGCCTGAGTGCACGCGCATGCGGCCCGCGCCGCGCATCGTCCCCCAAGAGCACCGAGCCATGCATCTGGCCGCTCAGTCCTAAGCCCGAGATCGCTTCGGGGTGAACGCCCGACTTGAAAAGCACGCTGCGGATCGCCTCGCAGGTCGCGTTCCACCAGTCCTCGGGATGCTGCTCCGTCCAACCGACCTTGGGGTGAAGCAGGGGATACTCGCGCGTCTCGCTGGCGAGGATCGTGCCCGCGCGATCGCACAGCACCGCTTTGGCGCCCGAGGTCCCGATGTCGATCCCGATGAGATGGCTCACCCTCGGAGCTTACCCGATCGCCAAACCCTGCTCGGACGCTGTCATCGGTGCTTCGATCGCCCATGGCATGATCACGCGGCGTGCGGGCCAGCGCCGACTCGCCTCCGCCCAGCCATCAAGCATCGGACCGGGGGACAACGTGCCGATCACAACCACATCCGCGTGCTCCGGGTCTTCTTCGAGCTCCACGCCCATCTCTCGGAGCGACTCTTCGACCTGCCGCACGTTCTTGCCGGACAGGACGATCGAAGCCGATCCGAAGCGATCGTGCGTCCACGCGGTCCGAAGGCTGTGCCGTGCCGCCGCCAGACCCGTGAAACGGTCCCACATCGCCATCGTCATCGGGCGACGGGGTTGGTCCGCGAGCGAGACGCCGAGCTCATAAATGCCCCGGACGTAGCCGCGCAGCGCGGATTCCTTGCGGGCGATCTTGCCGTAGCGGCACACATGCTCGCGAATCTGCTCGGAACGAACCGCATCCGGCGCGTACCTGGCCGCGACCCATGCATTGTTGCGGACCAGATTCCCGAGAATCCGGTTCATGTCCCGTCCCGTCGAGACTTTGCGATGCTCAACGCGGAACCCGCGATCGAGCACGATCCGGCTCCCCGCCAACATGATCCGTGCCGAGAGGTCGTACTCCTCCGCGTAGTAATCGAACGAGTGGTCGTACCCGCCAAGTGTCGCAAAGAGCGTCGTGCGGATCGCGGCACCGCAACCGATGAACACTTCAGGGAGCCCGCCGGACTCGCGCCTGACGTTCCCGGAGGCATCCGATGGCAGGAAGATCTCCGCCGCGACAACGCCCACGTCCTCCGGCACGTTGCGAAGCACCTGAACCAGTCCAGCATCCAAGGGGCTTGAGTCGTCATCGAGCATCACGAGCCACTGGCTTCGTGGGGAAGCGTGTTCAATCGCCAGATTGCGAGCTGCGGCACACAGATTGACCTCGGAACGGACAACCTTCACGCGAAGGCCATTGGCGAGCCCCGGGCCGACCCGGACCGCGCTGGCCGAAGCGTTGTCGATCAGCAGGACTTCCGCGTCGTGGTGGGGGAGGGCGGCCAGCCTGGAGAGCGTCTCCGCGAGCACGCTCGGTCTGTCGCGGGTTGGAATGACGTACGTGATCACGAGGCGCGGAGCTCCGTCGCGGGCTTCGCGTCGGACTGCAGCCGCACAGGCTGGGCCGAATCGCCATACACGAGCCTGGCGGTGTGCGCGCGGGCCACGCCATGGCGGAGATCGGTCGCGGAGATGGGCACGTTTCCGAGGCGATGGGCCTGCGCAGCTGCGGCCACCGAACCAAGGAACGCGCCGACCAGAGCCGATTGTCCGGAGGCCAATGCGAGCGTCGCCGCCGCTAGCAGCGAGTCGCCGCAGCCCAGCGGATCGATCGCGTGTCCGACAAGCGATGGCACGTGCTCGCCGCGAACGCGCGACAGATCACCGGGGGTGATTGCCTCAATCGCGACATTCGAGCGTTGCTGGAACGCGATCAGCCCGTCTGCGCCAAGCGTGAGCAGCAGGTGCTTGGTCCGCGTCTGCTCGAGCAATCGCCACGCGACGACCGGGAGGCTCTCGTCAAAGCAGTGGATCGCGCTGCGTGCCTCGGGTTCCGAGGGGGCGAGCAGATCGAATCCGGAGAAATGCCGGAGTGTCGCGCGCTTTCCCGAGACATCGCCGCTCATCACGCCGACCAGCGGGCGGAGCGTCTTGGAGAGCCGCTCGATGACCGCGGGGGAAAGCAGTCCATTCCCGAAGTCCACGACGATCGCGGCGTCAAAGCCCTTGGCCGCATCGCCAGCCATGCCCACAAGCTCATCGTGCCGTTCGGCGTCGAGCACGATCGGGTGGTAGTTGTTGAGCTTCATCACCTTTTGCGTGCCGACCAGGAACCGCTCTTTCTCGGCGATCGCGGTGTCGATCGGGATGCTCTGAACTTCCACGCCTTCCGCGGCCAGCCGCCGGCGCAGGGCCTCGGCTTCCATGTGATTCGGCAGCCCGGTGAGGAGCACAGGCGAGCCTCCCATGGCCGCGATGTGTCGGGCGATGATCGCGGCGCCGCCATCAAACTGCCGGCGCTCCAGCGGGCGCAGCGTCATGATGGGCGACTCGGAGGCGATCTCGGGCTGATCACAGAGCCAGTAGGTGTCCATGATCGACTCGCCGATCACCAGAACCCGCTTGCCCCGGAACGACGAGATCACGCTGTTGAGCTTGCCGCCCTCGAGTTCGGGGCGTGCGAGCAGCTGCCCGAGCTGGGCGTGGTAGGGGTCCGCCATCCGCTCCAGGGACGCGATCAGCGCGGTGGATGAGAAGACCACATCGCCCGAGCTGAACACCACGCGGCCGCCCGAGGACTCCACCGCGGCCCGCTCGGCGGCGAACCTCGGGTCCAGATTCCGCTCGTATTCCTTGCCCTTCACGTAGACATCAGGCTGGACCTCGCGGAGCAGTTCCTCGGCTGTGGGACGCTGCTCGATGAAGACCCAGTCAACGCAGTCCAATTCCGCGAGGTTCTCCGCCCGCAGTTCTTCCGGGATGAGCGGTGCGCCCTGCCTCTTGGTCCACGCTGCATCCCCGGTGATGGTGACGATCAGGATGTCGCCATGGGTCTTGGCCTGCCTGAGGTGGCGGATGTGACCCGGGTGGACGATGTCGAAGCAGCCATGGCACTGGACGACCAGCTTCCCGGCCCGCCTTGCCTCTTCCCGGCGCTTGAGCAACTCCTCGCGCGACAAGACCTTGGCGCGTGCCGACGGGGAACCAAAGCCGGGGGGTGGTGAGAGCATCGCCAAGGAGATCGGTCGGATCCCGGTCGGGAGTGGAATTCAGGCCCCGGCCTCCCCCTGAAAAACGCCAGCCAAGGTGGGTTCGGAGTCGATGACAACCACCGATGTTGACCGCCCAGCAGGTTGTCCCACGCGCCGAGATCGCCCGCCAGGCGGTGCAGGGCAATCCCTGGACTTTCGTCCAGACCTACACGCCGATCCTCGCCCGTGGCAGTTCGCCGGAAATCGCCGACGAACTTCGCGTCTTCCTGGCCCACAACCTGCTCAGACTTGGCCTGCGGACGCCCGCGACCCAGCTCCTCGACCAGCTTTCGGCTCCCGCCAAGCGTCAGCCCGGCGTCATGGACGCGGTCCGCAACGCCCAGCGGATGCCCGCCGACATGATCGATGCTCCCTTGCGGGTGGAATTCTGCCGGTCGAACCTGGCCGCGATCGCGGATCGCTCCAGGCAGCCCGCCGATCTGGACGCCCGCTTCCGGGACTGGGAACGCGCAGCCGATCAGATCCAGGCTTTCCGAACCAACACCGGCGTCCCCGTTCTTCGAAGGCTGATCGGCGAGACCTGGGTGTGGACGCACTTCGCCGACCAGAACGCGATCGTCGCCAGCTTCAAGTCCTTCCAGATCGCGCCGGGC
This sequence comes from uncultured Phycisphaeraceae bacterium, assembly GCA_964531675.1. GTDB lineage: Bacteria > Planctomycetota > Phycisphaerae > Phycisphaerales > UBA1924 > CAZHFW01. Next base: position 24,027 of record CAZHFW010000036.1, on the reverse strand, counting down.
CCGTTGTACGTCGACGGGCTGCACGCGCCGCTGGCGTTGAACAAGCTGGTCGAGATGGCCGCCCGCACGCCCTTGGGGCTTGAGCCCTCAATCACGCTGCTGGTCGCAAGCGAGACGGAGCTCCTCGACGCGCTCTCCCTCGCCGATCTCCGTCCCGTGCTTTCTCAGGAGCGTGTCAGGCTCTATGTCGGCCCGGATGCCCCGAACCAGCTCAGCAGAGACCTGCACGCCGATCTGGATCGCAACCTTGGGGTCATGGTGTCTCTGCCTTGCCCACCGCCGACTCCGGAGCGTTTCACGCAGGAGAGCGTCACGTCCATCCTGAAGGAAGTCGGCGCTCGCCAGCTGCAGGAACAGGATCTCGTCGCGTCCAGGCTTGCGGTTCGCGATGCGACCAGAAGCAAGCAGTGGTGGGCCGATCGCTACGCGAATCCCGGGGATCGCCCGCTGCGCGTGATCATCCCCACGACCAGATTCAGTTCGTTCCTGAAACACTCCGCCGCGGACATGGCCGACGCGATGCGGGCCCTGGGCTGGGACGCGAAAGTGCTCGTCGAGCCCGACGAGCGGGGCAATCTCTCCGCGCTGGGCTACGCCCGCCAGATCGAGGCCTTCGATCCCGACCTGATCATCCTCCTCAACGCGACCCGCTCGCTCTTCTACGGCATCCTCCCCCCGGGCATCCCCGTCGCGACCTGGATCCAGGACGCGATGCCCCATCTGTTCGACAAAAAGGTCGGCGCCGCGATGGGCGAGCGGGATTTTGTGGTGGGCCACACCTACTTCGAGCTGTTTCGCGACTTTGGTTATCCGAGCCAGCGATTGCTCCACACGCCGGTCGTCGCGGGTGAGTCCAAGTTCAACACCGAGCCTGTCGCCGCTGAACTGCTCCGCAAACACGAGTGCGAGATCGCGTACGTCAGTCACCACAGCCAGACTCCTCGCGAGCTCGCCGATCGGTTCATCCGCGAGGCGTCCGCTGGAAGCAACGCCTGGATCGCCAAGTTCGTCGCGGCCGAGTTCGATCGCATCTGTGAACTGGGCCGTCGCGGCAACGCCGACGGGTACATCGACTCGGAGCTTCGCCTCCTCGTGCAGGGCAGTCTTGAAAAGATCTTCGGACGCGAGCCCGACAGCAAGGAGTTCAGTCTCGCGTACTTCTCCGCTGCGATCCCGCTCGCCGAACGGGCCTGCCGCCACCAGATGGTGGAGTGGGCTGCCCGCATCGCCAAGCGCCGAGGCTGGAGGTTCAACCTCTTCGGTCGGGGCTGGGAAGCACGCCCCGAGCTTGCGTGCTTCGCGAAGGGAGAAATCCCGCACGATGACGAGCTCAAGGCTTCCTATCAGGCCGCCACGGTGCACCTGCACGGCAGCATCACGGGCTTCCTTCACCAGCGGGTCATCGAGTGCGCCCTGGCGGGAGGTCTGCCGCTGGTCCGATTCAACGCGGACTCCATCGGGATCATCGGCGACCAGGTCGGTCGACGCCTCACCCTGGAGCGCGTTCAGCCTTGGATCTCCTGGATCCCCGACCGCAGCGCCTGGATCAACGGAACGGATCATCCCGACTGCGCCCGATACGTGTCCATGCAGCAGAGGCTCGGCGTTGCCGTGGTGCCCGGCGTTCGGTTCTATCCCGAGCTGCTCAGTCCCGAAGCCACCGCTGATCGAGCGATGGTTCTGCCGAGGGGTGCCATCTGGCTGTTGGGTGATGCCGCAGAGTCAACCTTTGATTCGGAAGCCAGCCTGGAGGCTGCGGTCGAGCGTGCGCTGACCTCCCCAGCGTGGAAGCGAGAGCTCGCCGCGGGCATTCGCGCCCGCGCCTCGGAAGCGTTGACGTACCGAGCCGTGCTGCGCAGGCTCGCCGAGCAGATTTCCACGGAGCTGGCCAGCTCGTGTGCTCAGGCGCCGGCGACCAGGGAGGCGGCATGAGCGTTCCCGAAGTCTGGTTCGCGATTCCGTCCGCAAGCCCAGAACGATGCCGGCGCGTCCTGCCCGAATGGCATCGCATGGGCTACAAGACCGCCGTTCTGCAGAACTTCGAGCGCGGCGAGATCCCCGCGGATCTGACCGTCTGGTCGGACACCTATCCGGGCTGGCCCGCATCGATCAACATCCTCTGCGAGAAGCTTGTCCCGCGCAACGCCCCGATTGTCGTCTCCGGCGGCGATGACATGCTTCCGGATCCGAATCACACCGCCCAAGAGCTCGCCTCCCAGTTCATGCGCCGCTTCCCCGACGCCTTCGGCGTGATGCAGCCGCACGGCGATGACTTCCTCGGCGCACGTACATTCTGCGGCTCCCCCTGGCTCGGAAGAGGCTGGATCGATCGAGCGTACAACGGCGCAGGTCCGATGCCCGCCATGTACCGCCACAACTGGGCCGACAACGAGCTGTACTGGGTCGCCAAGTGTCTGGACGCCCTGTGGGAGAGGCCTGATCTCTCCCAGAGGCACGAGCACTTTTCCCGCACAGGTGATGCCGCGCCGGAGTACTGGACGCGCAACGTCGCCCGAAACGACCGCGATGACGTGCAAACCTTCATTGCGCGGGCCTGGCAGGACTTCCCCTCCTGTGCTCCAGCCGACGGCTCACGCCGATTCAACCGAGAGCTCTTCCGTTCCGAGTACCGCAACACCGCCGAGGCCTACTGGATCTCGCGCTACGGCCAGCAGCTTGTGACGTCGGATGCCGAAGCCCGCGTTCGCGCCGCGATGCTTGAATGCCGGGCCCAAGGCCGAACCGTGATCGGGATTTTCGGCGCTGGCACCCACACCCGAGCGCTCGGTCCGCTGCTCATGGATCCGCCGGTGTGCGTGAGCTGCATCATCGACGAGAACCCCGCGCTGGCGGGCCGGTCGCTTTGGAACTACCCGATCGTGACGCCCGCCCAGGCCGCCACCCTCGGGCTCGACGCAGTGATTCTGAGCAGCCAGACCATGGAGGACGCTCTGGAAAGGGCGTCGCAACCCATTCTGGCGCAAGGCGTTCCGGTCATCCGGCTCTACGGCCGGCCTGCCGTTGCCTCCTGAGCTCGGCCTGCGTCCGGAAAACTCGCCCTCCCGAGGCCCAGAACGTGAATTCCGACGCCCCCAACGGCCGATAAACCTGGGGCTCGGTGCTGCCTGGACGCGCGTCGTCTGGGCTCCCGGGCGGATGAGCCCGGGAGAAGCCTGAATGACCCGCCGGTACGAAGTCTGGTTCGCCATCCCCTCCGCCAGCGTGGAGCGCTGCCGAAAGGTGCTCCCGAAATGGCGTGAGCAGGGTTACAAGATCGCGATCCTGCAGAACGTCGAGCGAGGCGAGGTTCCCGCGGACATCGTGCAGTGGTCGGACACCTATCCGGGTTGGCCCGAGTCCATCAACATCCTCTGCCGGAGCATCGTTCCCAAGACCGCGGACATCGTCGTGTCCGGCGGCTGCGACATGCTCCCCGATCCGAACCACACCGCCCAACAGCTCGCCGAGCAGTTCTTCCAGAAGTTCCCCGATGGCTTCGGCGTCATGCAGCCGCACGGCGACGCCTTCATGGAAGTCCAGCACTATTGCGGAAGCCCGTTCCTGGGCCGCAAGTGGATCGACACGATGTACCAGGGCAAGGGCCCGATGCCCGGGATGTACCGGCACAACTGGGCGGACAACGAGCTTTACTGGGTCGCCCGCTGTCTCAACGCCCTCTGGTGCCGCACGGATCTGGTCCACTTCCACGAGCACTTCACGCGCGATCAGAGCGAGAAGCCTTCCTGGTGGATCCAGAACGTCGAGCGCAACGATCGCTCTGACATCGAGCTCTTCCTGAGCCGCAAGTACACCTGCTTCCCCGGCCACGAGCCGGTCGGCATGGACCGCAAGCTCGACACCCGCGTGCTCTTCGAGAATCCGATGGGTCTCGCCGAGCGGTGCTATCAGGCACGCTATGGCGGGAACGCCAACCGCAACATCGAAACGGCGCTTCGGACTTGCGCGTCCCGCGGGCTCAAGCCCGTGGCGATCTATGGCGCCGGGCGTCACACGCTCAACGCCGCCGAGTCGCTTGCGCAGCCTCAGGTCCCCGTCGCCTGCGTGATCGACGACAACCCCGCCAGGCAGGGCCGCAAGCTCTGGGGCTACGACGTCGTCTCTCGCGAGGAAGCGATCCGTCGAGGCGTGCGCGCGGTTCTGCTTTCCTCAGACAGCGCCGAGGGCTCGCTCTGGGACAACTGCGCCGAGTTCGCAGCCCGCAATATTCCCGTCTTCCGCTTTTACGATCCCGCGAGCGACGAGAAGAACCGCCGCGTTCGCAAGGCCTTCGAGCTCTGCGAAATCGCGGGGCGTCGCCGTGTCGCGCTCTACGGCAGCGGCGCTCACACACGCGAGTTGACCACCTGCCTCCAGAATCCCCCGGTTGAACTGGTCTGCATCATCGACGATGCCGCCGGCCCGGGAGCGATCATGCACGGCGTCCCGGTGGTCACGCCCGACTCCGCCGCCCGCATGCGACTGGACGCCATCGTGCTCTCCTCCAATCGCAGCGAGCCCCAGCTCTGGGAGAAGACCGCCCGGTTCCGTGACTCGGGAGTCGAGGTCATCAGGCTTTACGACCGCCCGGGAGCGCCGGGCGTGTTGCCGCAGTTCGCCGCCGCCATCTGAACCCTCGGAGCAGGCATGCACATCTTCGATCGCGACGCATACGACATGATCGCCCGAGTGGTGGACCCCGCGGGCTGGACCACGATCCTCGATATCGGCGCCAACGTCGGTCAGTCGCTCCGACGCATCACGCAGACGTTCACCAAGTCGGTGATTCACGCCTTTGAGCCGGATCCTGCTGCGTGCGAGCAGCTCCGGGCTGTCGCGGGAGCTTCGCCCCACGCGTTCGTGTGGCCTGTCGCGGTCGGCGCCCGCAACGGACACGTTGACCTGAACATCATGGGCGACTCGCAGATGAACAGCGTGCTCGCCCCATCGGCGCTGGGTGAGGACTATTTCCCGGGGGACATCGTGCCCCGCCGCACGCTCCGTGTTCCCATGAAGTCAGTCGATGAGTGGGCGACCGAGCAAGGCATCGAGCACATCGACTTCATCAAGATCGACGTGCAAGGCATCGAGCTGGATGTGCTCCGCGGCGCGGTCCAGACGCTGACGCAGCGCGGCGTGCTCGCCGTCAAGTGCGAAGCCCAGCTCCTCCCCGAATACCAGGGCGCGTCCACCCTCTTCGACATCGTGCCGTTCATGGAGTCCATCGGGTTCCAGCTCCACCAGTTCCACGACGTCTGGGAGCACGGCCCGGAGCGTCAGCATTCCTGCGTCGACGCCCTGTGGATCCGCAAGGACCAGATCGCCAAGCTCCGCGAAGAGCCCGCGTGCGCCTACCGCATCGACTGGCGTCGCCGTATGGCTGAGGCCATCCAGAAGGCTTCCGCGAGAGGTGCTCGCAAGATCGCCATCTACGCCGCGGGGCAGCACTCCCAGGCGTGCGAGAAGGTCATCGCTTCCGCTTCGAATGTCTGCTGTGTCATCGATGACAACCCCGCACGGGCTGGCCAGACGCTCGCGGGCCAACCCATCGTCACATCCGCGACCGCCGCGACGCTCGGCATCGACGCGATCGTGCTCTCCTCCAACTCTCAGGAGGACGCGATCTGGGACCGCACCGCCGATTTCCGAGTCCGGGGCACTCCCGTGTTCAGGCTCTATCCGCCGCCCAAGCGTGACTTCCCGGATGCGCTGCGTCCCGCGACCACCCCGCTCCCGAGTGTCCAGATCACGCCCAAGCCCGCCGCGCCCCGCGCGACCGAGACGTCTTCGACTCCTGAGCAGGCCTTCCGGACGTCGACGTACCTGCGTCTCAACGCCCGTCGCCTCGAGCACCTCGCGTCGCTCGGGATCAACCTCTCCCGCAAGCGCGTGCTCGAAGTCGGCGCCGGCATCGGCGATCTGACGACCTTCTTCGTCGATCGTGGGTGCAACGTGCACGCGACCGACGCGCGGGCCGAAAACCTGGAAACCCTCCGCCGGAACTTCGCGGGCCAGCCTCTGGTCACGACGTCCATGCTCAACATGGACGCGCCGGGCCCGTTCACCGGCAATCCCTACGACGTCGTCTTCTGCTATGGCCTGCTCTATCACCTCCGCGATCCTGAAGCCGCCATCCGGTTCATGGCCGACGCGTGCAAGGGCATGCTCCTCCTGGAGACCTGCGTCTCCTTCGGCGAGCAGGAGGCGATGAATCCGGTTCCCGAAGACGCTGCGGTGCACTCGCAGGCGACCAGCGGCATCGGTTGCCGCCCCACGCGTTCGTGGGTTCTCCGTCGCCTCCGAGAGCGCTTCGAGCACGTCTACATCCCGCGGACCCAGCCCGCCAGCGATCAGTTCCCCGTCGATTGGGCCTCGGGCTCGTCGCCTTCGCCCCTCACGCGTGCGATCTTCGTTGCCTCGCGTACGCCCATCGTCTCCAGCGCCCTCACCGAGGAGTTGCTGCTCGTTCAATCGGCCGCCTGAAACACGCTTTCATCCCCGCGCCGGTCGCGGGCCGCAAGGAGCATCGAGACATGAACGTTCTGGTCACCGGTTCCTCAGGCCTCATCGGGTCCGAAGCTGTCACCTTCTTCGACAACCTCGGCTTCAAGGTCATCGGCGTCGACAACAACATGCGCGCCGACTTCTTCGGCCCCAAGGGTGATACGACGTTCAATCGCCGTCGCCTGCAGACCGCCTGCCGGAACTTCACGCACCAGACCCTCGACATCCGCGACCGCAACATGGTCGACGCGCTGTTCCAGAAGACGCCCATCGACCTGGTGATCCACGCGGCCGCCCAGCCGAGCCACGACCTTGCCGCCAAGCGCGTGTTCGATGACTTTGAAGTCAACGCGATGGGCACGCTCAATCTGCTCGAAGCCTGCCGCCGGCATCGCCCCGACGCGCCCTTCATTCACGTCTCCACCAACAAGGTCTACGGCGACGCTCCCAACAACCTCCCGCTCAAGGAACTCGAAACCCGCTACGACTTCGCCGACGCCCGCTGGGAGAACGGCATCGACGAGCTGCTGTCGATCGACCAGAACACCCACTCGCTCTTTGGCGTCTCCAAGGCCTCGGGCGATCTGCTCGCCCAGGAGTACGGGCGTTACTTCGGCCTCAAGACCGGCGTCTTCCGGGGAGGCTGCCTCACCGGTCCCCAGCACGCCGGCGTCGAGCTTCACGGGTTCCTGAACTACCTCGTCGCGACCGCCCTCAAGCAGGGGCCCTACACCGTCTTCGGTTACAAGGGCAAGCAGGTCCGCGATCAGATCCACTGCCATGACGTCATCAGCGCCTTCTGGGAGTTCGCCCAGAATCCCCGCCCGGGCGAGGTCTACAACATCGGTGGAGGCAAGCAGAACGCCGCCAGCCTCAACGAGTGCGTCGAGATGATCGCCGAGCGCACCGGCAAGCGCCCCAAGCTCTCCTACGACCCCAAGAACCGCATCGGCGACCACATCTGCTACTACACCGACATGTCCAAGTTCCGCAACCACTTCCCGGGCTGGACGCAGGAATACAGCCTCGCCGACATCGTCGACGAGATGATCGAGTGCATGCAGAGGCTCCAGGTCGCCGCCGCCTGAGTCGAGCTTTCCGACAGATCAGCCCACGCCGGCCCGCGCCCTCGCGCGGGCCGCGTCGTTTTCACGCCCCGTTTCACGTAAACTCCCGGCTCACCTCCCGGGAGTCCCCTCGTGAAACTCGCCCTCCACTGGAAGATCCTCATCGGCCTCGGGCTCGGCCTGATCGTCGGCCTGCTGCTCAACACCTTCGGCCCGAACATCCGGGCCGCGGTCGGAGACGACGCCCAGGGCCTGATCTCGTTCATCGTCAACTTCAACCAGCTCATCGGCGACGTCTTCAAGCGAAGCCTGCAGTTCATCGCGGTCCCGATCATCCTCTTCGCGATGATCCTGGCGATCGGCTCGCTGGGCGATCTGCGGACGCTGGGCCGCATCGGGAGCAAGACCGTCGGCATCTTCGCCTGCACCGCGTTCCTGAGTGTCACCGTGGGTCTGCTGCTCGTGAACGTGATCAAGCCCGGCGGCGAGCGCTTCATCAGCCCGGAAGCCAGGGCCAAGCTTCTTGAGTCCACCAGCTCCGAGAGCGTCGGCAAGATCGTCGCGACCGCCAAATCCACCCGCGGATGGGACCTGGTCCGCGAGATGATGCCCACCAATCCCTTCGACTCGATGTCCCGCGGCGACATGATCCAGGTCGTCGTCTTCGCCCTCATGCTCGGGATCGCCCTCAGCCTGCTCCCGCGCGAGAAGTCCGCGCCCGTGTTCACGGTGGTGGAGGGGCTCAACGACGCGTTCATCTCCATCGTCCGTGGCATCATGAAGCTTGCGCCCATCGGCGTCTTCTGCCTCATCACGCCCATTGTCGCCAATCTCGGCTTTGCCGCGCTGGGAGCTCTGGGCGCGTATTGCTTCACCGTCCTGCTCGGGCTCCTCATCATCCAGCTTGTCATTTATCCGGGCGTGGTCCTGATCTTCTCCCGCGTCGGGCTCGCCAAGTTCTTCCGAGGCATCGCCCAGGTGCAGATGGTCGCCTTCAGCAGCTCGAGCTCGGCCGCCACCCTCCCCGTCACCATCCAGAACGTCCGCGATCGACTGGGCGTCCCGGCGGACATCACAAGCTTCGTCTGCGCCATGGGCGCCAAGATCAACATGGACGGCACCGCCCTGATGCAAGCGGTCGCCACCGTCTTCCTCGCGCAGTTCTACGCCATCGACCTCTCGCTCTCGCAGCAGGCCTCCATCGTCTTCACCGCGGTCTTCTCCGCCATCGGCACCCCGGGAATCCCCTCTGGCGGGATGGTCATGCTCGTGATCGTGCTGCGGTCAGTTGGGGTCCCGAGCGAAGGCATCGCCATGATCCTCGCGGTTGATCGCATTCTCGACATGTGCCGGACCGTCGTAAATGTCACCGGCGATGCCGCCGTTGCGGTGGCGGTCGCAGGCACGGAAACCGGTCGGACTCGGTCCGCGGGCCGGGTGCATCCCTGATCGCGAACCGTTGGGAAGCTCACCGCCGAGCGAACGCTGAAACTGCCCTTTCGAGCTTCCGAGCAGGGCCCCGTCGCGGGTTCCTCCTGAATCGGCGTCCGCGGGCGCTGCTCATCCCCGCCCAATCGTCATCGCGGGCACCCTCAGGGCATTCCGGACCCATCGGGTAAGATGATCGCGGAGACTGCCCCGGGGAATCACCCCCGCCGGTCCCCCGCAAGGGCTCGATCCATGCTTCAGACTCGGTTCGTGCACAGTTTGGCCGGTCGCATCTTCCTGTTCGGGGTTCTTCCCGCGATTCTGACGCTCGCCGCGATCGTGATCGTTGCCGCCGAGAATGGCTACCGGACCGCGCTGCACACGCAACGTCAGGTTCTGGCCACCGACGCGCTGGCCGCCTCAAGCGAACTGGCGGTCCGCAACGACCGCTGGAACGCCACGGCGCAGGGGCTCGCGTCGGCGCAGCAGCACGGCATGTTCGGGAAGCGGGCCCAGACCCTGAACTTCCTCCGCGACGTCAATGAGATCAGCGACCTCAATCTCAGCGCGTTCATCGTGTACGAACCCAACGCCGATGGTCTGGACGCCGCGTCCCTCAAGGACGGCGCCCTCCCCGCCGACTCCATGGATGCCAGCGGGCGATTCGTCCCCGTCTGGTCCCACGAGTACGCCAACGGCGTCCCCACCGGCACGCAGATTCTCAAGCCCTCCGTGGGAATGGAGAGCCTCGAGTACTACGTCAAGCCCAAGGAGAACTTCGAAGCGACCGGGAAGGACGACCCGGTGATCACCGAGCCCTACTTCAGGGAGGGCCAGCGGTTCATTTCCCACATCGCGCCGATCGTGGTCGAGGGCAAGTTCAAGGGCGTGGCGGGTGTAAACCGCAGCCTGGATGTCTTGACCAAGATCGCCGGGGCGATCAAGCGCCGCTCGCTGGCGGACGTCTTCATCCTCAGCCCGGGCGGAGAGTTCATCGCGGCCACCGAGGACGAAGGCAAGCCCGTCGGGGCCTCCCTGAAGGAACGAGACGTCAAGCAAACCCCGTACGCGACGCTCGCGTCCGACTGGTTTGCAAGCGTGCCCGCGGGAGAAGCGACGGACTTCCGACGGATGGACCCCGTCCTCAAGACCGAGTGCATCTACGCGGTGACAAGGGTGCCGGTCGGGGGTTGGACGATCGTGGTCCGCCGTTCGGTCGACGAAGTGATGGAAGCCGCGACCGCTGCCATCACACGCAACGTGATCCTGGGCGTGGTCGGCATCCTCGTGGTCGGATCCCTGATGTACGGCGTCACGAGCCGGATCGCCGGTCGCGTCAGGTCTGCTGCCTCGGCCGCCGACCGCATCGCCAGAGGCGACCTGACGGCGCCGGTGCCGCAATCGGAGAGCCGTGACGAGAGCGGCCAGCTCATGCGCTCCATGAGCACCATGGACGCCAACCTCAACGCCCTGGTTGGGAACGTCAAGCAGGCGGGCATCCGCTTGAACTCCACCGCGACCCAGATCGCCGCGACGAGCAAGCAGCAGGAGGCCTCCTCCGCAACCTTCGGCGCCGCGTCGAATCAGATCGCCGCCGCGGTGAAGGAAATCTCCGCGACCAGCCGCGACCTGGTCAAGACCATGGACTCCGTGAACCAGATCGCCAGCGAGACCGCGATGCTCGCGGGCTCGGGCCAGAGCTCGCTCCAGAACATGGAGCTTGTGATGCACGATCTGGACGGCGCGACCGGATCGATCGCCGACAAGCTCACCGCGATCCGCGATCGCTCCCAGAAGATCACTTCGGTGATCACGACGATCACCAAGGTCGCCGATCAGACCAACATCCTCTCCATCAACGCCGCGATCGAGGCCGAGAAGGCCGGCGAATACGGCGCGGGCTTCCTGGTCATCGCCCGCGAGATCCGCCGACTCGCCGACCAGACCGCGGGCGCGACCCTCGACATCGAGCAGATGGTCCAGCAGATGCAAGGCGCCGTCTCGTCGGGCGTCATGGAGATGGACCGCTTCTCCGATCAGGTCCGTCGGGGCGTGCGCGAGGTCGCATCCGCGGGCGCCCAGCTCACGCAGATCATCGACCGCGTGAACCGCTCGACCGAGAGCTTCAAGCAGGTGAACGACGCGATGCAGGCGCAGTCCGAGGGCGCTCAGCAGATCAGCGACGCCATGGCGTCTCTGGTCGGCAACGCCAACCAGACCGTGCAGGCGGTCAAGGAGTTCAGCCACGCGGCTGGGGATCTCCAGTCCGCGATCTCGCTGCTGCGTGAAGCGGTCGCCAAGTTCAAGCTCAGAGATTGATCGTGCCCACCCAAGCGCTCATCTGGACGACCGCTGGACAGCTCTTTGCGACACCCGCCGAGTGTGTCGTGGAGGTGCTGCCGCCCGTGCGTTGCGACGCCATCAAGGACCCGCCTGATTTCCTTCGGGGCACGCTGATGCACCGCGGAACGCGGCTGGCGGTTCTGGACGCGCCCAAACTCTTCGGGATGCCTTCTGATCCGGAACGCATGTCCAATCGCGTCCTGGTGCTCAAGGCGGGATCGTCCAATGTGGGCGTGTGGGTCGCCTCGGTGCTCGATCTTCAACCCGCGGATTCCGCGTCGGCGCAGATCCAGACGCCCTGGGGGCTTGCCGAGCGGGCCGAGCCCAAGCTCCTCATCGGCCCCGATCGTCTGGCGGTCATCGGTCTCCTGCTCCGGGAGGTCGCAGCATGATTTCCAGCCCGGTCCGCCAGTGGCTCATCGACCGCGCCAGGCTCGAGCCTTCCCTGCTCGAGGGCCCGGGATACGTGGCAGCGGTGGGGGACGCCCTGACCATCGCCCGCCAATCCGATGAGATGTCGCTCGCCCGGGTGCTGGATGCCGATCCGATCTTGGCCGACCAGCTCATCTCCGCGATCGCGGTCCCCGAGACCTGGTTCTTCCGGTATCCGCACTCCTATCGGCTGCTGCTCGATCACCTGACCACGCTGGTGGCCCGCGGCGCGCCGGTGCGCATCCTGAGCTATGGCTGCGCCACCGGCGAGGAGCCCTACAGCATCGCAATGACCTGCCTTCACGCCGGGCTGTCACCCTCCAAGATCGAGATCATCGCCGCCGATCGCAGCTCCCGGGCTTTGGATCGTGCTCGAGAAGGGACCTTCGGCGCCGCATCATTTCGTGGAGAGCTCCCCGCCTGGTCGCTGGATTTCTTTCAGCCCGCGTCGGACAAGACATCGCTGGCCGGGCACGTCCGCGAATGCGTCCGCTTCGTACAGGCCACAAGCCCGCGCGACCTTGGGCTGGCCCGGGGCTCGCTTGACGCGGTCTTCTGCCGGAACGTGCTCATCTACCTGTCCGCTGAGGCCCGACAGTCAATGCTTCACGCGTTGAAGGAGTTGCTCGCGCCGAGCGGCCTGCTCTTTGTCGGTCACGCCGAGCCTATCATCGCCAGCAAGGCGGGGTTCCGGCCCACGCCCCAGGCGCAGGCCTTCGCGCTCGAACACGCCCTTGTGCGACCCTCCGCAATCGAGAAGGCTCCAACCCTCCCGGGCCGGGTCGACTTCAGTCTGCCCACAAACCTCGGGAAGCGCGTTGCCCCCTCCGACGCATCCCTGCTTGATGAAGCCCGCGCCCTGGCGGATGCGGGCAACATGTTCCGCAGCGAGAGCATTCTCTCCAGGCTTGTCGCGCGGGCGTCCCCGAGCGCCCCCGCCCTGGAACTGCTCGGACTGGTCAGGCTCTCGCGCGAGGATCATCGCGAGGCTCGCGCGTTCTTTGAGCGGGCGGTCGCGATCGAGCCCGACCGTCCCGCCTCACTCCTCCAACTGGCGATGCTCTGCGAAGCTGCGGGCGATGCCGCCGCCGCCCGTGACTACTGGTCGCGTGTGCGTCAGACCGCACGTGCGGGGAGTGAACGCTCGTGAGCAATACCGAGGCTCCCAAACTCGACCTGCAACGCTTGCTGGATCGACCGCTCGATCCCGCGGAGCTCGAGATCGCAGCACAATCCGCGGCAATCCCGGCCGAGGCCGGCGCAAGGACCCGCTTGGGTGTCCTCACGTTCCGCATCGCGGGTGAGGCTCTCGCAATCCCCGCCAAGTCGCTCCGGCGCATCACGACGCATGCTCCGGTCGTTCCGATTCCACATCGCCAGGGAAAGCTGCTGCGAGGCTTGTGCAACGTTCGAGGCGAGTTGGTGCTCTGCATGGATCTGGCGTCCCTCCTGGGCTTGTCCGAACCCGCGTCATCGCCACCCCGTCGAACCGAACTCGAACGCACCGTCGTCCTCGGGCCCGCCGACGCCCCCTGGGCCTTCCAAGCCGACGAACTCCACGGCGTCGAGCGCATCGACCCCGCCGCGATCCTCACGCTGGTCTCGCATCTCTCGCCCGCCCTGCAGGCCTCTGCGACCGGCTGCTTCGAGCACGAGGCGCGCGCGTTCACGCTTCTTGATCCGGAACGGATCATGCAGGCGTTTGCCGGAGGCGTTGCATGAGTGACGCCGGCGGACTTGGAGGCTTCTCGCTCTTCGAGCTCTTCAAGTTCGAGGCGGAGTCGCACTGCGCCGCGCTCTCGTCCGGGCTTCTCTCGCTTGAGCAGAATCCCGCGGACGCCTCGCTCATCGCCTCGCTGATGCGTGCTGCCCACTCCGTCAAGGGCGCCGCCCGAATCCTCGGATTGTCCGACATCGTCTCCCTGGCGCACGCGATGGAAGAGGTCTTCCTTGCCGCCAAGGAAGGACGCGAGAAGCTCGCGCCCGGGCGCATCGACCAGCTTCTCAGGTGCACCGATCTCCTCGGCGGCGTTCGCGAATGCCAGGAAGCCACGTTCCCCGAGTGGGTGGGCGCGCACGCCCCCGAGATGGCCAGCCTCACCGCGGCGCTCCGTGCTCAACCCGAAGCGTCCCCCGCGCCCGCGGAGCAGCGTCAAGCCGCGCCCGCGCAGCCCGAGAAGCCCGAGCCGGCCCCGCCCGTGCCCGTCGCTCCGCCTGTCCCCGCGCCCGCGAGCGTGACGGAGTCTCCGGACCATGTCCGCGTGGCCTCCGGGATCATGAGCCGGCTTGTGTCGCTCTCTGGCCAGTCGGCGGTTGAGTCCACACGCTTCCAGCACGTCCGAGACGAGCTCGCTCGCCTCCGTGTCCGTGAGCGGGCCGTCGAAGCGTCGCTCGTCGCGATTCGCGAGGAAGCCGCGCGGAAGCCAGGTACGCTGGCCGCCCGTGAGCTTGAGCAGTCCCACGCCGCCTTCGCGGAGCTCCAGCAGGCGATGGTTACCCACGCCGCGACGCTCGAGGAAACGCTCCGCAGACTCGAGGAACTCTCGGGCGAGACGCACGCCACGGTGCTCCGCAGCCGCATGAGGCCATTCGCCGAGGGAACCGCCGCGTTCCCCCGCATGGTCCGCGATATCTCGCGTCAGCTCGGCAAGTCGGTCACGCTCCGCATCGAGGGTGAGCGTGTCGAAGTCGATCGCGAGATTCTGCAGAAGCTCGAATCCCCGCTGACCCACATGCTCCGCAACAGCCTTGACCACGGGATCGAGCTCCCCGCGGACCGGGTTGCGGCGGGAAAGCCCGAGTCGGGGCAGATCACCCTGGCCGCACGCCATCAGAGCGGCATGCTCGTCATCGAAGTCCGGGACGACGGTCGCGGCATCGATCCCGAGACCATCAGAGTCCGCGTCGTCGAGCGCAAACTCGTCGATCTCCCGACCGCCCAGAGGCTCTCCCGCGAAGAGCTCATGGAGTTCCCGTTCCTGCCCGGATTCTCGACCAAAGAGGCCGCGACCGAGCTCTCCGGACGAGGGGTCGGCCTCGACATCGTCCGCACGATGGTCCAGCAGGTGTCGGGCGTCGTGGCGCTGGATTCCGAGCCGGGCAAGGGCACGCGCTTCACGCTCCGCCTGCCGGTGACGCGTTCGATCGTCCGGGCTGCGATCGTCCGCGTCGGCACGCACGCCTTCGCAGCGCCCCTCTCCCGCCTGCACGCGGTCGCGCTGGTCGACACCGCCGCGTTGTCGGAACGTGAGTCAAAGCGGACGCTGGCGATCGATGGAGAGGAGATCGACCTCGTGCCCGCCGCGGGCCTGCTCGGCCTCCAAGGCGCCGCCATCGCGTCCGCACCGATCTTGGTCGTCAACACGACCTCGGGCAAGCGGTCCGGGCTTGTGGTGGACGCGATCGAGGGCGAGGAAGATATCGTCGTTCGTCCTCTGGATCGCAGGCTCGGTGCCGTGCCCCACATCAGCGCCGCCGCCATCCGAGGCGACGGCCTTCCCGTTCTGGTGCTGGACCTCGACGATCTGGCCCGCTCCATGGAAATCGCGATCCAGGACCAGACGCCGCTGGCCTTGACCACGCACGCCGAGGCTCCGCGCACCAGGACCTCGATCAAGCGCATTCTGGTCGTCGATGATTCCATCACGGTCCGCGAGGTCGAACGCCAGCTGCTCAAGCGGGCGGGCTACGAAGTCGATGTCGCGGTGGATGGCAAGGAAGGCCTGAACGCCCTGCTCTCGCGCCAATACGATCTGCTCGTGTCCGACGTGGACATGCCCCGCATGACCGGCATCGAGTTGACCAAGGCGGTTCGCTCCGATGCCAGACTCGCCGCCATCCCGATCATCATCGTGTCCTACAAGGATCGCGAAGAAGACCGCCGTGCGGGCCTGGAGGCGGGAGCCAACATCTACCTCACCAAGGCCGCCTTCCACGACGAATCGCTGGTCAGAATGGTCCATGATCTCATCGGAGCGCCCGCGTGATCCGTATCGGCATCGTCAATGACCTCAGACTCGCGGTGGAGGCGCTCCGCCGCGCGGTCGCCACGATCCCCGATGCGCAGGTCGCCTGGATCGCCGAAGACGGCGTCAAGGCGGTCGAAGCCTGCGCCCGCGATCTTCCCGATATCGTGCTCATGGACATGCTCATGCCCGTGATGGATGGCGTCGAAGCCACCCGCGTCATCATGAAGCAGACGCCTTGCCCGATCCTCGTTGTCACCGCAACCGTGGAAGGCAACGCGAGCAAGGTCTTTGAGGCCCTCGGCGCCGGCGCGCTCGACGCGGTCGCCACGCCCACCCTCACCCCCGACGGCAAGGCCGCCAATGCCGAAGCCCTGGTGCGCAAGGTCCGGGCCATCACCCTGATCACCGCAGGCACCGCCCGCCCGACCCTCAGCCCGCCGCCTCCCACGGCCGCGGGAGAGACCTCGCTTCCACCGATGGTCACGATCGGCGCATCGACCGGCGGCCCCCTGGCGCTCGCGCAGGTGCTCAAGGCCATTCCCCGCCCCAACCCCTGGCCGATCGTGATCATCCAGCACGTCGACATCGGATTCGCGCAGGGCCTTGCCTCATGGCTCAGCTCAGAGACCGGGCACACCGTGCGGGCCGTGTCGCCAGGCGATCCGCCCGCGCCGGGCCGCGTGCTGCTGGCCGCGACCGCCGACCACCTCGTCGCCGACGCCGCCGGCCACCTCCGCTACACGCCCGATCCGATCGACGAGGTGTACCGCCCATCCGTCGACGTCTTCTTCGAGTCTCTTCTGCGTCATCGCTCCCGGCCCGGCGTCGCGGTTGTCCTGACCGGCATGGGCCGCGACGGCGCCTCGGGGATGCTCAAGCTCAAGAACGCGGGTTGGCACACGATCGCGCAGAACAAGGAAACCAGTGTCGTGTGGGGCATGCCCGGCGCATGCGCGGAGCTCGGGGCCGCCACGCAGGTTCTGCCCCTCTCCCAGATCGGCTTGGCGATCGTCTCCCGCATGTCCGCCTTGCGCAACTTCCCGCCAGCGCCCTGACCATCAGCGCCCTAACCACCAGCGCCATGACCACGACCTTGCCATCCACACCCCTCGATCCGACCCGCGTGCTGCTGGTCGATGATCAGCTCATCATCGGAGAGGCGGTACGTCGGATCCTCGCCGCCGAGCCCGCGATCGAGTTCCACCACTGCCCGAAGGGTGCCGAGGCCCTGGCGCTGGCCGCGAGGCTTCAACCGTCGGTGATCCTGCAAGACCTGCTGATGCCCGATGCCGATGGTCTGGATCTCGTCCGGGCGTACCGGGCGAACGAGGCAACCCGTCAGACGCCGCTGATTGTCCTGAGCTCCAAGGAAGAGCCCGCGACCAAGGCCGAGGCCTTCGCGCGTGGTGCGGATGACTATCTCGTCAAGCTCCCCGATCCCGTCGAACTGCTCGCGCGCCTGCGCTATCACGCCCGGAGCTATCACGCGCATCTCCGATCCGTCGCGTACGCGGACTCCGAGCGCCGCCGCCTCATCGCCGAGCGCAAGGCCCAGGCGGTCTCCGCTCGCAATACGCTGATCTTCGCGCTGGCCAAGCTTGCGGAAAGCCGGGACACCGACACCGGAGAGCACCTGGAGCGCATCGCCGCCTACAGCCGCGTGCTCGCTGAGGAACTCCGCGCCACGAACCCATCCCTGTCCGACGAGTGGATCCACCATCTCCAGGTCGCATCGTCACTCCACGACATCGGCAAGGTCGGCATCCCCGACGCGGTCCTGCTCAAGGCCGGCGCGTTGACTCCCGAAGAGCGCGCCGTGATGCAGAAGCACCCCGCGATCGGCGCTGACGCGCTGGAAGCCATCCTCGCCCGCCAGCCCGACGACGAGCTCCTGCGCATGGCCCGCAACATCGCCGCGGCCCACCACGAACGCTGGGACGGCAAGGGCTACCCACGCGGGATCGCCGCCGACGCCATCCCGCTCGAGGCCCGCATCGTCTCCGTCGCCGATGTCTACGACGCCCTCACGTCCAAACGCGTCTACAAGCCCCCCATGCCGCACGCGCAAGCGTTGCAGCTCATCACCGAAGGGCGCGGCACCCAGTTCGACCCCGCGGTCGTCGACGCGCTGCTCAAAGCCGAACTCGTTTTCCAACAGGCCGGCATCCAACTCCACAACCTTTCCAGTTGAGCCCCGATCAACCCGAGCACGCCATGACCACCCAGCCTGAATCCCCCGTCGTTCTCCTCGTGGATGATCAGCTCATCATCGGCGAGGCGGTCCGCCGCATCCTCGCCTCAGACCCGACGATCAAGTACCACTTCTGCGCCAAGGGCGCAGACGCCCTGGCGACCGCCGCCAAGCTCCAGCCGACCGTGATCCTTCAGGATCTGCTCATGCCCGACGCCGATGGGCTCGAGCTGGTGAAAGGCTACCGCCAGCAGGAAGAAACCCGCCTCACGCCGCTCATCGTGCTGAGCTCGAAGGAAGAAGGCTCCACCAAGGCCGAAGCCTTCGCCCGCGGGGCCAACGACTACATCGTCAAGCTCCCCGACCCCGTCGAGCTTCTCGCCCGCGTGCGTTACCACTCGCAGAGCTATCTCGCGCTCCTCCAGCGCAACGCCGCGTTCGAAGCCCTCCGACGCAGCGAAGCGACGCTCGCGGGCGAACTCGCCAAGGCCGCCCACTACGTGCGTTCACTCATCCCCGCGCCCCTCGAAGCCCCGGTGAACGTTGACTGGCGCTTCGTTCCCTCCGCTTCGCTCGGCGGCGATTGCCTCGACTACTTCTGGATCGACGACGATCATCTCGCCATCTACCTCATCGACGCCTGCGGCCACGGCGTCGGCCCCGCCCTGCTCGGCGTCTCCGCCATGAACACCGTCCGCACGTCCTCAGGCGTCGGCGCTGATCTGCGCGATCCTTCCAGCGTGCTCGCTCGCCTCAACGCCGCGTTCCCCATGGCCCAGCACGGCGGCATGTTCTTCACCATCTGGTACGGCGTGTACCGCAAGAGCACCCGCGAGATCGCCTTTTCCGGCGGCGGCCATCCGCCACCCCTCATCCGCACCCCCGCGCGCGAGATCATCAAGCTCGAAAGCCCCTGCCCGCCCATCGGCATCATCGACGAGCTCCCCTTCGAGACCGTCCGGGCCACCATCCCGAACGGCTCATCCATGCTGATCTACAGCGACGGCGCCATCGAGGTCTTCACCGCGCCAGGCAAGCTCTGGGGTGTCGAAGGCCTCACCGACTTCCTGCTCGCCCAGCCCGCCCTGACCCGCGCCTCGCTGGACGCGCTCGTCGACAAGGTGCTCGCCATCCACGGCCAGCCCGTGCTGGCGGACGACTTCTCCGCGATCCTCGTGGGTTTCCCCGACTGAGCCCGTTCGGGTGTTCTGACCCAGATCCCGGCCCCGCCTTGAGCATGCCTTCCGAAGGCCAATCCGAGAGGCCAAGGCAGACCCAAAAGCCCGACGGAGCCCCAAAAGCCCGACGCAGCCCAAAAACGACCGCACCCCGACGAACGCCGGGGTGCAAGCTGAAATCAGTTCCCGCAGCCCCTGGCCGGTCTGGCAAGGCTGGGGAGGTGGGGGGAACACGGGCGAAGGGACTCGAACCCCTAACCTTCTGATCCGTAGTCAGATGCTCTATCCAATTGAGCTACGCCCGCTCAGGCCCTTTTCAGGGCCGGACAGGAGGATAGGCTTCTCCCGCCGTTTGGCAAGTCCAAACAGCCCTGCCCTTGACCCGGGCCGGGAGGGTGCAACGATTCCCTTCCCGTTCGGTACTCCGGCCCGTGCCGGAGAGAACGGCAGGTCACCTGTTCCAAAGGCTCACGTTTACCATGGCTCACTCCCTCTCGGCTCAGAAGCGCGTCCGTCAGAACCAGGCTGCCCGCGCCCGCAACCGCTGGCGTCTCAAGACCATGCGCGAGGCCCTGAAGGAGTTCAACGAGCTGGTGCTCCACGGCGACGCGACCAAGCTCCAGGAGAGCTACAAGAAGCTCGCCCGCATCATCGACGTGACCGCCTCCAAGGGCGTGATCCACAAGAACCAGGCCGCCCGCCGCAAGAGCCGTCTGGCCGCCAAGGTCAAGGCCAAGCAGGGCAAGTAAGCGCCAGGCAGGGCAAGCACGCCCGGTCTGTCTTGAAGTCGGGCACGCCTCGCGCGTGCCCTTTTCATTTTTGTTCCTCGTCAAATTGCACGCACGACGGCGCGCCGCTTTGAGATTCGCACGCGCCTTCTCCTACGCTGGGCTCCAATGGCCGGACGCACCAAGCAGCGCAAGACCGCGCCCCCAGCGCCCAAGGGCGAGGGGTACTTCTGGCTCTCCATGCGCCCGCTGCACATCCTGATCTTCCTGCTCCCGCTCATCCTGGCCTACGAGCTCGGATCGATTCTCTATCTCTCCGATCCGGGCCACGGCATCATCGAGACCATCGCCGCGCGCAACATCCTCTCGGGTTTCTTCGAGGCCTTCGGAGCCGCCACTTTCTACCTCCCGGGTATCGCGCTGCTCGTGGTCCTGCTCATCTGGCACGTGCTCGTGAAGGACCGCTGGACCGTCGACCTCCGAGTCCTCGGAGGCATGGGGATGGAGTCGGTCCTCTGGATGCTGCCCATCCTGATCCTCGGCAAACTCATCGCGCCGCAGACCACGCCCGCCGCCATCGCAACGCCCGAGGACCTTCACGCGCTCGGCCTTGGCGCACGCATCACGCTCTCGGTCGGCGCAGGCATCTACGAGGAACTCCTCTTCCGGCTCATCGCCATCGCCGCGGTTCACTTCCTGATCGTGGATGTGATGAAGGCCAGGAACGCCGCGGGCTACGTCGCGGCGGCGCTCGCCTCCGCGGTCGGCTTCGCGGTCTACCACGACATCCGCTCCGCCGACGGCCTCATCCAGTGGCACCTCGCGGGCTTCTACTTCGCCGCTGGCCTCTACTTCGCAGGCCTGTACATCGTCCGGGGTTTCGGGATCGTGGTCGCAACTCACGCCCTGTACGACATCGTCGTGCTGGCGATTCTGCCCTCCCGGTGACCGCCCGGCCAGGGCCTCCAGGGGCCCGATCCACCCTGAAAAAGCGGTCGCACCCGACTGCGAATTCCGACGTAAAGACTCTGGCCTCGGTCACCGGCTGTTCGGTAGACTGTCGGGTATACCGGTCGGGAGTCCTCCCATGGGCATCACGTACGCGATCGATGAGCTTTACGCCACGGGCTGGCAAGCGCTGGATTCCTCGCAGTGCGAGCATCACGCCGACGGCAGGCCCTACCCCACACCCCAGTCCGTGCGCGACGCCTTCGCCGCCGCCGGGCTGGAACTGACGATCAGCTACATCTCGCTCTTTGACTGCCACCGCGCCCAATGGCGTGACGCCTCCGGCGCAGCCCTGGGCGCCGTGGTGGGCGCAACCGCCTCGGAAGCGGCGGTTTACGCGCTGGCCCAGCTCCGCCGATCCCTGGCCGCAGCCCACGCCTGAACCCACCGAGCCGGCCCCGAAAGTTGACCCTCGGAGCCGCCTGCGTATCGTCCTTGCTCACCCGGGACCTGGACCCCGGGACGGTTTGCCCAGTTGGCCCCATCGTCTAGCCTGGTCCAGGACGTCAGGTTCTCATCCTGAAAACAGGGGTTCGAATCCCCTTGGGGTCACTTGAAGCGCCTTGCGAGTTTTCGCAGGGCGTTTCTGTTTTTGTCACACGATCACACCCAGCACCGGCCTCGGCACCAAGTCGCCGGGACTTGCGGGCTCCGGCACGCTGTTGCCGCTTCGCGTGCTCTGGTGCCCCCACCGGGGTCGGCGCTGGTGCTCGTCTCCATCAGCCTGATCCGTCGCCGACGCTGATTGATCCACCCTCCGCCCGATGCCTGACTACCTCAGGAACCGAAGATCCCCGAGTGCTGCGCGGCCTTCTGCTTCCGAGAACAGACGACCTTGCTCAAGCCAGAAGCCGTAGTAGTCGGCGCCGTCGGCGTCCCGACCCATGACGTCGCCAACGCGAAGCTTGGTGGGCCAGATCCCGCGGACGTCCGTGCTCGTGACGCACTGCACGCGCGTGCCGCCGACGCTCGCCCAGGCGCGGTACCCCTTTGAACCGTTCCCCAGATCGCCGAAGCCGAAGCCCAGGAGCACCTGTCGCCCGCGTCCGGCGAAGAACGATTGGCGGAACGGCACGCCTTGATCACCCGAGGCCGGGCCCTCCACCGGGAGCGCATTGCCCGCCGAGTCCACGATCCAGAACAAGCCGTACTCGCGATCGAGCAGAACCTGCAGCGTCCGCCCGTCAACGCCCAGCATGGTGAACAGGGGATACCTGCCCGCGTTGCCGCGATTGGTGGTCTTGGGGTCGGCGCCCGAGGTCGGAATTGTGAACGCGGTAAAGAGGGTCCAATCGCCGGACGCGGTGTTCGATTCGTCCACCGCGGTGATCGGGGTGAATCGCAGTTCGAGCCGCTCGTCCTGCGACTGCGCGACCCCGTAGCGCATCGGTCGCGCCGGGAGGTCCGCGATGCCCGTCGCGTCCGCGTACGTGATGAAGTCGACCGCGATCAGCAGGTCCTGGCGGTTGAACTCGTTGTTCGACGACACGACCTTGGCCACGAACGAGTAGGTCCCCGCGCCGCTGCTGCCCTGCGGGTCGACGTCGAACGTGAAGGGTGTCCAGCCGGTTCCTTGCACGCCGCCGGGCTCGGGCACGGGAGTGCCGCCCACGCCGCCGATCAGCGGGCCCTGATAGACCGACCCTTCCGCGATCTGCTCGCCGTTCTTGATCGCGTTGCCAAAGAACGAGATCTTGACCGACGCGTTCACCGGCCAGTCGTTCGGACCCGCCGTCGGGCTGGGCGCCATGCGGTAGAGCCAGAGCCGGCCCTTCACCCGCGGCCGGTAGCCCAGCGCGGTGTCCGCACCGAACTTCCAGGTGCCCATGCGGTGCGTGTCCACGAACTGGCACCGCATGATCGGCCCTTCGCAAGGCGGTGGGGGAACACTGGCGTACGCGCCCGGAGCGCCGAAGGCGGCGCGGGCGACCGGCACCGCAGTGTTCGATCCACCCGGGGGCGTCAGCAGTTCCACCGCGGGCGTGCCGCCTTGCAGGTAGACCCGCGCGTGGTTGACGCCTCCCTTGCTGATCTGGAGCGGACGCGCCAGCACCATCGAGGCGGGCGTCGGCGTGTCAATGGCCCAGACCCCCGTGCTGTCGCCTCGCCCCATGAAAATGCGGTCGCGCAGCGTGCCGTTCACGCTTTGCCTGAAGAACGCGCTCTGGACGTTGCGATCGCCCAGCGTGAGGCTCGGCGCGAACAGGTCGCCGAAGTGCACGCTGTCGGGGGAGTACGAGATCAGTTGGGGTGAGAACTCGTTGATCCAGCTCCCGATGGAGTTGGGCCGCACCAGCACGAGCGTGTCCGTGACGGTCATCGAGTTTCCCACCGCGCCGGTGCGGATCGCCCCGAGCAGGCCGAGCCAGTTGAGGCAGATGCCCGGGCCGTTGTACCGGGCCGCCGCGTGCGTCGGGATCCCCAGGATGTTCATGGACACGATCTGGTGCGAGGGATCGGAGATCGTGACGCGGTGCAGCGCGGACGAAGTCTCGTCGCCGCCTGTCAGGAACGAAGACGGATCCGACGTGGGGAACAGGTACGCGGGCTGCGTGGAGCGGTCCGCCCAGATCGCACCCGCAACAGGCGTGACCTGCGACGAGGAGCAGGGCATGCTGAGCATGAGCTCGCCGCCCGAGCCGAGCGACTTCACGCCGTTGCCGCTCGGTCCGGAGAACCCGGGGCCGCCGGAGCCGAAGAAGATCGCGGTTGTTCCGCCCGGATGCGTGTATCCCGCGAACGGATTGGTCAGGCCCGCCGGGACGAGCCTGGGCGGACCATTGAGCACCGCAGCGGTGAAATCGAGATTGCCGTCGACGTTGAAGCGCACGCGGGCCCGTCCGCCCTCGCGGTCCTCGTACGTCGTCCAGCCGTTGCGCTCGGGGGTGTTGGCGGGGAACACGCCGTCATCGGGCAACGCCGCGCGGGGCTCGCTTGAACCATCGATGTCCGACGCGTACGCGCGATAGTCATCCCGTGCGATGTTGAGCAGCCTGTTGTTGGGCCATCCATCGCCCACCGAAAGCGTGACGACCATCCGGCGACCTTCGATGCCCCCGCCCGGGAACGTCACCGCCGCCGAGTGAAAGTGCATGTAGTTCTGCTGCTGGGGAATCGGAACCAGCTGACCGCCCGGTTCGTCCGCGTAGAGCAAGATCGCGGGATCCAGGTTCCAGCCCGCCT
>CAZHFW010000035.1:0-40066 GCA_964531675.1 uncultured Phycisphaeraceae bacterium | reverse complement strand
AGCGGGAGCCGCCGCGGGGGCCGCGTCGGCGGGCTGGGCCGCCTGAGCCGCGGGAGCGGCAGCAGCGGGCTGCTGGCCGTTCTGACCCTGCCAGTAGGGGCTCGGGGTGGTGTTGGAGTCACCCTGGGGGTTGTGGGCGACCAGCGGGGCGTCCTGGCTGCCCGCGTTGCTGGCGGTCTGCGCGGGAGCGGGCTCGGTCGCGGGGGCGACGGCAGGCTGGCTGGCAGCGGGGGCGGCCGGCGCCGCGGGAGCGGCGGTCGCGACCATCTGGCCGGACTGCTCGGCTGCGAGCACGCGCGACTGGTAGCTCTCGAAGCGGTCACGCTGGGGGCCTTCGAGGGCGACGCCCGAACGACCGACCAGATCGAGCTTGGCGCGGGCGTCGGCGTAACGGCCGGCTTCCAGATCGTTGCCCGCGTTGTCGAGGGCGTTGACGACCTCGGGGAGCATCTCGGAGCGGCGCTTGCTCACGGAGTCCATCAGGCGCTGGGCCCGGTCCTTCTGAGCGGAAGAGGACTGCGCGGAAGAGAGGACGGCGCCCGCCTGACGCTCGGCGTTGCGGAGATCGTCCTGCGAGAGCGCCAGCTCCGCGGACTGCAGGCTGAGCTCAAAGGGGTTCAGCGACTTGAGCTTGCGGGTCAGCGAGTTGAGGTTCTCAACCGCGGACGCCCGCTCGGCTTCGGTCAGCGTGACGTTGGAGTTGGTCGTGAGGCGGACCAGGAGGTCCTTGGCCGCCACGAGCTTGCCTTCGGAGGCGAGCTTCTTGGCCTTGGCGATCGTCTCGGCAGCGGAGACCGCAGCGGAGGAGGGCGCATCAGTGCTCTGGGCCAGGGCCGGCTGAGCCAGCCCAACGCCGCCGGCAAAGAGGGCGGCGGCGGAAAGAACCGAGCGAACCGATACGGACTTCCGGTGCGACATAAAGCTCTCCGAAACCGTCGTCGCGGTCAGCGATGACGGGGATCTCCGGCTCGTGCATCGTGCTCGAACCGGGCGTTGGGGCAAAGCGGTTCGGGGTGGTCGGATCACGCGCAGCGCTGCGGTCATCCGGCCTCGTTCCTACGGGTCGCGAGCCTCATGCCGGCTCGTTGCCTGTCGACCCTGCTCCAGTGGCGCGGCGGGGAAGATAATCGGGGACGGGCGGGGATGCAAACCGACCCCACAACCGCCAGAAATCCACCCGCCGCCACCCTCACGGGGCATGCCGAGAGGGGGTGGAGGTTAGGCGGGTCCGACTGCCGAAAGCCACACAAGCACCGGCCCCGGAATCAGGAAAAAGCACGGGCCGGGGGCGCCCCTTGAGAGTGCCGACGCGTCGGGACGTCCGGGCTCGGCGGGAAAACGCCGAGATCAGGACAGCCACGATGTCGAAATCACTCGGGCGGGGCTGGGCTCGATGGGGCCGGCCGACGGGTCGGACCGCCGGAGCAGCTCCAGCAACTGCTCTGGCCCGATCCGGTCCATCGCCACGATGACCGGACCGACGTCGTCACGGTCCTCGGGAGGGATGAGCTGCTCAAGGGCGTCGAACACCAGGTCCTCCGCCTCGCGCAGACATCCCGCCGTGAGGATCGCCTCAGCGTAACGGACGCTCGGATCAGGATCGGTGGGCTCTCCCTTTTCGCAGCGGACCAGGCAGCGCCAGGGGGTCATCCCCAGTTCGGTGCCTTCGTCGTCGACGTTGCGGTCGGGATCGACGTTGAGGGAGAGCCGCCACTGTTCGCGGAGGGTTTCAACAATCTCTTCTGCGGTCTGCAGTTCCGGGCGATCGTCGGGAGCGAGCAGGACGCTGCGGTGCTCGTGGGCGGCGGAATCTGCGCCCGCGGGGTCGGGCATCGCCTCCAGGTCGAAGGCGGCCAGGAGCTTCTCGATCTTCTCTTTGAAGGCGGTCGAGGCTCGGACCGTCACGATCTTGTGCTCGTCCACGAAGATGTAGAAGAAGGGGTCCTCGGACATGGCCCCGAAGCCGACCATGCCGTCCTCATAGAAGAAGTCCCGGAACTGGCGCTGGGCGTCGTAGAACCGGTCCATGGGGAGCAGGTCGTAGGAGATGTAGGGGTCGATCTCCCGGTAGGCGTCGTGGCCCAGGACGTCGAGGATCGGGTAGACCCGTCCGGGCATCATGGCGAGCAGAGACCAAACCAAAGCCTCCACCCGATCGTGGGTCATCACGATGTCGAAGACGTAGCGATCGGGCCATTCCTCCCATTCGCCTTCCTCGTCGTCGCCGTCGGCGGCCTCGAACTGCACGGTGTACCCCGCTTTGGGCTGCATGGGCTCGACCGGGTACGCGCCGAGCGGGAAGGAGAATCCCCCGACGATGACGCGCTCGATGGAGGCGTCGGCGGCGCACTTGCGGAAGAGCTCGGGGTTGGCAGCGGGCTTTGGCACGGTCACACTTTAGAGCCCCTACGCTCGGCTGATGTCGAGCAATGACCAATCCAAGCCGTGGGCGCTGGCGGTCTGCGTCGGGAACACCCGGACGCAGGTGGGCCTGCTGGAAGGCGTGGAGGTGCACGCCCGCCAGAGCTTCGCCAATGACCAGATCGACCAGATGGCCGAGTTTGCCAAAGCGCAAATGGGCCAGGCGGGGCGCGAACCCGCGGTGGTGGTGGCCTCGGTGAACCCGCCGGTGGCGGACAAGGTGCAGACCAGGCTCGAGGCGACCCTGGGGGCCGAGGTCTACCGCGTCGGGCGCGATCTGGAGATCCCGATCCTGCACTCACTGGATGACCCGACCACCGTCGGGCAGGACAGGCTGTTGAATGCGCTCGGCGCCTTTGCACGCTTCGGCCAGGCGTGCGTCATCATCGACGCGGGGACCGCGATCACCGTCGACCTGATCGATGGCGAGGGTAACTTCCACGGCGGCGCGATCGCCCCGGGGCTGAACATGATGCTGCGGGCCATGCACCAGCAGACCGCGGCACTCCCCGAGATCACTTACCAGGCTCCCGAAGCGGAACGCGGCGTGCTCGGCAAGGACACGCGTCATGCGATGACGCTCGGTGTGCGTGCTGCAGCGGTCGGGATGGCCCATCTGCTCATCGATCAGTACGCAGAGTTCTACGGCGGGTATCCGCGCGTGGTCGCGACCGGCGGCGACGCGCCGACCTTGTTCGAGAAGGACGAGCTCGTGGAACACGTGGTGCCGGAGCTTCAACTGCTCGGGATTGCGGAGCTCTGCAAGCGTTCGCTCGCGGATGCTGAGGACGAGTCGGAGGCCTGAGCCAAAGTCCTGAGCCGGCGCTCTGAGCCACAAGCGGTGGGGGGATCCGTGGGTGTGCGCGTGAGCATCCTGACGCCGGTCGGGCCGGGCGCGGTCGCGGGGGTTCTGCTGCTTGCGGATCAAGACAGTGAACTGGAGGCGCTGCTTCGCGCCGGCGTGGGGAGCGTGCTGCGCGTGGGGACCGTGTCGCGACGGGTGCTCTTCGGGGTCGATGACGGTGTGGTGACACGGTGGAGCGCGCGGAGTGCGGAGCTGATGCCCCACGGCGGGCAGGCGGTGCTGCGGGCGCTGCTGTCGGCGCTGACGGAGAGAGGCGCGACGCATACGCCCGCGGATCAGATCGAGCCACTAGCGCTCTACCCGGAAGCGAAAAACGTGCATCAGGCGCGCATGCTGGCGACGCTGGCCCGGGCGCGGAGTCCGCGCGCGGTGGATGCGCTGCTGGCGCAGCCCCCGCGTTGGGCGCGGGGCGAGGCGGAGATGGATACGCAGGTGCAGCGCCAGCTGCGGAGGCTCGTGGAGCCCGCGCTGGTGGTGGCGCTGGGGCCCGCGAATGTCGGCAAGTCCACCCTGGCCAATGCGCTGGCGGGTCGGGCGGTCGCGGTGGTCGCCGATGAGCCCGGGACGACGCGCGATCACGTCGGCGTGATGATCGAGGTCTGCGGCGTGGTGGTTCGGTACGTCGACACGCCCGGGATCCGTGCGGGCGCGGGGAGCCTCGAGCACGAGGCGATGGCGACCGCGCTGGAACTGGCCAAGCGGGCGGACCTGCTCCTGTTGTGCGGAGATCACCAGACCCCGCCCCTGCAGCCCGAGGCGTTGGGGTTGGCTGGGATCCCGAGTCTGCGGGTCGCGCTCCGGGGCGATCGCGGGGCTGCAGGCTGGCGGGCGGACGTGACGACCGCAGCGGCTCGGGGGGAGGGGATTGCCGAGCTCGGGAGGGCGGTCGCGGAGCGGCTCGTGCCATCAGAAGCGGATCGGGCGGCGGGTTGCTGGCGGTTCTGGGAGTGATCGGGTGGGTGACCTAGACTTGGGGCCCGCCCGAACCGGCGGGTCCCCGGGGTCGGCAAGCGCCGGCCCGGGCGAAGGTCTTTGCTGCGGGATCGTCGATGGCCAACGAAAAGGTCCAGATTCGCGAACGGGCTGGTCTAGAAGAAGCGCGGCTCAATGAGGAGCTGATCGACTTCCTCCGGAGCAAGACCTTCACCTACATCTGCGTGCTGCTCGCGGTCGGCGCCCTGGGGTATTCGGGGTACCGCCGGTACGAGCAGATCGAGCGCCAGAAGGTGGCTGCGGCGTTTACCGAGTTCAACGAGGCCACCAGCGTGGCCGATCCCAGCCCCGATTCGCTCGAGCGGATCGCGGAGGCGTACGACTCGGTCGGGACGATCGGTTCGCGGGCCAGGCTCGCGGCGGCCGACGCGCATCTGCGCGTGGTGCGCTCCGGTCTCAAGCCCGGCGCCGGCGCCAATCAGTCGGGAACGGTCGCGAAGGAAGACCTTCTGACCGACGACGAGCGCAAGCAGCACCTCGAGCGGGCCGCGGCGCTGTACGAGCAGGTTCGCGCTTCCAGCGCGGGCTCGCCCGGTCAGATCCTGACGACCACCGAAGCGATCTTCGGGCTGGCCGCGGTCGCGGAATGCAAGCGCGACATGGCGGGCGCCAAGAAGTACTACGAGCAGATCGTCCAGATGACCGAGAACGGGACCTTCGCGCTGCAGGCGGGCGTGGCCCGCAAGCGGATCGCGGAACTCGACTCGCTCAAGGACGTCGCGTTCGACTCGATCGAGCAGATGCCCTGGCTCAAGCCTCCGGCGCCCCCGGCGAACCCGACGGTCGTGACGCCCAACGCGACGCCCGACCAGACGACGCCCGCGAAGCCCGAAGCGTCGGGGCCCCAGGCTCCGGCGGATTCGAAGCCCGCGGATGGTGCGCCGGCCGAGAAGCCCGCGGATTCCAAGCCTGCGGATCCCAAGCCCGCGGACTCTGGCAACCCCAAGTAATCGTCGGACGCGGGCGGGTGTGAGGTTTTCGCATGGCCCGTCGGCCTTCAGATGAGCATTGGCGTGCGCCCGAGTCCTCGGACTCGGAGGACGTGTCGTTTGTCGGGTCGGGCGCGTCGGACGCGATGATTCTGCCCGGCGGGAAGGTGGACGCGGAGGCGATCCGTCGCGCGGTGGAGGCGGCGGGCGTCGAAGGCGAGGCCGCGGGAGAGTCGGAGTCCGAGCTTCGGCGCGTGCGTTTCGACATCAAGTCGGATCTGAACAAGAGGCTTGATAAGTACCTCACGGACCGCATCACGTTCATGAGCCGGAATCAGCTCCAGAAGCTGATCGACGAGGGCGGCGTGATGGTGAATGGGCGTCAGCCCAAGTCGAGCACCGCGATCAAGCGCGGGGACGTGGTGGAGGTGGTGGTCCCGCCGCCGCCGCCGAAGAACATTCAGCCCGAGGACATCCCGCTGGATGTGCTCTTCGAGGATGAGCACATCATCGTGCTCAACAAGCAGCCCGACATCATCGTGCATCCGGCGCGGACGCACCTGAAGGGCACGATGCTCAGTGCGCTCGCGTTTCACTTCAAGCACCGCTCCAAGGTCGGAGGCGGGCTCTCGAACGTGGGCGAGGAGTTCGCCAGGCCCGGCGTGGTGCACCGCCTGGACCGGCACACCTCGGGCGTGATCGTGTTCGCCAAGAGCGAGGAAGCCCACTGGAAGCTCGGGCATCAGTTCGAGCATCGGCGCGTGGACAAGCGTTACCTCGCGGTGGTGCAAGGCGTGATCGAGACGCCGGTGGATGTGATCGAGCTTCCGATCGGGCCACATCCGTCGCGTGAGAAGGGGTATCGCGAGAAGTACGTCGTTCGGCACGACGAGCTCGGGAAGCCAAGCACGACGATCTGCCGGGTGCGGGAGGTCTTTGGAAGGCAGGAAGGCACGGAGGCACGGAGGCACGAAGGGGTGACGCCGGTTGGGCCGGGGTGGAAGGCGGCGGAGCCTGATCCGACGATCGCGATCCGCGAGGCCAAGCCTCTGGCGGGATACTCGCTTGTGGAGCTCGAGCTCAAGACCGGCCGGACGCATCAGATCCGCGTGCATCTGTCGCACACGGGATACCCGATCGTGGGCGATGACATGTACGGCGGAAAGCCCTACGAAGTCGACGGTCAGGTGATCATCGCACGGCAGGCGCTCCACGCGACCACGCTCGCGTTCACGCACCCGATCCTCGGTGAGCCGATGAAGTTCAGCGCGCCGCTTCGCGGAGATATCGCGGACCTGGTGCGGGCGCTGCGGCGATTGTCCGGCCATTCTGTGTTGAACACGCCCGGCGCGACGATCGATCTGGAGAAGGTCGCGGGGGTGTGAGGTGGTCCAAGTCAACGACTAATTCAGAATCCGGTTGTGTCATTCGCTCCAGTCTTCCCGCTACGATGCGTCTGGAATGAGGTCATGAGTTGGGGGGGCAAGACGATGGATCCGCGATTCGAGAACATTGAACAGATTTCCGCAGATGATGTGCGGAGTTGGATCGGAGTGATTAGCGAGTCGACGACAATCGAATTCAAGCGTGAGCCGTACAAGTTTGGCGACACGCGGGAATGGCGTAAGGACATTTCGGCGATGGCGAATGCCGAGGGCGGTTGCATCGTGCTTGGGATCGCGGCAGAGGATGGGTTGGCTTCAAGTATTGTGGGGATTCCGTCGGATTCCGTCGATCGCGTAATGCTCTGGTTAGAGCAGAGCGCAGACAGTGGGATCAAGCAGCGAATTCTCCGGAAGATTCGCCCGATCTCAATTGGTGCCGATTCCAGCGTGGTCCTGTGTGCAACTCCGCGCAGCACGATTGGTCCTCATCGACTGGAACCGGAAAATCGGTTCTATCGTCGGACCTCGACGAACGTTGTGGAGATGGACCTTGAACAACTGCGTCGAGCATTTCTCGGCGGCAACGATGCGATCGAAGTTGTCGATGCAGTTCATCGATCAAGACTGAGCTATCCGAAGCCCGGCTCCGCACCATTGATGCGAATCACCGCCGCGCCTGTGCCATTCGGAGTGGAGCGGTTTAATCCGGGGATCCCAAAGCACGTTGAGGCTGCAAGGCAGCTCAGCCAGAATGTGGCCGGCGGGAGTGTTCAGTTCCATTTTGACGGCGTGAGGATGCAGGCCGGGATGAACATGTCTGCCCGGGTGTTCCGCTCAGGCGTGGTGCAGATCGATAGTCCTGTGGTTTCGGAGTACTCCAGAGACTACACCGCCGAAGGACTGGTCGCGCGGCTCGTGCTTGACTTGCACTCAGCCAGCCGGCTGATCAACGGCCTTCCGTATGACGGCCAAGTGGCATATCAGATGTCGATGCTCGGCATGCGGGGCCAAAAAATGAAGGACGCATGCGGTTTCCCCGGAGAGCAGGTTCAAGATGACGAGCTTCATTTTCCAACGATTGTGATGGAAAGGGCACGGTCCCTGCCGTAGACCTAGGGGTCGCCATTCGTGACTGGCTGGATAGGCTCTGGAACGCCTACAGCATGGCTCGATGCGACTACTTCTACCACGGGCCGGATCGTGAACCCACTACCCAACTCTTTGGGATACTCGAGTCAAGGCGACTCAAGACTTAACCGATCTTCTCGCGTCCGCCCATGTAAGGCCTCAGCGCCTTGGGGATCGTCACGCTGCCGTCGGCGTTCTGGTGATTCTCGAGCAGCGGGATGAGCACGCGCGGGCTGGCGATGACGGTGTTGTTGAGCGAGTGGCAGAAGACCGTCTCGGTTTTGCCTCCCTGCGGGCCGGTGCGGTAGCGCATGTTGAGGCGGCGGCACTGGAAGTCGTAGAGGCGGCTGGCGGAGTGCGTTTCGCCGTAGGCGCCGGTGGGGACGCCAT
Organism: uncultured Phycisphaeraceae bacterium; assembly: GCA_964531675.1. Classification (GTDB taxonomy): domain Bacteria; phylum Planctomycetota; class Phycisphaerae; order Phycisphaerales; family UBA1924; genus CAZHFW01. The sequence continues at coordinate 31,955 of CAZHFW010000035.1, read as the reverse complement.
TGACCAGTTCGCCCCGGCCAGGCATCCAGCTTTCGATGTCGACCATGTCGGCGTTCTTGGGGCCAAGGTCGGCGGAGCAGCACTGGAGCAGGCGGTAGGGGATCTCCAGCTGCTGGAGGATCTCTTCCACGAACCCGATCATCTTCTTGTGCCAGGCGCGGCTCTCGGCGCTGTCGGCCTTGCAGATCACGACCTGCTCGACCTTGTCGAACTGGTGGATGCGGTACAGGCCCGCGGTGTCCTTGCCGGCGGCGCCCGCTTCGCGACGGAAGCAGGTGCTCAGGGTCACGTACTTCAGAGGCAGGACGCTCTCATCGAGGATCTCGCCCATGTGGATGCCCATGAGGCCGACCTCGCCTGTTCCCGTCAGGAACAGGTCCTTGGCCGCGGCTTCCTTGGCGTCGGCGCCGTCGGGGTTCTGACGCTGGCTTTCGGCGATGTGGTACGCCTGCTCGCGGCCGGCGGGGAAGAAGCCTGTGCCGACCATGGCTTCCTCGCGGACCAGGACCGGGACACTGACGGGGGTGAAGCCCTGCTTCTCCGACATGAAGTCGAAGGCGAAGCGGGTGACCGCGTTGTGCAGACGCATGCCGTCGCCGGTGAGGATGTAGGAGCGGGTGCCCGCGAGCTTCACGCCGCGCTCGAAGTCGGCGAGCTTGAGGTCGCGGACGAGGTCGATGTGGGGCTTGGGCTTGAAGCCCCGCTGGGACTCGAAGGGCTTGGAGGCGTCAAAGCCCGCGGGGTTCCAGCGGCGGACCTCGACGTTGTCGTCGGAGGACTGGCCGACCGGCACATCGTCATCGGGCGGGATGGGGATCTGGAGCAGGAGCGTGTTGAACTCGGTCTCGGTGGAGGCGAGCCTGGCTTCCTGTTCGGCGATCTGGGCCTTGAGCGCGTTGGGGCGGGCCTTGAGCTCGTCGAGCTGCTTCTGAAGGGCGTCCTTGTCCGCGCCCTGGGCGGCCTTGAGCTGCCCCGAGAGCTTGCCCATCTGGGGGCCCATTTCCTTCTCGATGCGCTTCTGTTCGGCGCGGAGCTGCTCGGCGCTGGTCATGGCGGCGCGGCGCTCCTGGTCGAGCTTCAGGACGCGGTCGATGTCGACACCGATCTTCTTGCGGGCGGCGCCCGTCTTGAAGCGGTCGGGGTTCTCGCGGAGCTGCTTGAGGTCGATCATGGGGCCAAGTCTAGGGCCGGGGACGGGGCGTTTTTGGGGGTGGGCAACTTCGCGGTTTGGGATCGGTAAGCTTGAGGGGCATGCCGCGTATTCAGTTAACGCCGATCCGTGGAGACTGCCGCCCGCTCATGGTGGGGGCGGGGAAGGTGACCATCGGGCGGCATCCGGACAACACGCTGGCGATCGTGGACGACCGGGCCTCGCGGTTTCATTGCGAGATCGAGCTCGGCCCGGACGGGATGCTGACGGTCCGCGACCTCAAGAGCCGCAACGGCACCAAGGTGAACGAGCGGCGGGTGCTCGAGTCCCTGCTTTCCCCCGGGGATGTGCTCACGATCGGCAAGCACGAGTTCCTGGTCGAGTCCCTTCCGGACCCCCAGGAGGCGATGGCCAGGCAGCTCACGCGGACGACGCACGATCAGGACGCGAACGAGCCAGAGGCGGAGGCGATTTCGGGCGCGAGTGGGGAGGATCAGTTCGAAGCGACGCCGCAGCCCGTGCGGTTTGCCGATCCCGCGGCGGCGGGGGGCAAGAGCGAGGGCTGGGCGCTGGAGTTCAACACGCTGATCGACCATGTGCCGCCCAAGCTCTCGGCGCCGGAGTCGGTGGCGCTGGTCGATTCGGGGGGCAAATCGAGCGAGGCGCTGGCGGGCGCGAGCGACGGCGCGACCGCGGTGAGGCTCATGCTGCGGTGCGCGTCCAAGGCTCGGGCGACGGACATCCACGTCGAGCCCAAGCCCGAGATGTTCAACATCCGCATGCGCGTGGACGGCCAGATGGTGCAGATCGTCGAGCTTCCCCGGCGCGTGGGCGAGCTTTCGTACGGGCTGATCAAGACGGTGTGCCAGATGCACATGGCGTCCAAGGACACGGTGCAGGAAGGGCACTTTTCGGCCAGGTTCCCGGATCGGCGTGTGGATTACCGCGTGAGCTTCACGCCCAGCGTGCACGGACAGAAGCTCGTGCTGCGCGTGCTGGACGCGCGGACCGTGCCCGCGACGCTGGCGGAGATCGGGCTTGCGGGGTACACGCTGGACCGCGTGAAGCGGGTGTGCCATCAGGACCATGGGCTCCTGCTCGTGTGCGGGCCGACCGGTTCGGGCAAGACCACGACGCTGTACAACGCGATCCGCGAGATCGATCGCTACTCGCGGAATGTGGTGACGATCGAGGATCCGGTGGAGTATCAGCTCGACGGGGTCACGCAGATTCCGATCGACGCCAACAAGGGGAACACGTTCGGTCAGCTTCTGCGGAGCGTGCTCCGGCAGGACCCGGACGTGATCCTGGTGGGCGAGATCCGCGACGAGGAGACGGCCCGGACCGCGATGCAGGCCGCCATGACCGGGCACGTCGTGTTCTCGACGGTGCACGCCAAGGACACGATCGCGGCGGTCTTCCGGCTGCTTGATCTGAAGGTGGAGCCTTACCTGGTCGCAAACTCGCTGGACCTGGTGCTGGCGCAGCGGCTCGTGCGCGTGCTCTGCGAGCATTGCAAGCGTGAGATCGGCGTGCCCGCGGGCGTTGCCTCGAGGCTCGGGAGGCACCTGCAAGGCAAGACGCGGATGTACTCCGCGACCGGCTGCTCGCGCTGTCTGCGCACGGGGTATCGCGGGCGGCAGGCGCTGTTCGAGCTGCTTGACTTCAACGATGAGCTCCGCGACGTGGTGCTCCGTGAACCCACGATCGCCGCGATGAAAAAGGTCATCGAAGGCGGGATGTTCACGACGCTGGCGCAGTTCGGATGGCGCCTGGTCGCCGACGGCGTGACCACGCTCGACGAGGTCGATCGCGTGGCGGGGATGGGGTAAACGCGGGGCTCCGGACGTCAGGACGCAGCGGCCATGGTCCGGGCGGGTATTCTTGAACCATGCGAGCGATCGTCGTTGAACGTCAGGGCAATCCCGTCACCCCGAATGTGCGGTTCCGCGCGGACTGGCCCGATCTGCCAGCGCCCAAGCCCGGATGGGTCAACATCCGCACGCTCGCGACCGCGTTCAACCACATGGACCTGTGGGTGGGCATGGGCATCCCGGGCGTCGACCTGACGTATCCGCGGGTCTCGGGCTGCGACTCGTGCGGCGTCGTCGAGGCGATCGGACCGGGCGTGGACAAGGACTGGCTCGGCAAGCGCGTCATCGTCAACGCGGCCATGAACGTCGTCAAGGGCGTTCGTGCCGGTGATCCGCCCGAGAGCACGCTCGCGCCCGAGTACGAGCTGGTCGGCGAGCACCACAACGGGATGTTCGCCGAGATGTTCTCGATCCCCGCGGACAACCTGGCGGCGGTCGGGGACGCTGATCCCGTCGAGGCGGCGGCGTTCGGCCTGTGCGCCCTGACGGCGTACTCGATGATCGTGACCAAGGGCCAGCTCAGACCAGGCCAGGCGGTGCTTATCACGGGCATCGGTGGCGGCGTCGCGACCGCGGCGCTCTCGATCGCCAAGCATTTCCGGTGCCCCGTTGCGGTGACGAGCCGTCACCAGTGGAAGCTCGACAAGGCCAAGGAGCTCGGCGCGGATCTGCTCGTGCTCGACAGTGGCCAGGACTGGTCCAAGGAAGTCCGGGCCTGGACAGGCAAGCGCGGCGTGGACATGGCGGTGGACTCCACCGGAAAGGCGACGCATCTCAAGTGCATCAAGTCGCTGGCCCGGGGCGGCGCGTACGTGACGCCCGGATGCACGAGCGGGCCGGTCGCGGAAACCGATCTGGCGCGCATCTTTTGGAATCAGCTTCGCATTCTGGGCTCGACGATGGGATCCAACGCGGAGTTCCGCGAGGTTGCGGCCCTCTTCCGCGCGGGGGCGCTGCGCCCCGCGGTGGACAAGGTCTTCACGCCGAGCGACGCTTCGGCGGCGTATGCCCGCTTGGAGGCGGCAGAGCAGTTCGGGAAGATCGTGATTCGCTGGTGATGTCGGCGTCGTTGCGGAGTTCCGTATCTTCCTTCAGCGGATCGACGAACGCGACATCGGATTCGTTCTGAGGCGAGAGGCACTGCGGATACACGTCGGCGACGTCGGGGAGCGTGCACCATGCGGTGCGAGGGTTGTATCCGCTGCGAGCGTCCAGACGCGGGCCATAGGCGACGCGCTCGGGAGCGCTGAGCCAGATCGCGACGGCATGCCGCGCGTCGGACTTGTACTCCCAGAACTCCGGGGGCGCCAGCGCGGGCTCTGTGAGTTCCTTGCGGAGCGCTTCGAGGTCTTCCGCGGACTCGATCGGGTACGTGTGCACGCGCTGGACGATCGCGGTTCCCACGATGTCGCCGCCGCGCACTTTGAAGTAGATGCGTTCGCCCGCGAAGACGTGACCATGCCAAGGCTGGCGGGCCACGGAAAGGCGCAGCTCGACGCGTTTGCGTCCTTGCAGGATGTGCTCAACGTACGGCTCGGCGATGACGGCGACGTGGATCACGATCTTGGCCCGCAGGCAGCGGGCCCGATCCGAGACTCAGCAGCCGCGCAGCCGCTCAATCGTCCCGGTCGTGCTCCGCCCCGGAACTACATCGACGAGCACCACGTTTCCCCCGAAGCTTTCCACCAGTTCCGCACCGACGACCTGCGCCTTGGAGTAATCCCCCCCCTTGACGAGGGTGTCCGGACGTACCTGGCGGATCACCTCGATTGGGGTGTCGTCGTCAAAAATTACAACCGCGTCGACCGCTTCGAGTTCGCTGAGGATCTCCGCGCGGTCGTCCTGGTTGTTCACGGGACGGGCAGGTCCCTTCAGTCGCCGCACCGACGCGTCGGAGTTCACCGCGACCACAAGGAAATCCCCAAGTTCCGCGGCCTGGCGGATCAGGGAGGTGTGGCCCTTGTGCAGGATGTCGAAGCAGCCGTTGGTGAAGACGACGCGGAAGGGCGCACGCGAAGCGGCGGCGGCCTTGCGGCGGGCTTCGATCTCGATGAGCAGTTGCGGGAGCGTGCGCACCTTGCTCGTCGACGCTTGCGTCAGGATCGAGTGGTGCACGCGCTCGAGCGGGATCGGCTCGACGCCGAAGATCTCGACTTCGAGGCCCGCCGCGGCGTTGGCGAATCGGACAGCATCGGTCCAGGTTGTGCCGTTGGCGCGGGCCGCGGCCAGACCCGCGAGGAACATGTCGCCCGCGCCGGTCACGTCGTAGACCTGACGCGCGACGGTCGGGATCGCGATCGGCGAGGAGCCGCGCTCCAGCAGCAGCGCGCCGTGCTTGTCGAGGGTAAGCACGACCGCTTCCAGACCGATCTCGTTGAGCAGCTGCTCGGCGAGCTTGGCGTTGTGCGTGGGATCAGCGCCGGCGTCGGTCTTGGCGCCGGTCGCGGTCTCGGCCTCGGTGCGGTTGGGCGTGATGACCGTGGCGCCGCGGTACTTCTCGTAGCTCTCGATGCGCGCGGGATCGACGAGCACGGGCTTCCCCGCCTTGCGCGAGCGGGCGATCACCTCGTGGCAGACCTCGGGCGTGCAGACGCCCTTGGCGTAGTCCTCGAGACAGACCACATCGGCGCGGGGCAAGGCTTCGGTGAACGCGTCGATGAGATGATCCACGACCTTGCCCGAGAGCGGCTCACGCGATTCGTAGTCCACGCGAAACATCTTCTGCGGGTGACGCGTCTGGGCCAGACCGATCAGGTTCTGCTTCACGGTCGTCGGGCGCGTCGCGTCCGCGATCAGGCCCGCCGAGCCCACGCGTTCACGGCCCAGCGCGTCGCGCAGCCGGCGTGCGTGGTCGTCGTTCCCGGTGACGCCGAAGGCCTCGACGCTCCCGCCCAACGCGACCAGATCCATGCACACGTTGGCGGCGCCGCCCGGACGGTCCTCGCTCGAGCGGACGTTCAGGATCGGGACCGGCGCATCGGGGCTCAGACGCTCGGCATCGCCCTTGACGAGCTGGTCGAGCATGAAGTCGCCCACGACCAGGGCGGAGAAGGGCTTCCAGTTGGAGAGGTGGCTCAGCAGGGTGTCCATGGGCTCGGACAAGTCTATGAGCCCAGGGCGGTGAGCACATGGCGGCGGAGTTCGGCCTCCCCGCGGTCAAAGACCAGGATCAGCAGGGGGACCGCGACCGCCCCGGTCCAGCTCGTCCCGAGCGATCGGGAGAGTTTGGTCCAGTCCTTGGCGGTGCAGATCAGGGTGTCGGCCCCGGCGTCCTGGGCCTTGGTGCACAGGCTCACAACGGATTCCAGGCTGTAGGGATCATGGTCCCGACGCCGCTCGGCGCCCATGAACTGACCCGCCCGGCGCGAGGCTTCAGCCAGGAATGGTTCGGGGTTGCCGATCGCGCAGGTCGCGAACGCCTTGCGCGAGGAGTACCACGCCAGCGGGACCACGCGTTCGCGGCCGCCTTCGAAGACGCGGTATCCCGACCACACGTGCCGGGCGACCGCCAGCGGCGGATGACCCGTGACGCGAGCGAGCTGATCCGAGAGCGTGCTGATCTGGGCGGTGGTCGCGGCTTCGGCGTGCGTGATGACGACGCCCGAGGCACGCTTGAGGGACTCAACGGGTTCGCGGAGCCAGCCCGCGGGCAGGAGCGTGTCGTGGAAGGGTGAGCGGGTCGCGTCGATGAGCACCAGGTCGCGATCGCGGGCGATCTTGCGGTGCTGGAATCCGTCATCGAGGATGATCGCGTTGACGCCCTTGCCTTCGGGAGACGACAAGAGTTCGCGGAGTCCGGTGGTTCGATCGGGACGCGCGACGACCGGGACGGCGCGGCCGAAGCGGTGTCTGTATTCCTCCGCTTCGTCGGAGATGCGGGCCGGGCCTTTGCGCTTGGAGCGGTAGCCCCGCATCGCGATGCAAGGCTTGGCGTTCTCGGCCTGCAGCGCCTCGACGATCCAGGCGACCATGGGGCTCTTGCCTGTTCCTCCGACGGAGAGGTTGCCCACGCTGATCACGGGGATGTTGAAGCGATTGACCTTCTTGCCCAGGTCATAGTTGCGGTTGCGGCGTGCGACCTCGCGGGCGTAGGCCCAGGATGCAAAGACGCCAAACAGGCCCGGGACCGGACCGGGAGGCGGCGCCGCGGGCTCGGATCGCTCGGGCGTCGGATCAGGACTTGGCTTTGGCGCTTCCGACGGCATCAGGGGCAAGCGTACCGCCCTTGACGCCCGGAAGACGGGCGTTGAGCAGCACCGCCTGCAGATCAAGCGCCTGGGCGCGGAGTTCGGCCAGGGCGCGGCGGTGAAGCCTCAGGGTGTTGATGACGTCCAGCACCGCCAGGGAGACGATGAGCAGGAGCAGCGCCGAGACCGCCATCCACGCGAACACGAAGACCGTCGGCTTCTGGGGGGACGCGACGGTCAGGGCGTAGGTCATCAGCGGCGGGAGCATGAGCAGCAGAAGGCCATTGACAGAGCGGATCCGGCGGCGGGACGCGGGCATCTCGGTGCGGGACAGGGACCGAACGTGGGCCCAGATGAGCAGAATCGTCAGGACCGCGACGGGGACAATCGCCCAGGCGGGAGCCAGGCGCGCCGGAGCGGTGGTGTCGATGGAGGCCAGCAGCGCGAACTCGTCGAAGTTCATGGGCGAATCTCCCGGCTCTTGGGATCGGGGCTGATGCCCATGCGGGCAAGGCTCGGGACGAGCTTCTCCATGGGAAGGCCCATGATGGACGTGGGATCGCCTTCGAAGGCGATGGGCCAGCCGGCGTCGATGCGCTCGCGGAGGTTGTACGCGCCGGCCTTCCCCGCCCATCGACCGCTCTCGATGTACTGACGGATCTGGGATTCGGAGAGGACGCCGACCCGGACGACCGCGCGGTCGCACCAGAGCTCGCGGATGCCTTCGGACGAGATCAGGGCGACGCCCGTGACGACCCGGTGCTCGCCGCCGGAGAGAAAGCGGATGATCTTCTCGGCTTCGCTCGCGTCGACGGGGGTTCCGATGAGCACACCTTGCTTGATGCAGGCGGTGTCGGCCCCGAGCACGATGGTGGGGGATCCGGCGGGCAGATTCCGGAGGCAGGCCCAGGCCTTCAGCGTCGCCAGGGCGGTCACCCAGCAATGCGGCGGGACCGCGCCGGGCCAGAGCTGGGCGTCGTCGAGCGCGGGCTCGGCGGCGTGGTGGGGGATCCCGAACTCGGTCAGGAGCTCCCGGCGGCGGGGGGACCGGCTGGCCAGGACCAGGGTGGGCGTGCGGCGATCGGAGCGCCCGGCGTCCGGGACCCTTTGGGGGCTCGCGTCTTGGATCTGTGCCGCGGTCACGACACGCCGAGTGTACCCGCGCGGGCGCAAACGGCACCCAATCCGGCGTGGGGATGGTGGTTTTGGGCTGGCTGGTGCGATACGTTCGGTTTATGAGGGCGCATCTGGTCCAACTCGACATCGCCTGGGAAGACCCCGCCTCGAACTTCGAGAAGGTCCGACAACTGCTCGACAAGGCCCCGGTCGAGGCGGGCGACTTCGTGCTGCTGCCTGAGATGTTCGACACTGGGTTCTCGATGAACACCGCGGTCACCGCGGACAAGGGCGGGACCCTGCGGTTCCTGACCGAGCTGGCGGAGGACCTCGGGGTCACGGTGCAAGGGGGGCGGACGGCGGCGCCGTGCCACGCGTGCCGGGCGAGCAATGTGATGACCGCGATCGCGCCGGGCAAAGACCGCGGGCCTACCAGGCTCCTGTGCGAGTTCAAGAAGATTCACATGTTCCCCCTCGGGCAGGAGAAGCAGACCATCGAGCACGGCCGGGACGTGCTGACGTACGCGTGGGAGGGGCCGGGCGGCGTCCTCAAGGTTTGTCCGGCGGTGTGCTACGACCTGCGGTTCCCGGAGCTCTTCCGTCGGGGCCTCGCGCTGGGCGCCGAGCTCTTTGCGCTGGGCGCGTGCTGGCTCGAAGGAAGGCATGCGCACTGGAAGCCTCTGCTGGTGGCGCGGGCGATCGAGAATCAGGCGTATGTGCTCGGCGTGAACCGGGTCGGGCGTGATCCCAACGCGCGGTATCTGGGCGGTTCGGTGGTCATCGATCCGCGCGGAAACGTGGTGGGGGAGCTTGCTGAGGCCGAGGGCGTGCTTTCGGCGGAGATCGATCCCGCGGAGGTCCGCACGTGGCGCGAGAAGTTTCCCGCCTGGCGTGATCAGGTGCTGCCGATCTGAATCAGAGTTCTGGCGAGCGGGCCAAAAACACAACCGACCCCGCGAGCGGGGTCGGCTGATGGAATCTGTTCGATTGGCTCAGCTCGAGGAGCCGGGCTTCGCTTGAGGCGACAGGCTCAGCCATTGGAGCCCGCGGCGGCCTGGGCAGCGGCCAGCGAGTCGGTCGCGACGTGCTTCATGCCGCGGCGGCGATCACGGAGACGACGGCTCTTGCCGACGCGGTCCGCGAGGTAGTAGAGCTTGGCGCGACGGGCGTCGCCACGACGCACCACGTCGAGCTTGGCGATCATGGGGGAGTTGAGCGGGAGGATGCGCTCCACGCCGACCTCATCCACGAGCTTGCGGAGGGTGATCATCTCGTTGATCCCACGGCCGCCACGGGAGATGAGCACGCCGGTGAAGGTCTGCGTGCGCTCCTTGTCGCCTTCCACGATGCGAAGGTGGGCGCTGACCGTGTCACCGATGTACATCGCGGGGATGTCGGTCTTGAGCTGGGCCTGGGTGAGGGATTCGAGGATCTTCTGCTGGTTCATGTTGCACCTGATCGCCGCACCGAACAGGGATCGTCCGGTGACGGGCCCGAACGATAGGACGCACCCGGCGTGGGTTCTAGCACGCGTGGTGATCAGTTGTTCGGGTGCTGGATTTTGTTCGGGTCGGGGGCCTGGTCGGCCTGGGGAGGAAGGGATGCCAGGAGGTCCGGGCGACGCTCCCGGGTCCGCTTGAGCCTTTGGTCGAGCCTCCAGGCGGCGATCTTCCCATGGTCTCCCGAGAGCAGGATCTCGGGGACCGCCAGGCCTTCCCAGTCGCGGGGCTTGGTGTAGTGGGGGCAGTCCAGGAGGCGCTCGGTGACCTTGGCCTTCTTGCTGACCGGGACGTCCGCGGGTGAGAAGCTGTCATGGCCGGCGGAGGCCTCGTCGCCGAGGGCGCCGGGGAGCAGGCGGATGATGGCGTCCATGAGGATCATGGCCGCCAGCTCGCCCCCCGAGAGGACGTAGTCCCCGAGGCTGATCTCCAGGGGCGCGAGCTTCTCGATGACGCGCTCGTCGATGCCCTCGTAGTGGCCCGCGATCATCAGGATGCGGGGCTTGGTCGCGAGCTCTTCGACGATGCTCTGGCGCAGGGGCGTGCCCTGGGGGGTCAGCAGGATGCGGGTCGCGGGGCGGGGGTCCTGGGCCTCAACCGCCATGACCGCATCCCACACGGGCTGGCACATCATGACCATGCCCGGCCCGCCTCCGAAGGGGCGGTCGTCGGTCTTCTGGTGCTTGTCGGTGGTGTGCGCGCGGATGTTGGTGGCGTGCCACTCGACGAGGCCCGCTTTGCGCGCACGGCTCGGGATGCTCACGCCCAGCGCGGCGGGCGCTTCCGTCGAGAACATCTCGGGAAAGGTCGTGAGGATGTCGAAGCGGAGGGGCACGCCAAGAGGGTATCGGGGGCGGGAATGAAAAACGCACGCCCCTTGGGGAGCGTGCGTTCAGGTTGCTTCGGGGGAAGCCAGAGCGGGTGTTTAGCCCTTCTTCTTCTCGTCCTTCTTGTCGCCTTCCGCAGCGGCCTTGGCCTTCTTCTCTTCGGCGAGCTTGCGGTCGGTGGCGCGGTCTTCTTCCCAGGTGCTCTTGGCATCACCCGTGATCAGGCCCTGCTTGACGAGGAAGTCGCGGCAGGTGTCGGAGGGCTGAGCGCCGACCTTGAGCCAGTGCTGGATGCGATCGACGTTGAGGAACAGCTGCTTGGCCGGGTCCTTCTCGAGGGGGTTGTACCAGCCGAGCTGCTCGATCGCGGCGCCGTCGCGGCGGGTGCGCTTGTCGACCGCGTTGATGCGGTAGAACGGACGGCGGTGACGGCCCAGACGCTGCATGCGGATGCGAACCATTCGAACTCCTTCACGCCCCGGCACGGCGGCGGAGGGGTGCTCCGCGGCTTTCAACGGGGACAACTTGGTTGTTCCCCGGGCGGAAGACACTCCCGACCGGGGCCAAGATGTTAGGCCGAGGCCCCCCTCCAGCCCACCCCCGGGGGTTTCCTGACCGGTCAGGCCTGAAATTCAGCTCAGATTGTCCGGAGTGAGGGTGCGGAATTCTCGCGCCGCGGGCGCAAGTTGCCCTGCTCGGCTCCGTCCTGATGATGAGGAGGCATTCATGGCCGACGTGCTTTCCATCTTCGGGACCGGGGACATGCGGGCCCTCAGGCAATACGCCCGGAGCCGGGATCCGGTGGCGTTCGAACGGCTCGTCCACCGGTACCAGGGGATGGTGCTGGCGACCTGCCGGCGGGTGCTTGGTTCCGAGTCCGATGCTCAGGACGCGGCTCAGGAGACCTTTCTGACGCTGGCGCGGCACGCGGGCGATGTTCGCTCCAATGCTGCGGCATGGCTCCATGCGTGCGCCGTCCGGCACAGTCTGGACCTGATCCGCAAACGTTCGGCGCGCGACAACGCGGAGGAAGCCGCGGCGCGGACCGAGGCGGTCCCGGCGGTGGAGCCGACCTGGCGTGATGTCGAGTCCAGGCTTGATGAGGCGTTGTCCAGACTTGAGCCCGCGGACCGCGAACTGATCCTGATGCGGTTCCTGGCGGGGAGGCCCCAGCGCGAGCTGGCGGCGGAGTCGGGCGTGTCGGAGGGGACGATGAGCCGTCGGTTGACGCGGGCGCTGGATCGCTTGCGCGACCAGCTCGGCGCCTGTGGCTGCGTGCTGGGCGCGAGCCTGCCTCGGGTGCTGGAAGAAGCGCCGGCGATCAGTGTGGGACATGAAGCGACGGGCTCGTTCGTGAAGGCCGGGCTGAGCTGTCTCGGTCAGGGTGCTGCGGCGGGCGCGGGCGTGAAGGTTGCAGCGGTGGTACTGCTCGGGGCACTCACCGTGACCGGCGGCGCGGCGCTGGTGGGCATGATGACGGGCATGCACTCGGTGTTTGCGAGTGCCGAGCCTCCGCCACAGGGCATGCGACTGGCGTCGATCAGGCAGGACGGCGTGCCGGCGATGGAGCTTTCCAGCGATGGCACGACGATGACGCTCGTGATGAATCGGCCCACGCCCAAGAGCGGCAAGATCGTGTTCACGGTGCTCTCCGCGGGGCCCGATGCGAAGGCGGGCGAGTACAAGGTGAAAGTTGAGTCCGCGGAGCTCGAGCAGCCTGATCTCTTCAAGGAGCAGGTCGGCAAGGTCTTCTCGATGCACGCGGAGTGCAAGCGGGACTGGCTGACGCTCAAGATCAAGGTGCCCGAGAACGGCGCGGAGCAACTGGTCGTCTGGTCGGGGATTCGCGGCGTGAACCTCCCAGCGCCCAAGGCTGTCGCTGGGGCGGTTGCGCCCGAAATCGCGGGCGCGTGGCTCCAGGCCCAGAACTGGGACTTCCGCATGGACGACGCGATGCTCGGCGTGTGGGATGGGCGTCAGGCCATGCACACGTTCAAGATCCTCAACTCGTCGCGCGAGGGCGACATCATCCGCGCCGAAGTGATCTGCAACAAGAGCGAAGACCCCGCGATGATCGGCAAGCGGATGAAAATGCTCATGCGGCGTACGGAGGCCGGGTGCGACCTGGCGGTGCACGAGCCCATGTCGCCCAGGCTTCAGGAGTATCCCTCGGGTTTCGATCCCGAACCGGGCGAGGGCGTGATCGTGATGCGGTACCGGAAGGAGGAGCCGTGATTCGCAATCGAGGCGCGTTCACGCTCATCGAGCTTCTGGTGGTCATCGCGATCGTCGCGATCCTGCTCGGGATCCTCCTGCCGGTGCTCTCCGGCGCAAGGTCCAGGGCGAGGGCGACGGTGTGCCTCTCGCAGAGCCGTCAGCTTGTGACGGTGATTGCGGCGTGGACCGCGACGAGCGGCGGTCGCCTTCCGGAGAACCGCACGCTCGTCGAGCCAGGCAAGCACATCACCTGGCGGAAGAAGTTCGTCAGCGCGAGCATGATGCCCGAGGGCAAGGTCTGGGTGTGCCCTGACCATCCCGGAACGCCGCAGAGTGAGCAGGGGAGCTTCGACAACGGGACCGAGTGCGTCGGCGACGTCAACTCGAGTTACGCGCTCAACGGGCACATCATCTGGCGTGCGGTCAAGACCAGTGAGGACGCCAAGAGGCCGGACACCGCGGTGCAGCGTCCGAGCCACACGATTCTGATTTCCGAGACGCGGGCGCCGTTCCCGGACATTCGCGCGACCAATCACCTGATCTCGCTCGATCAGGACGGCGGCCTCTTCGGCTATTGGCATCAGACCCGCGGGAACTATGGCTTCCTGGATGGGCACGCGGAGAGCTTCAAGCTTCTCGACACGGGAAACCCCGACTGCCGTTGGCACAACGGCAAGGACCTCGAGGAAGATCCTTTCGATCGCCAGCCCGAGGCGGAGGAAGCGGTGCATGGGCATCCGGACTGGCAGTACTTCGCCAATCCGGTGTACCTGAAGTGAACCGTCAACCCGTGGATTGCATGGCGGCGGCGATGCCGTTGATGCTCGCCAGGATCGCGGAGCGCAGCGCCGGGCGCTCGGCCTCGGGCGCGGAGCGGTACCGGCTCAGAAGCTCGATCTGCACGAGGTTGAGGACATCGGTCCAGGGATTGCGGACGCGGATCGAGGCGGCGATCACCGGCGCGTGGTCCATCAGCGACTTGCGGCTCGTGAGCGCCAGGATCGCGCTCGAGGCGGTCTCGAACTCCGAGCGGAGCTGCGCGAAGATCGCGTCGCCTTCGGGTCCGAGCCTGGCGTAACGGCGTGCGATGGGGAGTCTGGCGCGGGTCATCTCCTGAGCCGCGTTGTCGAGGATTGTCGCGAAGAACGCGTTCTGTCCCGCGGCGACCTTGAGGAAGTCCATCTCATCGGGCGTGCACGACGACAGGGCGGCGCCGAGCCCGTACCAGCCCGGTGCGATGGCCCGCATCTGGATCCAGGAAAAGACCCACGGGATGGCGCGGAGCTGATCAAACGCGAAGGACGCGTCGCCTCCGCCGCGGGAGACCGGACGGCTCGCAATCGGCAGGCTTCCGATGTGCGCGATCGGGCTGGCCGCGAGGAACCAGGGCCAGAAACGCGGATCGGTGATCAACGCGCGATAGCGCTCCATCGAGACCTTCGCGAGCTTCTTCACGATGGGCAGCACGCGGGCGCGATCCACGCCTTCGGCGGGCTGCCGCCTGGTCAGGCTCGCGCGGATGGCAGCCGAGAGGATCTGCTCCAGGTGCCTCCGGGCGATCTCGGGAAGGGCGTAGCGGAAGGAGATGACTTCGCCCTGCTCGGTGAAGCGCAGCGCGCCGGAGCGAGCACCGGGCGGAGCGGCGAGGATCGCCCGGCCGGCTCGGCCTCCACCACGGCCCACCGTGCCGCCGCGGCCGTGGAAGAAGCGGATCTGCACGCCGCGCACGCGGCCCACGTCCGCGAGCTTCTCCTGGGCCTGGTGCAGCGCCAGGTTGGCCATCAGGAATCCGCCGTCCTTGTTGGAGTCGGAATAGCCCAGCATGATCTCCTGCTGGAGCGTCGGCGTCACTCCCGCAACGCGGTCCTGGGCGGCCAGTCGCTCAAGATGCTCGCGGTACGCGGGATCGTCGAGCAACGTGCTCAGAAGCTCGGGGCCTCGTTCGAGATCGTCGATGGTTTCGAGCAGTGGGACAACGTGCAACGTTCGGGAAGGGGCGGGGCGATCGCCCTTGGGGAGCAGGCCACGCTCCTTCATGAGCAGGAGCACTTCGAGCACGTCGCTCACGCCGTGGGTCATCGAGATGATGTACGAGCGGACCGCCGCAGGCTCGCGTGAGATGGCCTCGCGGACCACGTCGAGCGTGCGCAATGTCTCGAGGGTCATCGGCGCCAGCTCGGCGTGGGGGCCGACCAGGGGGCGGCGCGTCGAGAGTTCGGCCCGCAGGATCCGGACGCGATCGTCCTCCGGCAGGGACGCGTAGGCGTCGGTGACCCCTGCCTGCGCGAGGAGTTCGCCGACCGCCTTCTCGTGCACCGCGCTGTGCTGGCGGATGTCGAGGGTCGCCAGGTGAAGCCCGAAGACCCGGGCGCGGATGAGCGCGTCTTCAAGCGGCGCGTAGGCCAATGCGTCCTTGATCCCCGCCTGCTCGAGCGAACGGCGGATGAGTTCCAGATCCTCGATGAGGTGCGCGGACGTGTACGCCTGATCGCGGCGCAAACGCTCCCGCATCTGCATGAGCCTGAGACGGACCGGCTCGCCCACACGCTGCGCGACGACCGGAGAGTCCGGGAGCCACGCGGCCCGGTCGCGCTCCACCGCCTCGGCCAGTTCGGGGAGAACCGGAGCGCGATTGGTGGAAGGCGACAGGTCCTGCTTGAGCTCTTCGAGCGTCTTGTCCCAGAGGTCGACCGCGGCCTCGCGGAGCATCGCCAGCGTCTGGCGCGTGGTCGCGTGCGTGACTTCGGGGTTGCCATCGCGATCGCCGCCGATCCAGGAGCGGTAGGCGAGCAGGGACGCGGTGAGCTTGAGCGGATCGCCTTCGATCTGATCGCCCGCTGCGGCGCGGACGTCTCGGGCCAGGGCGGGGATGGTCTGCCAGATGGAGTTGGTCAGGAAGTACACGCCGTTGCGGGCCTCATCCGCGACGGTCAGGCGGCGGGCGCGGACGTCATCGGAAAGGAGCAGCAGCGCGATGGTGGAACGCAGGCGACGGAAGAGCTCTTCGCGTTCCCAGGGCGTGAGCCTCTCCCGCTCGAGCAGACGCGCGATGCTGGCGATCTCGACCTGCTTGGTGATGATGGTCCGGCGGCGGGCCTCGGTCGGATGGGCGGTGAGGGTCGGGCCGACCTCGACCTCCGCGAGCGTGCGCGTGAGTTCGGCGGGACCGATGCCGCATTTGCGCGCGAGCTGAATGGTCTCGGCGATGGACTCGGCGCGGGGAGCGTCGGGCCTGGAGGCAAGCTCGCGCTCGCGGTTGATCCGCGCGATGCTGAGCTGCTCGCCCATGTTCATGAGATGGAAGCGGGCGGTGACGAGTTCCACCAGGCGGAGCAGGTCGGCGGTGGGTGAGGCCGCGATGCGAGCGGCGGCCCGATCGCGATCGGCGTGCTCGAGCTCGTCGCCTGCGCTGGTGCAGAGCTCGACCAGTTCCCGGGCCTGTGCGAGGGCGGCGTCCCCTAGGAAGTGGGGGGCAACCTGATCGAAAACCGCGTCGAGCTGGAGCGGAGGAGGCGTGGTCACGCGAGAGGGTACGCGAGCGTGCGCCGCGTGCTGCCGGGGCGAGGGTTCATCGGCGCGAGAAAAGAGCGTGCACGGCGTTCGCGATAAGGGCCTTGCGCACACAGAACTGTGGATTCTGAACGGAGGGCGTCGTCGGTGGCGAGAGATGAATGGCCCCGGTGAGACTTGAACTCACACGCCCGTTGCCGGGCTGCGGATTTTAAGTCCGCTGCGTCTGCCATTCCGCCACAGGGCCTGGCGCTGGGTGAGCATATCGGGGGATCCGCGTGGGGAGCTTCGCAGGTCCTGCGGGTAGCTTGCCCGCGGGGCGCCCGGGCCGGGACCATGGGGAAGATCGGCATGGCGGGGGATGAAAAGTCGCGGTCTGGTCGGGTATCCTCCGGTTGATGCACTCGGAAGGGCAGAGCCTGGGTCAGTTGACGCGCCGTGCCGCGGTTGGCGCGATGGCGGCGGGGGGGATTGGCTTTGCGCTCTTCGGCCCGCGCGGCGCCAAGGAAGCGACCGGCTCCAAGCTCGTGCTCGACTACTGGGAAAAGTGGTCGGGGCACGAAGCGCTGGCGATGCAGAAGGTCGTCGACGCCTTCAACGCGTCACAGGACCGCATCTTCGTCCGCTTCTTCACGATGACCGGGATCGACCAGAAGGCGATGATCGCGATCGCGGGGGGCGATCCGCCCGACGTCGTCGGGCTCTACAGCCGGTCCATTCCGCCGTTCGCGGAGAGCGGGGCGCTGGAGCCTCTGGACCAGATCGCGTCCGCAGCGGGTGTGCAGGCGTCGTCGTATGCCGCTCCGGTCTGGGAGCTCATGAAGTTCAAGAGGAACGTGTGGGGCATGCCCAACACGTGCAGCACGATCGGGCTCTACTACAACCGCGCGATGTTCCGCGAGGCGGGGCTGGATCCGGATCGCCCGCCGCTCTCGATCGAGGAGCTCGACGAGTTCACCGACAAGCTCACGGTCCGCGATGGCGACCAACGCATCACGCGGATGGGGTTTGTGCAGACCGAGCCCGGGTGGTGGCCTCACGTGTGGGCGCCCACCTTTGGCGGCAAGTGGTACGACGAAGCCTCCGACAAGGCCACGCCGACCGATCCGCGGGTCGTGAGCGGGTATGAGTGGGTGCAGAGTTATCCCAAGAAGTACGGCATCGAGCGGCTGCGGGCCTTCGGCGCCGGCCTTGGCAACTACGACTCGCCCTTGCAGCCTCTGCTTGGCGGGCGCGTCGCGATGTCGCTCCATGGGCCGTTCCTGGTGAACGTGATTCAGCGCTACAAGCCCGACTTCGACTACGCAGCTGCTGCGTTCCCGATGCCCGCGGACATCGCCGATCCGAGCAAGCCCGCGGGGTTGCTCGAGGCGGACGTGCTGGTGATCCCGCGCGGGTGCAAGAAGCCCGAGGCCTCGATGGAGTTCGTCGCGTTCACGCAGCGGCGCGAGTGGGTGGAGTTCATGGCCACGGCGCATTGCAAGCCTTCGCCCCTGGCCGAGTCGAGCGAGGCGTACAAGAAGGAGCATCCGCACCGGAACATCGCGGTGCACGAGGCGATCGCGCGGAGCCCTCGCGCGTTTGCGACGCCCAAGACCAGGCTCTGGAACGAGTACGACGAGGAGGTCCGCAGCGCGTTCAGCCGGATGTGGGATCAGGGCCAGCCCGCAGCGGATGTGCTGGCTTCGATCGACAGGCGGATCAATCAAAGCCTCGATCTGGCGCGGGAACGCCGTGCCAGGCGGGAAGGCGGGACGACCTGATGCGTCGCGAGGGGCACGACATCGCGGGTTATCTGTGGATCAGTCCGTGGATCATCGGATTCGCGGCGTTCCTGGCGTTGCCCATCGCGATGAGCCTGTACTACTCGTTCACCGACTACCCGGTGCTCGAGAAGCCGCTCTGGATCGGCGTGGAGAACTACACGAGGCTCGTGCGTGATCCGGTCTTCTGGACCGTGATGCGGAACACCGTGATCTACGCGTCGGTGTCGATCCCGCTTGGCACGATCGTCGCGATCCTGATCGCGGTCTTGCTGAACCAGCCCGTCAAGGGGACCGGGTTCTTCCGGGCCGCGGTGTTCGTTCCCACGCTGGTGCCTCTGGTCGCGTCGGCGATGGTCTGGCTCTGGCTCTACAACGGCGAGCTCGGGCTGATCAACCAGGGGCTGCGCCCGCTGCTCAAGCCTTTGGGGCTCGAAGCCCCGAGCTGGCTGAGCGAGAAGGCCTGGGCGATGCCGGCGCTGATCTTCATGAGCCTGTGGTCGATCGGTCAGGGCGTGGTCGTGTATCTGGCGGCGTTGAAGGATGTGCCGCAGTCGCTCTACGAGGCGGCGGACCTGGATGGCGTGGGTCCGGTGCGGCGGTTCCTGAACGTGACGCTCCCGATGATCTCGCCGGTGGTGCTGTTCAACGTGATCATGTCGGTGATCGGCTCGTGGCAGGTGTTCGCGACGCCGTACGTGATGACGCGGGGCGATCCGGACCGGGCGACCTATTTCTACTCGATGTACCTCTACGACAACGCGTTCCTGTTCGGTCCCAAGATGGGCTACGCGAGCGCACTGGCCTGGGTGCAGTTCATCATCATCCTGGCGTTGACGGGACTGACGATCTGGGCGAGCAAAAAGCTTGTGTTCTATCGGGCGGGTTGAAGATCCCGCCGCTTTGGCGGCAGCGGAGGTTTGGTTGTGAAGCGAGCGGGCGGACATGAAGGGCGGAGCCTGGGCGGCGTGCAACGCCTGCTCGTGTACGTTGCGCTCTTCGTGGTCAGCGGGCTCTACCTGGCGCCCCTGATCTGGATGACGTCCACCGCGATCAAGCCTCAGGATCAGACGCTGGCCAATCCCCCCAGGCTTTTGCCGGACCCGGTGAGCAAGCTTCCGGAGTTTGCGTCGGAGAACTTCCACAAGGTGTGGAGCGATCCGATCGTCGACTTCCCGCTCTATCTGCGCAACACGCTGATCATCGCATTCTTGAGCGTCGTGGGGACGGTGCTCTCCAGTGCCGTGGTCGCGTACGGGTTTGCCCGGATCGAGTTCAGGGGCAAGAAGGCGCTCTTTGGCCTGCTTCTGGCGACGATGATGATCCCGTTCCCGGTGATCATGGGGCCGCTTTATCTGATCTTCCGCGAGCTTGGCTGGATCGGGTCACTCAAGCCTCTCTGGGTGCCCGCGTGGTTCGCCAGCGCGTTCAACGTGTTCCTGCTTCGTCAGTTCATCCGGACCATTCCGCGCGAGCTCGACGAGGCGGCGCGGATCGATGGATGCGGGCATCTGGGCATCTTCTGGCGGGTGATCGTGCCGCTGTGCCGTCCATCGCTGGCGGTGGTGGCGCTGTTCCAGTTCATGTTCGTGTGGAACGACTTCCTCGGGCCTTTGATCTTCCTGACCAACCGCGACCAGTTCACACTGGCGCTCGGGCTTTCGCTCTACCAGAGCCAGACCGGCAGCACGCCCTGGAACCTGCTCATGATGGCGAGCCTGCTCATCGTGCTCCCGGTGCTCATCCTGTTCCTGCTCGCGCAGCGGACGTTCGTGGATGGGATCGCGACCGCGGGATTGAAGGAATAGCCAGCGCTTGGATCGGATCCGGTCAGAGCCGAGTCGCGCAAGCGACCGGCGTGTCTCGCGTTTGAACCCATCAGGGCTGATGAGCACGTGAACGCTCGACCGGCAGCTTGCGCTGCTCGGCTCTGACTCTGCTCGGCTCTGACATGGACGACTCGGCTCCGGAGTGTGCGCCCGCCCTTGGAACACGCCTCGAGGTTCAAGTCGACGCACGCACCGTGTGCGTCGGCGTGCGGTCGTTGCCTGGCTTGGCTTCGAGCAGATCCGCGATCTGGATCGCGTTCAGTGCCGCTCCCTTGCGGATCTGATCGCCCGAGAGGAAGAGGCAGAACCGCGTGCCCAGGGTGCTCGAGCCCGCCTGGCTCGGATCTCGGCGCAGGCGTCCGACGAGCACATCGTCGATGCCCGTCGCCTTGCGTGAGGTCGGGAAGTTGTTGGAGGCGCGATCGTCCACGAGCCGCACGCCGCTGGCGCCGTGGAACGCCTCGCGCACCTGGGCTTCCGTCGCGGGCTTCTTCAGGGTGATGGTCACCGCTTCCGCGTGGGCCCGGATCGCCGGCACGCGCACGCAGGTCGGGCAGATCTCGACCGCATCATCGTTCCAGATCCGCTGCGTTTCGCGGATGATCTTGGTCTCTTCGCCATTGAGGCCCGTCGCGATGTCCACGCCCGAGTTGTGGCTGAACACGTTGAACGCGCAGGGCTCGTGGAAGACCTTGGGGGGAAGGTCCACACCTGCAAGGTTCTCGCGGGTCTGTGCCACCAGTTCGTCGATGCCCGCTGCTCCAGCGCCCGAGACCGCCTGATAGGTCGTCACATCGACGCGCCTGATGCCGAACGCCCGACGGAGGGGTTCCAGCGCGACGAGCAGGAGAATCGTTGAACAGTTCGGATTGGCGACCAACCGGCTCCCCGCACGAAGGTCCTGGAGCGCCTCGGGATTCACCTCAGGAATGACCAGAGGCACGCCGGGCTCATGGCGGAAGGCGGACGAGTTGTCCACCACCGTCGCGCCCGCGGCCAGCGCTTCGGGCGCGAAACATCGGCTGATGCTCGAAGGCGTGGCGAACAGCGCCAGATCGCAGCCCCGGAAGGACTGAGGCGTCAGGGCGTCAACCGCCAGACGCGAGCCCGCGTAGGACAGGAACGTGCCCGCCGAGCGGGCCGAGGCCAGGGCCCGGATCCGCGAGGCTTCCACGCCGCGGGACTCCAGAATCGTCAGGATTTCACGGCCGACGGCGCCGGTCGCTCCGGCGACCGCGATGAGCTGAGCGTGAGACATGTTCAACCTCGAACGGGCGGGACGCCCGCGATGAATGTGCGTGACAAGTGTGCGTGCGAGCGTGGGACGAACCGGTTCAGGCGACCGCGGAGTGGTTCGTGAGCGGCCTGGCGGTCCGATTGGAGCCCAGCGTGCGCTGGCCGTGGACGCTGTCGTTGAAGAGACGGCTCAGGTCGAGCAGATCCGCCAGCACCGCTTCGGTCGTGGGGAAGCGGCCCGCGCCGGTGCCCTTGGCGAAGATCTCCTCGCCCGAGGCGGTGCGGATGAGCAGCGCGTTTCCGGAGCGCGGGGTTCCCGCCAGCGGATCGGCGCCGGAGAGCGTCTCAGGGCGCACCGTGGCCTGAATCTCGCCGTTCACGAGGGTCGCGGTCGCGACCAGCCGCACCGCGCCGCCCGCCCGGGCCGCTGCAACGACATCGTTGCGCGGCACGTTGCGGATGCCTTCGAGCTTGATCTTTTCCAGGGGCAGCGTCTTTCCAAACGCGGCCTTCACGAGAAGCGCGAGCTTGCTGGCGGCATCGAGCCCATCGACGTCGGCCGCGGGATCGGCTTCGGCGTACCCGAGCGTCTGGGCTTCCTTGAGCGCGTCCTCGAAGGTGAGACCTTCGGCGATGCGGGTCAGGATGTAGGTCGTTGTGCCGTTGAGCACGCCGCGCACGGAGCGCACGCCGCCAGCGGTGATGCTCCGCTTGGCCGCGTGTTCGGCGAGCTCAAGCGCAGGCAAGGCCGCGCCGACCGCGGCCGAGTAACGCAGCGCGACCGAGCGCTTGCGGGCCAGATCCGAGAGTTCGCCGATGATGGGCGCCAGCGCGAGCTTGTTGCCGCTGACGACGTGGATGCCCGCGTCCAGCGCCTCGCGGAGGAGCGTGCGGGCGGGTTCATCGCCTCCAATGAGCTCGACGATCACGTCGGGCGGGCCCTGGTCACCGCCCCGCAGCACTTCGCGGGGATCGGTCGTGACCAGACAAGCGGGGATCCCCGCTCCAATGTGCTTCTGAGGCTCGCGCACCGCGATGCGGGTCACTTCGAAACGCTCGGGCTGGCGGCGGAGTTCATCCAGCACGCCCCGTCCAACAGTGCCCAGGCCCAGGAGTCCGACGCGGATCGGCCTGAGCGTGCGCAGGTCGTGCTCCGCGACCTTGGTCGGGCCACGGCCCACGATTGTGCCGTGGTCATCACCCGAGCGGGCGACGCTGAACTCGAGCCCACGATCGCGGGCGAAGCGGACCGCCTTGTGCTGGACGATGCCCTCGGAGAGGCTGAGCACGTCGTCCCACGTGACGCGGTCAAAGCGCCGCGCGGGGGTGACGCTGCGATCGGCGGGATCGCGGTCGTAAAGCCCATCGACGTCCTTGAGCAAGCGGACTTCGGCGCCGATCTGGGCAGCAATGAAGAGCGCGGTGAGGTCGGAGCCGCCGCGCCCGAGCAGGGTGGTTTCGCCCTTGGACGAGCGTCCCAGGAATCCCGGAATGACCAGGACCGGGGCTTCGGAGAGTGAGCCGAGGATGCGCTGGGTGTTGACGGAGATGGCCCGCGAGTCGAGCACCGGGCCATCGGTGGCCAGTTCGATCGCCGCGTGATCGAGCACGCGGTTGGGCACGCCCGCGCGGTCCAGCGCGAGCCCGAGCAGGGCCGAGGCGCGGAGCTCGCCCGTCCCCACGAACGCTGCGAACGTCGACTCGGTCGGCGCGTCGGAGAACTTGCGGGCGTGCTCGATCAGCGCGTCGGTGGTGTTGCCCAGGGCCGAGACGATCGCGACGACGCGGTATCCCTGCCTGACCCAGCGGTAGATCTCGTGGACCGCGGTGGGCAGGTTGGGCTCGCCCGGCAGGACCGAGGACCCGAACTTGAGCACAATGGTGGGGGAGGCCAGGCCCTGAGGCGAGGCGGCGGCGGACGACGTGGCATTGCGTGGCATGGGAAAGCTCCCGTGCCATCGTGAAGTGCCTTGGACTGCGTGGGTGCGGACCGAACGTCGGTCTGCCTTTTGCCGTGTCAGGTCGGTGTTCCGACGCTGTTCGGCCCCATCGCTGCCTGCCCCAACGGGCTCGGCTGGCTCGGCACCGCGGCTTTGGTCGTCCTGCGTGGGACGCCTGGCTCGGTTGCCGCCCGAGGATTGCCCTCGGGACTCTTGATGGCTCGGACAGAGATTAGACCGGGGCGTCCGCCCGGTCAAGCCCCTTGTTTCCTCCCCCGATCGCGCGGAATTCATGAAGATCGCGTGACGGGCTTTATTTATCGACATCTATCGATACAGTTGGACCGCCGGGAACAAAGGAGCATTCATGGCCATCGATCAGAAGGGTTCGCTTGCGGGGAAGGTCGCCTTGATCACGGGAGGCACCAGCGGCATCGGCCGGGAGACCGCGCTGGCCGCCGCCAGAGCGGGCGTGCACGTCGTCGTCACCGGACGCCGGGAGAAGGAGGGCGAAGCGGTCGCCTCCGAGATCCGCGCGCAGGGCGTCAAGGGCGTCTTCGTGAAAGGTGACGTCTCAAAGGAAGACGATCAGCGCCGCTTCGTCGCCGAGGCGATCAAGGTCAACGGCAAGCTCAACCTGGTCTTCAACAACGCGGGTGTTGAAGGCCTCGTCGGCGTGCCGACCCACGAGCAGACCGAGCAGAACTTCCACGATGTGTTCAACATCAACGTGCTGGGCGTCCTGCTCGCGATGAAGCATCAGGTTCCCGCCCTGCTCAAGTCGGGGGGCGGCTCCATCGTGAACAACGCGTCGGTCGCGGGCTCGGTCGGCATGCCCGGGATGAGCGTGTACATCGCGAGCAAGCACGCGGTGATCGGACTGACGCGCAGCGCTGCACTCGAGTACGCCAAGCAGGGCGTGCGCGTGAACTCGGTGTCGCCCGCCGCGATCCGGACGGAGATGTACGACCGATTCACCGGAGGCGTGGGCACCGAGTTCGACAAGCAGATGGCGGGGATGCACCCCGTCGGCCGCGTGGGCGTGCCGCGGGAGATCGCCGAGCCTGTGCTCTTCCTCTGGTCAGATGCTGCCTCGTTCCTGACGGGGCATGATCTCAAGGTCGATGGAGGCCTGACGGTCCCGTAAGGACTCGAAAAGCCGCAGCCAGCACGTGCCGCCGTGTGTTGCCGGGCGTTACCATGGCGTCTCTTCCGAGGGCCCGCCATGCATCGACCCAGCAACACGCGGCTTCCACTCATGCGGCACAAGCCTCTGGCGATCGCGATCGTGATCATCGGCGCCGCGCTCGCGGGCCTGCTCAAGCGCGACCGCCTCGCCGCGAAGTACGAGCAGCCCGAGGCGCTGCCTCGCGCCGAAGCACCGACGCCTCCGCCCCAGGTCTCGCAGCCTCCGGCCCGATCCAACGCGCAAGAGCAGCCCGCAAGGACTGAAGCCAAGCCCCGCTCGGAGCCTGCGTCATCATCCGGCGTCCTGCGGATCGCGTCCTGGAACATCGAATGGCTCGGCAAGCCCGAGGATCGCTCCGGGGCCGCCAAAGGCATCGCGCAGCGGCCCGAGGACATGGCCGACTACATCCGCGCGTCCGACGCGTCGATCGTCGCGGTCGAGGAGATCGTCACGCGCCAGCGCGGCGAACCGATCCGCAGTCCGGAGCTCGAAGCGGCGATCGCCAAGCTGAACAGCTCGGGCCAATCCTGGGAGTACGTTCTCTTCCCGGGCCGCGCCGAGGGCGATCAGTTGACCGGCGTGCTTTGGAACCGCAAGGCGGTGACCGCGCTGAACGCGTCGGGCAAGCCCTGGGATCAGACGCGGGACAGGCCCTGGGCGTTGCCGATCCCCAAGGCGCGAAGCGCACAGGGCTCGGCGCTGTGGAACCGTCCGCCGCACGCGATGAAGTTCTCGACAGGTGAGGGCAAGACCGACATCGTCGTGATCGTCCTGCACATGAAGGCGGACTACAACGGCGACTTCGCGGCCCACCGCAAGGAAGAAGCCGCGGCGCTCGTGCGGGCGTTGCCCGAGGTACGTAAAGCGTTCCAGGACGACGATGTGGTGATCATCGGGGACACCAACTGCCCACAAGGCCCCGAGCCCGCGACGCGTGACATCGAGGCCGCGGGATTCGTGGACCTGAACGCACGGGGGCTTCGCACACATTGGCAAGGCGGCACCATGGACCGTGCGTTCGTGCCCACGGGCCAGCCCGAGTTTGCTGGACGCGCGTTCGAGGTTGTGTCCGACGGTTATCTCAAACCCCGGGGCCTTTCGCCGCGCGATTTCAAGCAGCGCTTCAGCGATCACTACATGATCGTGACGAGCCTTGCGATCCAGGCGGATGACGATTGATGTGGGCTACCACGCTGGCGTGAGCGAGCCATCGGCGGCGGTCGTGTGCGGGGCCCATGCGAGGACGACGGCGCGGACGGAGATGTTGGTCTTCTTGGGCTTGAGGCTCAGATGCTCCAGCTCTTCAGTCGCCGGATCGATTCGGTCCGACGCGGCGCTCAGCTCTTCCTGGAACTGCGCCTCAAGCGCCTGCAGCTGGGCCTGAACCGCCTCGACCGTTTCCTCCGCGCGCCCGACGTCCGCGGACTCCTTGCTGGCCCGGCCCACGCTTTTGGCTGCCGAGGCGGCCTTTCCGATGTTGCTCGCGCTGGCGAGCTTGCGGCCCATGAACGCGCCCAGGATGGCTGCGCCGAAGGAGATCGCGGTCCCGATCTTGGCGGAGGAAGACTGCTCCTTCTGCACTTCGAGCGCCTGCTGGGCCCGACGCAGACGATCCTGGAGCACCTGAACCTTTGGCGCGTACTTCGTGCGGAGCTTCTCGGCCTGGGCGTCACGAGTCTCGCGCGCGACCTGGGCGAGCCTCGCGCGGAACTCGCGCTCGGTTTCATTCGGCTTGGAGACCTCCTTGAGCGAAGCGCAGCGGAGCAGATCGAGCGTGCGCGAGCGATACAGCGCATCGCCAAGGGCCTTCTTCCACGCCTCGTACGACTTGGCCTTGCTCGCTTCGGACGGGAGAGCTTCAAAGCGACCGGCGCCCGCGGGCTCCTTCTCGACGTCCTTCTCGGTGAACTCCACGTCCGTCGCGTGGTCCCAGTCGATGGGCACCGGGCCGCTGCCGATGGGAGCAAGCAGATTCACCGCGACGTCCTCGTCGATGCCGAGCTTGGTGTCCTGGAAGTACACCTTGGAGAGGCCGATCAGCATGGGGATGTATGTCAAGCCACCCGCGGCGCGGGCCGGAATGAAGTACTGGGGAATCTCCGGCGGCAGCACCGGTCGCGACGGCGCCGATTCTGCGACCTTGGATTGCGAGGGAGCCTGCGCGGCGCTCGGTGTGACGCCTGTCGGCGCGGACGATGCCGCACCCGCCCGCCGCGCGTCCATCAGCGTCTTGATCTGCTGGCGCGTCAGCGGCCCGCGGAGGTAACTCAGGCACCAGCGCGACTCGAACACGACCGGCCCGTCGTCGTGCACATTGTTCATGAGGAACACGCGCGGCCCGAGCTGCGAGAGCAGCTTGTCCGCCGCCGTCCGGTCAAAGCCCGCCGACGCGTTCGACGCGGCCCCCTCAAGCCCGTCGAGCACGCGGAGCTTGTCCCGCTCGGTCTGCAATCGCCCGATGAACCACGTGCCGGCGTTGGCCAGGCCCTTGTAATCCAGATCCACCGGGTTCTGCGTCGCCAGCATCATGCCCACGCCGAACGCACGCGCCTGCTTCATGAGCGTGAGCATCGGGAGCTTGCTCGGCGGATTAGCGGTGGGGGGGAAGTAGCCCGCGATCTCGTCCATGTACACCAGCGCCCGCAGGCTCGTGGTGCCCGACTGCTGCCTGGTCCAACCCAGGATCTGGTTCATCAGGAGTGAGACGAAGAACATCCGCTCCGCGTCTCCCAGGTGCGCGATGGAGAAGATGCTGACGCGCGGCTTGCCCTGCGGCGTGAAGAGCATCGCGCCGATGTCGAGCGGATCGCCCGTCGTCCAAGCGCCAAAGGCCGGCGAAGCAACCAGATTGTTGAGCGTCATCGCCAGCCCGAAGCGTTCCTTGGCCGGGAAGACGCTCTCGAGCTCCATCACGCCGAGCTTCGTGAAGCCCGGGTCCTGGATCAGACCGATGAGCCCCGGGATGTCCACGCTCTTCCCTGCGGCCCACTGATTGCCCAGAATCGCCGAGAGCAGGATGTGCTCCCGGCTCTGCAGCGGATCGGCCTGGATGCCGAGCAAGCCCAGCAGGCTCGTGGTCGTGCTCGAAACGCGTTCGCGGAAGAGTTCCCCATCCTCGATGATCTCGGGAGGCGGCGCGTCAAAGCTCTTGAGCACGCTCACCTGCAGGCCGGCCGACGAGCCCGGCGTGTAGATCGCGACGTCCGACGACTCTTTCAGCTTGCGGATGCGGGCCGCGTCCTGTCCCCACTCGGCGATGCCCTTGGACCACAAGGCTGCCTGCGCTGTCGCGAAGGCGTCGGGGTCCATGTTCTTGCGGGCCGCGTCTTCGACGTTGATCCAGGGGCGGAAGTCGGCGGCGCTGAGGCCCGGGAAGGTGAGCAGCAGGTTGGAAAGGTCGCCTTTGGGATCGATCACGATCGCGGGGATGCCGTCGATCATGGCTTCTTCGAGGACGCCCAGGCACAGGCCGGTCTTGCCGCTGCCGGTCATGCCAACGCAGACCGCGTGCGTGACCATGTCCTTGGAGTCATACAGGACCAGATCGTCGGTGCGACGCCTGGCGTCAGGGTCATAGGCCTTGCCGAGATAAAACGAACCAAGCTTCTCAAAGTCCGCGGATGCCATGGCAAGATGGTACCAAGCAAGGCCAGCCGCGCGTGCACCGGCGGTGCTTGCCATGCAGCCGCCAAAGGGTCGATCAATCCAAGTCGCAAACAACACGAGCGCCAACGAGCCCGCCGCGCAAGCGGCGGGTCAAACCCGTTGCGACCGATGGCACCTCCGACCACCGCCCACCCGAACGCCCCGCCCCGCGAAAGACCCATCGCATGTCAACGTCATGATTCAAGATGCACGCCTCCCGCCCGACCCTCCGCTGGCGCGGAGGGCTCGTGGGCGTCGGATCATCTACTGCCCCGCTCCAACCCATCGCGCCGGCGTACAGTCCCGCCTGTTCCTTCGACCCCGGTTTCGACGAGCAACCACGATGAGCAAGAAGCCCACCAAGCGTGTTTCCAAGGTCGCCGCCAAGCCTCACACGGTCCGCGTCGCGCTGACGCAGATGGCCTGCGATCCCACGCCCGAGGTCAACCGCAAGCGCCAGCTCAAGCTCTTCGAGAAGGCGGTCGCTCAGGGCGCCCAGATCCTGTGCACGCAGGAGATCTTCACCTCGCAGTACTTCTGCCAGAGCGAGGAGCACCGCTTCTTCTCCCTCGCCGAGTCGATCCCGGGCCCGAGCACCGACCTGTTCTGCGCCTTCGCCAAGAAGCACGGCGTCGTCATCGTCGCCAGCCTCTTCGAGAAGCGGGCCAGCGGCCTGTACCACAACACCGCAGCGATCATCGACGCCGATGGCTCGCTCATGGGCATCTATCGCAAGATGCACATCCCGGATGACCCACTGTACTACGAGAAGTTCTACTTCACGCCCGGCGACACGGGCTTCAAGACCTGGCAGACACGCTTCGCGAAGATCGGCGTGCTCATCTGCTGGGACCAGTGGTACCCCGAAGGCGCCCGCCTCACCGCGCTCAGCGGCGCGGAAATCCTCTTCTATCCCACCGCCATCGGCTGGCACCCGCAAGAGAAGGCCGAGTACGGCAAGGCCCAGCACGACAGCTGGGAAACCATGCAGCGCGCCCACGCCATCGCCAACGGGTGCTACGTCTGCGCTCCTAACCGCATCGGCCACGAACTGATCGAAGGAGTCGACGGCAAGCCCGTCAGCCCCGATGGCATCCAGTTCTGGGGCCAGTCCTTCATCGCCGCGCCCAATGGGCAGGTCGTCAAGCGGGCCAGCATCGACAAGGAAGAGATCATCCTCGCCGATTGCGACCTCGACCGCGTCGAGTTCAGCCGCACGCACTGGCCCTTCCTTCGCGACCGCCGCATCGACGCCTACGGCGATCTGACCAAGCGATTCCTCGTCTGAGCATCGCATCGCCAAACGCCGAACCCCGCGCTGATCCTTTTGGACAACGCCGCGTTCGAGCCAAGCACGCTCACGCCTGGTTTGAGCGGCCGCCGCTCAAACCAGGACCGTCTACCCACCCGCAATCTCCCGCCCTCGCGAACCGGACCAAACCATGCCCACCCCCAAGATCCTGACCGGAACCCCCGCCTCGCAAGGCTTCACCTTCCCCGCGGAGTGGGCGAAACACTCCGGCACGTGGTTCAGCTGGCCGCGCCCCGAAGGCATCTCCTTCCCGAGCAAGTACCACACGATCCCCACGAATCTCGCGATGATCATCGGCCAGATCGCGCCGCGCGAGACCGTGCACATCAACGTCCCCAACGAGAACTACGAGCGCATCGTCCGCGAGCAGCTCATCGCAGGGGGCGTGTCCGCGCGGTTCTTCTCCAATCAGACGCCGCTCGAAGGAAAGCCCGGCCGCAAGTCGCGCATCCAGTTCCACTACATCAAGACCAACGAGTCCTGGTGCCGCGATCACGGCCCGGCCTTCGTGACCCGCACGCACAAGGGCAAGAAGCAGTACGCCATCGTCGATTGGGGACACAACGCCTGGGGCGGCAAGTACCCTCCCTTCGACGCCGACGACGCGGTGCCGACGCGCATCGCCGAAGAGCTGACCCAGGCCAAGGCCAGGAACTTCGCTGGCGTTTTCTACCCGAAGCACAAGGGCGTCCCGATCATCATGGAGGGCGGCTCGGTCGAGTTCTCAGGCGACGGCATCGTCATGACCACCGAGGCCTGCCTGCTCAACAAGAACCGCAACCCATCCATGACCAAGGCCCAGATCGAGAAGGCCCTCAAGGACTACTACGGCCAGCGCCACGTCCTCTGGCTCGGCGACGGCATCGTCGGCGACGACACCGACGGGCACATCGACGATCTTTCCCGCTTCATCGGCCCGCGCACCGTCGCGACAGTCGTCGAAGAGGATCCGCGCGACGCCAACTACAAGCTCTTGCAGGACAACCTCAAGAGGCTCCGCAAGGCCCGCGATCCCGAAGGAAGGCCCTTCCAGATCGTCGAGCTCCCTATGCCTGGCCATCTGGAGCACCTGGGGCAGCGTCTCCCCGCGAGCTACGCCAACTTCTACTTCGTGAATGGCGCACTACTCGTGCCGACCTATCGGCACAAGAAGAACGACCGCCGCACGCTCGAGACGCTCACGCTCGCGCTCCGCGCCATCGGCCAGAAGCACCAGGTCATCGGCATCGACTGCCTCGAGCTGATCTGGGGCCTCGGATCGATCCACTGCCTCACGCAGCAGCAGCCCGCGGTGTGAACGCTGCGGGGAGCGACATCGCCTCGTCGGCGGCCTCCTCGGCGTCGTGCATGCTGACGCTGATCGCGTTCATCTGGTGCTCGACCGCCATGAACGCGCCGACCACGTGCGGGTCCAGGTGCGTCCCCGAGCCCGCGATGATCATCGCCGACGCGTCGTCGTGGCTCATCGCGGGTTTGTACACGCGTTTGGAGCGCAGCGCGTCATACACATCCGCGACCGCGACGATCCGGGCCGCCAGAGGAATGTCCTCGCCCTTGATGCCGCGCGGATAGCCCGTGCCGTCGAACCGCTCGTGGTGGCAATGCGCGATGTCGCGGGCCATCCACAGGAACTTCACGTTCGGGAAGGCCTTGAGGGCAGCATCCAGCGTGTGCGCGCCGAGCACCGTGTGCTGCTGCATGACCTTGAACTCTTCGGGCGTGAGCTTGCCCGGCTTGAGCAGCACCGCGTCGGGGACGCCCACCTTCCCGATGTCGTGCAGCGGGCTGGTCATGTAGATGTTGCGGATGAACTCCGCATCCACCTGCCTGTTGTAAGGCTCGCGCCGGGAGAGCTCCTCCGCGAGCACGCGGCAGTACATCCGCACGCGTTCCAGATGCTTGCCCGTCTCCAGATCGCGCGACTCGGCGAGCTTGGCCATCCCGAAGATCATCAGGTCGCGCGTCTCGAGCGAGGTCACGCGCTCCGCGACCGCAAGCCGCACCGAGAGCTCGACCGGGTCAAAGGGCTTGGTCAGAAAGTCGTCCGCGCCGGCGCGAAGGCCCTCGACCAGATCGTCGTGGTGCCCGCGGGCGGTCAGCATGATCGTAAAGACGTAGCGCCCCGGGTCGTGGGCCCGCAGATGCCGGCACAGCTCCGGACCGTTCATCCGGGGCATCTCCCAGTCGCAGATCATCACCCGCGCCGTCCCCGACTCAATCTTGGTCAAGGCGTCCACGCCGTCGACCGCGGTCTGTACGCGATGTCCATCGTCGCGCAGCGCGTCGACCAGGAGTTCCATCGCAATCGGATCGTCATCGACGACGAGAATGTCCATCCCTGAAACTCCTACGCCGCTTGGGCCGCGGCCAGCTCATCCATGATCCCGGGCAGGCCCTTGGTGAACCGGGCCGCTTGTGCTGTGAGTTGTTCGTGCGCCTTCGCCGCGGCGTCCAGATCGCTGGCCCGTCCCGCGGACTCTACCGCCAGCGCCGCCGCTGCGAGAGGCTTGCACCCCACACTGGCCGCGGCGCCCTTGAGGCTGTGGGCTTGCGTGGCCACCTTGGCCCCGTCCCGCGCCGTGATGGACGAGGCGATCTCGACGAGCTGCCCTTCCAACGAAGCGGCAAAGCGCTCCAGGATCGACTTCATCAGCCCGCGCC
>CAZHFW010000034.1:0-40243 GCA_964531675.1 uncultured Phycisphaeraceae bacterium | reverse complement strand
CACGCCGCCGCGGATGTCGGCCAGAGTGCCGAGCTGCGCGGTGGTGGTGGTCATCGCGGTGGGGGAGGTCTGGTAGGTGTACTGCTTGTTGAAGTTGGAGCCCGTGACCAGAGCGGCGCTGCCGGTCAGGTTGGAGGGAATCAGGTTGGGGGTCTGGTGCGTGACCGTGGAGTTGTTGAGGGGCTGGATGGTCGCGTTGGAACCGCCGAGGCTGTTGATCGCGTTGATCGAACCGGCCGCGCGGGCGTTGGCGTTCACGAGGTAGTAGTTGTTGCCCAGGATGCGGTTGGGAGCGGAGGAGGAGGAGCCGAAGTTGTCGCCGCGGATCGCGGTGTAGCCGTTGGAGTCGACGCCGCCGATGGCGAGCGAGCCGACGTTCAGGGTGCCCGCGGTGTTGTTGGCCTTGTTGACGCCCGCGACGATGCGCTGGACGTACATCTTGGCGGGCTGGGCCGGATCGAAGTTCACGATGCCGGTGATGACGTTGTCCTGGGACTCGGTGGAGGGAAGGCAGGTGGTGCCGCCGGAACCTTCGTTGAAGGCGACCGCGAACTGCTTGCCGAAGGGGCCCGAGACGCTCACGGCGCCCGCGGAGTTCTGCGGGGAGATGCCCTGGCCCGGGGCGCCCCAGGTCAGGTAGCTCTTGGAGGAGGCGTCGATGTCATCCAGGATCGTCTGGGAGATCGTCTGCGCGCTGATGAGGTTGTTGAAGAAGACCGTGCAGGCCTTCGAACCCTTGATCAGCGGGACGATGCCGAAGGTCGTGCCCTGCGAGGTCGTGATCGGGGACAGGGTGGCCACGTAGTTCTTCTTCTGAAGAGTCGTGGAGTACGCGTCGAGCGCGTCGCCCGGCAGGCCGTTGCCAGCGTCCAGGTTGGCGGACGTGCTGTCCTGCGCAAACGCCGGGGCGGCCAGGCCGGCCATCAGGACCAGGGCCGTCATACGGGTCAGATTCGACATCTCGGGCTCCTTCTTCTTTCGCTCTGGGGTGAATCGATCAGATCGGTGTCACACTTCGGGTTCAGACCAGACAAGCTCTGCAGCTCCGGCGCATCGACGAAATACCCGACCGATGAGGGCGTGTGGACCGACAACCTTCAGGAGTTCTCTCTCTCCTCCCGCGGGCAGCCGGAAAGGCCCTTTCGATCAGTTGCGCCTGAGCGAGCAAATCGTACCGCGCGGGCTGGAACTGACCAATCATGTGTTAAGACGATCTGGCTAAATCTGCGCGAAGGGCGCACCGCCACAGACCTATCGCACCCCGGGCGTCTTCCGGGTGTCAAGATAGGTAAATCTGTGTCAGTTCATGGGTTCCAGACTCATTTCTGAGTCATGGCCGCGCACAACTCGCCCGCCAGCCGGGCGTTGGAACGCACCAGCTCGACGTTGCACGCCAGCGTCTTGCCCCCGGAGATCCGGTGGAGTTCCCCCAGTACGTGGGGGGTGATGCCGCGGCCAGTAATTCCCTTGGCTTTGGCGCTGTCGGTTGCCTGCTGGATCCAGCGATTCAGCTCCGCCTCCGGGATCTCGTGCTCCGGGGCGACGGGGTTGGCGATGAGCACACCCCGGCCGGACCGGGCCAGCTCTTCCTTCACATAGGCCGCCAGCTCGTGGGCGTCGTCAAAGCGGGCGTCCACTCCCGCGGCGCTCTGGCGGCGGTAGAACGCGGGGAAGCGGTCGGTGCGGAAGCCGATGACCGGCACGCCGAGCGTCTCCAGGGCCTCGCGCGTCGCTTCCACATCAAGGATCGACTTCACGCCCGCCGCCACGACCGCGACGGGGAAGCGCGTCATCGCGACCAGATCGCTGCTGATGTCTAGGTGCTCGGCGAATCCCTTGTGCACGCCGCCGAGCCCGCCGGTCGCGAAGACGCGGACGCCCGCCGCGGCGGCGAGCTGCATGGTCGTGCTGACCGTGGTCGCCGCGTGGCCCTTGCGGTGGATGATGACGCCGATGTTGGAGAGGTTGGCCTTGGGGACGTTGCCCGCAGCGAGCATGGACTCGAGTTCGGCGCGACTCACGCCCGCGGTGGGCTGGCCATGCACGACGCCCATGAGCGCGGGCTTGGCGCCGGCGCGGCGCACGTCGGCTTCGAGATGATCCGAGAGCGTCAGGGCGGCCTCGCGGGGCACGCCGTGGAGCAGCAGGGTGGTTTCCAAGGCGACGTGCCCGGGGCCGGCGCGATTGATCAGGTCGAGCATGGACCCAGCGTAGCTTGGGATCGTGTGCGAGGCGTGCTGGAGGCTTGTTCGGTAGGCTGTTTCGCTATGAGTCTTCTGGGTCTGACGATCGTGGTGATGGTGGTGCTGGCCGCGGGGTACGTGCTCTACGGCTCGTTCATCGCCAGGCAATACCGACTCAACGATGAGACGGTGACGCCCGCGGTCGCCAAGGCCGACGGCGTGGACTTCGTGCCCGCGCGGCCCTTCTACCTGGCGAGCCAGCACTTCTCGGCGATCGCGGCTGCGGGGCCGATCGTCGGACCGATCGCGGCGTGCATGGCCTTCGGCTGGCTCCCGGCGCTGCTGTGGATTCTGTTCGGCGTGATTTTCATCGGCGCGGTCCACGACTTCTCGTCGCTGGTCGCGTCGGTGAGGCACGGCGCGGGCTCGATCGCGGAAATCGCCAAGCACAACCTGGGAAAACGCGCGTGGCTCGCGCTGCTCGCGTTCATCTGGCTGGCGCTGCTGTATGTGATCGTGTCGTTCGCGGATGTGACCGCGAGCACGTTCGTGGGAACGTCGGAGGACATCGCGGGGCTCTCGGGGCCCTTCAATCGAGGCGGCGCGGTCGCGGCGGCGAGCGTGATGTACCTCGTGCTGGCGCTGATCATGGGCGTCGTCGAGAAGAAGTTCGCACCGCCCATGTGGCTCACGACGCTCATCTTCGTGCCGGCGACGCTGGCCGCGGTGTGGTTCGGAACGCGGGTTTCCACGACGCTGGTCTTTGATCTGCGCACGTGGCACATCGCGATCCTGGTGTACTGCTTTGTCGCGTCGATGCTCCCGCTCTGGCTTCTCCAGCAGCCCCGGGGCTATCTGGGCGGGTTCATCCTCTATCTGGCGCTGGCGGTGGGGGTCATCGGTCTGCTCTTCGGCGGGTACACCATCCAGCGCCCCATGATCGTGCACAGGCCGGGCGATGCGGATCACGTCAACATCCTCTCGTGGCTCACGGGCGACACCGGGAACCTTGAGGCTTCAGCGCTGATGTTCCCGTTCCTGTTCGTGACCATCGCGTGCGGCGCGTGCTCGGGATTCCATGGTCTGGTGTGCTGCGGCACCACCAGCAAGCAGATCTCCAAGGAGTCGCATTGCAAGCCCGTCGGCTTCGGATGCATGCTGCTCGAGGGTTTCGTCGCGGTCATCGCCCTGGCGACGGTCATGATCGTCGCGCCCAACGCCGACGATAAACGCATCCCGCCCACGATCTACGGCGACGGCATCGCCCAGTTCCTCACGGTCATCCTGGGCAAGGACGCCATGGTCTTTGCGCGGACCTTCGGGGCCATGGCGGTCGCGACGTTCATCTTCGACACGCTCGACGTCGCGACCAGACTCGGGCGTTACCTGCTCCAGGAACTCACGGGTGTGAAGTCCCGCACCGGGGGCGTGATCGCTGCAGCGGCGACCGCGTTCATCCCGCTCCTGATCCTGTTCACCGCGCCCCCCGGGTCGTGGAGAACGTTCTGGACGCTCTTCGGGAGCTCGAACCAGCTGCTGGCGGCGCTGACCCTCATGGGCGTGTCGGTCTGGCTCAAGCGTGCGGGCAAGCGCTGCTGGTACACGTTCCTCCCGATGTGCTTCGTCCTGGTGATCACGATCTTCGCGCTGGTGGCGCAGGTCGTGGAGGGCGTGCGTCTGGCGGGCGCCCAGGGTTGGCTCGCGCCCAAGCCTTTGAACGCGATCGTGGCCTCGGTCCTGCTGGTGCTGGCGATCGGGTTCTCCATCGAGGCCTTGCGGGCGGTCCGGCGCGGGAAGGTTGAGGCGATCGGGGCGGCGGGCTGATACCGTCCTGCTCTTGTGGTTTCGGGGAAAGGCAAGCATGAAGCGGGCGATCCAGACCTTGACAGCGATGCGGAAGATGATGGCGATCCCGGCGTTGATCGCGGTCTGCGGGATGACCGCGGGCGCGCAGACCACGCCCCCGCCTGAAGAGCCCGAGCTCCCGGCCTTGCCCGACCCGCTGCCCATCACCAAGGACGTGCGCTACGCGCCGTCTCCCGCGAACCTGCGCGCGTATCACGATCTGCTCGCCTCCGAACCCCACGTCGCGGGCACGCCGGGCGATCTCAAGGTCGTGGACAAGCTCTTTGACCTCTTCTCGCAGATGCAGCTCCTGGTCGAGAAGCACGAGTTCTGGGCCTATCTGCCCAGACCCGTGATCAACGAGGTCGCGATCGTCGAGCCCGAAGCAATGCAGCTCGAGCTCCGCGAGAAGTCGCTCCCCGAGGACCCGGTCACCGCCAGCCCCGCGATCACCACCGGCTGGAACGCCTACTCGGGTGATGGCGATGTCACGGGCGAAGTCGTGTACGTGAACTACGGCACACGCGATGACTTCGAGAAGCTCAAGGCCCTGGGCGTCGATCTCAAGGGCAAGATCGCGCTGGCACGCTACGGCGGAAACTTCCGCGGGTACAAGGCCAAGTTCGCGCAGGAAGCGGGTGCTGCGGGGCTTCTCATCTACACCGATCCCGCGGACTCGGGCTTTGCCAAAGGCGACGAGTATCCCAAGGGCGGATACCTGAACGACACCTGCATCGAGCGGGGCTCGCTCCTCACCTTGCCTTACGCGGGCGATCCGCTCACGCCCGGCATCGAGGCCTCCGAGCATGCGGAGCGCAAGAGCCCCGCGGATGTCGCGCTGCCCAAGATCCCGGTCCAGCCCATCGGCTGGGCGTCGGCCCGCGAGATCATGAAGCGGATGGCGGGGCGCGAGCTCCCCGCGGAGCTCACGGGTGAGAAAGGGTCATGGCGCGGCAAGATGCCCGCGGAGTACCG
Organism: uncultured Phycisphaeraceae bacterium; assembly: GCA_964531675.1. GTDB lineage: Bacteria > Planctomycetota > Phycisphaerae > Phycisphaerales > UBA1924 > CAZHFW01. The sequence continues at coordinate 35,240 of CAZHFW010000034.1, read as the reverse complement.
CCTTGAGGGCGGCGCGGGGCTCAAGGTCCGCGTGCACGTCGTGCAGGAACGCAAGCTCACGAGGCTCTTCAACGTCGTCGCGATCCTGCCCGGGCGCGAGGAGCCCGATCGCGGCGTGGTCATCGGATGCCACCACGATGCGTGGGGATGCGGCGCTTCCGATGCCCTCTCGGGGATGATCTCGCTGCTCGAGATCGCGCGTGTCACCAGTGAACTCGCCCGCGCCGACCAGCCTTTGCGCCGTTCTCTGGTGTTCTGCGCCTGGGGCGCCGAGGAGTTCGGGATCATCGGTTCGACCGAGTGGGTCGAGGCCCAGGTCGATCAGCTCCAGCAGGCGACGGTCGCGTATCTGAATCTGGACATGGCCTCGATGGGGCCTCAGTTCTCGTCGGCGGCAGCCCCGACGCTGCGCACCGTGATCGTCGAGGCGGCCCAGACGGTGCCGCAGCCCCGCGCCACCGACGGGTCCACGGTCTTCACCGACTGGATCAGCCGGGGGAAGGACCCGATCTTCCGTTCCTCGCCCACCTTCGGCGACATCGGGGGAGGCTCGGATCACGTGGCCTTCTGGTGCTACGCGGGCATTCCGTCTGCGGGACTCTCCGGAGGCGGGAGCAAGGGCACGGCGTACCACACCGCGTACGACACGCTCTCGTGGTACCGCAAGGTCGTGGGCGAGGACTACGCGCCCGCGAAGATGATCGCGGACATGGGCTTGGCCATCGCCAAGCGGCTCGCGGGTGATCCCATCATCCCCATCGATCTGGGACGCATCGGCCCCGAGACCAGGCGTCAGCTCATCAACCTCACCGAGCGCGGCCGGGCCATCGGGTTCTTCACGCCGGGCGATGCGCCGATCGCGGCGGAACTGGGCGAGGTCGCGGCGGTCGCCGAGCGCTTCGCCAACCGAGGCAGGCTTCTGGAACAGTCCCTCCGCATCATGTCCAAGCACATCGCGCAGGACGGCAAGGAGCCCGAGAGCCTCCGACGGATCAACGAGCTGCTGATGCGGGCCGATCGCGCCTGGCTCTCGGACGCGGGCGTCCCCGCGGGAGGCGAAGGAAAGCCCGATCGTCCGTGGTATCGCAACCTCCAGGTCGCGACCGACGAGGACTCGGGCTACGGCAGCTGGCCTCTGCCGGCGTTGCGCGCGGCGATCGAGCGCAAGGACAAGGACATGCTGCTCACGCAGAGCCGTCGATACCTGAACGTGTTCGCAAGGCTCGATCCCCTCATGCACGAGCTCGAGGATCTGGTGGAGGCGTACGAGAAGTCGCGAGCGCCTGCGGACTCCAATCCCTGAACGTTGCTGGCGGACCGGGCTCGGGTGAGCGTGGCGCACTGCGCCTGGACAGAACTTCACGGGACAAAAACGACACAGGCCGCTTGCGCGGCCCGTGTGTTGATCAGATCAGATGATCCGTTCAAAGGCTTGTCAGAGTCGTGAGACTCAGACCATCGCCTTGAGGCCCTTGAGGGGGCGGATCTTGATGACGGTGCGGGCCGGCTTGGCCTTGACTTCCATCATCTCGCCGGGCTTGAAGGGGTTGGGCTTGGTGGTCGCGCGGGTGGCGGCCTTGTAGATGGCGTTGACCTTCATCATGCCGGGGACCACGAAGATCTTCGGACGATCCGGGCCGGGCTTGGCCAGGTCGACCTTCATGATGGAACCGAGGGTCTCGAAGATCCCGGCGACCTGCTTGCGCTGGAGGCCGTTGTGCTCAGCCAGGAGCTTGAAGAGCTCGCCCTTGGAGCGAGGCTTGCTGGAGGGAGCGATCTTGGCCGGTTTGGCCGACTTGGACTTGGCTGCCGCTTTTGCCATGGTGAACTCCTAGAAAATCCATTTCCTGCGGAAATTGCAGGGGTTTTCCAAACCCCCGCGGGCACACATACCTTACCTTCCGCGCGACAAGATTTCGACGAAACGCGGTTTTCCACATGAAAATCGTTGAGTTTTTGCGATCTTCCCGCCGGCACGCCCCTTTGTCGCGTCCGGAGGGCCTGTTCGAACCCCACGGAATTGCCCCGATTCCCGGGGGAATCAGGACGACGCTTGGCTCGCGCGCGGAGCGTGCTGAGGCTCCGACGCGCTTGCGATCGACCCGATCTGGACCACGATCGGCGCGTGATCCGAGGTTCCCGCGGAGCGGAGCTGGTGCGCATGGCGGGCGCTCTGGAGCTTCTCCCGCAGCGGTCTGGAGAGGTACGCCGCGTCGATGCGGAAGCCCCCGCCCTTGTGGCTAAACCATGTGTACTCACGGGCTTGCGGATGAAGCTCGCGCCAGGCGTCGGTGTAGCCCTGCGTGCAGAACTGGCCCAGAAGGCTCGTGCAGCGGAAGGTCTTGCCCGTCTCGTCGGCCTTGTGCCGTCCGGTGTTCAGGTCTCCGATGACCACGCAGTGCTCGTCCCGCAGGGCGCCGGTGGTGTCCAGCAGAAACCTCCAATAGGCGGTCTGGAGCGTGCGATCGCCGTGGCCGTCGGGCGCATGGATCCCGATGACGTGCAGCGGCGTGGAGCAAGCCCCGTTTGGGGCACCCCAGGCCTCGGAGGTTGGCGAGACGACCGCATGGAGCCAGCGGCCATCGACGGGCGGGTCGGTGGGGGAGGCCCCGGGCGTGAGCGGGAAGCGCGAGGCCAGGAGCATGCCGTTCTTCCCGCGGGCGGGCTCGGTACAGAGCTGGTGTTCCCACCCGTGCTCGGCAAGGAGGGCGCGGAGCTGGCCTCCCATGGTGGTGCGGTACTCGCTGATGACGATGACGTCCGCGGCTTCCTCGAGGAGGGCCAGCGCGATCTCGGGCATCCGGCGGGATCCGCCGTGGAGGATGTTCCAGGCAAGGAGACGCATGGGATGAACGGGTGAGGGGATGAAGGGGTGAAGGGATGAGGGGATGAGGGGATGAGGGGATGAACCGGAGCGGGGGGAGCATACTTCGGCGATTTGTTCAACCATTCACCCGTTCATCCCTTCACCCCCTCACCCGTTCGCGCCCCGGCCCTTCCCGCCGGTCAGGCCCCTTAGGCTTCGGGCATGAGCAAGCCGATCGTCGCGTTCTGCCGTTCTGTCCCGCCGCCGGTGGAGGTGGGGGATGCCGAGATCCGCATGGGGGGCCAAAGGGCGTTCCCGCGTGAGGAGCTTTTGAAGTTCATCCGCGGCGCGACGGTGGCGGTGACCTGGGTCTCGGAGCGCGTGGACGCCGAGTTCCTGGCCGCGGCGGGGCCTTCGCTCAAGGCGGTGTGCCAGTTCGCGGTGGGCGTGGACAACATCGACCTGGCAGCATGCAAGGCAGCGGGGGTCACGGTGACCAACACCCCCGGCGCGGTGACCGACGGCACCGCCGACCTGGCCTGGGCCCTGATCCTGGGCGTGGCCCGGCGGATCAACATCGCCGACCGATTCGCGCGCAGCCCTGAGTATCCCAAGGCGGGCCCGCTGGGGCCCGATGAGTTCCTGGGTCAGGACCTCACCGGCAAGAACCTGCTCATCGTCGGCGCGGGGCGCATCGGCTACGCGACCGCCCTGCGGTCCATGGGCTGGGGGATGCGCGTCTCCTACGTCGCGCGTCAACGGCACCTGGACTTCGAGATGGCTCCCCTCGGCGCCAAGCACGTTGGGCTCGAGGAAGGCCTCCGCGAGGCGGACGTCGTGAGCATCCACACGCCCCTGACGCCCGAGACCCGGGGGCTGATCAACGCCCAGCGACTGGCGCTCCTCAAGCCGACCGCGATCCTCATCAACACCGCGCGGGGGCCGATCGTGGACGAGGCGGCGCTGGTGGAGGTGCTCAAGGCGGGGAAGATCTGGGGCGCGGGGCTGGACGTGTTCGAGCGTGAGCCGGTCGTGCATCCCGGGCTGATGGGACTCGACAACTGCCTGCTGACGCCTCACGTGGGCAGCGCGTCGATGTGGTCACGCCCGATGATGACGCGGATGGTGTGCGAGAACGCGCGGGCGGTGATTGGGGGAAAGCTGCCGCCCAACAAGGTTGTGTGAGCGGGCCAGCCAGCTTCAGAGGGGCTGGCGGCGCGAGCCGAAGTGCAGCTCGAGGTACTTGGCGACGTAGTCCACGATGCTGGCCGCTTCCGGGATGTCCGGGTTGCTGGTCATGCCCATGGGCTCGAAGCGCATGCCCTTGAAGCGGGCGACCGCGTCGTCGACCGACAGGCCGTGCTGGAGCGAGAGGCTGAAGGCCCGGCAGAAGGCCTGACACATGCCAGAGATGGTGGAGCCTTCCTTGGCCATCTTGATGAACAGCTCGCCCGGGCTGCCGTCGGGGTAGAGACCGATGGTCAGATATCCCTCATGGCGCTCGATCGTGAACTTGTGGGTGATCGAATCGCGCGTCACGGGCAGGGCGCGGCGGGTGGACAGCATCGGGCTCCCCTGAATCGAAGGCGAAGCGGGCGGGTCGGACGGCGGGCCCTGCCCGGCCTGGGGGTCCTGGTTCGGGTTGGGCGTCTGGCCTTCCACGAACCGAGGATACTCCAGCGGCATGGACCTATCGGCGGGCGGGGGCTCCCAAGGTCCAACTTTCGCTTATCGAGGCGTGATCAGCGCCAGAGCGGGCCCATCCTCTATATGTTGGGCAGAACTTCCGGGCGGCGGGTCCGGCCCGTTCGGAGATTCGTCGGTCGGGCTTGCGCCCCGGGGCGACCGGGCCGATATTGTTCCGGACGTGAACTTCGGATCCGCTCAGACCCGTGACGACCTGGCCATCGGCCGTCGGTCGTCTGCGCGCACCGCGATGGGGGGGATGACCCTCCTGATCCTGGTCGCGCTGGCGTTCAGCACGCCGGGCGGCGGGGCGGAGTTCCTGAAGGCTGCCCTGCCTGGCGGGCCGGTCGAGCGGGTCGCATGGCCCGAGACCGATCGCGCCCCGGCCCAGGTTGCGGTGCGTCAGGTTTCCCGTCGCCTCCGCGATCAGGACTTCCGGGGCCAGCTCGCTCTGGCGCTGGTCCGGACCGGGGCTCGGGTGGATCGCGCACCGGCGGTCAGGTTTGTCACCCCCGGGATGGCTCCGGAGCTCTTGCGGGCCGACCTGCTGAGCCTGCCGCCGCCGGCGCTGGGCGCGACCGTCGCCTGAATCTGGCGTCTGCGCATTGCGTGGACGCCAAGACGCCCCGCCTGCTGCGTTCGCGCTGCGGGCTTTCTCATCGAACGTCAACTGAAACACATTGCGGCCCGGTTCGGGCCCGGCGTGCGCGCTTTGAACGCGGGCCGGGCGGAGCGGGCCTGACCGGCGCAGCATTCGAACGCTGCGCCCCGCGAGTCATCCATGTCATCCCACGATATTCCGATCATTGGCCCGATCCTGAACCGCATCATCGGCACGCGTAACGAGCGGTTCGTCAAGCGTTACAACCAGCGTGTCCGCGAGATCGAGGCGCTCGAGCCTCAGATGCGCAAGCTCACCGACGCGGACCTGCGCGGGCAGCTGGTGCTTCTCCGGGACCGTCTGGACAAGGGGGCCAAGCCCGACGACGTGATGGTCGAGTGCTTCGCGGTGGCTCGCGAGGCGATGGACCGTTCGGTGGGCATCCGCAACATCTTCAACCCCAAGTACGCCTTTGACCCGGCGACGCTTCCCGCGCCCATGCAGGAGGTGTACCGCAGGCTCAAGGAGCAGATGGACGCGACGCCGCCGGCGCCCCCGGCTGGGGAATGGCTCGGGCACACCGCGGAGATCCCGGGCTGGCTCCAGGTGGACATTGATCCGGAGCTTTACGAGGCGGTCCGAGAGCTCTATCCCGAGAGCCGCCCGCCGTTCCGTGCGCGGCCCTTCGACGTGCAGCTCATCGGCGGCATGGTGCTGACGCAGGGCAAGATCGCGGAAATGAAGACGGGCGAAGGCAAGACCATCGTCGGTCCTCTGGCGACGTACTTCGCGGCCATCCAGCGCATGAAGGTGCACGTCGTGACGGTGAACGACTACCTGGTGCAGCGCGACCGCGACTGGACCGCGCCCTTCTTCCGCGCCCTGGGCATGACCGTCGGCGCGATCCACCCCCAGCACTCCCAGCCCGAGCACGTCAAGCGTGAGATGTACAAGTGCGACGTGGTCTACGGCACGACCAGCGAGTTCGGATTTGACTACCTCCGCGACAACATGAAGCGGTCGGCGGACGAGCAGGTCCAGAAGAAGCGGCACTTTGCGATCGTCGACGAGGTGGACTCGATCCTGATCGACGAGGCCCGCACGCCCCTGATCATCTCGGGTCTGGCCCACGAGGACTCCCCGCGGTACGAGCTGGCGGACAAGCTGGCCCGTCACCTGGTGGACAGGCAGCGTCCCTGGGACGAGGCCAACGAGAAGGTGGAGGAGTGCAAGAAGCTGATCAAGGGCCTGGAAGGCGACATCCGCCAGGCGCGCGACAAGAGCAAGGTTCCGGAGCTTCAGGAGAGGCTCAAGGCCGCCAAGTCCCAGCTCCCCGGGCTCGAGGCCGAGCGGAGCCAGTACACCCAGTACTTCGAGGTGAAGCCCGAGCGCAAGAGCACGCACCTGACGCACGAGGGCGTGGCCGAGGCGCAGCGCGTCGCGGGCATCGGCTCGTTCTACGTCGATGAGAACATGGACCTGCCGCACCTGCTCGAGCAGTCGCTCCGGGCGCACGCGGTGTACGAGCGCGACAAGGACTACGTGGTCATGCCCACGCAGGATCCGCACTCGGGTCGTCAGACCCTGGGCGTGGTGATCGTCGACGTGAACACGGGTCGTCCCATGATCGGGCGTCAGTGGTCGGACGGCCTGCACCAGGCGGTGGAGTGCAAGGAGAAGGTGCCGATCAAGCAGGAGACGCAGACGGTCGCGACCATCACGATCCAGAACTTCTTCAAGATGTACAAGCGCCTGGCGGGCATGACCGGCACCGCGGACACCGAGGCGCAGGAGTTCCACGACATCTACAAGCTCGACGTGGTCGCGATCCCGACCAACCGCCAGGTGCGGCGCCGGGACCACGACGACCTGGTCTTCCTCACGGGCAAGGACAAGTGGAACCTGCTCGTGGACGAGATCAAGGCGTTCCACGACGTGGGACGCCCGATCCTGGTGGGCACGACCAGCGTCGAGAAGAGCGAAATGCTCTCCAAGATGCTGACCGCCAAGCACGCGGTGATGCACGAGGTGCTCAACGCCAAGCCCGAGAAGATCGCGCGCGAGTCGGAGATCATCGAGTCGGCGGGTCAGCTCGGCAGCGTGATGATCGCGACCAACATGGCCGGCCGCGGCACGGACATCAAGCTCGGCCAGTTCACGCGCGAGCAGCTCCTGGAGCACTGGCTCCGCCGCGGGATCGCGCCGCGCACGGTCACCGTGAACTCCACCGACGCCGAACTCCGCGAGGCGGTCTTCCGCAAGGTGGCCCCGAGCGTGCTCGAGACCAACAAGCGCGAGCTCGAGAACGTGCCTTTTGCGGAGCTCGAGATCCAGCTCCTGCGTCACTGGGCGATGCACCACACCTGGGAGGATCCCAAGCACATCGACAAGATGGACGCCGAGTCCCTCTCGGCGGCGCTGGACAAGCACGGCCGGTTCCTCCTGCACCGCATCCGCTGGTTCGAGAGCGTGGAGGACATGGGCGGTCTGCACGTGATCGGCACCGAGCGTCACGAGGCGCGCCGCATCGACAACCAGCTCCGCGGGCGTTCGGGCCGTCAGGGCGACCGGGGTTCGAGCCGGTTCTACGTGTCGCTCGACGACGAGCTCATGAAGCTCTTCGCGGGCGAGACGACCATGCGCGTCCTGGCCCAGCTCGGCATGAAGGAGGGCGACGCGATCGAGCACTCGATGCTCTCCAAGAGCGTCGAACGCGCCCAGCGCAAGGTCGAAGAGCGAAACTTCCAGATCCGCAAGCAGCTCCTGGACTATGACGAGGTCATGGAGCACCAGCGTCAGCGGTTCTACAGCCTGCGCCAGCGCGTGCTGGAAGGCCGCGACGTCAAGGGCCTGCTCCTGGACTTCATCCGCGACTCCATCCGCGACGCGTGCAACGAGTATCTCGATCCCGAGTACCCCGCGACGCGCGTCAGCGAGTGGGTGCGGAACACCATGGACGCGTCCATCGCGCCCGATCGCCTGCGCGGCAAGGACAAGGACGAGATGGTCAAGACCATCCTGTACGAGGCCAAGCACGACGCGCGCCAGATGATCGCGATGACCCTGGGCGAGTACATGCCCATGGAAGGCTCCGAGGTCGCGGTCGATTTCGACTCGGCGGGTCTGGTCAACTGGGCCCGCAACCGGTTCGGCGTCGAGCTCAACCCCGCGGATCTCCGCGCGGGCGGGGCCGAGGAACGCCGTCAGGTGCAGGAGCTGCTCGCCCGCACCGCGCTGGAGAAGATCGAAGCGACCGACTTCTCGGGGATCGACGAGTACCTGGATCCGAACTACGGCGCCTCCCAGCTCTCCGAGTGGGTGAGCAAGAAGTTCGACATCGAGGTCACGCCTCAGGAGATCGCGGCGGCGCGATCGGGCCAGAGCGTCGAGCCCGGCGCGGAAGGAGAGGATGATGGCGAGGGCATGACCCCCGCCAAGCTCCTCATGGACCGCATCCGCGAGGTCTACAACAAGCGCGAGATCGAGTACCCGGTCGAATTCGCCATGGACATGACCATGATGCTCATGCGTCAGAATCCCGGCGAGGCCGCTGCAAGGCTCGTGGCCTGGGCCAACCAGCGCTACGCGATGGGCTGGACCGTGGAAACCCTGCGGAGCACGCCTCCCCAGAAGGTGCGTGAGCAGCTCCTGGCCGCGTCACGCACGGTGTTTGATGACCACCGCATCGAACGCGAGGTCGAGGAGGCGCAGGCCTGCGCGACCGACGACGCGCTCAACGAGCACGTCCAGAAGCGATTCGGCTTCCCGATCCCGGACTCGGTCCGCTTCCTCGAAGGCGAGGAGCGCAAGGACGCGATCCGAAGCCTGCTCGAGAGCCTGCTCCGCGCGGAGCTGTTGACCTTCGAGCGGACCATCCTGCTCGAGACCTTCGACAGCTGCTGGCGCGACCACCTCTACGCGATGGACCAGCTGCGCGACAGCATCAACTTCCGCGCCTTCAGCCAGCAGGACCCCAGGATCGAGTACAAGCGCGAGGGCTCGCACATGTTCATCGGCATGATGCAGACCATGCGCGACCGCGTGACGGACTACGTGTTCCGGGCCAAGCTCAGCGCCCAGCACATGATGGCGGGCATGGGCATGGAGCAGGCGGCGCCCCCGCCCGCGCCCAGGCCTGTCCCCAGGGCCGCCCCGGCGGCGCGTCCGCCCGAAGGCGGAGGCGATGGTCCGGTGGGAAGTTCGATCACCGGGCCGGGACTGGGATGACCACCGGGCGCGAAGGGCCTTTGCTGCATACATATGCAGCATGGCCCGGAGCGGTGCCCGGGCAGATTCCTAGGAATTAGGGACCCCATCCAGAACACCCGGAACCGCGGTTCCGGGTGTTTTTCATTGATTGACGTCAATCGATGTGGAGGTCGCTTGGTCTTTCGGTGACGCGCGGCGCACCTGAGATCAGGCGGCGTCTTCGGAGGGCGCGACTGCCGCAGCGATGTACTTGCGGGCCCGGCTCTTGGTGTCGCGTGCCGGGATGCGGCTGCCGTCGGCCCGCAGGCGGATCACCTGTCCGCTCCGACAGAGCTTGGCCAGCGACTGGTTGACGCTCGACTTGAGCGAAGTGGGGGCGGCGTTGGACTCGTATCCCACGTCCGGGAGTCCATCGGCGATCTCCTCGGTGGTGAGGGGATCGGAGAACATCCCGCTGGTCCACAGGGACACGATCGCTTCGCCGAGGTTCTTGGGAGAACCGCCGGGACGCGCGGGGTTGGCCCTGGGAGAGACGCCCGAGGGGGCCTCGGGACGCGTACCGAGCAGCCCGTCGAACGAGTTCATCTTGCGGCGCTGATGCTCGACCAGGTCCTTGGCGTACGTGCGGATCTGGGCGATGGCCGCTTCGACGCGGGCCGCGATCTCCTGGTACTCGCGGCGGGCCTCGCGCTCCTGCACGCGCTGGGCCTCGATCCAGGAGGTGACCTGTTCGAGTTGCTCGGCGATTTCGACAAGGGTGAGCTCGCCCACCGGCTTGGAGATTTCAAACGGGAGTGAATCTGGGCGGGTAATGGTCGTCATGGGGCTCCTCAAGGTCGCGCGGCGACAAACCCAAGGGGTTCGCCCCTGGTCCCCACCGAGTGCTTCGCGTCTTGACTCAAAGAAGCATTAGACTGGCCCTGTGGGCTGTCAATGCCCTCCCGAAAGGTGGGAGCCGTTTTCCCGACTTCTCGGAGTCCAAATGCGGTTATGCATCCGCGGTACGCTCTGGACGTACCGTATATCGAGAAGCCGGGCCCTCAACCCCGGCGGATGTCGTTCAGGAGCCAAGCATGCACGGTCGACGGACAAACACTCGGGGCGGCGCGTTCACGATCGTCGAGCTCCTGGTCGTCATCGCGATCATCGCAGTTCTCATCGCGATCGCGGTCACAGTCGGAAGCAAGGTCGTCGCGGGAGGCAAGGCCCGCCAGACCACCGAGTCGATCCACGTGCTGGAGACGATGCTCAACGAGTATCAGTCCTCCCAGCAGACCGCGCCCGCGCTCACAGTGAATCACCCCGACGCCAAGGGCAGCACGCAGAACATCGTGATCGCCGACGCCGCGTCGGCCGCTGCCCAGCCCACCGACAAGCCCCTCGACACCGTCGCGTGGTTCCTGGTCCAGATGCAGGAGAGTTCGTCCGCTGCGGGAATGGTCAAGTCCCTGGGCAAGGCGCTCCAGCCGAGCTATCGCGATTCGGGAGGCAAGCCCGCGTCGTACATCGATAAGGTGCCCGATTCCTTCGCGTTCAACACGGTGCTCGACGCCTGGGGCCGTCCCGTGCGCTACGTGCATCCCGCGGCCGACGGCACGTTCGATCGCGAGGTCTACAACCCCAGCTCGCCGCTCAATGGCGTCGTCGATCGCGCCGCGCCCACGTCGCGTTTCTACGCCCCCGCCAACGGCAATCTGGTCCGCACCAATGTCGCGGCCAAGCTTCCCGGTTCCAACAAGGGTGTCGAGTTCCTGTCCGATGGCGGCCGCTGCGTCGGCAAGTCCGCGTACTTCTACTCCGCGGGCCCCGATGGCGATCCCTCCACAACCGCGGACAACGTGTACTCCGTCGTCCCGAGCTTCGCCTCCTGAGCCCGTCGGCAGATCTCAGCGTCGGATCTCAAAGCCAGACTCGCCCGGCACCGGCGCGATGGGCTGGGCCCGCTCGTCGTGAATGTTGTACTCCATGCGCAGCCTGAGGGTGTCCCGGAACGCCTCGACCTGACGCGGGGCGCCCTGGACTTCCAGATAGACCGTTCCATCCGGCTGGTTGCGGACATTCCCGGTGACCGGATAACCATGGGCCACCGCTTTGGCGGTGGCGCGGAAGCCAACCCCCTGCACACGGCCGGCGTATTCGATCGCGAGTCGGATGAGCGTGGAGTCCATTTGATCAGCCTATCCCGTGGAACGGGGTCCGCGGGGGGCTGAGGGTTCGGTCTGGAGGGTCTGGCCCGACCAGGCGGGTGAAATCCTCCTCCTGAGAAGGTGGGATAACGACGCGCGGGGACTGGATTTGTTGATCGATCCCGGTCCTGTGCTACCGTTGACTCGGAAGCTGGGAACGCTCACCTCCCGGGTCCCTGGGCGCCGCGTCTTTGACGCACTCATGCCCGAACGGACCAAACCCTTGCGAGCGTTCCCCGTGCCCGACCCCTGGCTTTGACGCGCGAGAGCGCGGCAGGGCCGAGCCTGTTCCCGCGATGCACGCCGGCCTTGCTGCGCGTGCGGGTCGCGGGCGGATCGATCACGATCCGAGTATCCAATGGGGCCGGTTCGCGGGACGCCTTCTGCTTCAGACCAACCAGATCGAAACGGCACGGCCCGATGGGGCCTTGGCGGTTCTTGGGCGCCGGCGAGTGTCGTCGGCGGGTTCGTTCGAGGAAGGAGCCTGGCGCGTTGGCCGAGCTTTGGAACAAGAACGACGACCTGGAGCGCGTGCGTCACGCGTCGGACATCGTCCGCGTGATCGGCGAAGTCGTCGCGCTCAAGCCCAAGGGGCGCGAGTACGTCGGGCTCTGCCCGTTCCACGACGACCGCAACCCGTCCATGACCGTCTCCCCCGCCAAGCAGATCTACAAGTGCTTCGTGTGCGGCTCGGGAGGCGACGTCTTCAACTTCGTCCGCAACTTCCACAAGCTCGAGTTTCGCGAGGCGCTGGAGCATCTGGCCGAGCGTGGGGGGGTGCAGCTCACGCCGCGCAGGCCGCAGCAGACTTCGTTCCATGACCACCACGATCATGGCGATCACGCCGGCGCGACCCTCGCGGACCTGCGCAAGGCCAACCAGATCGCGGCGGAGTTCTTCCGCGCCATCCTGCGCCATCCCGAGCACGGCGCTATCGCGCGGGGCGTGATCGAGCGTCGCGGCATCGCGCCCGACATGGTCGAGGCCTTCCAGGTCGGCGCCGCTCCCGATCGCTGGGATGGGCTGCGAGTCTTTGCCGAGAGCAAGGGCATGGCCCTTGGCGCTCTGCACGAGCTCGGCCTGCTCAAGCGGCGCGAGAACTCCGACGGCGCGTACGACGCGCTCCGCCATCGCCTCATCTTCCCCATCCACGATCAGATGGGACGCGTGATCGCCTTCGGCGGCCGGAAGATCCGCGACGAGGATGAGCCCAAGTACCTGAACAGCCCGGACACGAGGCTCTTCCACAAGTCCAAGACGCTCTACGGCCTGTACCAGGCGGCCCGCGAGATCCAGCGCCAGCGCACCGCGATCATCACCGAGGGATACACCGACACCATCGCGTGCCACCAGGGAGGATTCGCCAACGCGGTCGCGACCCTTGGCACCGCGCTGACCCGCGACCACGCGGTGATGCTGCGTCGCCTGTGCGACAGCGTGATCCTGCTCTTCGATGGCGATGAGGCGGGCCAGCGTGCGGCGGACCGCGCGGTCGAGGTCTTCTTCGCCGAGGACCTGGACGTGCGCATCTGTGCGCTCAACCGCTTCACCGACGCCAAGGATCCCGACGAGCTGCTCAAGCGCGAGGACGGCGCGGAGATCTTCCGCAAGGCGCTGGAAGCGTCGCGTGATCTGCTGGATTACCGCTTTGATCGCATGCGTGAACGCCTGGCCGGCAAGGGGCTCTCGGCGATGTCGCGCGGCATCGAGGAGGAACTCGCCCGCCTGGTCGAGATGGGCCTGAACGAAGTGCACCCCGTCCGGCGTCAGCTCATCGTCAAAAGGCTGGCGTCGCTGGCGGGCGTGGACGAACAGACCATCGTGCGCTCGATCCCCGCGGGGCGGGGCTCCAGGCCTCTGCCTCCCCGCGAGGAGGAGAAGGGCCCGGAGAGGCTCGTGTTCGTCGAGCGGCAGATGGAGCCCCGCGAGCACCTGCTGGCGTGCGTGCTCTGCGACGGCGGGCTCTGGCGGGGTCTGGAGGCTGCGGCACGGGACCAGCTGCTCGCGGAGGGGTATCGTTCCCCCTTGATTCAGGCGATCGCAACGAGCATCGGTCGGGTGGCGGAAGCGGGGCAGGACCCCGAGCTTGAGGCTGTGCTCTCGGATCTGGAGCGGCACGAGCTCTTCGACGGCACGATCGACGCGGCGGTCTCGCTGCAGCAGGTCGCCGACCGGGTCACCGAAGGAAACCTGGAGCGTCTGCGGGCGCACTGGTCGGAAACATGGAAGCGTCTGGCGGCCCGGGGTCCCGAAGGGGCGCCGGGGAATCTGGACGCGATCGCGCTGGTGGAGCAGAAACGTCAGCAGCACAAGGCGCTGGGGCCGGACCGGAGGGTCCTGCCGCGCCCGAGCTGAAGAGAGAGGCCCGGCCGCCCGGAGGGGCGTCCTGGGAGTTTGGTCCGAGTTGTTCGCGAGGCCCTCATTGGGCAAAGGGCGGAGGAAGGCGTATGTACGACATTCACCCGACGATGGCGCAGCTCTTCGACGTGGCGCGTTCGCGGCGCTGGCTGAGCTATGAGGAGCTCAACAACACGCTCCCGGACGAGTGGGTCGATCCGGAGCGCGTGGACGAGCTGATGGTGATGCTCGACGCGGACCAGATCGAGCTCATCGACGAGCTCGAGTTCCGGGCTCGCCTGCACCGCGAAGCCAAGGAAGCCGAGCTTTCAGGCAAGGCGCTCCCGGGCAGCGTCGGGAGCCTTCCCGCGCCGTTTCGCGCCATGAGCGTCGCCGGCGGCGAGCGCGCTGCGGAAGCCGCCTGGCTCTCAATGAAGCTCTCGATCAAGAACGGCGACGGCAACGAGGTCGACGACGAGGACGTTGCGATCACCAAGGCCTTCGAAGAGGCGGTCGCCGAGGAAACCCGCGGCAAGCGGATCGACGATCCGGTGCGCATGTACCTCTCGCAGATGGGCACCATCCCGCTGCTCACGCGCGAAGAGGAAATCCGCCTGGCCAAGAAGATCGAGACGACCCGGATGATCTTCCGGCGTCGGTGCCTCGAGAGCGATTACGTCGTCGCGCAGGCTGTCGAGACCCTCAAGCTCGTGCACAAGGGCGAGCTCCCCTTCGACCGCACGATGCGCATCTCCACAGCGGAGACCAACGCCAAGGAGAAGATCGCCAAGCGCATCCCGGTGAACCTGAAGACCATCGAGGCCCTGCTCGCGCTCAACCGCGTCGACTGGGATCGCCTCGAGAAGTCGCGCCGGGGCGAGGAGAAGCTCCTGGAGGAGGAGGCGGCCGAGCTGCGCCGGAAGATGATCGTCCGCCGTCGCCGCATGGCGGCCCTCACCGAAGAGCTCAGCCTCCGCACGGGCCGGATCATCCCGCTCATGCGCAAGCTGCGGAGCATCTCCAAGAAGATGCATGATCTGGAGCACGAGCTCCGCCGCGCCGAGAAGCACCCCAAGCGCTTCGATCCGGAAGACGTGGGCGTGATGCGTGAGGAACTCGACGGGCTGCGCTCGCTGGTGCTCGAAGAGCCCCTCGAGCTGCACCGCCGGGTGAAGTCGCTCAACACGGTCTTCTGGGAGTACGAGCAGGCCAAGCGCGACCTCTCGGGCGGCAACCTGCGCCTGGTGGTGTCGATCGCCAAGAAGTACCGCAACCGCGGGTTGTCGTTCCTGGACATCATTCAGGAGGGCAACACGGGCCTCATGCGCGCCGTGGACAAGTACGAGTACAAGCGGGGCTACAAGTTCAGCACGTACGCGACCTGGTGGATCCGTCAGGCGATCACCCGCGCCATCGCGGACCACGCCCGCACGATCCGCATCCCGGTGCACATGATCGAGACGATGACCAAGCTCCGCAACATCCAGAAGCTCGTGCTTCAGGAAACGGGCATGGAGCCCACCATCGACGAGCTTGCCGAGAAGGCGGGCCTGAGCACCGCCGAGACCCGGCGTGTGCTCAAGATCAGCCGACACCCGGTCAGCCTCGATCGCCCGGTGGGCGAGAGCGAAGACTCCTACTTCGGCGACTTCATCGAAGACGAGCGCTCGGAGAGCCCCTCGGATGCAGCCGCCCAGGAGATGCTCAAGAACCGCATCGAGCACGTCCTCAAGACGCTGACGTACCGCGAGCGCGAGATCATCAAGCTCCGCTACGGCATCGGCGACGGGTACACCTACACCCTCGAAGAGGTCGGACGCATCTTCAAGGTCACGCGCGAGCGTGTGCGCCAGGTCGAGGCCAAGGCCATCCGCAAGCTCCAGCACCCGGTCCGCGCCCGAAAGCTCCAGGGCTTCGTCGACGGGTCGGTGTACAAGGAAGTGCGCGGCGAGGACTCCGAGACCACAAGCTCGGGCGGGAACGTCGCGGCCCTGATCGCTGGGCAGGCCACGCCTGTCCCGGCGCCCGAGCCCCGCGAACCCGAGCCGGTCGACATCGACAATGGCGATGACTCCGACGAGGCCGATCTGGACTGAGCCAGCCTGGAACTCGGGCCGGTGCCAAGCCCGGGCCGGTCAACTCGGACGCTGGAATCCTGACGAAGTCCGACCCCGGGGTCCGCAAGAAGCGGCCCCGGGAGGACGGCGTGGGATTCGGACAAGTCGATCCCGATCGGATGATTTGGGATCGGCGAAATCGGACAGCTTCCGGTCCGGTTTTCGTTGATCATCCCGCCAACGTGCCGAATACTGACGTACTTCTCGCGTGTCGGGGAGTAGCCTCCCGCCTTGTGGCGGGCGCGGCTCGGCGTCAAGACGGATTGGAGCGGATCGATCCCCGCCCGGTCCCGCCGGCCGCATGCTTGGGGCCTCATCCGGGATTCCCGGAGCCTTCAACGCAGAGTGCAAGACCGCACGCCTCGGAGCCTGACTGCGCAAGCAGGGGCCTCTGGGGTTCGTGTGGGTCGTGACATGGCGTGGCGACGCGACCGGCTCTCGGCCGGGCGTGGCGACGCCGGGAACTGGATTGATGCTCGACATTCTGACCGCCCTCCCCACGGGGTTCATGTCCACCCTCGCTTCCGGCGCGGCGCTCGCGGCCGAAGGCGAGCCGACGAACCTCAAGTTCTGGGCCTATGCCGGCTTCATCGGTATCGTGTTCGTCTTTCTGGCCCTGGACCTTGGCGTCTTCCACCGCGAGGCCCACGAAGTCTCCATGAAGGAGGCGGCCACCTGGTCGGTGATCTGGCTGACCTGCGGCATCGCGTTCTCGGGGATCGTCTACGCCGCGTACCAGAACCACTGGCTCGGGCTCGGTCTCAACACTCCCAAATACAACCCGATGGCGCTGACCGACTCGTCGGCGCCGCTGATCGTGCAGGGCACGGTGGAGGGGATCGAGGCGGCCAAGCAGTACCTCACGGGGTACGTGGTCGAGAAGTCCCTGGCGATGGACAACATCTTCGTCATCGCCCTGATCTTCTCGTTCTTCGCGATCCCCGCCAAGTACCAGCACCGCGTGCTGTTCTGGGGCATCCTGGGCGCGCTGCTCATGCGCGGCGGCATGATCTTCATCGGCGGCGAGCTGATCATGCGCTTCCAGTGGATCCTGATCCTCTTTGGGCTGCTCCTGATCCTCACCGCCCTCAAGATGGTGCTCATCAAGGGTGAGAGCGATCCCTCCAAGAACCCCATCGTGAGGCTCGTCAAGAGGCTCTATCCGGTGACGGACTTCTTCGATGGTCAGCGTTTCATCACGCGCCGCACCCTCAAGCCCACCTACTCGATCGATCCCAAGACGGGCAAGGAAGTCCAGGACCCGCCCCCGGCGGGCTCGCTTGGCCGTCGCGCGATCACGCCCCTGTTCCTGGCCCTGATCATGGTGGAGATCACGGACCTGGTCTTCGCGGTGGACTCGATCCCGGCCATCTTCGCGATCACCCCGGATCCGTTCATCGTGTTCACGAGCAACATCTTCGCGATTCTGGGCCTGCGGGCGCTCTACTTCTGCCTGGCGGCGGCCATCGCGAAGTTCAGGTACCTCAAGCCCGCGCTGATCCTCATCCTGGCCTTTGTGGGCTTCAAGCTGCTCCTGCTCAGCGTGCCTCCCTACATGGATGACATGGGCTCGCTGGTCGGCGTGACGATCTCGGAAGCCAAGGCGATCAAGATCGACACGACCGTCTCGATGCTGGTCGTCGTGGGCATCCTCCTCACCGCGGTCGTGGCCTCGGTCCTGGGCGCCAAGCGGACCCCGGCCTCGGCGGGCTGATCACAACAGAGAAGACCGACCCCCGGGCGGGTGCTGAGGCACGCCCCGGGGGTCTTGGTCGTTTTGGGGGTGCGCGGGGAAACCCCGGAGCCCCTACATTCTGACCTTGCGGCGCGGGCGGCCGGCCTGTTCGGGAGAACGGGGCGCCCGGGTCTGGGGAGTCACGATGGCGATCACGCTCTGGGCGGCCTTCATCGGGTTCATCCTGCTGTTCATGCTGGTGGACCTGTTCGTGTTCGGACGGCGCGGCCGCCCGATCACCGCGCGCACCGCCCTCTCCTGGACGGGCGTGTGCATCTCCCTGGCGCTGGCCTTTGTCCCCGCGGTGTACTGGATCTACGAGACCAAGATGTTCGGCATGGGCGTGGGGAGCGAGGGCGTGCGCCCGCTCGGCGGCCTCGACGCCGCGACCCGCTTCTTGCAGGGCTGGATCCTCGAATACGCGATGTCGGTGGACAACCTCTTCGTCTTCGCGCTGATCTTCACGCACTTCAAGGTGCCGCGCGAGCACCAGCATCGCGTCCTGACCTGGGGCATCATCGCGACGCTCATCATGCGCGGCGGGATGATCGGCTTTGCGATCACCATCATCCATATGTTCGAGTGGGTGCTCTACCTGGCTGGCTTCTTCCTGGTGTGGACCGCCTACAAGATGCTCTTCTCCGAGGACAGCGAGTTCAATCCCGACCAGAGCAAGGCGGTCAGGCTCGTCCGCAAGTTCATTCCGGTCACGAGCACGTACCACGGCGACCGCTTCTTCGTCCGCGACCAATCCAACGCCGGACGCCTGTCGGCAACACCCCTGTTCCTGGTGCTCATGGTGCTCAACGTCGTGGACCTGGTCTTCGCGGTCGACTCGGTTCCCGCGATCATCAGCGTCACCACCGACTCGTTCCTGGTCTTCAGCTCGAACATGTTCGCGATCCTGGGCCTGCGGGCGCTGTACTTCGTGCTGGCCTCGGCGATGGACCAGTTCAAGTACCTCGAAGTGAGCCTGGCGGTGATCCTCGCGTTCGTGGGGCTCAAGATGCTGGTGGAAGGGGCGCATCACCTCCGTCACCTGGAGTCCAGGCTCCCAGCCTGGGGCGGAAATCTGGTCCACTGGATTCCGGAGAAGCCCCTTGAGATGTCGCCTCTGGTGTCGCTGGGGGTGATCGTGCTGTGCCTGGTCGCGGGGATCGGCGCCTCGATGATCGCCAACCGCCGGGCCGCGGCGCGGTGAGAACCCGGACAGACCCGGGGCGTAAGGGTCCTAGACTGGCGGGAGTCGCCCCGGGGAGGGGTCGCTCCAAGGTGAAAACGTCGGCATGATTTACGTTTGGCTGGGATTCCTTCTCTTCGTCGCCGCGATGATCGGCCTCGAGCTCAGGCTCGGGGAACGCCGTCTGCGGATGATGCGGACGATCGATTCCTTCGCCTCGGCGGTCTTCTGGCTCTCCATCACCCTCGCGTCGGCGATGGGGGTGTACTACCTCTACGAGGTCGATCCCTACGGGCTGCACAACAACCTCACGGGCCCGCAGGCGACCATCCAGTTCATCTCGACCTATGCCGCGGAGACCGTCCTGACCCTGGACAACGTCGTCGTCATCGCGGCGATCATGTCGAACTTCAAGGTCGCGCGCGATGCGCAGCTGCGCGTGCTCTTTGCGGGCGCGATCATCGCGATCTTCGTCCGCGGGCTGATGATCGCCGGCGGCGTGGCCCTGCTCGGTCAGTTCAAGTGGACGACGTACGTCTTCGGCGTCCTGCTTCTGCTCTCGGCGCTCCGCATGATCCTGGTCCGCCAGGAGAACATGGACCCCGAGAAGAACCTGGTCGTGAAGGCGATCCGCAAGCTCCACGGAATCGCGTTCACCTTCGACGGCCGGAAGTTCCTGACCATCGAGAACGGCAAACGCGTCCCGACGCTGCTGCTCGTCACCTTGGTCCTCATCGAGACCGCCGACGGCGTGTTCGCCTTCGACGCGATCCCCGCGGGTCTGGCCCTGACGCGTGAGCCCTTCATCCTGTTTGCCGCCAACGTGCTCGCGGTCCTCACGGTGCGTTCGGTCTTCCTGGTCCTGACCCGGTTCATCGGCTGGCTGCGCTACTTCAAGGTGGCGCTCACGCTGATGCTCCTGCTGCTTTCGGCCAAGATGCTCATCCCGGGCCTGATCCCGGAGATGCACCCGGAGATCCTTCTCGGCGTGATCATGTCCCTGGTCGCGGCGGGAGGCGTCGCGTCGATCCTGGGCAGCAAGCCCGATCCGGCGCTCCTTGTCTCAAGACCCTCGCCTCTCGGGGAGGACGCCGAGCGTCTGGCCCGCGTGACGCTCCGTCAGGCGCGCAAGGTCATGGTGCTCATCGTCGGCACCGCGGTCGTGCTCGTCGGAATCTTCATGATGATCGGCCCGGGCCCAGGCCTGATCGTCACGCCCATCGGTCTGGCGATTCTGGCCAGCGAGTTCGTCTGGGCCAGGCGGCTGTTGGGCCTCTACGGCGACTACGCCGCCCGCTTCGGGAAGCAGGCCAGCGCCGCGGTGATGAAGCGGACCAGGCTCTGGCACATCCCCGTGGTCGTGGGACTGACAAGCCTGGGATGGTGGGCCGCGTGGGTGTACATCCCGCTCAAGCTCCACACGGTGCTCATGGGCGCTCTGCCGACGTTCATCGCCCAGCTCGTGTGGGCGATCATGCTCGTGAAGCGCTGGCGGGACCAGCGCCGGGCCGCTCAGAACCCCCAGACTCCCAGCGCCGATGCGGGATCCGGGACCACGGCTGCGAATAGCGCGGCGTGATCCCGGCGGGAATATGATCGGCCCATGCCGGTGATCCACCCGACCGCGTCCGTCTCCAAGGAATCACAACTCGCCGACGATGTCGAGATCGGCCCGTATTGCGTGCTGACCGGGAAGGTCACGCTCGCCAAGGGCGTGAAGCTCATCGGCAACGTCTACCTGAACGGTCCCATCGAGATCGGCGCCGGCACGACGGTGTATCCGTTCGCATGCCTGGGCTTCCCGGGACAGGACGTGAAGTTCACGCTCGGCATGCCCACGCCCGGTGTGCGGATCGGCTCGGGGTGCATCATCCGCGAGAGCGCCACGGTGCACGCCGCGACCAAGCCCGACCACCCGACCATCGTTGGCAACAACGTCTTCATGATGGCCTACACGCACGTGGGGCACGACTCGGTGCTGGGCAACAACATCGTGATGGTGAACTCCTCTGCGGTCGCGGGGCACGTCGAGGTCGCCGACAACGTGATCATCTCGGGCGGTTCGGCGGTGCACCAGTTCGTCCGCGTCGGACGCATGGCGTTCTTCTCCGGAGGCACCGCGGTTTCCGCGGACGTCCCGCCGTTCTGCATCGTGACCTCGCGTCAGATCATCGGCGGGATCAACCGCGTCGGGATGCGTCGCGGCGGGATCGCACGCGACGAGATCACCAAGGTCGACCACGCCTTCCGCACCGCCCTCCGGGGTGGGCTGCTCCGCAAGGAGATGGTCGACATCCTGACCGAGCAGGGCCGCACAAGCCCCGCCGTCGCGGAGATGGCGGCGTTCGTGGCGTCGTCCAAGCGGGCGATCTGCCAGGCCACCCGCCGCCATTCAGGCTCGCGAGGTTCGGTGCACGAGGATGTCAGCGCGGAGTAATCCGCTTCCGCTAGGCTGTACCCGTGGCCCTGCCTTCCGATTCCAATCCCGCGCTGGCTCCCGCCGAGGATCCCCAAGGCGATGGCTCGACCTTCGAGCCCCCGGCGCTGCGCGTCCTGGCGTCGGGCTCGGGCGGGAACTGCTCGATCCTGGAAGCGGGCCCGCCTGGAAAGCGCAGGCTCTGCCTGATCGACGCGGGGATCTCGCCCAGGCGCACGCGCAATCTGCTGCTGGAGTGCGGGCGCTCCATCGAGCAGGTCGAGGAAGTCGTCCTCACGCACCTGGACCACGATCACTTCCACGCGGGCTGGCTCAACAGTCTTCCCCCGCGCATGACCTTCCGGATGCACAAGCGGCACGTGCCCCGCGCCGAGACGTCGGGCATCAACCCGCGCCGCATCGAAGCGTTCGACTGCGCCCCGACAGGGAACTTCCATCTGCAAGGCCTGGACGCGGTCTTCTCGCCTCTGCTCATGAGCCATGACGAGCTGGGCGTCGCGGTCTTCCGCATCGAGTTCCCGGCGCTGGGTTGCTCGCTCGGGTTCGCGACGGACCTCGGGCGTGTGCCGCAGAAGCTGGTCGAGCATCTGGCGGGCGTGGACGTGCTCGCGATCGAGAGCAACTACTGCCCGGAGCTCCAGGAATCCTCCGATCGGCCCGAGTATCTCAAGCGCCGCATCATGGACGGCAGCGGGCACCTCTCGAACCAGCAATGCCGGGACGCGGTCGACCAGATCGCTCCGCGTGCGCACGTGGTGCTCTTGCATCTCTCCAAGCATTGCAACCGACCCGAGCTGGTCGCGGAGCTTTATGCTGGCTCGGATTATGCGCTGACGATCGCGCATCAGGTCGAGCCCACGCGCTGGATCCGCATGCCGTTCAGGCCCGAGATCCGCACGCGGACCGCGAGCCGTTTCGACGCGGCCCAGCGGGGGCTCTTCGCATGAGCCAGAACCCGCTCGAACGCGTTTCGCTCTGTCTCTCGGGGTACAAGCACACCTCGACGCTGCGCCGCGTGCTCGAAGACTGGTTCGAGTTCCTCGGTGGGAAGCCCGCCGAGGTCGTCTACGTCGACGGGGGCTCCCCCCTCGCGGACACCCGGAATCTGGTCGCGCTGGTCGCGTCGGGGCACATCACCAGACTGGAAACGATCGCGCCTGACTCGTGGGAGAACCACTTCCACCGGTGCTACATCCAGGAGTACCAGTCGGGCCGGATCGCGACGCGGGACGTCTTGATCTTCGTGAAGCCCGACACGCTCGCGTATCGCAAGGGTCGCGATGGCTGGCTCGCGGAGGACATCCAGAAGCTCGCCGATCCGGGGGTCTTTGCGATCACCAACACGCACCTGATCGATCCGCCCACCGGCCGCGAGGGGCCCTATCTCGTGCACGACTTTGCGAGCTTGAACTTCGCAATGATGACGCGTGCGAACTTCAACGCGGCGCTCGATCACGTTGCGGGGGATTTCATCCGCTCGGGATTCAAGGGCGCGTATCCCTCTCTGATCACGTGCGAGGAGCAGTACCGCCGAGCGCTGGTCGAGTGGTCCTGGCAGGTCTATGCGAGGGAGAAGGGCCTGCGCGTGCTGGCCCGCGAGGAAAGCACGTCGTGGATGATCTTCCACATCAACAAGCATGGGCGCAAGCTCATGTCGATCCGGGCCGCGATGAGGCGAGGCGAAGGCGTGGAGCCTCATCTCAACAAGCTCAAGGGGCTCTATCGCCCCCCGGCCTCCGGGCTCAAGAAGTTCGGGCAAGGCCTGGAGAACGCGATCCGCCGCCTCAAGGGCGGGAAGGCGTCTGGTTCGCAGCCCTGAGCCGCGCGAGCATCGCGTTCCAGCCATCACGCTTGCCCCGGCGTTCGGCGACGCGGATGCGCCGGCGGGTCGGCCTCCAGTCGAACCAGAGCGATTTGTAGTAGAGCTTGCTGGCGCGCGAGGCTTCGCGGGTCACCCACTCGATGGTGGGATTGGGGTGCGCGAGCCACTTGATGGTCGCCTCGGTGCGCGTGATGGACTCGCGGAGCTTCGCCAGATACTTCGAAGTGGTGCGGGCTGCCGGGATCAGGTGGCCCATCGTGGAGGCGGGCTCGTACCAGACCTCAAAGCCCGCCCGGCGGATGAGCAGCTCGAGCTCCGCGTCCTCGCCGCACTCCAGGGAGGGCCCGCGCCGGCAATCCAGGGTCGCGTCCTCCATCCAGCCGCTCTTGAAAACCGCGTCCCGCCGAACCGCGAGCGACGCGCCCATGAGGAACGACGCGGGATCGTCCAGCAGCTTGGCCTGATCGCCGAGATTCTGCTCGCCCAGCGTGCGCTGGTACTTGAGCGCAAGCTTGGTCGGACCATCGACCCACACGATCCGCACACGTCCGCCCACCGCGCCGCAGTTCGGGGAAGTGTCGAACCGCTTGACCAGCGCCGCGGCCCACTCGGGATCAGGAAGGCAGTCATCGTCGATCATGACGATGATGGGCTCCTGCGCCTCGCGGAACAGGCGGCGCATGGCCGCGGACTTTCCGGGCTCGGCCTCGTAAAGCCGGCGCGTCGGGATCGTGCTCCGGCTCGCAAACTCGTCCACGATCTTCCCGGTGTCGTCGCTCGAACGGTTGTCAACGACGATCAATCCCGCGATCCGGCCTCCGAGCAGATTCTGCTTGTCCAAGGCTTCAAGCGTCTGCAGGATCTTCGCGCCGCGGTTGTACGTGCACAGGCCGATGATCGCCCGCAGCGGCTGCCCATGTTGGGAAGGATTCGCGCTCACTTGGGCTTCTTGAACAGACGCCGGAGCGTGCACTTGATCGGCACAGGCCAACGGCGGGACTTGGCGCACGCGACCAGCGACGCCCACGACGCGTCGCTCACCGGGTTCTTCGAGGCGGCGTTGATGAGCCATCGCGTCGCCTCACGCCAGTGGGCGTCGTCGTCGCGGTGGTAGTGCCGCGTGACGAGCTTCAGGTGGTCCGCGATCCGGCGGTCGAGATTGGCCATCGAGGACAGATTGTCGTTCCCGCCGTGGAGCTGGACCATGAGGGCCGAACTGGAGCAGACCGCGATCGGTCCGACGTCGGCTGCACGCCTGAGGAAGTCGCGATCCTCGCCGATGCGGAGCTCGGGGTCGAAGCGCACGCCCGCCTGGATGAGCTTGCGCGTGATGAGCACGCCCGAGGCGCCGAAGATCGCGATCGGCCTGAAGACCTCTCCCGCGCGGGGCAGGGCCTTGTTGGCCCACTCGCTCGGGACTTCTTTGGGCTTGGTGAACCCGAGCCCGCCCCGTTCATAGCGGGCCGCGATGCACGCGACCGCGTCGAGCTTCTCGGTCAGCGCGATCATCGCGTTGACGCCCTTGGGGAGAAGCTCGTCGTCGTGATCGAGCAGGATGATCATGTCCGCCTGCGAGGCCTCGATCCCGGTGTTCCGCCCGCCCGATGGGCCGGTGTTCTCCTGGCGGATGATCTCGATCCGCGTGTCCAAGACGCCCTCGGGGCGTTCGAAGGGCCTCGTGGAGCCGTTGTCGATGATGATGCACCGGTGCAGCCCGGGCACCGCCAAGGCCGAGCGGACCGCCCGGCTCAGGTAGTCGGCCGAGGGATTGAACGCGGGGATGACGCAGTCGATGGTGGGCATGCAGCGGATTTCGGGAGGACCTTACGCGGGCATCCTATCGTTGTTTCGTCATGGCCAAACGCGCATCCAAGTCCTCCTCCCGTCCCTCCGCGAGCAAGCCCTCGGGCAAGCCCGCTGCCAAGGCTGGCAAAGCCTCGAAAACTGGCAAGCCCTCCAAGTCCGGCAAGCCTCTTTCGAAGGGCAAGCCAGCCTCCAAGGCAAAGCCTGCCTCCAAGGCGAAGCCAGTGTCCAAGGGCAAGCCGCTCGCGAAGGCCAAGCCCTCCAGCAAGCCCGCAGCCAAGGCCAGCCCGAAGATGGCCCCCAAGGCGTCTGGCAAGCCCGCCAAGCCTGTCGCGGCTCCCGCATTTGATCCGGGGCTGGCGTCCCCCGCGCCGGCTTCGGCGCCCCTGACCGAGCGCGAGGCCAAGCTCAAGCGCCAGCAGGAGACCTCCCGCGCGTTCGCCATCGAGGTCGCCAGGCTCTGCAAGGACGACAAGTGCACCGATGTGGTGCTGCTCGACGTCCGCGGGCTCAGCTCGGTCACGGATTACATCATCATCGGATCGGGCACCTCCGATCGTCAGATGAAGTCGGTGCTCGACCACGTCGCCGAGCTTGGTCACAAGTACGGGTTCACCCAGAGCAAGACCAACTCCGACGATCGCTCCACGTGGCTGCTCATCGATTTCGCGGATGTGACGGTCCACCTCTTCGAGCCCACGACCCGCGCCCACTACGACATCGAGATGCTCTGGGGCGATGCGCCGAGGCTGGAGTGGGAGCGTCCCGACCAGATCGATCGCGACCGCGCCGGGCTGGCCGCGTCCAGGCGATAACTCTCCCACGCTGAGGCTGCAAGCTCCGGCGTTTTGCACGATCACAACTGAGAGAGGCCCCGCGCGTGGCGAATCCCCGACCCGTGTCCGTCCCTGTCGAGCTCGGTGAACGCGCATACGCCGTCGTGGTGGGGAAGGGGATCCTTTCGGATCTCGGCCCGCGCGTGCTCCGCGCGCTGGACCGGACCGCCTCAGGCGCGGGACAGGCGTTCCTTGTGGCCGATGCGGGTGTGCCCTCGCGGCTCGTCGCACGCGTACAGCGTTCGCTGAGAGCCTCGGGGTTCAAGGTCGCCCGCTGCCAGTTCGTGCCCTCGGAACTCGACAAGAGCCTGGCGTCGCTCCAGACGCTCTTGGCGTCCATGACCGCCGCCAAGCTCGAACGCCGGGATGTGGTGGTGGCGCTGGGAGGCGGGATCACCGGGGACCTGGCGGGCTTCGCCGCTGCGAGCTATCGCCGCGGCATTCCCGTCGTGCAATGCCCGACGACCCTGCTCGCGATGGTGGATGCCTCTGTCGGCGGCAAAACCGGCGTGAACATCCAGGCCGACGGCGCGCTCCGCAAGAACATGGTGGGGGCCTTCCATCAGCCCAGGCTGGTGCTGGCCGACGTGGACGCCTTGCCCTCGCTCCCGCCCCGCGAGCTCCGCTGCGGCCTGGCCGAGTGCATCAAGCACGGCCTGATCTCGGGCGGGCTGGGCGATCCCGGACTCTTCGACGCCACACGTCGCTTCCTGACGGGCAAGCCCGATCATGCCGCCCTCGTCAAACTCATCGCCCGCAACGTCGCCCTCAAGGCCCGCGTGGTCGAGGGCGACGAACGCGAGGAAGCTCCCGCAAGTCAGGGGGGGCGGGCCCTGCTCAACCTCGGGCACACCTTCGGGCACGCGATCGAGTCGGTGAAGGCGCTGCGCATCCCGGGCGTCCGTCGTCCGGGCCCGATCATGCACGGCGAAGCGGTCGGTCTCGGCCTGATCGCGGCCTCGGTTGCGTCGTTCGTGCTCGGCCTGTGCGACAACACCGTCCCCGCCAAGGTCGAGGAAGCGGTGGGTCTCGCGGGCCTGCCAACGCGGGTGGGCGGACTGCCCGACTCGGCCAAGATGCTCGCGCTGATGGGCCACGACAAAAAGGTCTCGGGGGGCGCGTTGAGGCTGGTTTTGCCGGTCGGTGACAAGCCTGGACAGAGCCGGATCGTGACGGCGCCGCCCGCGTCGGTGGTGATGCTGGCGATCGATGCGATCCGCGCCGACGGCGCGTGAGCACCGGGAAGACCCCTTGTTTGGGGCCTCGGTTGGGGCTTGTCCGCTTCTTGACAATTCGGGCCCTTTCAAGCGTTGCGCGCGTCGCGTCCGATATTCCGATATCCCCTCCCCGCGGAGGGTTACGCAAGGACGCGTGACCGCGGGGAGGCGAGAAGAGGACGCGTTCTGCGGGCCTCTCTGAGCCGGAGTGTGGCTCGTGCGCACGATTTCGATCATCAACCAGAAGGGCGGTTGCGGGAAGACCACCACGGCCATCAACCTGGCCGCGATGCTCGCCAAACGCGGGCTCCGCACGCTGCTGGTGGACATGGACCCGCAGTCGCACTGCGCCGCGGGTCTGGGCATTCCCGAGACCCGGATCGACCTGGACATTGGCGACGCGCTGCTCGCCGCCGACACCAGGCTTGACCCCTCGCGCCTGCTCTGGAAAGCCGGTCGGAATCTGGACTTGGCCCCGAGCCGCATGAAGCTCGCGGGGCTGGAAGCGGCCCGCGGCGGCCTGGCCGACAAGGCCGACAAGGACCGCCGCCTGGCCAAGGTCCTCGAGCGCTTCAAGAGCGACTACGACGTCGCGGTCATCGACTGTTCCCCGTCGATCGGCCTGCTGACCTTCAACGCCCTGACCGCTTCGGACTGCGTGCTGATCCCCGTCGAGACCGGGTTCTTCAGCCTGCAGGGCGCGACCAAGCAGATCAACACGATCAAGACCCTGGGCAAGCGCCTGGGCCATGTCTTCAACGTCAGCGTGCTGGCGACGATCCACGACGACCAGAGCTCGCTCTCCCGCGACCTGCTGGAGGAGCTCCGTCGGCGGTTCGACAAGAAGGTCGCCCCGGTGGTGATCCGCCGGGACAACGCCCTTCGGGAGGCGGCTTCGTTCGGTCAGACGGTCGTGGACTATCAGCCAAACTCTGCTGGCTCAGAGGATTACGCGGCGCTGGCCTCCTGGCTCATGCAGTCGACCCTGCTCGATGGATCCACCGCGGATCTGGAGCTCGAGCCCGAGATGCCCATCGTCGAGGTCCCCCGGCGTCAGCCCGAGCCGGTCGCGGCAGCCCCGGCGAACAACCCGACCATGGAGAGCATGCTCGCGGCCGCCGCCAGCGCCCGCGGGGCGATCCTGGCGACCAAGTCCGAGCCCGCGCCCGCCGTCGCCAGCGCGATCATTGAGCCCGCGGGGGTGAGCCGTGCGGAGGACCTGCTCCGCCGGGCCATGCGGTTCGTGAAGCGCGAGCCGGGCCAGGGTGGCACGACGGTGGAGACGCCGGTCGCCTCCGCCCCGGCAACCGCGGTCGCGACCGCCGAGGCCCTGGCGACCCGCAATCATCCGACCCTCGAGCTCATCCGCAGCGAGATCAAGCCCCTTCCCAAGTCCGACGGCCTGAAGCACCTCTTCGGCGTCCGCCAGACCGCCCACGGCGTGCTCTTCGTCCAGCCCGCTTCGGTCGGGCACAAAGTGGAGGTCGCGGGCGACTTCAACAACTGGACGCCGCAGGCCAGCCCGATGAAGCTCAACCGCGACCTGGGGGTCTTTGAGATCTGCATCCCCATGGCCTCGGGCCCGCACCAGTACCGACTGGTCATCGACGGGACCTGGACCGCAGATACGTACAACCCGGATTCGGAAACGAACCCGTACGGCGAGCCGAACAGCGTGGTCCGCGTGGGCGGTCGGTAGGCTCTTTCTGGCGTGCATCGTTGGTCAATGACGTGAGAGCGCCGCGGCCGATCGAGGTCGCGGCGGGCTGGTTGGCGGAGGAGCCATGAGTCACGAATCCGGAGGATCCCGTCAGGCTGGTTCGCACCTGACGCTGACACGCGACGCCGCCGGCACGATGGCCGAGTACGACGCGCTGGCCGACCTGTTCCTGGGCGAAGGTGGCCCCGCGATCGCGGCAACTCCGGCGCCGGTCGCGACCCCCGCGATGCGGACCCTCAAGCTCACCGGCTCGGATGCGCCTGCTCCGAAGGCCGCTCCTGTGCGCGCGCCGAAGGTCGAAAACAACTCCTCCACGCCGGTGAAGCCGGTTGATCCGCCCTCGGGCTTTGAAGCGGTGGCGCTTGGGCACCTGCCGGTCATGGCCTCCGCGTGGGCGATGCAATACGCGCGCTCGCTGGCGACCGAGAAGCAGATCGCGGTCGCGATGCTCCGCGTCGGCGGCGGGAAGGTCTCGCTCGAACTCATCGGCGATCACACGTCGACGGACTCCACGCACGCGGCCTCGCTCGAACAGGCGGTCGGTCGGGCGCTGCGCGTCGCGGGCGCCTGGCTCCTGCGCGTTGACGAGCCCACGGAGACCGAGCTTGCCGACATCCCGGGCGTCAGCGCGATCACGCTTCTGACTGGGGCGGATGAAGTCGCGATCGTGAACTCGTATCGCGCCATCAAGGGCTATCTGGAGCTCGGGCTCATCGGACGCGAAGGCGAGGATGAAGAGCCCCGCATGTCGCTCAGGCTCGCGGTCATGGGCTCTCCCGAAGACCGCGCCAAGGAAGCCGCGGCCCGCATCCGCAAGGCGGCGACCACCTATCTGGGCTGCGCCGTCGAGTCGGTCATCTGCTCTCCCAAGATCTCCCCCGTCGCGACGCGCACGCTGTTCCGCAGCGAGACCGAGCGCACCGTCCGCGAGATCGTCGCCGGAGTCATCGCGGCCTGGGCTTCGATCCCGGGCGTGACCCAGACGCCCCTCGCAAGCTCCGAGACGCCCGCGGCGTCCGTGATCTCCATGCCCGTGGGTCTGGCCAGCGATCTTCCCGCCAACGAGATCACGTCCAAGCTGCCCAGCTCGTCCGACGCGCTGGCGGACATCATCCCGGACGGGCTCGAGGGTCTGCCTGTCTCGGAAGCTCCGGCTTCGGAGCTCACGCCTGATGAACGCTCCATCGCCGAACGCGTGATTGCGGAACGCCATCCAATGCCCGAGCCCCGCGCCGCGGCGCCGATGCTCGAGCCGCTCCCGATCGAGTCTTCGGGCTCACGGATCGGGCCGCGCACGTCTCCCGCGGGCAGTGCGGGTCACGTCCAGCACCTCACCCAGCATTTGGCGCAGCATCTGGCGGGCTTGTGCGCCCTGAACATCAAGTGTCCCTTCGCGCCCGCGGCCGAGCTCGCCTGCGCCTGCGACGGCACGCTCCACATCATCGGCCTGGCGGGCCTTGCGGGTGATGCGGCCCGCGTGGTCGAGTCTCTCCTGGCCGCAGCATCCTGGGCCGAGGTGCACGTGGAGATCCTCCGCCAGATCCATCCGGGCCTGCGCGCCGGTCAGGGCAAGACGGTGCTCCACCTCCTTGCCGACCGGGCCAAGGACGTTCGTCCGCTCATCGACAGCGACATCCGCCTCCACGCCATCGTGCGCGGGCCGGGCGGTTCGTCCACGGTCGCCGATCTCAACTGATCGCGGCCCCGTTCACGGTCCATTGCTGATGGCCGCTGCCTTCCCGAAAATCGTTCGGGGGCGGCGGCATGCTGGGCCTACGCGGCGGTCTTGCGACGCCAACCCGGGTTCTTGGCTGCGGCGCGCCGTGCCACCAGCGCCAGGGCTGCCAATCCCACGACGACCATCAGCGCGCTGAGCTGTTGTCCGCGGCTCAGACCCATGAGCTTCTGCACGCCCACATCAGGCAGACGCCAGAACTCCGTTGTGATGCGGAGCACGCCGTACGCGATCAGGAACCACGCGCCCGTCACGCCAGGCTTGCGGGGCCTGGAGGCGATCAGCCAGAGGATCCCAAGCAGCACGAGTCCTTCCGCGAAGGCCTGATAGAGCTGGGACGGGTGCCTGGCGGAGACATAAGGCTCGAGCCTGGCCGCCAGATCGTGCGAGCCGTGCTGGATCTTGTCGATGAGGCGTTCGAATCCCTGCTCGAAGGAATCGCGCGGCAGCGAGACGTCGCGCACGATCCTGGCGATCGCTTGCTGCTGTTCGGGCGTGAGCGGGACCGCGTGCTCCGAGACGATCTCACGCGGGAACTTCACCGCCCACCACGGCGCGGGCTGGCCCGGAGCCGCGACGACCTTCCCGAGAAGCTCGCTGTTCACGAAGTTCGCCAATCGGCCCAGCCCGAGCCCGACGGGAACGCTCAGGGCGCACACGTCCAGCACGTGCAGCATCGAGACGGGGCCTTGGCCCTCGGCGGCCCGCTCGCGGTTGACGCGCCGAACCCACCAGCAGGCGATGGCGATCACGCCGATCATCCCGCCATGGCTGGCCATCCCGCCGTTGTTGATCTGGAGCGCGCCCCAGAACGGGAAGCTGCCCGAGAAGGTCCAGAGGAGGCTGGGCTGGTAGAAGAGCATGTAGCCGATGCGTCCGCCGAGCACGACGCCCAGGATGAGTGTCAGGATCAGATCGCCCATCTGGTCCTTGCGGAGGGTGGTGTACCCGAGCGCGCAGAGGCGGCGCATGAGCAGGAAGGCGCACAGAAAGCCCAGCGCGTAGGAGAGGCCGTACCACCGGATCCCGAACGTGTCGGTGAAGCGGATGAGGAACGGGCTGAGGTCGTGGAACCAGGCAGCGAGTGTGAGCGAGTGTTGCGGCATCGTGGTGCGGCTCGGGCCGCACCGGATTCTACCGGCCTTCGGTCAGGGCACTTCTCCCCAGGCTTGTGGTACAGGCATGCTGCCTGTGGGCTCCGTGTCCTGCAAGCGCTGGTCGGGTTCCGCGCTCAGGCCGCCAGCACGTCGTCACCGATGGCGGCGATCGCGTCGAAGGTCGCGCGGGCGCTCTCGATCATCGCGAGGACCTGGGTCTCGGTGAAGTGCTGGGCATTCATGTCGTCCTTGAAGCGTTGCCAA
This sequence comes from uncultured Phycisphaeraceae bacterium, assembly GCA_964531675.1. Lineage (GTDB taxonomy): Bacteria > Planctomycetota > Phycisphaerae > Phycisphaerales > UBA1924 > CAZHFW01. Next base: position 3,452 of record CAZHFW010000034.1, on the reverse strand, counting down.
TACTCGCGCTGGTGCGGGCCGTAGGGATCCATCGCCAGGCAGCCCTGTCCGGGCGCGAGCTGATAGGCTTTCATGACGACCTTGCTCAGGAACTTGGCGCCGTTCTTGGAGCCTTCCAGGACGTATTGCACGCCCAGGAGCGTGAGCGGGTCGGTCGCTGCGAGCGCTTCCAGGCGGGCGATGAACGCCGCGGAGGCAGCGGTGGGGGTGATCTTTGCCAGGTCCACGCCGAAGTGCTGCATGTCGCGGGCCAGGTAGGGCGCGGTGAGCTGGTAGAGCTTGACGACCGAGGCGATCGCGGGCGTCGAGGCCGCGTGACGCTGGAGGGCGTTCTCTAGCGCGACGTGCACGAGGTAGAGCTGGGCGTGCTGCGCGATGAACTGGTTGCGCGGCAGCTTGCCGGTTGCGAGGGCGGACTGGAGCGGGTGGCGCTCGGCAGCCTTGTGCGCCTCCATCGTGGAGTCGCGGAGGCGTTCCATGACCTTGGGGGTCGCGCCGGTCGCAGCGGGATGAGAGACAGCGTGCCCAGCGTCAGTCTGGGTGGTCGCGGTGGTCGTCATGTGGATCTCCAGTCGGTAAGGTCGAACGGTCAGCGTCCCCACGCGACCAGCAACGCCGGGACGATCAGCCAGAGCAGCCCCTTGACCAGGAAGAACATGAAGCCCGCAACGCCGAACCGGGCGATCCAGCGGGTGGGCTTTGGGAAGGGGCATTGCATCGGGTGACTCTCAGCGGGCAGCGTGGGGGCGTCAACAGTTGAGATTCAGTCTCAACAACCTTAGACCGGGCCGGACCGGTGTCAACCCTGGTGGGATCAAATGACCCCGTTGCCGGGTCGCCAGCGGGGGATCCGGGAAGACATGCGTCGAAATCGGCGGCGCTGGCTCTACCCTTGCCCCCATGCCGCATGACTTTCTCGATGAACTGAAGACCCACGCCCTTTTCCATCAGGCGACGGATGAGGAAGGGCTGCGCAAGCACCTGAACACGGGGGCGCGGCGCGGTTATGCGGGCTTTGATCCGACGGCCGACTCGTTCACGATCGGCAACATGGTGCCCATGATCCTGCTGCGCCACTTGCAGCTGGCGGGTCACACGCCGGTGATTCTCTGCGGCGGCGGGACGGGCCTGATCGGCGATCCCTCGGGCAAGTCCGCCGAGCGGACGCTCATGACCGAAGAGACCGTGCGGGCCAACGTCGAGAGCCAGCGGAAGATCTTCTCGAAGGTGATCGACTTCGGCGACAAGAAGAACCCGCCGGTGATGGTCAACAACGTCGATTGGCTCGGCAAGCTCGGCTTCCTGGAAGTGCTCCGCGATGTCGGGAAGCACTTCTCGGTGAACATGATGATCCAGAAGGACTCGGTGAAGTCGAGGCTCGAGAGCCGGGACCAGGGCATCAGCTACACCGAGTTCAGCTACATGATCCTGCAGGCGTACGACTTCGCGCACCTGCACAAGACGATGGGCGTGACGCTGCAGATGGGCGGGAGTGATCAGTGGGGGAACATTGTCGCGGGCGGAGATCTCATCCGGCGCATGGCGACTGATGGAGCCGGCGAGGCCCAAGAGGCCAAGGCGGACGCGTTCGGCGTCACCTGCCCCCTCATCACCAAGGCCGACGGCGGGAAGTTTGGCAAGAGCGAGAAGGGCGCGGTGTGGATGACCGCGGACCGCACGTCGCCTTACGCGATGTACCAGTTCTGGCTCAACACCGCCGATGCGGACATCCCGCGCTTCGTGCGCACGTTCACGTTCCTCCCCGCGGGCGAACTCGACGCGATCCTCGCGGGCCATGCTGCCGATCCGGGCAAGCGTGAGGCGCACCGCGTCCTGGCCCGTGCGGTCACGGAGATGCTCCACGGCAAGACCGAGATGGAAGCGGCCGAGGCCGCGGGCAAGGCCCTCTTCTCGGGTGAGATCGCGAGTCTTCCCGAGGCGACGCTCCGGGAAGTGTTTGCGGAAGTGCCTTCGAGCGAGCACGCCAAGGCGAGCCTCGAGGGCGACGGGATCGCGCTGATCGACCTGCTTGTGACGACCAAGCTCGCGGCCAGCAAGCGCGAGTCCAAGGACTTCCTCACGCAAGGCTCGGTGCTCGTCAACGGCCGAAAGGTCGGCCCTGACGACAAGGTGCGCACGAGCGACCTGCTCTTCGGCCACACGATCGCGATCCGCCGCGGCAAGAAGAACTGGCACATCACGCGGTGGGCTTGAGAAAAGCAGCAAAGCAGCAAAGCGACAGAGCGATCAAGCGATCAAGCGGTAGAGCAGCAACGCGCCGAAGGGGACCACGATCGGGCTGCGGATCGTCGCGATCCCCTGATCGCTTCATCGCTCAATCGCTCTGTCGCTGCTCCCCACTTTCCGCTCTGCTGTTTTCGCTCCCTCGCCTCACATCGCCAGACTCTGCGTCATGCGCTTGATCGTCTCGGGCGATTCGGCCTGGCCTGTGCGGGCGCTGAGGAGCGTGGCCTGGGACATGGCCAGGACTGCTTCGAGATTGGTGGGGGGCGTCTGGTCGGTGCCCGGGTCGAGCAGCCGCTTGACCGCGTCGACGAGCGTGTTGTGCCCGTGGTCGGAGCTCATGCCCCGCTTGGACGCGCGGTGTTCGTCGATCTTCTCGCCCGCGGGGTTGAGCCACTCGAAGCCGTCGTCAAACGCGCGCAGGCGGCCCGCTTTTCCGAGCAAGGTCGCGACGCGGTTGAAGCGGCCCGCCTGATCGCTGACCGCGATGCACGCGGTGCGTCCGCCGCTGTAGCGGAGATTGGCGGTCAGGTCGCCACAGAGCCCGCGGAGGGTTTCGCCCGGGAGGGTGTGGAGTCCTTCGGCGTGCGCGGGGGAGCCGAAGCTTGCGTCGATGGTCTCAGGCTCGCCCATGAGCGCGTGGAGCCAGTCGAGGGCCGCGAAGAGCTGGGCGCCGAGCGAGCCATCGCCGCAGGTCGTGCCTCCGAAGCACCCGATGGCAGCAGAGCGCACCGGTCCGAAGGCCTCGAGAACTTCGGCGCATTCGCGCCAGATTCTGCCGGCCCTTGGAAGCGGGATGAAGCGGGCAAGATCCGCCAGCGCGATGTTCTGGCCGAGGATCGATTGGGCGGCGCTGAGTTCGAGCGCGGAAGCCAGGACCGGCTCGAGGCATCCGACGCGGACGCGGCGCTGGGCCGCAGCGATCAGGGCGCGGAGGTCGGAGGGCTCTTTGCCGAAGTCGCCCGGGTCCATGATGAGGAACAGATCGGCGGCGCACTCGGCGACCGCAGCTCGGAGGTCGTCGCGCGACTCGCAGGCCAGGTCGGAGGCGATGCGCGGGCTCTGGCCTCGCACGGGAGAACCCGCGGCGACGAAGTCGATGTGGACCGCTTCCGCCAGCGCGCGCACAGGGCCGACCTGGTCAGGCCGGAGCCATGCGTACGCGTTGACCCGCTTTGGGCTGGCCATGGGGACAAGATACCGCAAGC
>CAZHFW010000033.1:0-40729 GCA_964531675.1 uncultured Phycisphaeraceae bacterium | reverse complement strand
CTGCTCGACACCACCATCCCGCCCGAGCCCACCCTGGCCCAGCTCCAGCAGTCGATCGCCCAGTTCAGCATCCCCGCGCTCGACGCCTCCGCGGAACTCATCAGGCTCACCGCGCTGGATTCCTTCCGCCAGTCCAACGAGCGCGTCGGCATCTCCGAAATCCACGCGGGTCTCCACGAGCCCGCCCTCGAAGACTTCTTCACCCGCGCCGCCCGCAACGTCGGCGCACCCTCCTGGACCGAGCCCGACCCCGCCTCCATCAGCGACAAGGCCTCGCGCGAAGTCGCCGAGTCGCTCGTGCGCGACCTCATCGTGCTCCACCGCGCCCAGGCCACCGTCCTGGCCGATCAACCCGCCACCCTCGTCATCCTCGCCGTCGAACGCGATCGTCTCCGCAGCGGCGTGCTCCCCCAGTCCCTCAAGGACATCCCGCCCGCCCTGCTCCCGTCCCGCGTCGAAGACACCTGGACCCACACGCCCGTCATGTACCGCCGCGTGCCCGAACACTCCGCCGTCGCGCCCCGAGGCTACATCGTCTACACCGTCGGCCCCGACGGCGTCGACCAGAGCGGCCACATCGCCGACGAAGCCTTCCCCACCCTCGATCAGATGCCGGGCGTCGACTGGGTCTTCACCGCGTCCCCGCGCGTATCGACGCCCCCGGGCTCATCAAGCCCGTCGCGCCCCGATCCCACAACCATTCCCGCGACCACGCCGCGCTAGCGATCACCGCGCCGGCGTCTGATGCTCGCGATCCTGCGCCAGCATGTCGGAATAGCTCACCGCGATCGCCTCGCCCAGCGCGGGCTTGAGCTTCTCCCGAAGCTCCCCCAGCGCCTGATGGCACTTGGCCACATTGTTGCTCGTGGACACCATCGCCTCGAACTCCAGGAACGTGCCCAGTCCTTCCACCTCGTCCAGATGGATCCGCACGTTCCCGATCAGGTACAGGTGCCGCTTCTTCTTCACCACGATCCACACCGGCAGCGGCGCAAGGCCAAACCGCTCCCTCGCCTCTTCCTCGGTGTAGATGTTGAAATGGCTTAGCTTGGGCTTGGTCCGATTGTCCCGGTCATAGAAGATCCACTCGGGAGGCTCACCTGTCTGCTCGCGCTTCTTCAGCCGCCCCGCCGGGATCTGGAAATACGTGTCCGTCTGCTCCAGCACGCCAATGAACGTCGCGCCCATCGACTGGCAGATCATCTTCGCCAGCGCCAGGTCCCGAAGCTCCGCTTTGTACTCAACGTTGTGCATGCGCCGGCTTCACCACTCCGCAGCAGCTCCCCGCCGCGTCCTTTCCTGCCCAAGAGAACCCGTGAAAGAGGGGGATCGGGTCATCCCGGGAGATTCTTGAGCAGCGTCTGTTCGTCCCACGTCTCCACACCCAGTTCTCGGGCCTTCTCAAGCTTCGAACCCGCGTTCTCGCCCACGATGAGCAGGTCCGTCTTCTTGCTCACCGAGTCCGTCACCTTCGCGCCCATCCCCTCCAGGATCCGCTTCAGATCCGACCGCTCATACTTCTCCATGGTCCCCGTGATCACCACCGTCTTCCCCGTGAACCGCGTCACTTCCGAGGGCGTCGCCCCTGGATCCACGTAGTCCTTCGACGACAGGTCCACGCCCAGCCCCTCGAGCTCATCAAAGAGCCTGTGCGCCGCCTTGCTGGTCAGGAACTCGTGCACCACCGGCGCCGTCTCCTTGCCAAGCCCGGTGTCGGGCCGCTGCTTCGGATCCGCCGGGAATCCCAGCGCCGCCGCCCGCTCCTTCGACAAGGCCTTGGGCATCAGCGCGTCGGTGGGGGCCTCCATCAGCGCACGCACGCCCTTGAAGCGTCGCGCCAGCTGCTTCGCCGTCGAATCTCCCAGATGCCGCACGCCCAGACCCGCGAGCAGCCTGGCCATGCCCCGCGTCTTGGCCGTCTCGATCCCCGCGAGGATCCGGTCCACCTTCTTCTCGCCCATGCCCTCAAGCTCGAGCATCTTGGCGCGATGCTCCGAGAGCCTGAAGATGTCCGCGATCCCCTTGAGCGGGATGTTCCCCGAAGCCAGGATCAGATCCACGGTCTTCTCGCCCATTCCGTCGATGTCCATCTGATCGCGCCCCGTGAACCACACGAGCCGCTCGCGCACCTGCGCCGGGCAATCCGGGTTCAGGCACCGGCGCACCGTCTCGAGCTTGGCATCCGCCTCCGATTCGGGAGGCTCCACCTCCACAGGCCCGCCGCACTCCGGACACGTCTTGGGCGCTTCGATCTTCTTCGCACCCGAAGGCCGCTCCTTCAGCACCACGCCGACAACCTGCGGAATGATCTCGCCGGCCTTCTCCACGTACACCAGATCGCCGAGCCTGATGTCCGTCCGCTTGCCCTCAACCTCCGTCTCCGCGTCCCGCACGCGCCCATAGTTGTGCAAGGTCGCGTGCTGCACCATCGTCCCCGCGATCAACACAGGCTCCATCGTCGCCCTTGGCGTGATCTTCCCCGTCTTCCCGACCTGATGCTCGACCTTCAAGAGCCGCGTCGTTTTCCGCTCCGCCGGATACTTGTACGCGACGATCCACCGCGGGCTCTTGGACGTCACGCCGAGCTTCTTCTGCTGCGCAAACGAGTCCACCCGCACGACCATCCCGTCGGTCGCGTAGTCGAGCCCCGCCCGCTTGGTCTCAAACGCCTTGATCGTCTCCCCGATCTGCTCCACGCTCGTGCACGTCCGCGTGTGCGGATTGGTGGGAAATCCCAGCGCCTTGCACCTCTCCAGAAACTCCGCGTGCCCCTTCGCGAAGTCCGAGGGCTCAATCCTCCCCTTCCCGTGCACGCAGAACGCCAGCTTCCGGCTCGCCGCCACCTTCGGGTCCAGATTCTTGAGCGTCCCCGCCGTCGCGTTCCGCGGGTTCATGAACAGATCGTCGCCCGCCTTCTCCCGCTCCTGATTGATCCGCTCGAACTCACGGCTCGGCATGTACACCTCGCCGCGAACCTCAAGCACGTCGGGCACGCCCTTGCCCTCGAGCTTCAAAGGCAGCGCCCGCAGCGTGCGCGCCGCGTGCGTCACGTCATCGCCCGTCTCGCCATCGCCGCGCGTCACCGCATGCACAAGCTCGCCCCGCTCGTACCGCACCGACAGCGCCACGCCATCGATCTTCGGATCGCACACGAACACGACCCCGCTCTCCCCGCCCCCGAAGAGCGAGCTCCCTCCCTCGATCCCCAATCCCCTCAGCACACGCTCGTGCCACTCCCCGAGCGAGGCCAGGTCATACGTGTTGTCGATCGACAGCATCGGCTCCGCGTGCCTGATCTGCCGGAACCCCTCGATCGCCTCCCCGCCCACGCGCACCGTCGGAGAATCCGCGAAGCGAAGCGACGGATGCTCCGCTTCGATCTTCGCAAGCTCCGCCAGCAGGCGATCGAACTCGGGATCCGACATGATCGGACTGGCGTCGACGTAGTACGCCCGATTGGCCCGCGTCAACAGCGCACGAAGCTCCGCCGCCCGCTTGCCCACCGCCGCCGGAATGACGCTCGACTTGTCCTTGCTCACAGGCGCATGGTACCCAAAGCAGCCATGCGGGCTCCATCAGGCCCGCTCGCGCACCACCCCGGAATCATGCCTGTCCGGTCTAGCGAATCGCCTTCCGCCCGCGCTTCACAGGCTTGGCCTTCCCGCGCGTCCCGACCTTGGCCTTCCGAGACGCCGCGGTCGATCCCTTCTTCGCCTCGCGCTTCCCCGCGGCCTTCTTCACCGACGCCCGCGTCTTCTTCGCGGGCCGGTCCTTGGCGACCTTGCGAGGCTTGAGCTCCACCGTCAGGAGCGACTGGCCCGAATGCAGCGCCTTCACCGCATCCAGCACCTCGCCCGAGTGCCCAGGCACCTTCACCGAATCCCACCGACGCTTCACCACACCGTCCGCGCCGATCAGGTACGTCGTCCGCGCCACGCCCATGTACTTCCGCCCGTACATCGACTTCTCTTGCCACACCCCGTACGCCCTGCACACCGGCGGATTCCCATCCGCATCAGGCAGATCAGCCAGCAGCGGGAAGTTCAGTCCGTGCTTGTCCGCAAACGAGCGGTGCGAATCCTCCGGATCCGGGCTCACGCCCAGCACCGCCGCCTTGATCTTCGAGAAGTCGGGCTGGTGATCCCGGAACTGACACGCCTCCGCGGTGCACCCCGTCGTGTCGTCCTTCGGATAGAAGTACAACACCAGCGTCCGGCCCGCGTAATCACCCAGCGCGTGCAAACGCCCCCGCTGATCGCGGAGCGTGAACGCCGGCGCCTTGCTTCCAACCTCAATCAGTGCCATGGGCATCTCCCTTGCGTGATCCCCCGGCTTCGTCAGGATAGCCCGCCCGGACGCACCAACCCCAAAACCCCCGCGCCTTCCCCGTTCCCGGCTCCCCAAACAACAACGCACCGGGCGTGAACCCGGTGCGTTGCGTGGCTTGCCGATCCGAGGGGGTGGTTTGCGAATCGGCAGGAAGGAACAGTCAGAAAATCTCAGCGGCGACGACGCAGGCCCGTCAGCATCCCGAGGCCCGCCAGTGCCGCCGCACCGGGCGAAGGCACGTTGGTGCGGAAGATCAGCATCTCACCCGCGCCCGACCCGCCGTGCAGCGGATCGCCCGACTCATTGGCGCTCCACCACATCCACTGGGCCGCGGAGGTGATGCCCGGGACCGTGCCCCAGGGCGAGATACCGTTGGAGCCGCCGATGTACGGCGCATCCCAGAGGTTGTTGGAGTCCGCGAAGCCGACGTAGCCCGCGATCTCCAGAGCGGAGGGGTGGGGGTCCCCGTCGCCGCGGTTCACGCCGGTGGAGTACACCTCCCAGCGCGGATCGCCCGAGTTGAGCGAATCGTTCTGGTTCATCATGACCTGCGCGAGCAGGCCCTGCGCGACCGAGTCGTCGGACCACGCCGCCAGATACAGCAGATCACCCTGGACCGAGTACGACTCGGGGAGCGACCAGTTGTACGTGCCGGGATTGCCTCCCGCGCCGAGCTCGTTGCCGCCGTGGTAGAAGAAATCCGAGCCCGTGCGGGTGTAGACCGCGTAGTGGTTGTCCGCGGTGATCACCAGGTCGAAGGTGTTGACCTGGTCAGCGCTGGCGCCCAGCGCGATCATGCCCAGGGCCGCGACCGACATCATCCGCGTGTTGAACTTCTGCATGGCGTGTCTCTCCGTATGGCGTCGCAGAGGCGAAGGCCCACGCGACAGAGGAGAGGTGCCAAACACGCCCGGGGCCGTCCACGCACCCAGCCCGCCAACCACACCTTGGGCGGTTATCGGGGTCGGACAGACCGCGATGCTTCCCAGCCTTCCCAAAAACACGAACGCCAAAAGCATGAACGCCAAAAACACGAACGCCCGCATCAGCCGCGGGCGTCCGGATCGATCGATTTAGTTTCGTGCGTCGCTCAGTTCACGATGTCGCCGGACTTGTACTTCTGAGACGACTCCTTAGAGCTGGAGACGCCCGTGAACACGCTGCCGGAGGGGAACCAGTACTCGGGCTCCGACCACGCCTCGAAGGTGGACAGGTCACCAACGTGCCCGTCGAAGAACGCCGCGTTCATCTTTCGTCCCGCATGGCGGAACGAAAGTTGGATGTTCTCCTGGTTCGGCGCCTTGGAGAACGCCTGACCCCAGGCGGTGCAGCCCTCGAAGATGGGCGACGAATCGGTGAACGCGCTGAAGAGCGACCGGAGGCCCGGATCAAAGTCCAGCGTGCCCTCTTCGAAGTAGCGCGTGCCGTCGGCGAACATCACCTTGCGGGAGATCTGGTTGCCGACGCGATCCTCGCGGGGCAGGAAGCCGGGCGGAGTGTCCACCGGATCCTTGAACCCGTTCTTGGGATTCGGGCCGCCGAACCAGTAGCCGCCGAGCGACTTCACGTACCAGGAGTTGAACCCGCCCGGCGCACTGGCCGAGAGCAGGTGGAAGCCGGTCGGAGCCGCGTAGCTCTGCTGCAGGTATCCCTCGCTCTGCGACAGGTTGATGAAGTCCTGGAAATCCTTCGGCGCGGGCTTGGAACCCGGGTACACCGCCGACAGGTTCTTGGCCGCTGCGCAGCCCAGCCGCGAGAAGATCTGCTGCATCCGCTTGGGACGCTCGATCGCCAGGTTCATGCTGTCGCCCACGATCGGGCTGATCCAATCCTGAGCCGTCGTCGGAGTCGTCGAGGTGCCCTGGTAGGCCGCCGCGTCGGCGTCCGCCACGCGGTTGACGATCTGGCCCGTCGCGGTGCGCACGCTCGTGCAGCCGACCTCGACGCCCGTGGTCAGCATGCAGGAGTAATACCCCTGGTTCGAGCTCATGTAGATCGCCTGAGCCTGTCCCAGACCACGCGAGTTGGCCTTGCACACCAGCGTCCGCGCCGCCTCGCGGGCCTTGCCCAGCGCCGGCAGCAGGATGCCGATCAGCAACGCGATGATCGCGATCACCACCAGCAACTCGATCAGCGTGAAACCGCCCGTTTCCTTCGCGCCACGCTTCATGTTCATCGGCTTCATGCTTGCTTCTCCGCCGGTTCGGCTTCTCGCGTCTGGATCAACGCCGCTTCACTTTGGTTCTTCGGGCACTTCGTTCGGAACGTCCTGAGGATCAGGCGGGCCCTGCTGATCAAGCTTCATCCGCCCCGCGGCCAGCTTGGTCAGACGCCGCACCGACTTGTCCGAAACCTTCACCTCGAGCGTCGAGGGATTGACCGCATCAGGCGACACCGGAATCAGGTCCAGCCCGCCCACAAAACGCCGACGCAGCTTGTAGCCCCCGTCGACCTTCTCAACCGGCAGCAGGCTCGCGTCACCCGTGTCCGGGTTCGCCGCCGGGACCACCGGGGACTTCGAGGCGTGATACGAGAACAGATCCCCGGAATGCACGTCGACGTACAGCCACTCATCCATCACCGGCGACCGGTTCGCCGTCGCCAGCGTGTACACGCCGAACACAACCGCCCCCACGGCAGCCACGAACACACCGATCTGCCAGGGTTTGATCGAGCCCTTCTGCATCCACGACGCTCCGCTTCCGGTGCCCGGACCTGTCCGAACCGACAGCCTCCCTCAGCGCCCGAGCGGGCTTGAAGTTGGCGGCCACTCTAGGTTCCCACAGATCGCCCCGGCTCGCAAGCGACAGGTGCTTAACGTTTTCTTCGTTCTCTGTTAGCCGCCCGTCTTCGCCCCCGGCTGGGCCGCCGGCTGACTCGCAGGCTGCGCCGCGGGCTGGGAAGCCGGCTGGGCCGCCCCCCCGTCCAACGGCTTCAAATCCATCACCACCGGGAAGTGGTCTGAGGCATACCCCGGGAGTTCCTTGGCCAGCTTGAAGTCCGTCCCCTCGGGCAGGATGGGCGTCCCCAGCACGAAAATCGACTGCGGGTTCAGCTCCTGGGACATCGTCCGCGAGATCAGGATGTGGTCGATGCACCGCCCCGACGCATGCGTCACAAAGTCCGGGTTCCTGCCGTTGTCCTTCCCCGAGAAGACGTTCATCAGCCCCGCCGTCAGGTACGTCTTGAAGCTCTCGTCCGCCGAGGTCGCATTGAAGTCGCCAAGCAGCACGATGTTCGAGCTCGGATTGGCGAGTTCGACCTCCCGAATCAGGCTGGTGATCTTCTTGCTCTCGATCTGCCGGAACCAGCCCCAGTCGCTCTCCTTCCCCGACTTCTGGTGCACCACGAACAGGGTGAGCTCGTACGGCTTCCCGCCCGTTGTCGCCGAGGGCACCTCGATGGTGACCATCAGGGGCGAGCGGTGGAACTTCTGAGGCTCGCCCGCCTGCTTGGTCCCCGCCGGCGCCACCGCGCCAAGCTCGGCCTTGGGCCAGTTCTGTTCCTTGGTGATTGGGAATCGCGAAAGCACCGCCTGCTCGATCCCGCGCTCATCGCCCGCATCGATCGACGAGACGTACTGGTACCCCATGTCCTTGAGCCAGGTGTCCCGGAACCACAGCACCGCCTCCTTGGACTCGACCTCTTCCAGCGCCAGCACGTCGGCGTTGACCGCCCGGATCGCCTTGGCCGCCGCTTCGCAGTTGGCCTTGGGCTTGGTCATGTCCTTCTCGAACTTGTCGTCGAGCTTGGGATCGTCCTTGTCGTCGTAGAGGTTCTCGACGTTGTAGGTCGCGATGCGGATGTCGCCCGCCGCCTTGGGCTTGGCCTGCTTGATGCCGTAGCGATTCTGGTCCGAAGGATCCACCGCCCGAGGCCGTCCCGGATGCGTCACGCCGGTCTTGATGGGAGCCGGGGCCGTCGCCGGCTGAGCCGCCGGTTGGGTCGCCGGTTGGGCCTGCACGCCCAGCGCCAAACCCGCAACCGAGATCAGGACCAGACCGAACCGGGAGAAGCCAGACGCGTTCATGGGGACTCCTTCGCAGATGGACAGGCCGACCGGCCTTCGGGGGAGCAAGCCTAGCCGAGTTGAGCCCAAGGGTGGGTCAAGCCCGGCCTGTCCACACCCTACGATCCACCGATGCGGATCGTTCTTGCCAACCCCCGCGGCTTTTGCGCCGGCGTGCAGATGGCCGTCGACGTCGTCGACCACGTCCTGGGCCTCTTCCCCGGAGAGACCATCTACGTCTACCACGAGATCGTGCACAACAAGCACGTCGTCGGTCGCTTCCGCCAGCGCGGCGCCGTCTTCGTCGACGACCTCGAACAGGTCCCGTCAGGCAAGATCGTCGTCTTCTCCGCCCACGGCGTCTCCCCCGAAGTCCGCAAGCGCGCCGCCGACCGAGGCCTCCACGCCATCGACGCCACCTGCCCCCTGGTCACCAAGGTCCACTCCGAAGCCATCCGCTACGCGCGCCAGGGCTACCAGATCCTCCTGGTCGGCCACGCCGACCATCAGGAAGTCGTGGGCACCCGAGGCGAAGCACCCCACGCGATCCAGGTCGTGGAGTCTCCCGAGTGCATCGCGGGTCTCTCCATCTCTGATCCCAACAAACTCGTCTACCTGACCCAGACCACCCTCTCCACCGACGACGCCGACATCATCATCCGCGCCCTCAAGGTCGCGTTCCCGAACATCAAAGAGCCTCCCAGCAGCGACATCTGCTACGCGACCACCAACCGCCAGGCCGCCGTGCGCCAGCTCGCGCCCGAGTGCGATGTGGTGCTGGTCGTGGGGAGCAAGAACTCCTCCAACTCCGTCCGCCTGACGGAGATCTCCCGCAACGTGGGCACGCCCGCCTATCTCCTCGACGACGTCACAGGCCTGGACCAGTCGTGGTTCAAGACGGGAAACGAGAGCGTGCTCGTCACCGCCGGCGCATCCGCGCCCGAGGACCTCGTCGCCCAGCTCTGCCGCACGCTCCTGGAACGCTACGGCGGGAGCATCGAGCAGCGCTCCCTCGTCGAGGAAGACATGGAGTTCGCGCTCCCCGCGACCCTGCGCCGCCTCATGAACGATCGAGGCGTGAAGCCCGACCACGAGACCATCCGCGTGCGCACACCCGTGATCACCGCCGAGGGCTACGGCGCCGTCCCGCTGACCATCAGCGCCAGGCCTTAACGCAATCTTCTTGACCGCTCTGATCCGCGCTCAAGGCAGCGGGTCTTTCCACAACGCGGGCACCTCCGCGCGGGTGGACGCCGACGTGTCAAACAACCCCGCGCTGAACTTCGTGCCTCCGCCGTGAGGGCGTCCCAGCCGCTCCGTCAGATGCGCGGGTTGCCTGAAATCCAGAATGCTCCAGGTCCGCGTCGCGGGCGCACCGGAAGTGGACGCCGCGGGCAACGAGTCGACCACCATCGCCGTCTCCGAAGGCCTGGCGACCTGATCGAAGCGCACGAACGCGGGGCCGGTGTCGTAGTTGTCCGGGTCCGCCTTCCCCGATTCGGTCGTGAGTCCCGCGTGCCCCGTCGCGTTGGCCGCGTACGCGCGCGAGAGCTCCGGATTGATCCGCGCCCGCGCCGAAGGACACGACAGGATCGAGCGCGGCGAGTACAGATCGCTCGAAGTCGTCCCCGCGACTCCCGCCGAACTCTGCACGACCAGCGCCCAGTTGGGAAAGCTCGCGTAAGGCTGCCCAAGCGCCGGCCCGAAGCCCTTGTTCTCGTTGGCGTACGCCCATTGGAGCGTCGCGATCTGTTTCAGATTCGCCAGGCAGATCGCGGTCCGGCCCGCTTCGCGCGTGGCCGCCAGGGTCGGGAGCAGGATCCCGACCAGCACCGCGAGGATCGCGACCACCACGAGCAGCTCGATGAGCGTGAAGCCGCGTCGCACAGCCTCAGGATAGTGGGGGAACCCGCCGGGAGGGAAGCCTCAAGCCGCCGATCGGCTCAGCTTGCCTTCTTCTGCGACTGATCAGGAGGCGTCGCCCCCGGAGCGTTCGGGGCCGCCGCGGGATTGGGCTTGGGGACAGGCGCCGCGGGAACGCGGATATTCGTGCTGCATGCACGGCAGCGGACCATCTTCCCCCGGGCCGCCGCCGGCACCGCCAGCAGCTTCCGGCAGGTCAGATTTGGGCACATGATTCGGACCGTCTCGCCCGACATCGTCTACTCCCCAGTCTCGGCAAAGACCAACGACTCGGCGATGATCGGCGGATTCTGCCGCTCCCTTGACCAACCGCCCCGCCGAGGGGGAACAATGGGTGTTCTCGGACGACACCTGCGAACCCCGCGAGCTCCACCATGCCACTGGCCCACGCCAACCTCAAGAACTCCACCGCCATCGTCGGTCTCCAGTGGGGAGACGAAGGCAAAGGAAAGCTCGTCGACCTCCTCGCCAGAGAGCACGACGCTGTCGTCCGCTACAACGGCGGCGCCAACGCCGGTCACTCCGTCGTCGTCAATGGCCAGCGCTACAAGCTCCACCTGGTCCCCTCGGGCATCCTCTATCCGGGCAAGCTCGCCGTCATCGCCAATGGCGTCGTCGTTGATCCCGAAACGCTCCTGAAGGAACTCGAAGGCCTCCGCGCCTCCAACGTCGACACCTCGGGCCTGGTCATCTCCACCCACGCCCACGCCGTCCTCCCGTACCACAAGGCCGAGGACGAGCTCCGCGAAGAAATGCTCCGCAAGGGCCCCGATCACGGCGCTTCCCAGACCGAGATCGGCACCACCCGTCGCGGCATCGGCCCCGCCTACGCCGACAAGATCCAGCGCGCCGGCGCCGTCCGCGTCGGCGACCTGCTCAGGCCCGACATCCTCTCCAAGCGCGTCGAAGTCGCCTGCGCCGTCAAGAACCCGCTCTTTGCCGCCTCGGGCAAGCCCACCTTCGACCCCGCCCAGATCTGCGCCTCCGCAACGCAGGCCGGGAGCCAGCTCCGTCCCATGATCCGCGACACGAGCTACCTCCTGCACGATCTGCTCGCCGAAGGCAAGCGCCTCCTCTTCGAAGGCGCCAACGGCACGCTCCTCGACGTCGACCATGGCACCTACCCCTTCGTCACCGGTTCCAACACCGGCGCCACCGGCATCCACGCCGGCTCGGGTGTCCCGACCTCCAACCTCGGGCGCGTCCTGGGCATCATGAAGGCCTACTCCACCCGCGTCGGCTCCGGGCCCATGCCCACCGAGCTCTCCGACGACAAGGGCCACCGCATCCGCGAGCGCGGCCGCGAATACGGCACCACCACCGGCCGCCCGCGCCGCGTCGGCTGGCTCGACCTGGTCGCGGTCCGCTACGCCGCCATGGTCAACGGGATCACCGGCATCGCCATGACCCTCCTCGATGTCCTGGCGGGCTTCGAGCACCTGCCCATCTGCACCCAGTACGACATCCGAGGGGAGCGCACCGAGCGCTTCCCCGCCGACGCCGAAGACCTCGCCGCCGCCAAGCCTCTGTACCAGGTGTTGCCGGGCTTCCCCGAGGAGATCTCCAGCGCCCGCAAGCTGTCCGATCTGCCCTCCGGCGCGCGCAAATACATCGAGTTCATCGAGAACAAGGTCGGCGTGCGCATCGATATTGTCAGCGTCGGGCCCGGTCGCGAGCAGACGATTCTCGACTGAGACCTTCCCGTCCTCATCGTCCGCCTCGGCCGGAGCCGCGCATGACCACCCAACGCACACGCCCGCAAGGCCTGGAAACCGCGACGATCGTGCATCCCACCGATCCGGGCGTTCCCGAGGCCCTCGAAAGGCTCCGCAAGGCGGTCCCGGGCTGCGATCCCCTCGCGATCCTCCCCGACGTCCATCCCGCCCGGATCCCCAGGCACGTCGCGATCATCATGGACGGCAACGGCCGCTGGGCCAGGCAGAAGGGCTTCCCGCGTGTCTTCGGCCATCGCAACGGCGCTGCCGTCGTCCGCGAAGTCACCGAAGAAGCCTGCCGCCTGGGCATCGAAGTCCTCACGCTCTACTCCTTCTCGCTCGAAAACTGGAAGCGGCCCCCCGAAGAAGTCGCCGCGCTCATGCAGCTCTGCCTGGCCTACCTCGAGGCCGAGGAAGCCGAGATGAAGCGGCAGAACATCCGCTTCCGCGTGATTGGTCGGCGCGAAGGACTCCCGCCCGACGTCGTCGCCGCCATCGATCGCGTCACCCGTTCCACCGCGTCCAGCACCGGGATGACGCTCTGCCTCGCGATCAACTACGGCAGCCGCGCCGAGATCGTCGACGCCGCCCGCGCGCTCGCGAGGCAGGTCGCCGATGGAACCCTCACCCCCGACCAGATCGACGAGACCACTTTCCACCAGCATCTCTACACCGGTGATCTTCCCGACCCCGATCTGTTGGTCCGCACCGCCGGCGAACTCCGCGTGAGCAACTACCTGCTCTGGCAGATCAGCTACGCCGAGATCCACGTCACCCGCACGCTCTGGCCCGATTTCGGACGCCAGGGTTTGCACGAATCGGTGCGCGAGTACGCCCGGCGCACCCGCCGCTTCGGAGGCCTCGCCGAGGGCGAAGACACCCCCGTCTGAGGGCCTCCGCTCCGGGATTTTGCTACGCTCGACCCGGCATGCGTAACCGTCTGCTCCTTGGGCCCGTGCTCATCGCGGCGCTCTTCCTGGCCTTCTGGTTCGACGAGTGGGTCGATCAGCAGCCCGTCGCTGCTTCGCTCCGCTCGGTCTTCCCCAAGGAAACCTATCCCCCGGGCCTGATCGCGTTCCTCGCGTGCATGCTCCTGAGCATCGTCGCCTCGCGCGAGCTCGCGGTGATCTTCAAGAGCAAAGGCATCGGCGCCTCGCGCCGCGTGATGACCACCAGCGCCATCCTGGGCCTGGTCGTCTCGTGCGTCGTTCCGATCGCAACCCCCGGACCCGCCGCGGTCGCGGTCGTCAGCACCGCGAGCGTCCTCGTGCTCGTCGGATCGCTCGCGTTCTACGCCCGCCGCAAGACGGTGGAAGGCGTCATCGCCGCCGCGGGCGGCGCGCTGCTCTCGTTCGTCTACCTCGGCCTCATGTTCGGCTTCGTCCTGGCGATCCGCCGCGAGCACTCCGCCTGGGTGCTGGGCTGGGCGCTGCTGACCACAAAAATGTGCGACATCGGCGCCTTCTTCACCGGCACCGCGATCGGCAAGCACAAGCTCATCCCCTGGCTCAGTCCCGGAAAGACCTGGGAAGGCCTGGTGGGAGGCATCTGCATCGCCTCCCTCGCCGGCGGCCTGGGCGCCGCGGCCCTCCGTCATTTCCAGATCGACATGCCCATCCACCCCGTCCAGGCCGCGCTGGCCGGCGCGGTTTTCGCCGTGTTCGGACAGGTGGGGGACCTCATGGCCAGCCTCTTCAAACGCGATGCCGGGCAGAAGGACTCCGGCCGCATCCTCCCGGGCTTCGGAGGCCTCATCGACGTCCTTGACTCGCCCCTCCTGGTCCTCCCCGTGGCCTATTGGTGGCTCACCGCCAGTTGAATCCCTCCCCACGCCGCGCAAACAGTCCCTCAATCGGATACACTCCTCCGGACAAGTCGCACGACTCAGGGCCCCATATGGACGTCACGTCGAAACTCCTCCGCGTATTCCTGGTCGACAAGCAGCTCCGCGGGCTCCAGTCCCGCCTTCACGCCGCCGAGCGGTTCGTGGGGGAGCAGGACAAACACCTCCAGCAGATCGACGCCAAGCGATCCGCGCTGGAGACCCAGGTCAGGCAACTCAAAGTCGCCATCGCCGACGCGGAAGGCCAGACCAAGAGCATCGACGAACGCATGGCCCACCTCCGCGAGCAGATGGGCGCCGCCAAGACCAACAAGGAATACAAGGCCTTCCTCACCGAGCTCAACACCTACAAGGCCGATCGCGACGGGCTGGAAACCTCCACCCTCGAACAGATGGGCAAGCTCGACGAACTCAAGAAGCAGCTCGCGGAGATGGACGGCCAGAAGTCCGAACGCGAGAAGGTCCGCACCGTCGCCGGAGGCGAGCGCGACACCCGCGAAGCCGAGATCAAGGACCGCGTCGCAGAGCTCAAGGCCGAACGCGCCAAGCTCGCCGCCGAAGTCCCCGCCGACGCCCTCAAAACCCTCGAGAAGCTCATCACCGAGCGCGAGGATGAGGCCATGGCCCCCCTCGAAGAGCACGACCGCCGTCGCCACGAGTACACCTGCGGCTCGTGCATGATGGCCCTCCCCGTCGAGAAGCTCTCCGCTCTGCTCTCCAACGGTCGCATCACGCACTGCCCGTCCTGTGGCTGCCTCCTCTATCTCGAGGCCGAGCTCCACAAGCAGCTCACCACCCCCGCGTCGAAGCGCTGAGCCCTCCTCACCGCCGCCATGCACCCCCAGACAGGGCAATCGCCCGACCCGACCCACGCCCCGCGCGTGCGGCCACGGTCACGCTTGGCCCGCTCCTGGTGTTTCCTCTTCCCCCTCGCGGCCCTCTTCGCCGTCACGCTGCCGCACCTGGCCCAAGGCGACTGGCGCGGCGACACCGGCTGGTACGCCGCCATCGGCTGGTCCGCGTGGGACTCAGGCAAGCTCTGGACCCTCTACGCCGGTGATGGCCTCTTCTACTTCAACAAGCCGCCGCTGGCCCTCTGGATCCACGGGCTCTTCCTTCACCTGGTCACGCTCATCGACCCCTGGGGCGCACGGACTTTCCAGTCGTTGATCCTCGCCGCCGCCCGCATTCCCACCATCCTTGCCGCCGGGATCGTGGTGCTCGGGACCGTCGGCGTCGCACGCCAGTTCGTCGATCGCTCCCGCGCCATGGCGGCCGGCCTGGTCCTCGCCCTTTCTCTCGAGTTCTTCCGCCGCTGTCGCGAGATCTCCCTCGACATGTGGCAGCTCGCCTTCCTCGCGTGCGCCCTCTGGCTCGTCGCGATCGCGGTGCGCCGCGGCCGCGGAACGATGATCCTCGCTTCCGGACTTCCCATCGGACTCGCGCTCCTGTGCAAGCCCCTGATGGGCATGCTCGCGATTCCGCTCGTCTTCGCCTGGCTCCTGATCATCGGCCGCGCCAGACTCACGCCCTGCCTCCTGGGTGCAGCGCTCGTCGCGCTCGCGGTCGCCGCGCCCTGGCATGTCTCGATGTGGAAGCTCCACGGCACAGAGTTCACTTCGCAATACTTCGGCGCGGAAGTCGCCAAACGCGCCGCCGGCGAGTCAGTGGGGGGGCAGCGCGGCCAGCCTCCGACCTTCTACCTCACGCAGATCCTCGCGGGCTATTGGCCCTGGCTGATCGGCGTCGTGTTTGGTCTTTATGAACTCCGCCGCACTCCGCGTCGTTCCAGGCGGTTCGCACTCGCTTCTCTCGGCCTGGTCTGGTTCGTGGGCTGGTTCGTCCTGCTCACGATCTTCCCCGACCGCCGCGATCGCTACGCCGTGGCGCTCTACCCGGGTCTGGCACTCATCGCGGGCCCATGGCTGATGTCGTTCGCGCAGGTCCGCTTCCCCGCCGTGGTTTCAGGACTGCGCCGTTTCGGACTCCCGGGCGTGGTCGCCTTCGGCGTCATCTTCGCTGTCCTTCCCGTCCGCGTTCAACGGCCGCCCGATCCCCAGTGGGTGCAGTTCCAGAAGTGGTGCCAGGACGTCTGCTGCACGCCCATCTTCGACGGCGCCTTCGCCGGCGCGCCCGCAGCACGCGTGTACCTGCTCACAGGCCGCTGGCCTATCCCGACCGCCGACCGCTGGGGCAAATCGCTCGCAGTCCCGCCGTCCGGCGCGATCATCGCGTACCACCGCCGCGGCGGCCGCGCGCCGGGCCCGAACGAAACCGTCCGTTTTCAGTCTGGTGACCTCACGATCACCGAGCTCAAAGGCGCCTGGTCACCCGTCGACGCGCCCGATCCGGGCGAGTAATCCACGCCGCGATCGACGACGCCCGCTGCAAACTCAGGAAAAAAGCCCGCTCGCGTTCTCAGGCTCCGGCGGCTTGTACTTCAGCCCCAGGTGCTCGCATGCGAGCTTGGTCAGCGACCGCCCCCGACGCGTCCGCGCCAGGAAACCGATCTGCAAGAGGTAAGGCTCGACCACATCCTCGAGCGTCCCCGCGTCCTCGTTCATCGTCGCCGCCACCGTCTCGAGTCCGACCGGCCCGCCCTCGTACGTCGTCCCGATCGTCCGCAGATACGCGCGGTCCAGATCATCAAGCCCCAGCGCGTCCACGCCCTCGAGCGACAATGCCTTGTCCACGATCGAAGGGGTGACCGTGCCGTCGCCCTTTACCTGCGCAAAGTCACGCACCCGCCGCAGCAGCCGATTCGCGATGCGAGGCGTCCCGCGCGACCGGTCCGCGATCGCCCGCAGGCCCGCCGGATCCGGCGCACGCATGTTCAGAAGCGAGCAGCTCCGCGCCAGGATCTGCAAGAGGTCCGTCACGTCGTAGTACTTCAGGTGATGCACAAGCCCGAAGCGAGACCGCAAGGGCGCCGAAAGCTGACCCGCACGCGTTGTCGCGCCGATCAGCGTGAATGGCTTCACCCGGATCTGGATCGTCTTGGCGTTCAGCCCCGTATCCACCGGCACATCGATCCGGAAATCCTCCATCGCGGGATAGATGAACTCCTCAACCGCGACCGGGAGCCGGTGAATCTCATCGATGAACAGAACGTCCCGCTCGTCGAGCCTCGTCAGCGCCGACACCAGATCCGTCGGCCGCGCCAGCACCGGGCCGCTCGTGACGTGGATCCTGCTCCCCATCTCCTTGGCGACCACGTGCGCCAGCGTCGTCTTGCCGAGCCCGGGGGGGCCGTGCAGCAGGATGTGTTCCATCGCCTCCCCGCGCTGCTTCCCCGCCCGGATCGCGATCGTGAGCCGTTCGATCAGCTCGCGCTGCCCGACGTACTGGTCGATCTGCGTCGGGCGCAGCGCGTAGTTGAACTGCTCCTCCTCGGGCTTCTGCGTCGCGGAAATCAAGCGATCCGTCGCCATGCACCCAGTTTAAGCCCGGCCAGAGCGTCCGCGCGGGCAAAAAGAAAAAGACCCGGGCCGATCGCCCGGGTCTTGGTGTGTCTGATCCGTCGCGTTACTTCGCCGCCGCGCCAGCCGGAGCAGCGGGAGCCGCCGGAGCCGCCGCCGGAGCGGGCTTGGCCGCGTCGGCCTTCGGAGCGTCGGCCTTGGGCGCATCCTGAATCGCCCGAGGCAGGAGGTCCGGAGCGCACGCCAGGTTGTACGCGACCACCGCCGCGTTCGTGCTCGACTGCACCAGGTACTCCGGGATCGCCAGGTTCAGGCGGTCGTACTGGGTGTGCCAGCCGTACCCGTAATCCGCACGGCCCACCTCGTCCCAGAAGAACCCGGGCACGCCGACCGCGTTGAACGAAGCCTGGTCGCTCGAACCATGGCTCTCGTTCTTCTTGCCGGTCTTGCGGATGTTCACGACCATGTCGGGGAACGCCGCGTTCACGGGCGCCGTCGCGACCGCGAAGTAGTCAGCCATGTGGTCCGCGACCGGGATGCCGCCCTCGTAGTTTGTCCCGCCGTCGTCGACGAACACCGCCGAGATCTTGGGCATCTCGGCCTTGTGCGCGTCCACGTAGCCCTTGGAGCCGAGCAGGCCCTGCTCCTCACCCGTGTACAGGACAAAGCGGATCGTCCGCTTGGGCTTGGCCCCCGCCTTCATCAGGATTCGGGCCGCCTCGAGCGTCACGCAGGTGCCCGTGCCGTTGTCGGTCGTGCCCTGCGAGCCCGGACCGTTCCACGAGTCCATGTGCGCCGACACGATCACGAACTCGTCGGGCTTCTCGGTGCCCTTGATCTCCGCGATCGTGTTGTACACGTTGATCGGGCCGGGCGTGAACGTGTGCTGGAGGTTGAACTCCACCTCGATCGACGCATTGTCGAACACGCGCGAGTTGATGTAGTCGTAATCCGACCCGCGCACCACGACCTCGGGCGTCTTGGTGATCGTGTCCATCGTCAGCTCGCGCCAGCCCGGCGCAGCACTGGTCCAGACCCGCTCGTCACGCGAGCTGGAGATGAACCCGAGCACCCCGTCGAAGTTCATCCGATCGATGATCGGGAGCGTCGCGGGATCCGTGCCTTCCTTCACCTTCTTCTCGGCCGCCACGCGCGACTCGTACCGGCTCCGCGCCGGGGCCCGCACGCCGCGCTGCCCGTTGGCGTTCGGGGGCGACAGGAGCACCCACGCGCCCTTGAGCTTGCTCTTGACCGCCGCGTATTCCTCCTCGGTCTTGGGCTCCTTGATCACCACCCCGCGGGCCGGTCCGCTCGTGCCGGGTGTCCACGCCATCGTCGTGAACTCGAGCTCGCGGGCCGCCGCCGCATCACCGTCCTGTTGGCCGCGCCCGCCCGTGATGAACACCTTGCCCGTGCTCGGTCCGCGATCGAACCGCACCGGGATCGTTCCCCACGACTCGATGTGCGCGTTGCTCAGGCCCCACGACTCGAACTGCTGCTTCGCCCAGTTGTTGGCCGTTTCCGCGTTGCTCGAACCGGTGAGCCTCGGGCCGATCTTCTCGGAGAGATACGTCAGATGATCCATCACCTTGTTGTCGTTCTTGCCGACCTGGATGATCCGGCGCACCGTCGCCTCATCGCCCATCTTGATCTTGGGCACCGGCGCGACCTTGCCATCGATCACCGCAAACGGCCCCTTGGGAACCGCCGCGAGCTTCACCTCGTCGCGCACCCAGTCCTGCTTGAACCCGCTCCCGGTCTGGGTCGTCGCCGCAGCCTGCGCCGCGGGCTTGCTCGCGCCGGCCTTCTGGCTGTGCGTGCTCTCGCAACCCGCCGACAGGAACAGCGCCAGGCTCAGCGCGATCGGCGCCGCAGGCCCCAGCACATCCATCAACGCCAAACCCTTGGCCGGACCACGCAGATTCCTCGACTCCATCATGAATGTGCTCCCAGATTCGCCAGCCCGGCCCCACACCGCAAGCTGAGCTCTTGCCAGATCTTGGACGCCGGACAGAACGCCCGGCACCGGTCGGACAGACTACCCGTTTCCCGGTCTGCGTGCGACGCCCCGCACCGCCCCCGGTGCCCCATCAACCCCATGCACCTGTGTTTTCAGGCCTCCGGGAACACCCCCGGCCCATCAGTCCAGAGGCAGGTTCTTCTCCCGCCAGAGCTTCACGAGCTGATTCAGCGTCGTGGGCTCCCAGCGCGAGCCGTCGGGCATCTCCGTCCGCACCAGCTCGCCCTTCTTGTTGAAGAGCGACACCATCGGCTTGCCCTCTTCCTTCAGCTTCGTCGAGATCCGCCACACGTTGGGCGAATCCGAAGGCTGTGAAAGCTCATCCCGCCGCAGCCTGATGTTCCCCGTGTCCGACTGATACACGTAGAACCCGTAGTCCGCCGGGATCCCGCCCTTCACCAGCAGCTGAGGCAGCAGGAACGACTGCACCCGCGAGATGTACCCGTCCCCCTGGATCACGGGCTTGATGGTCTGCCCCGGATCGCCCGTGACGACCGTCGAGACCGTCATGCTCTTGCCCGACCTGGCCCCGGTCTCCGTCGCCAGCGACTTGTCCTTGCCGTCGCGCACCGTATTGCTCAAGGTCCAGGTCTCTTCCTCACCGTCAAACGACGTGAAGTAGATCCCCTGCGAGTCGTACACCCGCCCATTGACAACCTGTCGCGCATCGATCCGCACCAGGATCCCTTCCTGCGCCTCGATGCCCCGCAGCGAATCGGTCTTCCGCGCCGCGTTCACCTCGCCGCGCTTGCCGAGCCACGCCCGGATCCTGCGATACGCCACTTCCGTGTCATCCGACGCCGCCCCCGTCTTGCCCGGGATATACAGCCTCTCCCAGCGTTCGGGCGTTCCCGTCACCAGGTCGCGCAGCGCCTGCTCATCGAACTTCTCGAGAAGCTTGATCCCCGCCGAAACCGCCGCGCCCCGCGCCGCCGCAAGCTCGCCCGGATCCTGGAAGCGAGCGGTGCCCACCAGCGTCTCGTACTGGCCCTTGACCTTGTCAAAGTCCTTCGCCGTCGTCGTCAGGTCGAAGATCGTGAACCGGTCGTTGCCGACCTTGAACACCGTGTATCCCCGCGCCAGCGCCGGATCCTTCTCTCCCTGCGGCACCTCCAGATAGAAGCGCCCCGCGGGCATCCCGTTCACATTCAGCTTGTAGTCCTGCGCCAGGATCTTGCCGCGCCAGCCCTGGAGCTTGCCATCCTGGAACACCGCGCCCGCCGCCGCGGTGATCTGCTTGATCGCCTCGTTGCACACGTCCTCGATCGACGTGCCCGGGCTGCTCGTCCGCGGCGTGAGCACGTTCACCACCCACGATCCGTCCGCAGGCTTGAGCGAGATCGACGACTGCCCCGCGATGCTCGTCGTCTCCGTGCGCATGTCTTCCAGCGGGTAGAACGTCAGTCCCACCGCGTCGATGCGCTGAGGCTCCTCCGCCAGGCGCGCCGTCCCCGCGTTCACGGGTTTGCCGGGCGTCGTGCTCGCCTTGGAGTTTTCAGGCTGAGCGCCCTCCTGCTTGGCCGACTCGGCCTTCGCCTTGCTCTTGCTCGCGGGCTTGGCCGCCTCCTGCCCCCATGCCGGCATCGCCATCGCCCCAGCGCAGGCCAAACTTGCCGCCAGGACCCCGGCCCTGACAAGGCCGAGCGTCCCGGGTGAACCAGCCGAAAGCAGACGGGCGAGATTTGTTCGGGTGACAGTGGGGGAGCGCATCCGTGAGTCCCTCGAATGGATCCGGGCTTGAGGCCCGCGATCGGCATGGGCGTGGCAAACGTGGGGGGGCGAGCCATCCTTTGACTCCCCTTGGTCCACCACAGATTATCCATCGGTTCGGGTCCGCGGGAAATTCGGCCCTGGACCCGAGCCCCCCTCGCAAATCCTGAACATTGACTCGGCCCGGAATGGGCCTAGTCTTACGACCCCGCTCCGAGCGTTCGGTGCGGGTTCCGGCGTGGGTTCTGGTGTCGAAGTGCAGCCGCCTTCACGCGGTTTGCTCCTCCGACTCTCGAGCACAACTCCGAAACTGAGCTTCGGGAACGAGTGTTTCCCGGGCGCAGCAGCATCGACCAAGCGGGCAACCGCTTCCGAGGACGCGCATGACCGGCGGCAAGATTCGAATTCGGATGGAGGCCTACGACCACCTCGCCCTCGACGCTTCCGCGAAGGAAATCGTCGAGCACGCCAAGCGCACCAACGCCAAGGTGCGCGGCCCGGTCCCGCTCCCGACCCGCATCGAGCGCTACACCGTCCTCCGCTCCCCCTTCATCGATAAGAAGTCGCGCGAGCAGTTCGAGATCCGCACCCACAAGCGCATCATCGACATCATCGAGCCCAACGCCCGCACCGTCGAAGCCCTCAACCGTCTGGTCGTCCCGGCCGGCGTGTTCGTCAAGATCAAGGCCTGAGTTCAAGGTCGGAAGCCGAGAGGCTCCCGACCTTTTTCGATTCGCGCCCGCCGGCACGCGGGCTGACTTGTTCGGGTCCTCTGCATCGCCGCCATCCGGTTCGCTCGTCCCGCACCGGTGGAGCATGACCCCTGAAAAAGTCCCCATTTGGGGCAAGGACCGCTATGCAGCTCGTCGGAAAGAAAGTCGGCATGACCCGCGTCTACAACGACGCCGGCGTCGTCGTCCCCGTCACCGTCATCCAGCTCGGGCCCTGCACCGTCACCCAGATCCGCACCAAGGACAAGGATGGCTACGACGCTGTCCAGGTGGGCTACGGCAAGATCAAGGCCCGCAACTCCACCATCCCGCAGATCGGCCACGACGCCAAGGCCGGCTCTGATCCCCTCCGCATCCACCGCGAGTTCCGCGTGAAGGCCGAGGATCTGGCCAAGTACACCATCGGCCAGCAGATCACCGCCGAAGCCCTCCAGGGCACCATGTACGTCGACGTCACCGGCCAGTCTAAGGGCAAGGGCTTCCAGGGCACCATGAAGCGTCACAACTTCAAGGGCCAGTACGCGTCGCACGGCACCGAACGTAAGCACCGCTCCCCGGGCTCGATCGGCTCCCTCTGCTCCAACCGTGGTTTCGGCGGCGGCCTCAAGAAGGGCAAGCGCATGGCCGGCCACATGGGCGACGAGCGCGTCACCGTCCGGTCCCTCGACGTCGTCAAGATCGACGCCGCCAACAATCTTCTGCTGGTGAAGGGTCCCGTCCCGGGCTCCAACACCGGAACCCTCCTGGTCCGTCCTTCCGTCCGCCTTTACAAGAGCAAGGCCAAGAAGGTCGCTGCCGCGGGTGGAAAGTAACCGACAGGTGGTCAATGATCTGGACCCGACTCCGTGAGGTGTCGGTTCAGGTCGGTTCAGAACAGTCGTAAGACAAACGCCTGGCTGTTTGGATGAACAACCAGGTGTGTCCGGAGGGTCCGAGGGGTACGTGCCCCGAAGAAACCGCCGGACAAAGACAAGGAATGTGGCCGCCCGGGAGACCTTCTCGAGCCGCCACGAGACAGCCGAGTCGATTCCGAGCCTCGCTCCGCCCGACATCCCGGGCGGTCCCGAACCAGCCGCAAGGCGCCGTCGGGAACTGAGCGAGAGGCGGATAGGCGAAGCGGCCCCCCTCCCGAGCCATCGGGTGGATCCGGGCAGGCGTCGGACGAGGTAAGACAGATGGATGTCCCCGTCATCAATATGAAAGGTCAGGCGGTCGGTAAGATCGCCGTGGACGAACTCGCCCTTGGCGGCGAGGTGAACGCTTCGCTCATCAAGCAGGCGTACGTCCGCTACCACTCCAATCTCCGCCAGGGCTCCGCCCGGTCGCGCAACCGTCACCTGGTTGAAGGTTCGACCAAGAAGCTCTACAAGCAGAAGGGCACCGGTAACGCCCGCCACGGCGACCGCAAGGTCAACATCTTCCGCGGCGGCGGTCACGGCCACTCCAAGAAGCGGACCCGCGAGGATTTCCGCCTGGACATGCCCAAGAAGATGCGCCGCAAGGCCAACCGCAACGCGCTGCTCGCCAAGCTCCGCGATGCCGAAGTCCGCATCATCGATGCCATCAACTTCTCGGCCCCCAAGACCAAGGAGTTCAAGGACTTCCTCAAGGCCATCAACGTCGACAAGTCGGCGCTGGTGATCGTCCCGTCCGACGCGACGCAGGCCCAGAACACCCTGCTCTCGGGACGCAACGTGGACGACGTCACCCTCGCCCGCACCGACGACCTCACCGCGTTCAACATGCTCAATCACCGCTTCGTGGTGATCTCCAAGGCGGACCTCGAGGCGTGGCTCAGCGGCCCCTCCTCGCAGGTGAGCAAGGACGCCAAGATCAACCCGCTCGGCGCCTCCAAGGACGCGCCCGCGGCCCCCAAGGCCAAGGCTCCCAAGGCCGCCAAGGCCCCGAAGGCCGCCAAGAAGTCTGAGGTGACCCGATGAAACTGATCTCCGGTCAAATCATCAAGCGGCCCCTCCTCTCCGAGAAGAGCACCTGGGCGATGAACGAGCAGAAGCGCTACGCCTTCCTCGTTGACGCCCGCGCCAACAAGGATGAGATCAAGGGCGCCGTCGAAGAGCTCTACAAGGTCCGCGTCGAGAGCGTGAACACCCAGGTCCGCAAGGGCAAGTCGCGCCGCACCGCCAAGGGCATCGTCGAGAAGTCCGACACCAAGAAAGCGGTCGTCCGCCTCCACGCTGACGACCAGATCGAGTTGTTCTAACGGCAGCACTGAACAGGCCGCCGGGAGAACCCGGACCGGCCTGATGGAAGGGATCGTCACCCATGCCAGTCCGCGTTTACAAGCCCACCAGCGCAGGCCGTCGCAACGCCTCGGTCAACATGCACGCCGAGGTCACCAAGACCTCGCCCGAGCATTCGCTCATGGTCCCCAAGCCCAAGAAGGGCGGGCGCAACAACCAGGGCATCACCACCTCGCGCGGTCGCGGCGGCGGCGTCAAGCAGATGTACCGCCTCGTCGACTTCAAGCGCAAGGACCGTGAAGGCATCGAGGGCAAGGTCGTTGGCGTCGAGTACGACCCCAACCGCTCCTCCCACATCGCCCTCATCCAGTACACCGACGGCGTCAAGCGCTACATCATCGCCCCCGCCGGCCTCACCCCGGGCATGACCATCGTCTGCTCGCGCAAGGCCGCTGTGGAGCCCATCCCGGGCAACGCGATGCAGCTCCGCTACATCCCGACCGGTCTTGACGTGCACTGCGTCGAGGTCATCCCGGGCCGCGGCGCTCAGATGTGCCGCTCCGCGGGCACCTTCGCCAAGCTGTCCAACAAGGAAGGCGATTACGCCACCCTCGTGCTGCCCTCCGGCGAAATCCGCCGCGTGCCGCTCGAGTGCGTCGCCACCGTCGGCCAGACGGGCAACCCCGACCACCGCCTCCGCATCCTGGGCAAGGCCGGTCTGTCCCGCCTCATGGGCCGCCGTCCGATCACCCGCGGTATCGCCAAGAGCCACCATGCCCACCCCCTGGGCGGCGGTTCGGGCCGATCCAAGGGCAATCGCCCGCCTTGCGGTCCCACCGGCGTCCTGGCCAAGGGCGGCGATACCCGCAACAAGAAGAAGCACTCGACCAAGCTCATCGTCCGCCGCCGCATCAGCAAGCGTTACGGCGTGAAGAAGTAAGGCTCTCTCTCCAGCGGAATCTGATCCCCGGGCACCCCGGACAACGAGGAACACATGGGTCGCAGTCTCAAGAAAGGTCCGTACGTCGACGAGAAGCTCTTCCGCAAGGTGGAGAAGGCCAAGACGTCGCGCAATCGTGAGCCCATCAAGACCTGGGCCCGCCGCTGCACGATCGTTCCCGAGTTCATCGGGCAGTCCTTCAAGGTCCACAACGGCAAGACCTTCATCGACGTCTTCGTGACCGAGGACATGGTCGGGCACAAGCTCGGCGAGTTCTCGATCTCCCGCACCTTCCGCGGGCACACCAACAAGAAGGAAGGCATCGAAGGCTCCGGCGGCGCGGCCCCTGCCGCCCCTGCCAAGGGCTGATTCCCGACCCCTGCTGATTTTCCAGGAGCACAAACGTGAAACTCCGTGGCGACCGACTCAAGCAACTGGCCCAGGAACGCGGCGTGAGCGCCGAGCAACTGGCCGCATCCATCGAACGTGTTGGCCTCAAGGGCGCCCGCGCCCTCAGCGCCATCAACAACTGGTTCGAAGGCCGCGACCATCCCCGCGCCAAGGCCTCCGATATCGCCCGTCTGGCCAACGCCGTCGGCGCTCAGCCCAAGGACATCGCCCGCTTCACCAGCTACGTGATGTACCACCGCGGCTCGCCCCGCAAGGCCGACCTTCTCGTGGACCTGATCCGCGGCAAAAACGTCCTGGAGGCTGAGAACATGCTCACCTTCACGACCAAGCGCGCCGCGCTCAACGTCAAGAAGGCCCTCCGCGCCGCCATCGCCGACGCCCAGCAGTTCAACGCCGACGAGGACATGCTCTTCGTCGTCGAGAGCCGCATCGACGACGCCCCGCAGATCAAGCGCTTCCAGCCCAAGGACCGCGGTCGCGCCCACCCGATCATCAAGCGTCAGAGCCACATCACCGTCGCCGTCGAGGAACGCATCCCGGGCGCCAAGAAGAAGTCCTCCAAGAAGTAAGCCGGATCAAACCCCGCTAAAGGCAACCACATGGGACAGAAGACGCATCCATTCGGCCTCCGCCTCGGGATCACCGAAGCCCACCGCAGCCGCTGGTACGCCCCCAAGGCGCTCTACGGCGAGCTGCTGGTCGAGGACCAGAAGATCCGCAAGTTCCTCGACAAGCGCCTCAACCGCCGGCCCCCGTCCGCCGCGGTCTCCGATATCCACATCGAGCGCACCCGCGAAGAGCTCAAGGTGATCGTCAAGACCGCCCGCCCGGGCCTGGTCATCGGCCCCAAGGGCGCCGAAGTCGATCGCATCACCGAAGAGCTCCAGTACATGACCGGCCGTAAGGTCGCGATCTCGATCCTCGAGATCAAGAACCCCGACCTGGACGCCCAGCTCGGCGCCGAGTCGGTCGCCGAAGCCCTCGTGAAGCGCCAGGCCTTCCGCCGCGCTCTCAAGATGCGGGCCGAAGCCGTCATGAACTCCGGCGCTCAGGGCGTCAAGATCCAGGTCGCCGGTCGTCTGGGCGGCGCTGAACTCTCCCGCACGATGGACGTGCGTCTGGGTTCGCTCCCCCTGTCCACGCTCCAGGCCCGTGTTGAGTACGGCTTTGCCGAAGCCAACACGCCCTACGGCGTCATCGGCGTCAAGTGCTGGATCTACAAGGGTATGTACACCGCCGAACGCACCGAGGAAGAGTCCAACGCCGCCGGTGGCCGGGCCCGCGCCCGTGGCCGCCGCTAAAGGCGACCTTGTCCACCGCGTTCGACACGTCCGTTTGTCTGGGTTGGTGATCAGAAGGAGTTTCACGCCATGGCGCTCATGCCAAAGCGAGTCAAGTACCGGAAGGAGATGCGGCGCGTCCGCGACCGCAAGGCCACCAAGGGCAACTACGTTGCCTACGGCGACTTCGGCCTCCAGGCCCTCGAAGGCTGCTGGCTCCCCGGCAACGTCATCGAGGCCGGTCGTATCGCCGCCCAGCACTACCTCAAGCGCGAGGGCAAGCTCTTCATCCGGATCTTCCCGGACAAGCCCATCTCCAAGAAGCCCCTGGAAACCCGAATGGGTACCGGTAAGGCCGACGTGGATTACTGGGCGGCCCGTGTGAAGCCCGGCACCATGCTCTTCGAGATCGCCGGCGTCCCCGAGGCGACCGCCAAGCTCGCCATGGTCCGCGCCGCCATGAAGATGCCCGTCCGCTGCCGCTTCGTCGGCCGCCGCGTCCGCGTCTGATTCGTCCCCAAGTCACCGAGTTTCAAGCAAAGGTTCAAGCGATGGACAACAAAGAGATCAGGTCGATGCGGGAAGACGAGCTGGCCGGACAGCTCAAGACCCTCCGTTCCAAGCTCTTCCAGCTCCGCCAGCAGGCGGTCACCGGGAAGGTCGAGGACGTCTCCCAGTTCCGCAAGGTCCGCAAGGACATCGCCAGGGCGCTCACCGAGCAGCGCACCCGCCTCGCCAAGAAGGCCTGACCCGGGTCCGACGTCCACCTCC
Organism: uncultured Phycisphaeraceae bacterium; assembly: GCA_964531675.1. Classification (GTDB taxonomy): domain Bacteria; phylum Planctomycetota; class Phycisphaerae; order Phycisphaerales; family UBA1924; genus CAZHFW01. Next base: position 13,427 of record CAZHFW010000033.1, on the reverse strand, counting down.
AAGCATCCCAAGGACAGCCAAGCAGGACAGTTCAAACATGGCAACCGCTTCCAAGAACGCCGCGACTTCCTCCAAGCCCAAGGCCTCGGGCCCCCAGACCGACTCCCCGCAGATCAAGGGCACCAAGATCGGCGTCGTCGAGAGCGACAAGCGCGCCAAGACCCGCAAGGTCGTCCTCTCCTACGTCGACAAGCACCCCAAGTACGGCAAGTACATCCAGAAGCGCACTGTCCTCCACGTCCACGACGAGGGGAACATCAGCCGCAACGGCGACATCGTCGAGATCGCCCAGTGCCGTCCCATCTCCAAGACCAAGCAGTGGAAGCTCGTCCGGATCGTCGAGCAGCGCTCCAAGCTCCGCGTCGATCCCATCGCCGAGACCACCGTCTGATCCGTCCATCGAACCACGCGGGCCAGTCCTTTCTGGGCCCCCTTAGCAGGTGAGCCAATGCTTCAGCAGGAAACCAGGTGCGAAGTCGCGGACAACTCCGGCGCCAAGATCGCCTACGTCATCCGCGTGTACGGCGGCTCCACCGCCTCGGGCGCCTTCACCCGCCGCATGGCCGGTGTCGGCGACCGCGTCTTCGTCTCCATCAAGAAGGCCCTCCCCGGCGCCGACGTCAAGCCCGGCGATAAGAGCAAGGCCGTCGTCGTCCGCACCACCAAGCCCACCCGCCGTCCCGACGGGTCCTACGTCAAGTTCGACTCCAACGCCGTCGTCCTCATCCAGGAAGACGGCAACCCCAAGGGCACGCGTATCTTCGGCCCCGTCGCCCGCGAACTCCGCGACATGAACTACATGAAGATCGTTTCGCTCGCGTCCGAGGTCATCTGAGCTTCGAGGAAGGAAACACGCACATGCCCGCCCACGTCATCAAAGGCGACACCGTCATGATCATCTCCGGGGCCCTCAAGGGTCAGACCGGCGAGGTCCTGCGCGTGAACCCCGACAAGCAGCAGGTCATCATCAAGGGCCTGAACCTCCGCACCAAGAACGTCCGCCCCACGCGCGACAACCCCCAGGGTTCCGTCATCACCAAGGAAGCTCCCTTGCACATGAGCAAGGTCCAGCCCCTCGGCGCCGACGGCAAGCCCTCCCGCGTCCGCTTCAAGACCAAGCCCGACGGCTCCAAGGTCCGCGTCGCCGCCCGCGGCGACAAGGAACTCTCCGTCGTTCACGCCTCCCGCAAGAACAAGAAGTAACCCACCTCCCCGCGCCGGCGGGTTGGACTCGGTCACCCCGAGCCAGTGCACCACGGAGCGGAAAGCGAGACCTCCATGTCGAAAGAAGACGCCAACCAGAACAAGCCCGCCAAGGGCGGCAAGCCTGAAGGCAAGCCCTCCGCCAAGGGCTCCAAGCCCGCCGGTGGCTCCAAGGCCTCCAAGCATGACGACGCCCCCGTCGACACCGGGCCCAAGGTCCCGTCTCGCCTCAAGGTCAAGTACGACACCGAGGTCCGCAAGCACCTGGCCGAGAAGTTCGGCCTCAGCAACCCCATGGCTCAGCCCCGCCTCCAGAAGGTCGTGCTGAACGTCAACATGGGCCGCCACCTCGAAGGCACCAAGATCCCGCCCAACGTCCGCCAGACGGTCCTGGAGACCCTCGTCAAGGTCTCGGGCCAGAAGCCGGTCGTCGTCAAGGCCCGCAAGAGCGTGTCGAACTTCAAGCTCCGCGCCGGCTTCGAGGCCTCGGCCATGGTCACGCTCCGCCGCGACCGCATGTGGCACTTCCTCGACCGACTCTTCAACCTCGCCACGCCCCGTATCAAGGACTTCCGCGGTCTTCCCACGGACGCCTTTGACCGTCAGGGCAACTACTCGATGGGTATCACCGAGCAGGGCGTCTTCCCCGAAATCAACATGGCCGACGCGCAGTTCACGCACGGCATGCACATCAACATGGTGTTCTCGAACAGCAACAAGGAAATGAGCCGCTTCGTTCTCGAGCAGCTCGGCCTTCCGTTCAAGAAGCCGGAGACCAAGTAATGGCGACCAAGGCCCAGGTAGCAAAGAGCCGGCGCAAGCCGAAGTACTCCACCCGCATCGTGCGTCGCTGCGAGCTGACCGGCCGCGCCCGCGGGGTGTACCGCAAGTTCCGTATCAGCCGAATCATGCTCCGCAAGCTCGCCCTCGAGGGCAAGATCCCGGGCATGCGCAAGGCCAGCTGGTGATCCCACCCCGCACCCATTGATCGAACTCCCCGGGCTCGCCCTTTGAGCCCGAAGCAGATGACACAAGGACCTAACGATGGCAATCGGTGACCCTATCGCGGACATGCTGACCCGGATCCGGAACGCGGTGCGCAACCGCGCCAAGACCGTCAACTGCGTCAAGTCCAAGGTGTGCCTCGGCATCGCCGCCGTGCTGCGTGACGAGGGCTACATCGAGAGCTTCGACGTCATCGACGACGGTCGCCAGGGCCTGATCCGCATCAAGCTCCGCTACGGCTCCGGCGGCGAGTCCGTCCTCCACCAGCTCACCCGCGAAAGCAAGCCCGGCTGCCGCGTCTACGGCGGCGTCGACGACCTCCCCAAGCCCGTCCAGGGACTGGGCATCGCCATCGTCTCCACCTCCAAGGGCGTTCTCTCCGATCGCAAGGCTCGTGAAGAGCGCGTCGGCGGCGAACTCCTCTGCGTCGTCTCCTGATTCTCCTCTTACGCCCCTCGCTCGATGCTCGCCCGTCCGTTCGCCATCTCGAATGTTCTTGGGCGCTGAGTCGGAAGGAATGAACCATGTCCCGTATCGGTAAGCGTTCTGTCGAAGTCCCCGCCGGCGTCAAAGTCGCCGTCGCGGATGGCCAGCTCCGCGTCGAAGGCCCCAAGGGCAAGCTCTCCATGAAGCTCCGCCCCGAGGTCAAGGTCGCCTACTCCGACGCCGACAAGGCCGTCAAGGTCACCGTCGATGAGAAGCTCGCCGGCACGCAGGAAGTCAACGCCTACTGGGGCACCACCCGCGCCCTGATCCGCAACATGGTCGAGGGCGTCACCAAGGGCTACGAGAAGAACCTCCAGGTCGTCGGCACCGGCTGGTCCGCCGCCGTCACTGGCAAGCAGCTCAAGCTCGTCCTGGGCTTCGCCTCCCCGGTCATGGTCGCCATCCCGGAAGGCATCACCGTCACCGTCGACAAGACCACCGGCGACACCACCCCCATCAAGGTGGTCGGCACCGACCGTCAGCTCGTCGGCCAGTTCGCCTCGGTCGTCCGCTCCAAGCGCAAGCCCGAGCCTTACAACGGCAAGGGCGTCAAGTACACCGAGGAAGTCATCCGTCGCAAGCAGGGCAAGCAGTTCGGCGCCTGATCCAAGGGCCCCGGTCGGAAAGTCACAGAGGTATCCACCCATGGACAAGAACAGCCACAAAACCCTCCGCCGGTCGCGCCGCCGCATCGGCATCCGCAAGCGGATCACCGGCGCCCCCTCCAGGCCGCGCCTTTCGATCTACAAGAGCCTCAACCACATGTACGCCCAGGTCATCGACGACCTCGCGGGCAAGACCATCGCCAGCGCTTCCACCACGGAGAAGGACCTGGGCGTCGCCAAGACCGGCAACGCCAGCGCCGCCGCCGCCGTGGGCAAGCGCCTCGCCGAACGCGCCAAGGCCGCCGGCATCTCCGATGTCGTCTTCGACCGCGGCGGGTTCAAGTTCCACGGCCGGGTCAAGGCCCTCGCCGACGCCGCTCGTGAGGGCGGCCTGAAGTTCTGAATCGCCTTCCTCTCCCTCGATCCACACGACTCTCGCTCAATACGGAAAGTTCGCCATGCCCGAGATCATCGACGAATCCAATCAGATCGAGTCCAACACCGTCGGCGTGTTCCGCACGTCCACCACGGTCAAGGGCGGTCGCCGCTTCAGCTTCGGCGCTCTCGTCGTCGTCGGCGATAAGCGCGGCCGCGTCGGCTTCGGGCACGGCAAGAGCAACGAAGTCCCCCAGGCCATCGAGAAGGCTCAGAAGTACGCCAAGCGTGCCATGACCTCCATCCCGATGTCCGGCACCACCATCACCCACGAGGTCGAAGGCAAGTTCGCCTCCGCCAAGGTCCGCCTCATCCCCGCCTCCCCGGGTACCGGCGTCGTCGCGGGCAGCACCGTCCGCTCCATCCTTGAGATCGCGGGCATCACCGACTGCCTCACCAAGTGCTACGGCTCCACCAACAAGCAGAACGTCGTCAAGGCCGTCTTCGATGGCCTCGACAAGCTCCGCCGCCGTGAGCAGGTCGCCTCCAACCGCAAGCTCGAACTCCCCCTCACCGAGATCGAGCAGAAGATCGAGCGCGGCCGCAAGTTCATGCCCACCACCCCCAAGCGCGATAAGGCCAAGGGCCCCGTCAACACCGTCGCTTCCGAGCGCAAGGGTCGTGGCGGCGGCGGCCGCGGCGGTCCCCGCCGTGACCGTGGCGCTCCCAGCGCCGCTCCCGCAGGCGAACAGTCCGCACCGCCCGCTCAGGCCTGATCCCGCTGATCCCTCACCGATCGGGCCTCCGCTCACCCGCCCGACCCCAAACCGCCTTTGACTGCCGGAGACACCGGTCATGATGATTCACGACATCACCGTCCTTGCTGGGAAGAACAAGAAGCGCAAGCGCGTCGGCCGAGGCGAAGGCTCCGGTCACGGCAAGCAGTCCGGTCGCGGCCACAAGGGCGCCTCCAGCCGCTCCGGCCACGCCTCCAAGCGCTCCTTCGAAGGTGGCCAGATGCCTTACTTCCGCCGCCTGGCGAAGTTCGGCTTCACCAACGCCCCCTTCAAGCAGCAGTTCTGGATCGTCAACCTCTCCGACATCGTCGCTCACCCCGACTTTGCCAAGGGTGGCGACGTCAACCTCCAGACCCTCACCAAGGCCGGCCTGGTCCGCGATGACTCCCGCGACCTCAAGATCCTGGGCAACGTCGGCGCCGACGGCCTCCGCGTGAAGCTCAACATCTCCGCCCACCGCATCTCCGCCAAGGCCAAGGCCCTGGTCACCGCCGCGGGCGGCAAGGTCGATGAGGCCGGCACCCGCCGCGACAAGGTCCGTGGCATCGACCGCAACGCCGGTCAGCTCGAGCCCAAGAACCTCACCAAGAAGCTCAAGCGCGGCTCCAAGGCCAAGAAGGCCGTTGCCGACGACGAGAGCACCGAAGAAGCCAAGCCCACCAAGGCCTCCAAGCCGGCCAAGGGCTAAACTTCTCCCGTCATCCGCCGGGTTATTCCAGGGCCGGGGACTCTCCCCGGCCCTGATCGTTTCCCGATCGGACGATTCCCTGTTCATCGCGCCGCGCCCAGGAGTGGGGGCGGCCCTCGAGGTCCTGAATGTTCAAGACGATCGCCAACATCGCCAAAGTCCCGGAGCTCCGCAACAAGCTCCTGTTCACCATCGCGATGCTCGGAGTCTTCCGCCTCGGCCACTGGATCCCGCTCCCGGGTCTCAACCAGGAGATGATGGCCAAGCTCGCCTCCAACGCCGACACCGGTTCGGCCGCCCAGAGGCTCGCCTCCTTCGTCACGCTCTTCTCAGGCGGCGCACTCTCCCAGTCCACCATCTTCGGACTGGGCGTCATGCCGTACATCTCCGCCGGCATCATCTTCCAGCTCATGGGCCAGGCCATCCCCGCCCTCAAGAAGCTGCAGGAAGAAGGCCCGACCGGCCGCCAGCAGATCACCCAGTGGACCCGCTACGCCACCATCGTCCTGGCCGTCATCCAGGGCATCGGCTGGCTCAGCTACATCAACCAGCGCGGCCTCGTGTATCCCTCTTCCGCCGCCAACCCCCTCTGGTGGATGATGGCCGTCGGCGCACTCACCGCCGGCACGATCTTCCTCATGTGGATCGGCGAGCAGATCGACCGCTTCGGCATCGGTAACGGCGTCTCCATGATCATCATGGCCGGCATCCTCACCCGCATGCCCAACGCCATCCAGGAAGTCATCCACAACTACGAGCCAGGCACCCCTGGCAAACTCGGCCCGCTCTCGGTCGTCGCCATCATCGCAGGCTTCGTCGGCGTCATCGCAGGCGCCGTCATCATGACCGTCGCGCAGCGACGAATCCCCATCCAGCAGGCCAAGCACACCCGTGGCCGTCGCGTCTTCGGCGGTCAGCGCTCCTTCCTGCCCCTGCGCATCAACCACGGCGGCGTCATGCCCGTCGTCTTCGCCGGCTCGCTCATGATCTTCCCCTCCGTGATCTTCTCCTCGATCGCCGAGGTCGGTCACGCCAAGGAGAACGCCGAAGGCATCAGCCTCTGGTGGGCCTCCATCGCCACCTGGCTCTCCAATAACTTCCAGCACGGCGAACTGCCCTACGTGATCTGCGAAGTCATCATGATCTACTTCTTCTCCTACTTCTGGATCACCGTCCAGTTCAACCCCGAGGAAATGGCCAAGCAGCTCAAGGAATCCGGCTCGTTCATCCCGGGCCTCCGCCCCGGACCGCGCACCGCCGAGTACCTCGAGCACGTCATGACCAAGATCACCTTCGTCGGCGCCGCCTTCCTCGCGGTGATCGCGGTGCTCCCCATGGTCGTCTCCAAGAGCCTCGGCGTGCCCGTTCAGGCGTCGCAGTTCCTCGGAGGCACGGGCCTGCTCATCGTCGTCTCCGTCTGCCTCGACTTCCTCCAGCGCGTTGAAGCCAACCTGCTCATGCGCAACTACGAAGGCTTCCTCTCAGGCGAAGGCTCCTCCGTCAGACTCCGCGGCCCGCGCGGCTGATCCAACATGCCCCTCACGCTCAAGACGCCCCGCGAGATCGACGCCATGTCGAACGCGGGGCGTGTTTGTTCCTCCATCCTCGAGCAGCTCGCCATCGCCGCCCTCCCGGGCGTCACCAGCCTCCAGCTCGACAAGCTCGCCAGACAACTCATCGCCGACGCCGGCGCCGTCGCAATCCTCGACGGATACACCGCCGCGTCCACACGCGAGCCTTATCCGGGCGTCGTCTGCGTCTGCATCAACGAAGAAATCGTGCACGCGCCGCCGTCGCATCGCATCATCCGCGACACCGATCTGGTCACGCTCGATCTCTCGATCGCCTTCGAAGGCTGGTGCGCCGACGCCGCGCTCACGCTCGCAATGCCCGAAGCGCCCGACGAATCGCGCCGGCTCTTCACCACCACCCGCGAGTGTCTCCACGGCGCCATCGCGTCCATGGCGCCGGGCGTGCGCTGGTCGGACATCGCAGCCCTCATCCGCGAACACGCGCGCGCCGCCGGACTCAAGCCCATCGCGCGCTACGTCGGTCACGGCATCGGCCGCACGCTCCACGAACCGCCCAGGCTCCCCATCGTCGAAGCCGAAATCGCCGCCTGGCTCCAGGCCGAGGGCGATCTCATCCTCAGGCCGGGCATGGTCATCACCGTCGAGCCCATCCTGACCACAGGCAGCGCCGAATCCGTCGAACTCGATGATGGCTGGACCGCCCTCACCGCCGATCGCGCCCCAGCCGCCCACGAGGAACGCACCCTGGCGGTCACCGCCGACGGAATTCGCGATCTGACCCCGGTTCGGGCCTTAGATTTGCAATTGGTGGGGGGGACCCCCCTAACCTTCAGCGTCCGAGCCGCCGGATGGTCCGGCCGGTTCGGGTATCCGCCTCCGGGGAGTTCCCCAGGGGCCTACTGGAGCCGTATGGGCAAACAGGACGACAAGTTCACGTTCGAAGGCACCGTGGTGGAGGCTCTCCCCAACGCCATGTTCAAGGTCCGCCTCCCGAACGAGCAGAAGACCGAGGTCCTCGCGTACGTCGCGGGCAAGATGCGCGTGAACTACATCCGCATCCTCCCGGGCGACCGAGTGACCGTCGAGATCAGCCCCTACGACCTTTCCAAGGCCCGCATCACGTTCCGCCACTGATCCCGTAGGGATCGCGGTGGGGGAGGAAGGCCTGACCGCCTCCCGAACGTGCCTGGCAAGCCCCTGGCCGGGCTTGTCCTCAGGCTTTGTCGTCGGAATTCAGCTCTCGACCGTGCGTGACTTGGGATTTGACCGGGACTAATATCCCCTTCCCACGTCCTCACCGGTCGGGGGATTTGCGGCATCCGTGTCCGCCACGTCCAGCTTCGGAAAGGGTTTCCGAGGCGGACCCACTGTCGGATCACGCCGCGACGGAAGGTGTCTTGTGAAGGTCAAAGCCAGCGTTCGAAAGATCTGCGGTTCGTGCCAGGTCGTCCGCCGCAAGGGTAAGGTCCGCGTGATCTGCAAGGCCGACCCCAAGCACAAGCAGGTTCAGGGCTAAAGGACTCGATTCCATCGCCCGACGCCGAGTTTGAGTCGGGGCGTACCAGGAGACTCACCAGTGCCACGCGTTGCCGGTATCGATATCCCCGACAAGAAGAAGATCTACTTCGCCCTGCAGTACATCCATGGCATCGGGCCGAAGTTCGCCAAGGACATCCTGACCGAGGCGGGGATCGATCCTGATCATCGCTCCAACGAGGTCGATGAGGCCAAGCTCGCGCAGATCAACGCCATCATCGACGCCAACTACCTCGTCGAAGGCGCCCTGCGTCGCCAGGTCCAGCAGAACATCCAGCGCCTCAAGGACATCAAGTCCTACCGCGGCGATCGCCACCGCAAGGGTCTCCCCGTCCGCGGCCAGCGCACCCAGTCCAACGCGCGCACCCGCAAGGGCAAGAAGAAGACCGTCGCCGGCAAGAAGAGCGTCAAGGCCAAGTAATCACATCACAGGCCGCCGAGCCTCAGGCCCGGCGGTCTGCTTGTTTCGCACCCACGTCTCAAAATTGCGGGGACGACCCTTCGGGTCGGCTGATCCGCGGAGGAATCCATGTCGACCGCTGTCAAGAAGGCCAAGGTTCGCAAGAACGTCGTTCGCGGCATCGCCCACATCAAGGCGACCCAGAACAACACCATCGTCACCATCACCGACATGAACGGCGAGACCGTCGCCTGGGACTCCGCTGGCACGATGGGCTTCAAGGGCGCCCGCAAGAGCACCCCCTTCGCCGCCACCCGCGCCGGTGAGAACTCCGGCCAGAAGGTCCGCAAGCTCGGCATGACCGAGATCGAAGTCCGCATCACCGGCGCCGGCGCCGGTCGCGAATCCGCCGTCAACGGCCTCACCAGCGCCGGCCTCCGCGTCACCGCTGTTGAAGACCGCACCGCGGTTCCCCACAACGGCTGCCGCCCCTCCAAGCGCCGCCGCGTCTAAGTTCGTTCCCAACACGCTTGGGCCTCACGGTCCCTGCGTGTCTTCTCGGCACAGGCTCCGCCTTGCCGTTTCAGTGCCCTCCGGAAAGCTGAGGCCCACGCATCCGCCGGCATCGCGTGGGTTCCTCGATACCCGGACTTCGGGCAGCCTTGCTTGATGGCCCGCCGGCAGTTAGGAACTCCCAATGACGACCCGCTTCCGTTGGCGTGGCATGGAACTCCCCACGCGCGTGACGCCCGACGCCCGCTTCAACAGCAGCGTCTACGGCCGCTTCTCCGTTGAGCCCTTCGAGCGCGGCTTCGGCACCACCGTCGGCAACTCGCTCCGCCGCGTTCTGCTGTCGTCCCTCGAAGGCGCCGCTGTCACCGCCATCAAGATCAAGGGCGCCCCGCACGAGTTCAGCTCGCTGCCCGGCGTCATGGAAGATGTCGTCGACATCGTCCTCAACGTCAAGAACCTCATCGTCAAGCTCGAAGGCGATGAGCCCAAGGTCATGAAGCTCGCCGCCCGCGGGCCCGGCGAAGTCACCGCCGACATGATCCAGGCCGACACCGCGGTCACCGTGATCAACAAGGACCTGGTCCTCTGCACGCTCACCGACGCGATCGACTTCGAGATGGAGCTCCACGTCGCCAAGGGCCGTGGTTACGTTCCCGCCAGCGAGCAGTACGCCAACCTCGAGGAGCAGGAGATCGGCCTCATCCACGTCGACGCCGCCTACTCCCCCGTGCAGCGCGTCCGCTACAAGGTCGAGGACACCCGCGTCGGCCAGCGCACCAACTACGACAAGCTCACGCTCGAGATCTGGACCAACGGCACCGTCTCCCCCGAGCTCGCGCTCGTCGAGGCCGCCAAGATCTTCCGCAAGCACCTCAACCCCTTCGTCCAGTACTTCGAGCTGGGCGACGAACGCGTGAGCGAAGAGGCCGCCGCCGCCGCCGGCGTCGACGAGGATCTCATCCGCAAGCTCAACATGCCCGTCTCCGAGCTCGAGCTCTCCGTGCGTGCGTCCAACTGCCTCGAGTCGGCCCGCATCGAGAACGTCGCCCAGCTGGTCACCCAGACCGACAACGACCTGCTCAAGCTCCGCTCCTTCGGCCGCACCAGCCTCCGCGAGGTCAAGCGCAAGCTCCAGGACCTCGGCCTGGACCTGGGCATGAAGCTCCCCGAGGGAATGACCGTCGAGAAGCCGGAAATCCCCGCCCAGGAGCAGGTCTGATCCCCTTCCCGCCGGAGCCCTCCGGCGGGTGTTCGGGTCCTGGTCACCCTCCCGGCGTGAATGCTCCGGGAGGATTCCATCCGGGGTCCGGTCTATAGTTCCTCCCTGCCTTTTTCCGGGCCCGCCCGGAGAAGACAGGCCAGAACCTTCCGCGTTCTGGTTCGCACGTTTCATCCCGGTCGGATCCGGCGCACGATCGCGCCGCTCCCACACCGGTTCGGAGTTCGAGTCATGCGTCACCGCAAGGCAGGTTTCAAACTCGGGCGTACCACCGCCCACCGCGCCAGCACCCTCCGCAACATCGCGGCGGGCCTGTTCGAGCACGGCCAGGTCGTCACCACCCTGCCCAAGGCCAAGGCTGTTCAGCCCCTGGTCGAGAAGATCGTCACGCTCGCCAAGCGCGGCGACCTCCACGCCCGCCGTCTGGTCATCGCCAAGCTCGGCCGTGACCGTCAGGGCTTCGACTGGCTCTACCTCCCCAAGAACGCCTCCGACGCCGAGAAGGAAGCCGTCAACAACCTGCGCGAGCGGGCCAGCAGCTTCTTCCCCGTCCCCGAGAGCTCTCAGGTCGAGCGCAACCGCTACGGCGAGCTCCGCTCCTCCCCCAAGATCGTCAAGCACATCTTCGAGAACGTCGCGCCCCGCTTCAAGGATCGCGCCGGCGGCTACACCCGCATCATCAAGCTCGGCCGTCACCGCGTCGGTGACGCCTCCGAACTCGTGGTGATCCAGTTCGTCGGCGCCGAGGAAGGCCCCGAAATCGGCGGCAAGCCCAGCACCCGCCGCCGCATCGCCGACAAGCGCACCGCCTTCGCCGCCAAGGTCCGCAAGGCCGAGGCCAAGGCCTGATCGGATCCGCAGTCGAATCGCTCAAGAGGCCCCGCCATCCGCGGGGCCTCTTTCTTTTTCCACGCGTCTGAAGCCTGACTCGCGCCAGAGGCCTGACCTGCATCTGAAGCCTGACTCGCATCTGAAGCCCGACCTGAGCGCCCCGCGAAGGTCAGGGTCTCTCCCGACTCCACCCGCACACCACCGAGATACACTCTCAAACAATGCTCGACCTGCTCAACCAGATCGAATCCTCGGGCCTCGCGGAGCTCTCCGCCGCCGCCGATCCCGCCGCCCTCGAGGCCTGGCGCATCGCCTATCTGGGCTCGAGCGGCAAGCTCAAGACCGCCATGGGCGGGCTCAAAGACGTCCCCAAGGAACAGAAGCCCGCGGTCGGCGCCAAGCTCAACTCGGTCAAGACCGTGCTCGAGGAAGCCTTCAACACGCGCAAGGCCGCCCTCGGATCGGCCGCGCCCAGGCCCACCGAATCCATCGATATGACCGAACCCGGACTCCTCGACGTCCGCACGCTCGGCCGCGAGCACATCATCACCCGCGTCCGCAACGAGCTCGTCGACGTCTTCGCGCGCATGGGCTTCGAAGTCGCGCAGGGCCCCGAACTCGAAGACGACGAGCATAACTTCGTCAAGCTCAACATCCCCGCGGGCCATCCCGCCCGAGATCCCATCGACAACTTCTACGTCGATGATCCCCGCAAGGTCGACAAGCCCCGCATGGTCCGCTCCCAGACCAGCACCGTGCAGATCCGCGTCATGGAAGCCGCCGTCAAAGCCGGCGGCGGGAAACTCACCGCGCCCATCAAGGTCGTCGCGCCGGGCCGCGTCTACCGCCCCGACACCGTCGACGCCACCCACTCGTTCATGTTCCACCAGATCGAAGGCCTCTACCTCGATCGCGGCGTGACCATGGCCGACCTCAAGACCACGCTCCTCCAGTTCGCCCGCGCCTACTTCGGGCCCGACGCCGACATCCGCCTCCGCCCGAGCTTCTTCCCCTTCACCGAACCCTCCGCCGAACTCGACATGAAGATCCGCCTCCGCGAAGACCAGCCCGTCCGTTGGATGGAGCTCGGCGGTTGCGGCATGGTCGACCCCGCGGTGCTCGAAGCCTGCAAGATCGACCCCGAAGAGTGGACCGGCTTCGCCTTCGGCTTCGGCATCGAACGCCTGGCCATGGGCAAGTACGCCATCCCCGACATCCGCATGCTCTTCGAGAACGACCTGCGCTTCCTCAACCAGCTCTGAAGCCGAAACCGGCGCCCGCAGTTCCCGAGAGATCCCTCCCGGCAGCCTGACCGAGCCGCTCCGTCGCGGGTCGCCAGGGTGGTATCCTGCGCCGCACGTGAACCGCTCGCCGCTCTGGGAGTCACACAGTCATGGCCGATGAACTCAATCGTGGTGGGGCCCCCGAGACGCCGATGCCGCTCGATGACTTCGAGCCCTTCCCCCCGACCTGGCCCAAGGTCGTCGGAGGCGTGAGCCTGGCCCTGGGCTCCCTTGGCATCATCTGCGCCGTCTGCGGCGGAGCCATGATGGTCGCCATGCCCGACATGATGAAGGGCAACCCCGCCATCGATCCCAACAACCTCCCGCCGTTCATGAAGCCCTCGCCGCTCATGTTCGTGCAGCTCGGACTGGGCGTGGTGCTGGCGATCCTCCTCCTGGCCGCCGGCGGCCTCACCCTCGGCCGTCAGAAGCTCGGCCGCACACTCCACCTCATCTGGGCCCCGCCTTCCTTCCTCTCCGGCCTCTTCGGCATCTTCCTGCAGCTCCAGCAGCAGGCCGCCATGAAGTCCTGGGCCGCCGCCAACCCCGACAGCCCCTTCTCCAAGAACCAGAGCCCCATCGGCATGATCATCGGCATCGCCTGCGGCGTCATCCTCTCGCTGGCCTGGCCCACCTTCTGCATGGTCTGGTTCCTCGTCATCAAACGCACCCACGCCCAGATGCTCCACCGAAGCCAGCCCTGAACGCACCAACCCCGAACGCGCCGGGCCCGAACGCGCCGGGCCCGAACGCGTCAGGCCCCAAACGCACCAGCCTCGAACGAGCCAGGCCCGACCGCACCAGCCATGAACGCTGAAAGAGCCCTCCCAGAAGGCGTCCGCCAGCCCCAAAAAGCCACCCGGTTGAGCCCCAGGCAACACCCGAGTACAATGCCGCTGCCGCGGGCGTAGTTCAGCGGTAGAACGTCAGCTTCCCAAGCTGAATGTCGGGAGT
>CAZHFW010000032.1:0-41288 GCA_964531675.1 uncultured Phycisphaeraceae bacterium | reverse complement strand
CCCGCCGGTTGGCGACGCCCGGGGATCGGGGCCAGCGCCGGGCCGGGCCGCCCGTGGGCGAACGTGGCGGGGCGGGCGCGGGGGCGAGAATTCCCCATCATGCGCGGCCTTGTGCAAGCCCGTGTGCAAGCGAACGCGGGGTGCGTCGAAAGTGGCCAGATTCACGGGGGTTTCGATCGGCAGCCCGGGCGTTCCCAAGCTGAATGTCGCCGGTTCGATCCCGGTCGCCCGCTATCCGGTTCAAACGACTGCCGCCGATGTCACCTGATGACACCGGCGGCTTTTCGTTGATCCACGTCCAAGCTAGCCCCGCAGATCCGTTGAGCTCCGGCGACTGGAAGTGGGGGCGGAGCGAGGACGTCGGGATCGGTCCGGACCGCCGGACGCCGACCGTGAGTGGCCCGGACGGACGCTCGGCAGCGAGCACCTATTCTCCCCGTCGTGCTATCAAGGTCGTTTCCTCCGACTTTGATGCTCCCCTAGTTCACCATCATGCTCGAGCCTTCCCTCGGGCCGGCCGCCGCTGGGCATCAAACCCATTAGAACTATCTTCAGGGCACGGGAGGACGAAGGACTCTGAAGCCAACCCGCCTCGAGCCGAGGCCGTGGCGAAGCCGTACCCATTCGCCCAAATCGTCAAGGACCGGTTGCGACATCACCTGCGACCTCGGTCTGCGCCGTGATCGCTGCGTAGAGATCGATGGCCTGCTCGGGCGTTTCGATGGAGATCACCAGGCTGTAGGGCGCGACGTTCTCGACTTTGCCCAGGAAGGGCCGCTCGCGCCACCAGCCGGTGACCGGATAGACCGCGATGTGGTCGCTCGCGGCGAGTTGCATTGCGGTGCCTTCCCACCAGTCGCACTGCAGCGAGCCGCGCGAGCGGCCGTTCACGCCGATGACCCAGTTGCGAGTCTCACCGACATTGTCGATCGGCGCAGCAGGATCATCTCGCTCGGCGAGGGAGAGGCGTTGCCGGAACCGATCCAGCGTCTCGCCGGGTCGCCGCACGTCGAACCGCAGCCCATGAGATGGGTATCCCCACTTCGGGATGTTCCCGCGGCGGCCGGGGCTGGGCTCCATGAAGTAGGAAAGCGTCACACGCATCCGCACCGGCACTTCGCCGAGGTCGTACAGCACGCGAGCCGGCCACGGGAGCTGGTGCAGACCCATCTGGTTGTGCCGGACCTCACTGCCGTTCTTGCGGTATGGCTGGATAGCGGCCTCCGCCACCAATGTGACGGCGTTGCTCAAGCTGTGCAGAGCACGGGTGAGGCTCGGTGTGCCGTAGCCAAAAGTCCGCACCCGCTTCATCACCTGGTTCTGAAGGCCCCCGGGGCACTGCTGACGCATGGCATCGGTCCACTCCGCCGAATGCACGAGCAGACCCCGAATGGTCTCCGCCCGAAGACGCGGATACGCAGCTTGGATCATCGCCGCCAGGCGAGCTGCCTGGGCGGTCGCGGCGCTCGTGTCGGCGTTGGTGTCGAACTGGGCACCGGTCGCCGAGAATCCCGTCGTCAGCAGATGGGTTTCATGACAGGGAGACCGCTCGCCGGCACCCGACTCGACCCAGTTTCCGCCCTCGAACACCAGATCCGGCTTGAGCGGCCATCGGGAGCGCTCATCGTCATCCCAACAGACGCTGGTTCGACTTGACGGCGTCAGGCCGCCCGCGGGCGCCATCGCACGCCAGCCCGCGTATGTCGGCGAGAGCTGAACGCGTTCAGTGAATGCGCCGACGGAGAGAGCGTTCCATGATTGCGCCGGATCCTCGATCGCGCCATCAGCGGAGTGATTGAGTTGTGGATAGGCGACTCCCACCGGCATGGTGCGGATGTTGCCCGCGGAGACCACCACGAGTCGCGTCGAAATGCCGTCGTTGAAAGCGATCTGATCGACCGCCGCGGAGCAGGAACTCGGCGCTCCTTGGCCCGACGCATCCGTCGCCGTCACGGCGAGACACACCGTGCGACGCCGACCCGCCGCCCGGATCTCGGCGAGCGACACGGCTTGCTTGAGCACCGCGCCGTGCACCTCCGGCGGAAGATCGCCGCGGTCGGGCACGACCTTGACCGATTCGAGGCGATGCCGCAACTCCACCGGCCCATCCGTCTGGAGCACGGGAGCCAGATCGCCGTAAAGCGCTGTTCCTGCCATGCACGTGCCGTGCGGCTGTTCGCGCCGATCCGCGGCGCCCCAGGCGTCCACGACCGCTTGTGTGTCAGCCTCCTGCAGTGAATCCTGAAGGAGTGCGTGCCCGCGGTTGACGCCGGTGTCGAGCAGGCACACAGCGGGCGCATCCGGACCAGCGGGCCTCAGGCGGCCTTGCAAGGAGCGGACCCATTCGGCTTGTTCTCGCGGGGAGAGGTCGAGGTACGGCCTCGCGGGCTCGACGGGATAACGCAGCTCCGAAACAAGTTCCAGCAGCGCACGCGACCGTGCCCAATCGCTTGCGCGCGCCTTGACCAGCACGACTAACCGTTCAGCAAACTCCAACCGTCGGGTCGAGACTTCCAACTGGCGCGCCTGGCAGACTCGAACCAGTTCTTCGTATCGCGCTTGAGCGCCCCCGGCTGGATAAAACGTCCACACCTCCCACCACATCGGCGCATCTGTGTCGGGGAAGTCGCGGGCGTCGGACCACAGATCCCTGGCGACCGCCAGGCGAGCCCGCTCGATGCTATCGATGAGAGGCTGATTCCTCGGGTTGCCAGTGGGAGTTGTGCGTTGTTCGTATTGATCAATCTTCCGAAGCAGAGCGCCCACTTTGTCGCGGGGCACGAAAATGACCGCCCGCTCCACCCCGGCCTCGGTGCGTGCATGGAGCAACTCGATCCCCGCTCGCCGGGATTCCAGACTGTCAAGCTTTAGCTCGAACCCCGCTTGGCTCTCCATCGTGAGCTGGATGCCGCGCGTCTCGGTCTCCGTGTGCTGGGCTCGATGCTCTGCGGCGGCATCGGCCACTGCGGTAGTCACCGCTTGCCGCACAGCTCGGCCTTGCGCCACCCGATCCCGCGGCGGGACAACGAAGTTCGCGCCGCCACTGCCGACGCGGGTGTAGGGAACACCCGTGACGCCGCCGACAAGTTGGAGGTGCGGCAATCGTGACATCCGGCCCTCGGATTAGCGTCGCCGGCCCTTCGGCTTCGGTGAACGGCGTGCCCGGAGCGTTTTGGCAAGCAAAGCTGTAGTGACGGTGGAAGCCTGGCCCAGTACTACTGATTTGGCGGCGTCCTCGCAGGCCTTTACCACCTCGGCATGGCTGAGTCCCTTGGCTGCCGTGTTCAGAACTTTCCAGTCCAGATGGAGGGGCGCGAGCGCCGCGAGGCGATTTTCCACGAGCAGTCGCACCATCGCAGGCTCGGGCCGCGAGAACTCGATCAGGTCATCGAACCGTCGGAACACCGCCCTGTCGAGGGCCTCGGGGCGGTTCGTCGCTGCGACGATGATGCTCTCCGAATCATCCTGTTCCACGAGTTGAAGGAACGAGTTAACAATGCGCCGCGCCTCTCCCACGTCGTTTGATTCGCCGCGGCTGGTTGCCAGCACGTCGAATTCATCGAAGAGGTACACCCCGCGGGTCGTGTGCATTGCCTGAAAGATTCCGTGGAGTTTGGCCGCAGTCTCGCCCATGAACTTCGTGATGAGAGCGTGGAACTGGACCACCATCAACGGGAGCCCCGACTCCCCGGCCAGTGCCTTCGCAGTCATGGTCTTCCCGCATCCCGGAGGACCGGCCAGCAGCAATCGGCGGCGCGGCTCCAGTGAGTGTTCGCGGAGGCGATCGCCGGCCCGGTTCTCGACCAGCACCCGTGTGAGACTCGCGCGAACGGAGTCGGAGAGGACCATGTCCACCAACCGCACCTTTGGATACGAGACCGAAACGAGCGATGACAGTTCGCCCTCCGGTCGCGAGATGGGTACAGCGCGCGGTCCAACGGTCGGCAGCACAGTGCGTCGAGATCGATCCACGAGCGAGCGCAGGGAGTCAGCGAGCTTCGGATCGCCCGCCTTCGCGGCGGCTGCGGCGATGTCCAGGGCCACGGTGCGAAACTTCTCGTCGTCCCGCTCCGCAAAGCTGCTCACGAGGCTTCGGATTTGCTCTGCTGACGCCATAGGGTCTTTCTTCGGTCGTTCCGGTAACAGAGCTTGCCTCTGTACCGCGGAGCGTATCCGAAGATGATAGAGGACACCGAGCAATCCCAGCTGGTTGACGATGCAAACAACCTCTTTGGCCGGTAGCGAGGGGCTTGGAATCGGTCCGGCCGGCAGCTGGCACCAATCGCCCCAACCCAGCCCCCGAAGTCGCCCCTCCCCAACCTCGATACCCCCGCCCACACAACCCTCCATCCCCTCCACCCTACAACCGCGCCCCAAAGAGCGCCCCAACCCCCGCGGTCAGCCCCATCGCCAGCGCCCCCCAGAACGTCACGCGAGCCGCTGACTTGAACACGGGTGATCCGCCTGCACGGGCCGCGATTGAGCCGAGCATCGCCAGGAACGCCAGCGACGCGATCGACACGCCCCAGACGAGCCACGCCTTGGGCAACACAAGCACCAAGACCAACGGCAGCGCCGCCCCGACCGTGAACGTCCCCGCCGAGGCGAACGCCGCCTGCACGGGCCGCGCCGCCAGTTCTTCCGTGATGCCCAGTTCATCACGCGCATGCGCCGTGAGCGCGTCCTTGGCCATGAGCTGCGTCGCGACTTCGCCCGCCAGCTTCTCATCCAGCCCGCGCTTGATGTAGATCGCCGCCAGCTCCGCGTGCTCGCTCTCGGGCTGAGTCGCAAGCTCGTGCCGCTCCCGCGCCAGATCCGCACCCTCGGTGTCGGCCTGCGAACTCACCGACACATACTCCCCAGCCGCCATCGACATCGCGCCCGCAACCATCCCCGCAAGCCCCGCGACCAGGATGCCGCTCCGCTCGGTCTCCGCCGCCGCCACGCCGACGATCAGGCTCGCGGTCGAGACGATGCCGTCGTTCGCGCCCAAGACCGCAGCACGAAGCCATCCGATGCGGTGGGATCGATGCGATTCAGAGTGCCTCATCATGCGCCAAGCGTAACCGACGCCGCCCTCAACGTGCATGACTCGACCCTGATGACTCGACCCTGATGACTCGACGCTGATGACACGACGCGGAGACAACGCCGTCAGTGGGGGATCACGCCGGAGCATGGGGATTGGCACCCAAAGTGGGCAGTCATTTTTCCCGACGGTTGTCTTCGTCCGCAGCGCGCGGTGCACGAATAGCATGATCCGATGAGTGCTCCAGCCGAGCCAACCCAAGCCTCATCTCCAACGCCGACCCGGCTCGTCGCCAAGGGCGGACGCACGCTGCTGTGGATCGCCCGCGTTGCGGTGCTCGTGTGGGCCGCGTTCTGGCTGTGGTTCAACATCGCATCGATGATCGGCGAGCGCGATGGACTCGTGCATCATCTGCAGATGGCCGCCATCACCCTCGCGCTCGCCGCCGGCGCGTGGTTCTGGCCCAGGACTGGCGGCGTGCTGATGATCGCCGGCGGTCTGGCCGCCTCCCGCGCCTTCCCCCACAACGCAGCCTTCCTGGCCTTGGCCCTGCCCGCAACCGCCATCGGCGTGCTCCTGCTCCTCTCACGCAGCATGACGCAAAGCTCGCAGCCATCGGCCTGATCGCGCCCCGCGTCGATCGAATGAACTTGGCGTGGATTAGCCGCCGGAACAACATCCTGCCGCTCGCCAGGCTCCACGAGCCCACTTCGGGCCTGAATTTGCCCGCAAATCGCCCAGTCGGCTGGCACCCTCGCAAGAGCGTGGCAAGTTATGGGCGTCCACTTCTCGACCACCGCTGCCGTGGCTGCGGTCGCAATGAGTTTTTGGGGGCCCACCATGAAGTTCGCGCTTGCTTCCGTTCTGCTGCTCGCCAGCGCTTCCAATGCCTTGGCCGCGGGCGGCTTCAACTTCACCTTTGACTCCGACGCACAAGGCTGGACCCGCGGCGACTACGGCAATGGCTTCGCAGCCATCACCGTTGCCAGCAACGGCGCCGCCAACTGGGGCTCTTCCTCCGGGAATGGCTACCTCGCCGGAAGCGATCACGCCACATACGCCTTCCACTTCAGCCCGAACCTCGGCGCCGGCTATGGCTATCTCTTCGGCCAGATGCTCGAGCTCGATTTCCAGACCTCCGGCAGCGGCGGAAACAACCCGTTCGTCGTGCTCTTGTCCTCCACCAGCTATCTCGTGAAGCTCCAAGCGCACACCGCTTCCGCGGATCTCAAGCCCTACGCCTACTCGCTCGATGCCGCCGGCGGCTGGTACATCAACAGCTCGCCTTATCACGATGGCGACGCCGCGGTCCTCGCCACGGATGCCGACGTCCTCGCGGTGCTCAACGACCTGCGCCATGTCGGGATCTCCACCGACATCACCAGCAGCTCGGACTCCACACGCACCGACAACGTTCGCGCGGTCCCCGCGCCCGGCGTCGGCGCGATCCTCGCTCTGGGCGGCCTGCTCGGCGCCCGTCGTCGTCGCTGAAGTTCCGCGCGCGACCCCGCCAACATCAGTCATTCGCAAGCGGCCCGGACACACGTCCGGGCCGCTTGTTTTTGCACCGGTTTTTGCCCCTCCGACTCACCCTCCAGCCCGAGCAACCGCCGGCACCACCCGACCTGATCACCAGCTATTCCGCTTCCGAGATCCCAAACGGAAAGCGAAAATGCCCCATTCCCGATTTGCCAGATCGGGTACCTTGTTGCCACTCGTGTCAGGTTTCTTTGAAAAAAGAGACTCGGATGTCTGGAATCTGGCCGTGAGCCTGCTAGCGTGAACAGTTCGAATGACGTTCGACATCCGGGGCCATTGATGGGAGCTCTCCATGAAGCTCGCTGTGCCGAAGGAAGTCGCCAAGGGTGAGACTCGAGTCGCCCTCGTCCCTGAGTCGGTCAAGAAACTGACCGCTGCGGGGTTCACGATCTTCGTTGAGAAGGGCGCCGGTTCCGGTGCATACCTCCTCGACGAGGCCTATGCCGCCGCGGGCGCGACCCTGGTCTCCGATCCCGCCCAGCTCCTGGGCGAGGCGGACATGGTCCTCAAGGTCCGTGCCCCCTCGATCGACGAGACGCGCAACGAGGTCGCGATGATGCGCCCGGGCGCGATGCTGCTGACCGGGCTCATGCCCGCCAGGCACCTCGACGTCGTCAAGGCTCTGGCCGAACGCTCCGTCACGTCCTTCTCCACCGACGCCATCCCGCGCACCACCCGCGCCCAGGCGATGGACACCCTCTCCTCCATGGCCAACATCGCCGGCTATCGCGGCGCTCAGTGGGCCGCCGTCGAGCTCAACCGCTATTGCCCGATGCTCATGACCGCCGCGGGAACCATCCTCCCCGCCAAGTTCTTCGTCATCGGCGCCGGCGTCGCGGGCCTGCAGGCCATCGCGACCGCCAAGCGCATGGGCGCTCAGGTCTGGGCCACCGACGTCAGGCCCGAAGTCAAAGAGCAGATCGAGTCCGTCGGCGCCAAGTACGTCGGCATCGAACTCAAGGAATCCGCCCAGGCCGGCGGCGGCTACGCCAAGGAACTCTCCGCCGAGGACAAGGCCCGCCAGCAGGAAATGCTCGCCGCCCAGTGCGTCATCTCCGATGCCATCGTCACCACCGCCCTCATCGGTGGCGTCTTTGCCCCCAAGCTCATCACCGCGGAAATGGTCCGCAAGATGAAGCCCGGCTCGGTCATCGTTGACCTCGCCGCCGAAGGCGGAGGCAACTGCGAGCTCTCCAAGCCTGGCCAGACCGTCATCGAGCACGGCGTCAAGATCGTCGCGCCGCTCAACATCCCGTCCACCATGGCCACCGACGCCAGCACGCTCTGGTCGCGCAACCTCCTCAACTTCCTCATGGCCTTCTGGAAGGACAAGGCCTTCAACCTCGACCTCAACGACGAAATCCTCAAGGGCGCCATCATCACCCACAAGGGCGAAGTCATGCACGCCAAGACCAAGGGACAGCTCGACGCCGCCGCCAAGGCCGTCGGCGAAATGTCCACCAAACCCGATCAGCGCACCGTCGGTGTTCCCCTGCTCCTGGCCGCCGGCTTGGCCGCCACCGCGCTGGTCGCGACCAACGCCCACGCCGAGCAGCCCGCCTCGACGTCCGCTCCCGATCAGCAGCTCGATCTCATCTCCATGCTCTTCGTCTTCATGCTCGCCACCTTCATCGGTATCGGCGTGATCCGAAGAGTCTCCAGGCTCCTCCACACACCCCTGATGTCCCTCACCAACGCGATCTCCGCGATCGCGGTCGTCGGTTCCATCATGGTCGCGGGCGGTGAGCACTACCCGACCTACGTCCGCGCCATGGGCGCCGTCGCCCTCTTCGCCTCCATGACCAACATCGTCAGCGGATTCATGATCACCGACCGCATGCTCCGCATGTTCAAGACCGAGCAGGGAGGTCGCGCGTGACGAACACCATCATCCAAATCGCGTATCTCTTCGCCACCGCGCTCTTCATCCTCTCCCTCCACTGGATGAGCGATCCCAAGACCGCGCGCAACGGCATCTACGCCGGCGTCTCCGCCATGGCCATGGCGATCCTCGCCACCTGGGCCAGGCCCGACGTCTCGCACCACACCGACATCACCAGGCACCTCTGGGTCATCGTCCCCATCCTCCTGGCCATCCCGCCCGGGATCTGGCTCGCCAACGTGCCGATCACCGCGGTCCCCCAGCGAACCGCGCTCTCCCACGCCTTCGGCGGTCTGGCTGCCGGCCTCGTGGGCACCGCCAAGTTCCTCTTCTGGTTCCACCACGAACCCGAAAACCTCACCGCCTTCCGTCTCACCGCCATCCTGCTTGAAGTCCTCCTGGGCTACCTGACCTTCACAGGCTCCATCATCGCCGCCGCCAAGCTCCAGGAAGTCAAGTGGCTCCCGCAGCGCCCCTGGACCTACAAGGGCCAGAACATCGTCAATGGCTTCGCGTTCCTCCTCGCCATCGCTCTGGGAGGCTGGATCGCCACCAACCCCACCAACCCGAACGCGCCGCTCGCCTTCGCCGCGATCATCTTCCTCTCCCTCAACTTCGGCTGGATGCTGGTAATGCCCATCGGCGGCGCCGACATGCCCACCGTCATCGCCATCCTCAACTCCTACGCCGGACTCTCCGCCGTCGCGATGGGCTTCGTCCTCGACAACAAGCTGCTCATCACCGCCGGCGCACTGGACGGCTCCTCGGGCCTCATCCTCTCCATCATCATGTGCAAGGCCATGAACCGCTCCTTCTCCAACGTGCTCTTCGGCGCGTTCGGACAAGTCCAGCAGACCAAGGCCTCCGGAGAGCAGAAGCAGTACAAGCCCGAGACCGCCGAAAACGCCGCCCAGTTCCTCGAACAGGCCTCCTCGGTCGTCATCGTCCCGGGCTACGGCATGGCCGTCGCCCAGGCCCAGCACAAGGTCCGCGAGCTCTACGACCAGCTCAAGAAGCGCGGCGTCACCGTCAAGTTCGCCATCCACCCCGTCGCCGGCCGCATGCCCGGTCACATGAACGTCCTCCTCGCCGAGTCGGAAGTCCCCTACACCGACCTCATCGAGATGGACGAAATCAACGCCGACATGCCCCAATGCGACGTCTGCCTCGTCCTTGGCGCAAACGACGTCGTCAACCCCTCCGCTCGTTCCGACAAGACCAGCCCCATCTTCGGCATGCCCATCATCGACGCCGACCGCGCCAAGATGGTCTTCGCCGTCAAACGCTCGAGCCGTCCTGGCTTCGCCGGTATCGACAACGACCTCTACTTCCTCGACAAGACCTGGATGCTCTTCGGCGACGCCAAGGCGGTGGTGGGGGATCTTGTCAAGCACCTCTCCGGCGCCGGCGCCCACTAACGACGCTCGGCTCCCTTGGAGCCCCGAGATGTTCCAGGTACGTATCCACGGTCGCGGCGGACAAGGCGTAGTCACAGCAGCGGAAATGCTCTCCGTCGCTGGATTCAACGAAGACCGGTGGGCCCAGGCTTTCCCAAGCTTCGGCTCCGAACGAATGGGCGCACCGGTCGTCGCCTTCTGCCGCATCCACGACACCGAGATCCGCGCTCGCGAGCCCGTCTCCTCACCCGACGCCCTGATCATCCAGGACCCAACCCTTCTGCGTCAGATCCGCGTCTTTGACGGCCTCGCCCCCACGGGCTTCGTGCTCATCAACTCGTCCCGCTCCGCCGAGGAAATCGGCATCAGCGAGGTCGTCGCGGCCCTCCCCCCGGGGCACGTCGCGATCGTCCCCGCCACCGAACTGGCCGTCCGACATGTCGGCAGGCCCGTCCCCAATGCCGCGCTGCTCGGAGGGTTCTGCGCCGTCACAGGCGTCATCTCCCTCCCCTCGGTCGAAAAGGCCATCCGTCAGAAGTTCAAGCCCGACGTCGCCGAACGCAACATCGCCGCCGCCCGGGAAGCCCACGAGCTGGTCCGTGCCTCGCTCGCGGGCATGCAAGGAGGTCGTCCCCATGCTCAAGCAGTGTGAGGGATCTGTCGCGGTCGCCGAGGCGGTCGCGCTCTGCCGGCCCGAAGTCATCTGCGCCTACCCCATCACCCCGCAGACCCACATCGTCGAGGGCCTCGCCTCCCTCGTCCGCGCGGGTGAGCTCAAGAACTGCGAGTACATCAACGTCGAGAGCGAGTTCGCCGCCATGTCCGTCGCCATCGGCGCTTCCGCCTGCGGCGCGCGTGCCTACACCGCCACCGCAAGCCAGGGCATCCTCTACATGGCCGAGGCCGTCTACAACGCCTCGGGCCTCGGTCTGCCCATCGTCATGACCGTCGGCAACCGCTCCATCGGCGCGCCCATCAACATCTGGAACGACCACACCGACTCCATGGCCCTTCGCGACGCGGGCTGGATCCAGATCTTCGCCGAGACCAACCAGGAAGCCGTCGACCTTCACATCCAGGCCTTCAAGCTCGCCGAGGCCCTCTCGATGCCCGTCATGGTCTGCATCGATGGCTTCCTCCTCACCCACGCCTACGACCGCATCGACGTCCCGGCGCAGGCCCAGGTCGATGCCTTCCTGCCTCCTTACGAACCCCGCCAGGTCGTCGACCCCGACGATCCGGTCACCATCGGCGCCATGGTCGGACCCGAAGCCTTCATGGAAGTCCGCTACCTCGCCCACGCCAAGCAGATGCAGGCCCTCGAGCTCATCCCCGAGCTCGCCTCCGAGTTCCGCCAGGTCTTCGGCCGTGACTCGGGAGGCCTCATCCACTCCTACCGCACCGACGACGCCGAGCTCATCGTCGTCGCCCTCGGCTCCGTCAACGGCACCATCAAGGACGTCGTCGACGAGATGCGCGAGAAGGGCGTCAAGATCGGCTCCGTCTCCATCTGCTCCTTCCGGCCCTTCCCCGTTGCGGCCCTCCAGAAGGCCATGGCCAAGGCCTCACGCGTCGTCACCATCGAGAAGAGCCTCTCCGTCGGCATCGGAGGCAACGTCTCCCACAACCTCAAGATGGCCCTCGCCCCCAGCGTCGCGGTCCACACCGTCATCGCCGGGCTCGGCGGCCGTCCCATCACCAAGGCCAGCCTCAAGTCCACCTTCGAGCGCGCACTCAAGGGCAAGCTCGAACCCCTGAGCTTCCTGGACCTGAACACCGAGGTCGTCGAACGCCACCTCGCCCGCGAA
Source organism: uncultured Phycisphaeraceae bacterium (assembly GCA_964531675.1). Lineage (GTDB taxonomy): Bacteria > Planctomycetota > Phycisphaerae > Phycisphaerales > UBA1924 > CAZHFW01. Next base: position 29,633 of record CAZHFW010000032.1, on the reverse strand, counting down.
CGCGCCACCCGACGCACCGGGCCGGTCGCTGAGGCCGTCCTCCGCGACGTCTCGACGCTCCAGACCGTCAAGTAACACCCACGAGGAGCCCGAACCATGGGCGGCCCGAATCGCGTCAAGTTCTACCAGACCGGCACCTTCACCGTCGGCAATCGTCTCCTCGATGTCGCGGTCCGAAGCGTGCAGTCCGACCAGGCCCGCAACAACTCACTCAACTCCGGGCACCGCGCCTGTCAAGGTTGCGGCGAGGCCCTCGGCGCGCGTTACGCCCTCGACGCCGCCATGCGCGCCGTCAAGGGCCGCCTCGTCGTCGCCAACGCCACCGGTTGCCTCGAAGTCTTCTCCACGCCCTACCCAGAGTCCTCCTGGCGCGTCGCCTGGCTCCACTCCCTCTTCGCCAACGCGCCCGCCGTCGGCACCGGCATGGCCGCCGCCCTCAAGGTCAAAGGCCGCAAGGACGTCCGCGTCGTCGCCCAGGGCGGCGATGGCGGCACCGTCGACATCGGCTTCGCCTGCCTCTCGGGCATGTTCGAACGCAACGACGACGTCCTCTACATCTGCTACGACAACGAGGCCTACATGAACACCGGCGTGCAGCGCTCCAGCGCCACGCCCGCCGCCTCCCGCACCGCCACGACGCCCGCTGTCGGCGAAGAACCGGGCAATGTCTTCGGCCAGGGCAAGAACGTCCCGCTGATCGCCATGGCCCACTTCATCCCCTACGTCGCGACCGCCTCCGTCGCCGACCTGCGCGACCTCGAGTACAAGGTCGAACGCGCCATGTCCATCCACGGCGCACGCTACATCCACGTCCACGTCCCCTGCCCCCTCGGCTGGGGCACCGACACCGGAGACACCCTCCGCGTCGCCCGCCTCGCCGTCGAGTCCGGGCTCTACCCCATCTTCGAAGCCGAGTTCGGTGAAGTCACCGGCCGCCGCACCATCCGCAACCTCGTCCCCGCCGAGGAATACCTCAAGATCCAGGGACGTTTCGCGCACCTGTTCAAGCCCACGCGCGACGAACGCCGCATCGACCTCATCCAGCAGATCGCCGACCGCAACATCCGCCGCTTCGGCCTCCTCGAAACGCCCGAAATGGCAGGAGAGAAGCTGTGAACAAGCCCTTTGCCATCACCCTCGACGTCGGGTCGAGCCTCGTCAACAAGACCGGCTCCTGGCGCACCGAACGCCCCGTCTACGTCGACCGACTCCCGCCCTGCAACCACGCCTGCCCCGCGGGGGAGAACATCCAGCAATGGCTCTTCCACGCCGAGAGCGGCGACTACCTCTCCGCCTGGCGCGAGATCATGAAGAACAACCCCATGCCCGCCGTCATGGGAAGAGCCTGCTACCACACCTGCGAATCCGCCTGCAACCGCGCCAAGATCGATCAGGCCGTCGGCATCCACGCCATCGAACGCTTCCTCGGCGATGAAGCCATCAAGCAGGGCTGGAAGGTCAACGTCGAAGCCAAGCCCACAGGCAAGCACATCCTCGTCGTCGGCGCCGGCCCCTCGGGCCTCTCCGCCGCCTACCACCTCACCCTCATGGGCCACAAGGTGACCATCGACGAGGCCGGTCCCATGGCCGGCGGCATGATGCGCTTCGGCATCCCGCAATACCGCCTCCCGCGCGACATCCTCGACGCCGAGATCAAACGCATCCAGGACATGGGCGTCACCATCCGCCTCAACCGCAAGGTCGCCGACCTCGCCCAGGCGATGAAGGACGAGAAGTTCGACGCCGTCTTCCTCGCCGTCGGTGCGCACGTCGCCAAACGCGCCTACATCCCCGCCGGCGACGCCTCCAAGATCCTCGACGCCCTCAACCTCCTCAAGACCGCCGCGCCCGGTGAGCAGCCCCTCCTGGGCCGCCGCGTCCTGATCTACGGCGGCGGCAACACCGCCATGGACGCCGCCCGCTCCGCCAAGCGCATGGGCGCTTCCGAAGCCATCGTCGTCTACCGCCGCACCCGCGAGAAGATGCCCGCCCATGACTTCGAAGTCCAGGAAGCCATGGAAGAAGGCGTCCTCTTCAAGTGGCTCTCCACCATCAAGTCCGAAGTCTCGGGCTCCTTCACCGTCGAACGCATGAAGCTCGACGAGCAAGGCAAGCCCCAGCCCACCGGCGAGTTCGAAACCATCGAAGCCGACGCCTGCGTTCTGGCCCTCGGCCAGGACGTCGATCTCGCCTTCCTCGACAAACTCGCCGGCCTCAAGATCAAGGACGGCGTCGTCGAAGTCGGCCCCGACATGATGACCGGCGTCAAGGGCGTCTTCGCCGGCGGAGACATGGTCCCCGCCGATCGCACCATCACCGTCGCGGTCGGTCACGGCAAGAAGGCCGCCCGCTGCATCGACGCCTACCTCCAAGGCTCCACCTACGCCCCGCCGCCCAAGCACGAGCTGGCGACCTTCGAAAACCTCAACACCTGGTACTACTCCGACGCGCCCCCTTCCGTCCAACCCACCCTCGGAAACGCCCGCCGCCAATCCACCTTCGAAGAAGTCGTCGGCGGCCTCGTCGAATCCAACGCGCTCTTCGAAGCCCGCCGCTGCCTCTCCTGCGGCAACTGCTTCGAGTGCGACAACTGCTACGGCGTCTGCCCGGACAACGCGGTCATCAAGCTCGGCGAAGGAAAGCGCTTCAAGTTCAACTACGACTACTGCAAAGGCTGCGGCCTCTGCTCGACCGAGTGCCCGTGCGGCGCCATCAAGATGGAGCCCGAAACCATCTGAACCATTCCGGACGATCGTGAGTTCCTTCCGGGGGCGCGAAGGAGCTGACCGTGTCCAACATCCCGACCCTCTCCCAGCTCGGCCCGGCCTTCCGCGAGGCCCATCCGCCCTTCCGTGGCGGTGACGCCGTCATCGAAGCCGACGCCTGCCTCCAGTGCGGAGGCCCCTGCTCCGCCGCACCCTGCGCCGCCGCCTGCCCCGCGGGCATCGACGTCCCAGGCTTCATCAAGGACATCGCCGAGCAGAAGCCCCTCGCCGCCGCCACCAAGATCTTCGCCGAGAACATCCTCGGCGGCACCTGCGCCCGCGTCTGTCCCGTCGAAGTCCTCTGCGAAGGCTCGTGCGTCCTCCTCAAGGAAGGCCGCCATCCCATCCAGATCGGCCGCCTCCAGCGCCACGCCACCGACATCGCGATTCAAGCCAACGCCCGCGTCGCGCCCACCGCCTCCGTCAAGCCCGGCGCGCCTTCAGTCGCCGTCATCGGCGCGGGCCCCGCCGGCCTCGCATGCGCCGCCGAACTCGCCAAGCTCGGCCTCGCCGCCACCATCTACGAAGCCCGCGACTTCCCCGGAGGCCTCATCACCCGAGGCATCGCCCCCTACAAACAGCAGTACGAGCCCGTCCCGCAGGAAGTCGACCAGATCCGCGCCATGGGCGTCACCATCCGCTACAGCACCCAGATCGGGCGCGACATCTCCGTCGATCAGCTCAAATCCCAGCACCAGGCCATCTTCCTCGGCATCGGCATGGGCGACGACATGCCCGCCCGCATCCCGGGCGAAGACCTCCCGGGCGTCTGGGAGTCCCTCCGCTTCATCGAATCTCTCAAGCTCCACGCGTCCAAGGGCCTCGCCATCGGCAAACGCGTCGCGGTCATCGGTGGTGGCAACACCGCCATCGACGTCGCCCGCGAAGTCGCCATGATCCGCGCCGCCTCGTTGCAGAAGTCCGCGGACTCCGCCGACTACGCCGCCGTGGACGTCGCCCGCCAGGCCATCAAGCTCGGCGCCGCCGAAGTCATGATGCTCTACCGGCGCTCCGAATCGGAAATGCCCGCCTTCATGCACGAGATCGCCGCCGCCAAACGCGAAGGCGTCTCCATCATCCCGCTGGTCGCACCCCTCGAGTTCGTCGGCCAGGGCAAGCTGACCGGCATCAAGTGCATCCGCATGAAGCTCGGCGCGCCCGACGCCTCAGGCCGCCCCAAGCCCGAACCCATCCCGGGATCCGAGTTCATCCTCGAAGCCGACACCGCCATCAAGGCCATCGGCCAGAAGCCCCACACCGAACTGCTCAAGCTCTTCGGCCTGGAAATGACCGGCAACACCGTCCGCATCGACGATCAGGGCCGCACCTCCGCCAAGGGTGTCTACGCCGGAGGCGACTGCATCAACGGCGGCGCCACCGTCGTCCAGGCCGTCCGCGACGGCAAGTTCGCCGCCCGCGCCATCGCCTCCGACCTCTTGCACCCCGCGCCCATCGGCGAACCCAAGATCCCCGAAGTCAAAGTCGAGCCCTTCGAAGGCACCATCCGCCACTACCAGGGCGACTTCCGCCTCAACACCGCGCCCAAGCTCTGCAAGGGCTGCAACGTCTGCGTCACAGGCTGCCCGACAGGCACCCTCGCCCTCGACAACGCCAACCACATCAAGGTCGTCGACACCACCACCTGCGTTTTCTGCGGGCTCTGCGAGGCCCGCTGCCCCGACTTTGCGATCTGGATCGTCAAAGGCCAGACGCCCAAGGCCAAATCACCCCGCTCGACCGAACTGGAGTCCGTGTCATGAAACCCCAGAGGCTGGTCCAAGGAAATGAGGCCTGCGCCCACGGCGCCATCTACGCCGGGCTCAACTTCTTCGCGGGCTATCCCATCACCCCAAGCTCCGAGATCATGGAGATCCTCGCCCACGAGCTCCCCGCCCGCGGCCGTGGCTTCATCCAGATGGAGGACGAAATCGCCTCCATCTCCGCCATCATCGGCGGCGCATGGGGCGGCGCCAAAACCATGACCGCCACCAGCGGCCCGGGCTTCTCGCTCATGCAGGAAGGCCTCGGTTACGCCGCCATCACCGAAACCCCCTGCGTCATCATCAACTGCCAGCGGTGGGGGCCCTCGACAGGCCAGCCCACCAAGGCCGCCCAGGGCGATGTCATGCAGGCCATCTGGGGCACCCATGGCGATCACCCCGTCATCGTGCTCACCGCATCCTCCGTGCGCGACGCCTTCGAGATGACCGTCCACGCCTTCAACTTCGCCGAGCTCTACCGCGTCCCGGTCATCCTCCTCATGGACGAAGTCCTCGCCCACATGCGCGAGAACATCAAGTGGCCCGAGCCGGGCGAGCTCAAGGTCGTGCCGCGCACCGTTCCCGCCGACCTCAAGTCCTACAAGCCCTTCAACAACTCCCCCTTCGTCCCCTTCGGCGCCGGCGCACGCTTCCACGTCACCGGTCTGGCCCACGGCCCCGAAGGCTTCGCCGTCGCCGATGAAGCCGCCGCCCGCGAACTCCGACGCCTCATCGGAAAGGTCCAGGACCACGTCCTCGACCTCACCATGAGCGACGCCTGCATGCTCGACGACGCCGAGATCGCCTTCGTGTCCTACGGCATCACCTCCCGCCCCGCCCTCGCCGCCGTTGAGATGCTCCGCGCCCAGGGCGTCCGCGCCGGCGCACTCTCCCTCAAAACCCTCTGGCCCTTCCCCGAGCACCTGATCCAGGAACTCGCGCCCAGGGTCGAAAAGATCATCGTCCCCGAGCTCAACATGGGCCAGCTCGTCCGCGAAATCGCCCGCGCCGCCAACGGCGCATGCCAGGTCATCCCCGTCTCCCGCATCGACGGCCACCTGCTCACCCCCGACCAGATCATGCGGGCCGCTCTCACGGAGTCCCACTCGAAAGGAGCGCTGTCTTCATGAGCGAGGACTATCGCAAGTTCCTGAGACTCAACCAGCTCCCGCACGTCTGGTGCCCAGGCTGCGGCAACGGCATGATCGTCAAGGCACTCCTTGACGCTGTCGCCCAGCTCGGTCTGCCTCAGGACAAAGTCGTCGTCGTCTCTGGCATCGGCTGCTCCGGTCGCACGCCCTTCGTGCTCGACTTCAACACCATGCACACCACCCACGGCCGGGCCCTCGCCTTCGCCACCGGTGTCAAGCTCGCCAACCCCGACCTCCACGTCATCGTCATCATGGGCGATGGTGACGCCTCCGCCATCGGCGGAAACCACTTCATCCACTCCTGCCGCCGCAACCTCGACATCACCGCCCTCGTCTTCAACAACGGGATCTACGGCCTCACCGGCGGCCAGCAAGCGCCCACCACGCCCCTGGGCAAGCGTTCCACCACCTCCGACTCCGGCACCATCGAACCCCCGTTCGATCTGGTCCGACTCTCCCTCGGCGCCGGCGCAGGCTTCGTCGCCCGCACCACGTCCTTCGACCACAAACAGATGACCTCCTTCATCAAGAAGGCCATCACCTACAAGGGCTTCGGCATCGTCGACATCCTCACGTCCTGCCCGACCTACTTCGGACGCATGAACGACATCGCCGAGCCTTACGACATGATGCACTACCTGCGCGACACCAGCGCTCCACTTCAGGACTGTACCTGCGGAACCGCCGACTCCACCGAGGAACCCGTCCTCCCCATCGGCGTCTTCCGCGAAGAACTCCGTGCAGACTACGGGTCGCTCTACTCACAGAAAGTGCAAACCGCCCAGGCCGCTGCCGCGGCAAGGAGCGCCAGATGAAGAACACCATGCAAGTCAGATTCGGTGGTTCCGGCGGACAGGGCCTCATCACCGCCGGCGTCATCCTCGCCGAAGCCGCCATGATCGATGGCCGCAACGTCGTCCAGACCCAGACCTACGGGCCCGAAGCCCGACTCGGCTCGAGCAAGGCCGAAGTCATCGTCTCCATCGGCGTCATCGCCTACCCCGAGGTCACCGTCCCCGACGTGCTCATGTGCCTCTCCGCCGAGGCGGCCCGCAAGTACATCAAGCAGGTCAGCCCCGACACCGTCGTCATCCTCGACTCCACCAACGTCCCCGCGGACGTCACGGGTCAGGGACGGATCATCAGGCTTCCCATCACCGACGCCGCCGTCAAAGCCGGGAGCAAGGTCGTCGCCAACGTCGTCGCCCTCTGCGCCCTCAACACCATCATCCACGTCGTGTCGCCAGAAGCCCTGACGCAGGCCATCACCGCCCGCGTGCCCTCGCGCTTCCGCGACCTCAACCTCAAGGCCATCAAGGCGGGCGAGGAACTCGCCTCCCTGGCGAACCAGCCCGAAGCCGTCGCCTGAACGCCGCCCCGTCCGGGCGGATCGACGCGATCCACGAAAAAGGCCTGCCCCAGCAGTGGGGCAGGCCTTTGTGCTTCTTGCTCAGAAGGCATCAGGCCGTCGCATGCCGCGCGACTTCACGCGACACATCCAGCGTCGAATCCTTCCCGCCCATGTCGTACGTCCGGACCTTGCCTTCCTTGACGACCCGCGCGATCGCGCTCTCGAGCCGCGCGGCCCGCTCGTCCTCCTTCAGCCAGTCGAACATCATCTTCACCGTGAGCAGCATCGCCATCGGATTGACCTTGTACTGCCCCGCATACTTCGGAGCGCTGCCGTGCGTCGGCTCGAACACCGCGTACTTGTCACCCAGGTTCGCCGAAGGCGCAAACCCGAGCCCGCCCACCAGCCCGGCGCACAGGTCGCTCACGATGTCGCCGAACATGTTCTCCGCGACCAGGATCTGATAGTCCTGCGGGTTCTTGAACATCCACATGCAGATCGCGTCGATGTTCGCCTCGTCCGCCCGGATCCCCAGCGCCTCGTACTCCTTGGCCATCTCGCGGAAGATCCGCGTCATCATGCCGCCGGTCTCGCGGAGAACGTTCGGCTTCTCCACCAGCGTCACCCGCGTCCGCTTGGTCCGCTTGGCGTGCTCGAACGCCTGCCGGCAGATGTTCGCGCACCCCTGCTTGCTCACGATGCGCGTCGACAGCGCCACGTTCTCCAGCCCCTTGTCCTTCCAGGGCTTCATCTTCGGATTGGCGCACAGCGCGTCGTACACGCCTTGAGGCAGCGGATAGAACTCCACCCCGCCGTACATCCCCTCGGTGTTCTCGCGGAAGATCACCTGATCAACCATCACGTCCTCGCCGGACGGATTCGAGAGCCGCGTCCCCCGGTAGTTGAGCGGATTGCCCGCGTAGCTCTTGCAAGGCCTCATGTTCGTGTGCAGGTTGAACATCTGCCGGAGCTTCACGATCGGCGAGAAGTACACCAGCTTCTTGTCCTTCAGCTCCGGCGCAAGCTCGAGCTTCGCGTCATCCTGGGGCTTGCTCGTGATCGCCCCGAAGAGGCCGCAGGTCGTCCCTTCCAGCGCCTTGACCGTGCGATCAGGCAGCGCGTTGCCCTCTTTGCACCAGAACTCCCACCCGATGTCGCAAGGCACGTACTCCGCGTCAAACTTCATCGCGTCCAGCACGAGGCGAGCCCCGTCCATGACGTCCTTGCCGATCCCGTCGCCAGGCATCCACGCAATCCGGTACTTCGACATCGCAGATCTCCACTTCGGTGCATCGAGTCTCGGGGCTTCTCGCCCCTCAAGGCCCGCTGATCTTCTTATCCCTTGGAAAGTCGCCGCGCGACCACCGCTTCGGCCCCGCCCGCCACCACCAGCTCCTGCGCCACCTTGCTCAGCGGCGCAAACGCGAACGATCGCTTCACGCCGCCCCCCTCAACCGTGACTCGCCCCTGACGGTAATCGATCTCGATCGAGCCGAGCAGCCGCGACTTCACGCCCTTGCCCGCCCACGCCCCAACCTCGCCGCCGCGGATCCACGCGACCAGCTCGGGGCACTCGAACACCACGAACCCGTTGTTGAACGCGTTCCGCTTGTACGTCTCGCTGAAGCTCGCCGCGATCACGCAGGGAATCCCGAAGTGCTTCAGCGCCGTCGCCGCCTGTTCACGGCTCGATCCGGTCCCGAAGTTCAAGCCCCCGATGACGACGTCGCCCGCTTTGGCCTGCCCGCGGAACTCCCCGTCGTAGTTCTCGAAGATCACCTGCGCCATCTGCTCAGGCGTCATCGCGTCGTTGTACGTGTGCTTCCCCGCGTAAATCCCGTCGGTGTTCAGGTTGTCGCGGTCCATGAACCACACGCGACCCTTCACGACCTCCGGGAACCCGTCCAGAATCTCTACGCCCGACGCCGCCGGCGTCTTGGCCGCTGCACCGACGCGCACCACACCCGCCGGCCGCCCGCCCTCGAACTTCTCCGGAGCGCAGATGTACCCCGCGACCGCGCTGGCCGCGACCACCGCCGGCGAGCCAAGGTACACCAGCCCCGCCTTGTCGCCCATCCGCCCTTCAAAGTTGCGGTTGGTCGCGGAAATGCCGACCTCGCCCGCCTTGATCGTGCCCTTGCCCAGCCCGATGCACGTGCCGCAGCCGGGCGGGAGCGTGATCGCCCCCGCATCCACCAGTGCGCTCCAGTGCCCGAGCCGCTCCGCCTCCGCCTGCACGTCCGCGCTCGCCGCCGCCACGTAGAACTCCACGCCCTCCGCGACCCGCTTCCCGCGCACGACGCCCGCCGCGGTCGCCAGATCCTCCAGGCGTCCGTTCACGCAAGACATCAGCCACGCCTTGTTGATCCGCACCTTCTTGCTCTCGATCTCAGGCACCGACGACATCGTCTTCACGTCATTGGGCCCCGAGACATGCGGCACAATCGAGCCCAGATCAAGCTCGAGCTCTTTCGCATACGCCGCATCCGCGTCCGCCGCATACGCCGCCCGCTCCGCCCACCACGCCTCAACGTCCGCAGCGCTGTACGTCCCCCCCGAACCCGCACGTCGCTCGCCGGGCCGTGCGCTCCCCGCCAGATACGCCGCCCGCGCCAGCAGATACGCCCGCAGCGTCTCATCAAACGGGAAAAGCCCCGCCAGCGCGCCCCACTCCGTCGACATGTTCGCGATGCTCATCCGCTGATCAACGCTCAGGCCCGCGACGCCCTCGCCCGCGAACTCCACCGCGTGATTGAGCACCTCATCCTTATTGAACACCCCGCACAGCGCGACGATCACGTCCTTCCCGACCACGCCGGGCCGGAGCTTCCCCGTCAGGTTCACCCGCGCCACCGGCGGCACCTGCCACCACGTCTGCCCCGTCGCCCAAAGGCACGCCGCATCCGTCCGCACCACGGGAGTCCCCAGGCACGCCAGCGCCCCGTACAGATTCGAATGGCTGTCGCTCCCGACCACCATCGTTCCCGGCCGCACATACCCCTGCTCGACCATCACCTGATGGCTGATCCCCGTTCCCGCGGGATAGAAGTCGATCCCGTTCTCCCGCGCAAACGCGCCGATCTTCGCGTACTTCCCGAGATTCTCTGGCGTCGTGTTCTGGATGTCGTGATCGATCGCAAACACCGGCTGATGCGGGTCAAAGACAGTGGGGGGCTTCCCCGCCGCCTTGAAGATCTCCCTGAACTTCGGGATGACCGCGCCCGTGTTGTCGTGGGTCATGACGTGACGAGGCCGGATCGTGACAAAGTCCCCGCTCCGCGCCGCTCCCTTCAGCCCCGCCGCATGCCGCGTCGCGAGCTTCTCCGTCATCGTCAGGCCCATCTGCGCGCCCTCCGTTCGACCAACGACGACGCCGGACGTGCCCGCACGCCCGCCGCCGATCGAGAGACAACCATTGCTCAGTTGGCGGCCGGGGTCGAGCTGCCGTGCGCCGCCGCGGTGCCATTCGAGTTCGGGGGCTTCCCGTTCGGGAGCTTCCACTGACGCCGCGCCTCAAACGCCGCCACGTCCGCGACCGTCGTGCTCGCCAGGAAGTCGATGTTCTTGGCCCGCTGCACCTGCCAGTGCTTGTGCGCCGGGCACGCCCGCTCATCCGAGCACGTCGCGTTCCCCAGCATGCACACAGGCTGCACCGCCGAGTCATCCAGCGCCACGCACACGTCGTAGAGCGAAATCTCCACCGCCGCCCGGGCCAGCGTCACTCCGCCGCCCACCCCGCGCTGCGTATTCACCAGCCCGCGGCGGGCCAGCGAGTGGATGATCTTGGCCAGATACGAAGGCGGAATATTCGCCGCCTCCGCGATCTCCTTGACCAGCACTGGTTTACCGCCCGCCGAAGCGATGCATCCCAGCGCGGTAATGGCGTAGCCCACACTTTGGCTCAACATGGCGCTGCTCCGCTTCTTTGGACCTTCCCAAGCATATCGGATAAACGGGTCCGATTGTCAAGCGGCATTCCTCAAGATTTGCCGTTTTCGGACCCCCCATGCCACATTCTCAAATCCGGGTCCGGTTTTTTCCTTCCCCTCTTGACATTGAAGATGGCCCTCTCCAGAATACGATAAAGGGATCTCAGGATCCAGTAGTCGCTTGGTTGGGTCCCGTACGCAGGGGCCCGCAACAGAACAGCCATCCGCATCACCAGGAGTGGGTTCGATGTCCCAAGTCGCCACGGCAAGCCATAGCCATCACGAACCAGCCGGTCGGATGGAGACGTTCACGTACGACGACCAGATCGTGCGCATGTTCGTCACCATGACCATGATCTGGGGCCTCGTCGCCTTCCTGGCCGGCGTCTTCATCGCCGCCCAGCTGGCCTTCCCCACCCTCAACCTGGGCATCGAATACCTCTCCTTCGGCCGCCTGCGCCCGCTGCACACCAACGCCGCCATCTTCGCCTTCGCGGGCAACTCCATCTTCGCCGCCATCTACTACTCAACCCAGCGCCTCTGCAAGGCCCGCATGTTCAGCGACACCCTCTCCAGACTCCACTTCTGGGGATGGCAGCTCATCATTGTCAGCGCCGCGGTCACCCTCCCCCTGGGCATCACCCAGGGCAAGGAGTACGCCGAACTCGAGTGGCCCATCGACCTGCTTATCGCGGTCGTCTGGCTCGGCTTCTTCGGCACCAACTTCTTCATGACCCTCCTGCGCCGCCGCGAACGCCACATGTACGTGGCCCTCTGGTTCTACATCGCCACCATCGTCACCGTCACGATGCTCCACGTCTTCAACTCCCTGGCCATCCCGGTCACCCTCTTCAAGAGCTACTCCGTCTACGCCGGCGTCCAGGACGCCTTCATGCAGTGGTGGTACGGCCACAACGCCGTCGCCTTCTTCCTCACCACCCCCTTCCTCGGCCTCATGTACTACTTCCTCCCCAAGGCCGCCGAACGACCCGTCTACTCCTACCGCCTCTCCATCGTGCACTTCTGGTCCCTCGTCTTCATCTACATCTGGGCCGGCCCGCACCACCTGCACTACACCGCCCTCCCCCAGTGGGCCTCCTCCCTCGGCATGCTCTTCTCCCTCATGCTCTGGATGCCCAGCTGGGGCGGCATGATCAACGGCCTCCTCACCCTCCGCGGCGCATGGTCCAAGGTCGCCGCCGACCCCATCCTCAAGTTCTTCGTCGTCGGCATCACCTTCTACGGCATGTCCACCTTCGAAGGGCCCATGCTCTCCATCAAGAGCGTCAACGCCCTCTCGCACTACACCGACTGGACCATCGCCCACGTCCACGGCGGCGCGCTCGGCTGGAACGGCCTCATGACCTTCGGCATGATCTACTGGCTCCTCCCGCGCCTCTTCCAGGCGCCGCTCTGGAGCAAGAAGCTCGTGTCCTTCCACTTCTGGACCGCCACCCTCGGCATCGTCTTCTACATCATCCCCATCTACTGGGCCGGCATCACCCAGGGCCTCATGTGGCGAGCCTTCGATGAAACCGGGCAGCTCCAGTTCCCCAACTTCGTCGAAACCGTCACCGCCATCATCCCCATGTACTACGTCCGCATCTTCGGCGGCCTCCTCTTCATCGCCGGGATGATCTCCATGCTCGTCAACGCCTTCTTCACCTGGCGCGCCCGCCCCGCGGTCTACGACGTCCCCGTCCAGCAGGCCCCCGCGCTCTCGTCCGTCTACTCGGACCCCGCGCCCCCCAAGAGCCGCCTCTCCGACAACAGCAACGTCGGCTTCGCCTACACCGTCGACGCCAAGTACATCAGCGCCTGGTTCCACCGCATCTGGGAGCGTCGCCCCGTCAAGTTCACCCTGCTCGTCGTCGTCGCGGTCGTCGTCGCCTCCCTCTTCGAGATCATCCCCACCTTCCTGGTCCGCTCCAACATCCCCACCATCGCCTCCGTCAAGCCCTACACGCCCCTCGAACTCGCCGGCCGCGAGATCTACATCGCCGAAGGCTGCTACAACTGCCACTCGCAGATGATCCGCCCGATGATCGCCGAAGATAAGCGCTACGGCGAGTACTCCAAGCCCGGCGAGTTCGTCTACGACCATCCCTTCCAGTGGGGCTCCCGCCGCATCGGTCCCGATCTCGCCCGCGAGGGCGGTCGTCAGTCCTACGACTGGCACGTCCGCCACCTCGAGAACCCCCGCCAGCTCGTCGATCAGAGCATCATGCCCACTTACGGGCACCTCCTGAAGCAGAAGCTCGACTTCGACGGCATCCAGAAGCGCGTCAACGCCATGGCCATGCTCGGCGTTCCCTACGGCGACGCCGTCAAGGGAAAGAACGCCGTCGAGATGGCCCGCAAGCAGGCCGCCGAGGTCGCCGACATCCTCGTCAAGCAGGGCGGCTACCCCGACATGGCCGACAAGAAGGTCACCGCGCTGGTCGCCTACCTCCAGCGTCTGGGCACCGATATCTCCAAGCCCGCCGACGCCCCCGCACCCACGCCCACCGCTTCCGCGGCAGGAGGGAACTGACCCATGCGTCTCTCCGACATCATGAGTTCCATGGGACTGGCCTTCTACCCGACCATCGCGCTGGTCATCTTCTTCGCCGTCTTCCTCGTCGTCACCGTCCGCACCTACTCGCGCCGCGCCAAGCCCGACTTCGATCACGCCGCCTCGCTCCCGTTCACCGAAGCCTCGCCCGCCGTTCAGGAGAATCGCAATGGCAATCCGTGATGCTGAACACCTGATGGATCACTCCTACGACGGGATCCAGGAGTTCGACAACCCGACCCCGGGCTGGTGGCACGCCATCTTCATCGGGACCGTCGTCTTCTCCGTCATGTACTTCGTCTTCTTCTCCTTCTCCCCCGTCGCCTGGACGCCCCAGTCCGTCCTCGCCGGCAAGAAGTCCGCCGAACAGAAGGCCAAGTTCGCCATGCTCGGCGAACTCAAGAACGACGAGGCCACCCTCCTGGGCCTCATGGCCAAGCCCGCCTTCATGGACATCGCTTCCCGCACCTTCGCAGGCACCTGCGCCTCCTGCCACGCCAAGGACGGCGGCGGCGTCGTCGGCCCCAACCTCTGCGACGACTCCTACAAGAACGTCAAGTCCATCACCGACATCTACAACGTCATCACCAACGGCGCCGCCAACGGCGCCATGCCCGCCCGCAAGGCCGACATGTCCGACGCCGAACGCGTCCTCATGGCCGCCTACGTCGCCTCGCTCCGAGGCACATCGCCCGCCGCCGCCAAGCCCGCCGAAGGCGAAAAGATCGCGCCTTGGCCAAAGCCTGTCGCCGCGGCGCCCGCCGCGCCCTCTAAGTAAGCGACAGCCTCCGCGGCCCACCTTTCCGGGGGGCTTCTCGCGGGGCTCGGAGCTCACACGTGACCACCTCCACCAACGCACCGAACCAAGCATCCTCACCATCCGCCGCCTCGCCTGACCTGCCCCTCCCGCCCTCCTCCGATCAGGCGCCCTCCGTCCTCTCCACACTCAACGACGACGGGTCGCGTCGCTGGCTCAAGCCCAAGCCTTCCTATGGCCGGCTCTGGCGCGCCCGCCGCGCCGTCGCCTACGTCCTCATCGCCCTTTTCACCCTCATCCCCTACATCCGCTTCAAGGACATGCCGCTGGTCCTTCTCGACCTCCGCACCCGCCACTTCACCATCTTCGGCTACACCTTCCTTCCCACCGACACCCTTCTCCTGGCGTTGCTGATGGTCGCGATCTTCATCAGCATCTTCCTCATCACCGCCCTGCTCGGGCGAGTCTGGTGCGGCTGGGCCTGCCCCCAGACCGTCTACATGGAGTTCGTCTACCGCCCCATCGAACGCTTCTTCGAAGGCACCCCGGGCCGCGCCGTCAAGGGACCCATCCAGGGCACCCCCGTCGCCAAGATCCTCAAGTACATCGCCTTCTTCATCGTCTCCTGCTACCTCGCCCACACCTTCCTCGCCTACTTCGTCGGCACCGATCAACTCGAGGAATGGGTCCAGCAGTCCCCCTTCAAACACCCCGGCCCCTTCCTCGTCATGGCCGTCGTCACCGCCCTGATGATGTTCGACTTCGCCTTCTTCCGCGAGCAAACCTGCCTGGTCGCCTGCCCCTACGGACGCTTCCAGTCCGTCCTCCTCGATAAGAACTCCCTCATCGTCTCCTACGACTTCAAGCGCGGCGAACCCCGAGGCCGGGCCAAGCGCCTCTCCCTCCCCGTCGCCTCGCCCGCCCCCGCCAAGGGCGACTGCGTCGACTGCGGCCTCTGCGTCACCACCTGCCCGACCGGCATCGACATCCGCAACGGCCTCCAGATGGAGTGCGTCAACTGCGCCCAGTGCATCGACGCCTGCAACGCCGTCATGACCAAGATCGGAAAGCCCACCGGGCTCATCCGCTACGCCTCCCAGGCCGCCATCAACGGCGAAAAGGCCCGCTTCCTCCGCCCACGCGTCCTGGTCTACCCCACCGTCATCGCCATCGTCCTCACACTCTTCTCCATCGCCCTCTACAACAAGCAAGGCGTTGACCTCCTCGTCATGCGCGGCCGCGGTCTCCCCTTCAACATGCTCCCCAACGACGTCGTCGCCAACAGCGCCACCATCAAGCTCGTCAACCGCACCACCAAGCCCACGACCTTCAACATTTCCGTCCAAGGCCCCGATGGCGTCCGCCTCGGCACAGGCGAAAACGCCGTCACCCTCAACCCCGCCGAGTCGCGCACCATCCCCACGCTCATCGAAGCGCCCCTCTCCGCCTTCCACGCCGGCGGCCTCCCCGTCAAGATCCGTGTCGACAACAACCAGGGCGTCGCCTCCGAGAAGAGCTACCGCCTCATGGGCCCCGTCTCGGGCCTCCCCGCGTCCCACCCCGCCGAGCACGACGACCACGACAAGAACCACGAGTCCAAGGAGGATCACAAGTGAAAGGTCGCTTCTGGCCTCTGGCCATCGTCGGACTCCTCGCCGCCAACGCCGCCATCGTCGCGGTCACCGTCAAGTTCGCCGTCCAGGGCCAGAATGGCTCCATCGAGGACGACTACTACCAGAAGGCCGTGCACTGGGATGAGCATGTCGCACAGCAGGCCCGCAACGCCGCGCTCGGCTGGCACGCCCAAATCACCATCGCCCCGCCCGAAGGCGCGCACGCCAAGGCCCGCGCCATCGTGCGCCTGACCGACAAATCCGGTCAGCCCATCCGCGGCGCCGCCGTCAAAGCCCGCTTCTTCCACTTCGCGCACGCCGACGAAGCAGTCACAGGCCTGCTCTCCGAGTCCGCCGAGGGCTACGCCATCGACCTTCCCGAGATCCGCGCCGGCGTCTGGAACGCCTCCATCGATGTGTCCGTGAACAACAACCGCTTCACCAACGATCAGGACGTCCACGTCGTCGCCGTGAAGTGAGCGCCTTTTCCCGGGGTGCCTTGTGCTCGCGATGCTTCTGACAACCCTCGGCGCCAGTCTTCTGGGCAGCCTCCACTGCGCCGGCATGTGCGGCGCATTTGCGACCATCGCGTGCATGCCCGGGCCCCTCACGCCTCTGAACACCAAGTCCGCCACCCTCACCCTCAACGCGCGCCCCATCAACCCCGCCTCCACGCTGGGCCTCGCCGCCGCCTACAACGCCGGCCGCCTCGTCACCTACGCCTCCCTGGGCGCACTCGCGGGCGGCCTCGGCCGCGCCCTCGACATCGGCGCGGAACTCTCAGGATTCGCGCCCGTCGCCGCCGCTGCCGCCGGCGCACTGCTCACCACCATCGGCCTGGTCCTCCTGCTCCGCATCCTCGGCGTCCCCATCCCGCACGTCCGCCCCGGACCGCGCTGGATCGCCCGCGTCACCTCGCTCCACGCCCTCGCCCAGGCCCTGAGCCCGCGCAGCCGCGCCCTCTTCGTCGGTCTGCTCACCCCCATGCTCCCCTGCGGCTGGCTCTACGCCTTCGTCGTCACCAGCGCCGGCGCTGGCTCGGCCGCCCTCGGCGCCGCCACCATGGCCGTCTTCTGGCTCGGCACCCTCCCCGTCATGGCCGCCATGGCCGCCGGCATGCGCCGCGTCACCGGCGCCATGGCCTCCAAGCTGCCCCTCGCCTCTGCGCTCGCCCTCATCGTCGTCGGTCTCGCCACCGTCGCCGGCCGCGTCTGGATTCCCCAGGCCGCAGGCGCCGCCAACAGCGCATCCTCGGAGATGATCTGCAATGGCCGTTGAGACCCTCGCCAACCCGACCATCAAGTGCACCCACTGCACCCAGCCCGTCCCCAAGGGCCTCATCGTCGCCAACGCCGAACACCAGTTCTGCTGCCACGGCTGCCAGACCGCCTTCCAGATCATCCACTCCTGCGGCCTCGACCGTTACTACGCCGTCCGTGACGCCGATCCCGAAGGCAGCCCCGAGCCAGGCAAGACCACAGGCCGCCTCTACGCCGAGTTCGACGATCCCACCTTCCGCAACCTCTACGTCAAGTCCAGCCCCGCGGGCGTCGCGCACGTCGAGCTGTTCCTCTCAGGCGTCCACTGCGCCGCCTGCACGTGGCTCCTCGAACGCCTCCCGCGCGTCCTCCCGGGCGTCCTGGCCGCCACCCTCGACTTCCGCCGCGCCATGATCCGCGTCACCTGGCGCGAGGATCAGGTCTCCCTCGCACAGATCGGCCGCGCCCTGGATTCGCTGGGCTATCCGCCGCACCCCGCGCGCGACGCCCGCTCCCGCGACATCCGCCGCGCCGACGATCGCAAGGCCCTCGTCCGCATCGCCGTCGCCGGCGCCTGCGCAGGCAACGCCATGCTCTTCGCGCTGGCCCTCTACGCGGGCCTCTTCTCCGCGATGGAGCCCGCCCACCGCGAGTTCTTCCGCTGGATGAGCATGGGCGTCACCCTCGTCTCCCTCATCTGGCCGGGCTCAGTCTTCTTCAAAGGCGCACTGGCCGCCCTCCGCGCCCGCGCCGTACACCTTGACATCCCCATCGCCCTCGCCCTCTTCGCAGGAGGCCTCTGGAGCGCCTACTCCACCATCCGAGGTCATGGCGAGATCTACTTCGACTCCCTCTCCGTCCTGGTCTTCCTCCTGCTCGTCGGCCGCTTCATCCAGGCCCGCCAGCAGCGCTGGGCAGGCGACGCCGTCGAGCTGCTCTTCTCCCTCACCCCGACCTCCGCCCGCCGCATCGAGTCGGGTGTCGTGAAAGACGTCCCCATCGAAGCGGTCAACCCGGGCGACCTCCTCGAAGTCCGCGCGGGCGATTCCATCCCCGCCGATGGCCTCGTCGACGCCGGTGCAACCTCCGTCGATCAAGCCCTGCTCACAGGCGAGTCCCGTCCGATCAACGTCGAGCAGGGCGACCCTGTCCACGCCGGAAGCGTCAACGTCGCTTCCACCATCCGCGTCCGTGTCTCCGCGACAGGCGAGCACACCCGCGTCGGCCGCCTGATGCGCCTCGTCGAAGAAGCCGCCCAGCGCCGTGCGCCCATCGTCCGCCTCGCCGACAAGGCCTCGGGCTACTTCGTCCTGGGCATGCTCGCCCTGGCCGCGGTCACCTTCGTGCTCTGGATCTTCAAGGACCCGACGCACGCCATCGACCATGCCGTCTCGCTGTTGGTTGTCACCTGCCCCTGCGCTCTGGGTCTGGCCACGCCGCTCACGCTCACCGTCGCCCTCGGCCGCGCCGCCCGTCAAGGCATCCTCATCAAGGGAGGCGACAGCATCCAGCGCCTCGACCGCCCCGGCGCGATCTACCTCGACAAGACCGGCACCATCACCTTCGGCCGCATGTCCGTCGAGCAGTGGGAGGGTGATCACAAGATCAAGCCCCTCATCGCCGCCCTCGAAGCCCACTCATCTCACCCGATCGCCCAGGCCCTCGCCCGCGACCTGGCCGATGGCTCGACCCACGACGTCGCCGACGTCGCGCAGACCACAGGCTCGGGCATCCAGGGCGTCGTCGACAACCTCGCGATCCTCGCCGGTTCCCCCGCGTTCCTCCGCGCCCGCAACGTGAAAGACCCGAACCACCTTTTCAGCCGCGAACCCGTCTTCGCCGCCTCGGGCCTCACGCCCGTCGCGATCGCGGTCGAAGGCGTGCTCGTCGCACTCGCGGGCCTCGGCGACGCCGTCCGCCCCGACGCCCCCAAAGCCATCGCCACCTTGCAGAAAGCAGGCTGGACCGTCGGCATCCTCTCGGGCGATCACCCCGACCTGGTCTGGGCCGTCGCCGAGAAGGTCGGCATCCCCGCCTCGCTCGCCCGCGGCGGCCTCTCCCCCGAAGCCAAGCTCGACGCCGTTCGCAAGGCCTCCGAATCCGCCCCCGTCGTCATGGTCGGTGATGGTGTCAACGACACCGCCGCCCTCGCCGCCGCCGGCGTCGGCATCGCCGTCCACGGCGGCGCCGAGGCCAGCCTCGCCACCGCCGACATCTACCTCTCGAGCCCCGGCCTCGCCGGCATCATCGACCTGCTCCGAGGCAGCCAGCGCACCATGTCCGTCATCCGCCGCGGCTTGGCGGTCTCCCTCTTCTACAACATCGCGGCAGGCACCCTCGCGGTCCTCGGCCTGATGAACCCCATCGCCGCCGCCGTCGTCATGCCCGTCAGCTCGCTGACCGTCCTGGTCCTCTCGTTCCGCTCCCGCACCTTCGGAGGTCGTCCATGAGCGTCCTCTACCTCGTCGTCCCCCTGGCCATCCTCCTCGCCGGCGCCTTCGTCGCGATGTTCATCTGGGCCGCCAAGGCGGGTCAGTTCGACGACGTCGACACCCCCGCCCAGCGCGCCATCTTCGAAGACGACTGAGCAATGCCTGCGACTTCGACCCTCAGGCCTTCTCCGCCGCCTTGTTTTTCCCGCCGACCCACTCGGTAAACCGCGTGATCAGCACGAAGAACACCGGCACAAAGAACACCGCCAGCACCGTCGCCGCGATCATCCCGCCCATGATGCCCGTGCCGATCGAGTGACGACCCGCCGAGCCCGCGCCCTCCGCAATCACCAGAGGCAGAACGCCCAGGATGAACGCAAGCGACGTCATCAGGATCGGCCTGAACCGCATCCGCGACGCTTCCACCGCCGAGTCGAAGATCGACTTGCCTTCCTTGCGAAGCACCACGCAGAACTCCACGATCAGAATCGCGTTCTTCGCCGCCAGCCCGACCAGCGTCAACAGACCGATCTGGAAGTAGATGTCCCGGTCGATCCCGCGGATGTACACCGCCGTCACCGCGCCCAGCGCGCCCAGAGGCACCGCCATCAGCACCGCGATCGGCAGCGCCCACTTCTCATACTGCGCCGCCAGCACCAGGAACACCACGACCACGCCGAATCCCAGCGCGATCGGCGCCGCGTTGCCCGCCTTGATCTCCTGGTACGACGCGCCCGACCACTCATACCCATACCCCGGAGGCAGCACCTCCGCCGACACTTCCCGCATCGCCTCCATCGCCTGCCCCGTCGAGAACCCGGGCGAGGGCGCGCCAGTGATCTGCACCGCCGTGAACCCGTTGAACCGCGCCACCACGTTCGGACCCGACTGGAAGTGCGTCTTGAGAAGCCCCGCGATCGGAACCATCTCGCCCTTCTCGTTCCGCACGTAGATCTTCCCGATGTCCTCCGGGCTCCTTCTGAACTCGGGCTCCGCCTGCAGCTGCACGCGCCACACGCGCCCGAACTTGTCGAAGTCGTTCACATACAGCGCGCCCAGATACGCCTGCATCGCCTCGAACACCGCCGACACCGGGACGCCCGCCGCCTTGCACCGGTCCCGGTCCAGATCCACATAAAGCTGAGGCTGGATCACCCGTAACGTCGCGTTGAGCCCGCTGATCTCGGGCCGCTTCCGCGCCGCCGCCAGCAGCGTGTCCGACATGTGCGACAGATCACGCACGTCCTGACCCGCCCTCGCCTCGAGCTGATACTCAAACCCCGCCCGCTGCCCAAGGCCCTGGATCGAAGGCGGGTTCACCGTGATGACCATCGCCTCCTTCTCCTGCCCGAAACGGCCCCACGCCGCCCCGATCAGGTCCTCCGCGCTCTCCCCGGGCTTGCGGTCCTTCCAGTCCTTCAGCTTGACGAACGTCACCGCCGCCGACGTGCTGTTCACGCCCCCGGAGAAGATGTCAAACCCCACGAAGCTCACGACGTGCTCCGTCGCCGGGCTGTCCAGGAAGAACTTCTCCACCCGCGACACGACCTCCGCCGTGCGATCGATCGACGCCCCGTCGGGCAGGAACGTCGCCGTGATCACATACCCCTGATCCTCGTCCGGGATGAACCCGCTCGGCGTCCGCTCAAAGAGCCTGAATGTGATGAACACCAGCCCGCCGAACAGGATCACCGCCGCCAGCGCACCGCGGATCGCCAGCCGCACGCCCGCCGTGTACCCCTTCGTCAGCTTGTCAAACGCCCAGTTGAACCACCGGAAGATCACCGCGTCCAGCACCCGCTGGATCAGCCCGCGCTTGGCGTCGTGAGGCTTGAGCAGAATCCGGCACAGCGCCGGGCTCAACGTCAGCGCCACCGTGCCCGAGATCGCCACCGAGATCGCGATCGTCACCGCAAACTGCCGGTAAAGCTCGCCCGTCAGCCCGCCCAGGAACGCGACCGGCAGGAACACCGCCGAAAGCACCAGCACGATCGCGATCACAGGCCCCGTGACCTCCTCCATCGCCTTGATCGTCGCCTCACGCACCGGGAGATGCTCCTCGTGCATGATCCGTTCCACGTTCTCAACCACCACGATCGCGTCGTCCACCACGATGCCGATCGCCAGCACCAGGCCGAACAACGTCAACGTATTGATCGAGAACCCCAGCGCGATCATCCCCGCAAACGTCCCGATGATCGACACCGGCACCGCCAGGAGCGGAATCAGCGTCGCACGCCAGTTCTGCAGGAACACGAACACCACCAGCAGCACCAGCACGATCGCTTCCAGCAGCGTCCGGATCACTTCCTCGATCGACGCCGTGATGAACCCCACCGTCTCGTACGGAATCTTGTACGACACCCCCTTGGGGAACGCCGTCGAGAGCTCGACCATCGTCTTCTTGACGTTCTCGAACAGGTCCACCGCGTTGGCGCCGGTCTGCAGATACACCAGCACCACCGTCGTCGGCTTCCCGTCAAGCCGCCCCATCAGGTCGTAGCTCTGCGACCCCAGCTCCACCCGCGCGATGTCCCGGATCCGCAGCATCGACCCGTCCGCGTTGGCCCGCACGATGATGTTCTCGTAGTCCTTGGGATCATCAAGCCGCCCGCGCGTCAGCACCGGCACCGTCAGCTCCACCTCGCCCGCCACAGGCCTCTGCCCGATGCGACCCGCCGCGAAGATCGCGTTCTGCTCGCGGATCGCGTCCGCCACGTCGTTGACCGTGAGTCCCTTCTGCGTCAGCCGGTCCGGGTTCACCCAGATCCGCATCGCATAGTCCTTGGCGCCGAACACCTGCACATCGCCCGCGCCCGGAATGCGCTTGAGCGCATCCAGCAGGTTGATCGTCGCGTAGTTGCTCAGGAACACGTCGTCGTACTGCTGGTCCTCCGACGTCAGCGCCACCACGCACACCATGTTCGTCGACGTCTTGGTGACCGGAATGCCCTGCCGCCGCACGTCCTCAGGCAATCGTGGCGTCGCGATCGCCAGCCTGTTCTGCACGTCCACCGCCGCCAGATCCTGGTCCGCCCCGATCTCGAAGCTCGCCGTGATCTTCAGCGACCCGTCGTTGGCCGACTGGGATTGGTAATAGATCAGGTCCTTGGCGCCCGAGAGCTGCTGCTCGATCGGCGCCGCGACCGACTGCGCCAGCACCTCCGCGTTGGCCCCCTGATACGTCGCGCTCACCGCCACGCTCGGGGGAACGATCTCCGGAAACCGCGCGATGGGCAGGTTGAAGATCGCAACCACGCCCGCCAGCATGATCAGAATCGAAAGGACCGACGAGAAAACAGGCCGGTCAATGAAGAACTTCGACATCTCCGCTCCTCACTTCTTGTCCGCGTCCTGCATCCCGCCCTTGCTCTCGTTCTTCGCCGCGTCCTTGGCCTCAATCACCGCGCTCGCGCCCGGGGCCGAGCGGTCAGGCATCGCCTCCGCCTTCACCACCCCGCCGGGCTGAACCCGCGCGATCCCCTCGACGATCACCCGATCGCCCGCCTTGAGCCCGTCCTCCACGATCCACTCGTTCTCCGCCCACGCCCCGAGCTTCACAGGCCGGACCTCCGCCTTCTCACCCTCGCCCACCAGGAACACGATCGCCCCGTTGGGCGTCTGCACGACCGCCCTCTGCGGCACCGTCAGCGAGTTGGGCCGCTCCGCACCAAGCAGCTCGGCGCGGACGAACTGCCCGGGCTGGAGCTTGCCAAGCGGATTGGCCACCTCCGCCCGCAGATGCGCCGTCCCCGTGCTCGGATCCGTCTTCACGTCGATGAAGTTGATCTTGCCTTCCTGCTCATACCGCGACCCGTCCACCAGGACCAGCCCGACCCGAAGCTCGCCGCCCCCGGTCAGCACCACCCGCCCCGACAGCAGATCGCTCCGCCACGCCAGAACGTCCCGCTCCGAGATCGAGAATCCCACGTAGATCGGGTCAAGCTGCATCGCCGTCGCCATCAGGCTGTTCTGCCCCGAGTCCACCAGGCTCCCGACGTCCTTGAGCGACTTGCCGATCACGCCGTCAAACGGCGCCAGAATCCGCGTATAGCTCAGGTCAAGTTCCGCCTTGCTCGCGTTCGCCTTCGCCAGCCTCAGGCTCGCCCGTGCTTCGGTCTCCGCGGTGATCGCGTCGTCCAGTTCTTTCTGCGTCGAAGCGCCCCCCTCGAACAACTCCTTGTACCGCACCACGTCGCGCACCGTCCGCTCGTGCACCGCCTCCGACTGCTGCACCCGCGACTGCGCCACTTCCAGATCCGCTTCAAACGATCTCGGATCAATCTGGAAGAGCAGCTCGCCCGCCTTGATCTTCCCGCCCTCGTCAAAGTTGCGCTGGAGCAGGAAGCCCTGCACGCGCGAACGAATCTCCACCGTCTGTGAAGGTTCTGTCAAACCCACATACTCGTAGCGGATCGGCACCGACCTTGGCTGCACCGTCACCACCAGCACCTCAGGCGGCGGCGGCGCAGGCGGCGCCGAAGCCTTCGGCTTGCAGCCCACCGACGCCAGCGCCAGCAGCCCCGTCAACGCCGCAATCGCCCGACGACTCCCCGTCATCTTCATGTTCTTGGATCCTTCAGGCCAGCCCGCCAGGCCCCTCGGCGCGTTCCCGTTCCGCCGCCCACTCCGCCCGGCGCTCCCGGGCCGTTCCCTGCCGCACCATCCTAGACTATCCACGCCGGGACGACGACCAAATCGAGGATCATCTATGCATCAGACCCGCAACGATCTTCCCTCCCCCGTCCGCAAGTCCATGGCCGAGCTCCTCAACAAGCTCCTCGCCGACGCCATCGACCTCTACTCCCACGCCAAGCACGCGCACTGGAACGTCCGCGGCCCGCACTTTGCTCAGCTCCACGCGCTCTTTGACAACATCGCCGAACAGGCCGACCAGCACGCCGACCTCCTCGCCGAACGCGCCCTCCAGCTCGGCGCCCCCGCCCGCGGCACCCTCGATCACGCCGCCGCCGCCTCCACCCTCGCCCCTTTCTCCACCGACGCCTCCGGTTGGCGCGAGCTCACTGACCAGGTCGCAATTTCGGTATCCTCACTCGGGCGAATCGTCCGCCAGGCCATCGACACCGCCGCCCAGGCCGGTGACGCGGGCACCGCCGACCTCTTCACCCAGATCTCTCGCGACCTGGACAAGTCTCTATGGATGCTCGAAGCGCACCTCGATCCCGACAAGTAACCTCCGGCCCAAACTCCGGCCCAAACTCCGGTCCGACTTCCCGCGCGAAGGCCTCTCACGCCAAAGCCTCCCGCGCCAAGTCCGCCTCCATCGGAACCAAGGGACGTCCCTCCACGCCCGACTTCCAGAAACTCGTCGACACCTACTCCCCGCGCATCCACGCGCTGGCCCGTCGCCTCACAGGCAACCCCGCCGACGCCGACGACCTCACCCAGGAAACCTTCACCCAGGCCTTCCGCAAGTGGGGCACCTTCGAAGGCCGCGCCGATCCCGGCTCCTGGCTCTACATCATCACCCTCCGCCTCTTCCGCAAGAAACTCCGCCGCAAGAAGGGACACGAAAAGTCCCTCGCGCCCGAGTCCGAGCTCATGCCCTTCCGCGATCGCGGCATCGCCGATCTCCCCGTCGACGCCCTCCCTCCGATCAACCGCATCCTCGACCGTGAAGCCATGCACTCGCTCGAGACCGCCATCGCCAGGCTTCCAACGTCCTTCCGCGTCCCGCTCATCCTCAAGGACATCCTCGAGCTCTCCACCGAAGAAGTCGCCGAAGTCACCGGGCTCAAGGCCCTGACCGTCAAGACCCGCGTGCGCCGCGCCAGGCTCGCGCTGCGCCAGGACATCCTCAGGCACGTCCCCAAACGCGCGGCCCCCGATCCGTCCTATCCACGCCAGGTCTGCGTCGACCTCCTGGCCGCCAAGCTCGACGCCATGGACAAGGGCCGAGGCTTCCCCATCGGCCAGAACGTCATCTGCGACCGCTGCAAGGCCGTCTTCGCGGAGCTTGATCTGACCCAGTCCGCATGCGCCGCACTGGCCCAGGGCCCCCTCCCAGCCCCGCTGGTGGCCACCATGAGGCAGATCGTCCGCGCCGGCGCAAGCACCCGCCGCCCCTGATCTCCCGAAGCCAGCGATCCCAACGCCAACGATCCCAACGCCAAAGAACCCAATGCCAACGAGCCCTGTGCGCAAGCACAGGGTCCGCCCACACGCCCCCAATCACCCCACTCCCTGCACGCTCGCCACCCGCCAACCCCAACGCTCCCCCAGTTCTCCTTCCTCTCCTGCAAAGCCGCCAGCATCTGACTCCCCCGGCCCCCTCACCCCCTCTCAAAGATGGACCGCGAGCACCCGCCCGCGTCGCCCCAGTCCGGAACCCAACCACCCGGGGGACCGAAGGGGACATCCCATGTCCGCCGTTCAGAACATCGATTGCGCCACCCTCTCCCGCTGGCTCGCCGAAAGCCGCTGCACGCTCGTCGATGTCCGCGAAGTCGACGAGTTCAACGCACAACGGATCCCAGGTTCCGAGCTCCGCCCCCTCTCCAAACTCTCCTTCGCGGGCCTGGACACCTCCAAACCCATCGTCTTTCACTGCAAAGCCGGCAAGCGATCTCTGCAAGCCGCCCAACAGGCGCTCACGCACCTGAACGTTCCCATCCACTCCCTCACCGGCGGCATCGACGCCTGGGCCGCCGCAGGCTTGCCCACCACGCCGGGCAAATCCGCCCGCCGCTGACGAGCCGCGCCCACCACCCGCACACACAACCCGCGCGCACAACCCGCGCGGACAACAAGGAGCACCCACATGTCCGCCGAAGCCTTCTATCCCGGCTGGTCCGCCGGCATGGTCAAAATGAAGTCCCGCACGCCCGCGGTCGCCTCCGCCTTCGGGCAGTTCTTCAAATCACTCATGGGTGAAGGCGCACTCTCCATCCGCGAGAAGGAACTCATCGCGCTGGGCATCGGCCTCGCGGTGCGCTGCGAAGCCTGCATCTACTCGCACGTCGAGAAGTGCCTCAAGGCCGGCGCCACTCCCGAGCAAATCCTCGAAGCCGCCGGCGTCGCCGTCGTGATGCAGGGCGGCCCGTCCTACACCCATATGCCCGAAGTCATCGCCGCCCTCGACCACTTCACCGCCGCGACCAAAGCGTGAACGAGCCCAACGCCAACGAGCCCTGTGCGCAAGCACAGGGTCCGCCCACGACCCCAATCTCCCAACCACATCCCCGCCGCACCCCAAATCTCACGCCGGATAAAGCCCCTCAATCGAGAGATACCGCTCACCCGTGTCATAGTTGAACCCAAGCACGCGCTGCTTCCCGCCCAGCGTCGCCAGCGTGTTGAAGATCGCCGCAAGCGTCGCGCCGCTGGAAATCCCCACCATCACGCCCTCTTCCTTCGCCGAGCGTCGTGCAAAGTCCTTGGCCTGCTCGTCCGTGATCTGCACGATCCCGTCCAGCACGCTCCGGTCCAGGATCGAAGGCACGAACCCCGCGCCGATCCCCTGGATCCCGTGCGGCGTGTGCGTCCCGCCCGAAAGCACCGGCGACTTCACAGGCTCCACCGCCAGCACCTTGAGCTTCGGCCAGTGCTGCTTGAGCACCTGCGCCGCGCCGGTGATGTGCCCGCCCGTGCCCACGCCCGTGACGATGTAATCAAGCCCCTCCGGGAAGTCCTTCAGGATCTCCTGCGCCGTCGTGTGCCGGTGCACCTCGACATTCGCCTGATTGTCGAACTGCATGGGCATCCACGCCGGCGCCTTCTGCTCGACCAGCTCGCGCGCCTTGGCGATCGCGCCCTTCATGCCCTGCTCACGCGGCGTGAGCACCAGCTCCGCGCCGTACGCCTTCATCAGCGCCCGCCGCTCCACGCTCATCGACTCGGGCATGACCAGGATCAGCTTGTAGCCCTTCACCGCCGCCACCATCGCCAGGCCGATGCCCGTGTTGCCCGAGGTCGGCTCGACGATCGTCGTGCCCGCGCTGATCAGCCCCTTCTTCTCGGCGTCCTCGACCATCGCCAGCGCGATGCGGTCCTTGATGCTTCCGCCCGGATTGGCCCGCTCGAGCTTGATCCACACCTCGTGGTTGCTCCCGAACAGGCGATTCATCCGCACGTGGGGCGTGTTGCCGATGGTCCGCAGAATGTTGTCAGCGCGCATGCGTTTCTCCTTCACCGTCAGATGATGTACTCGTCGCCGGCATCGGTGGGGTTCGGTTCGTCGGGCTTGCGGACCACCACCGCGCCGGCCGGAACCGAGCGGGTGATCCAGACATTGCCCCCGATGACGGCGCCGCGCCCGATGACGGTCCGGCCGCCCAGGATCGTCGCGTTGGCGTACACCGTCACATCGTCCTCCAGCGTCGGGTGCCGCTGGACGTGCATGTCGCCCTTGCGCACGCGCAGTGCGCCGAGGGTCACGCCCTGATAGATCGTCACGCGGTCGCCGATGACCGTGGTCTCGCCGATCACCACGCCGGTGCCGTGGTCCACGCAGAACTGCCGCCCGATCCGCGCGCCGGGGTGAATGTCCACGCCCGTCCGCGAATGGCTGAACTCCGCGAGGAATCGGGGAATCAGAGGCACACGGCGTTCCCACAGGAAATGGGCCACGCGGTGCAGGCTCACCGACGCGAAGCCCGGGTACGCGATGATCACCTCGTCCAGGCTCTTGGCCGCCGGATCGCACTCGAGCGTGCGCCGGGCGTCCGCGTAGATCAGCTCCGAAAGCTCGGGCAGCGCCGCAATCAGGTCCAGGTGCCAATCCCCGCACGCAACCCCGAGCGAACGGCTCAGGTGCAGCGCCTGCGCATCAAGCTCAACCAGATGCGCCTCATCGACCCTGGCCTCGTGCCGGAACTGCGGGAACAGGACGGCGCGGAGGGCTTTGACGAAGGCTTCGGGGCTGGGGGCGGCAACGCCCTTCCAGTCCAACGCCGCCTGCTGACTGCTCAACAGCGCGGCGACACGCTCCAGATTTGCCGACCGGGACCCCTCGGACATGACCCGATGGTATGGGGCCAAAGGGTCACTTGCTCGTGTCCTGCAGCACCACGCGGCCGTTGAGGGCCTGGGGCGGGCGGTTGTTGTGGTGGTAGAAGTGCTGGAAGGTCTTGAGCTGGGCTGCGGAGAGCGTGACGGGCTCGGTCATCAGGCACCACTTGACGCCTTCGGTGCCGGGCGGGGTGGTGAGGGAGCCGTCGTAGCGGTACGAGCGCGGGTCGGTGGGGAGCAGGCTGGCGGGATTGACCATGACGCTGGCGTACGTGGCCTTCTGCTCGGGCTTGGGGATGGCCTTGAAGATGGGCTCGAGGAAGGCGTTGGTGTCGCCCTTGCGGAGCATGACGCCCACGACTGCCAGGCGGCCCTCGGCGGACTTGTGGACCAGGTGCATTTCCGCGTCGGCGTGCTGTCCCTTGATGAGGTGTTCGCTGGGGGCGTGGAAGTGGAACTGCACGAGGTCGAAGCGCTGGTTGTCGAGCTCGATGTAGCTGCCCGGGGCGCAGTTCACCTGGACGGTGTGCCCGTTGTTCACGATGTCCAGCGCGAAGGGCTGGTAGTGGAAGGCGATGTTGGGAATGTCCTGGGGCGTGGGGGCGGCGACGTCGATGGGGGACTGATGCGTGCCCGTGGAGCAGAGGGCGTAGTCGGGGGAGAGGGAGCCCCAGTGTTCGGGCCCGGTGTCGCCTGCGTAGCTCCAATGGACCGTGTGGCCGTCGCTGTGCGGCGCGGCCTTCTGGCTGCTGCAGGCCACCAGCGCGGAGCCGGCGAGCAGGGCGAGAGCGAGACGAATGAACGGCTGACGCATCACGAGCTCCTTGCGATTGAACGCGCTTCCCCGGATGAACAGGGGGAGCGTATCACGCGGGCTCGCGGCGCGGTGGCGGGAGGCGTGGGGGAGGACGCGGCGTGGGTTGGGATGGCATTGTGATCGGGGGGATCCCGGTTTGAACGAAGCGTTCAAACCGGGCGTGTGACGCGAGCGCGGGTTGGGTGGGGCGTTCGAGTTGGGCGGGCGCGGGGATCCCGGTTTGAACGGGGCGTTCAAACCGGGCGTGGTGCGGTGCGTGGGGCGGTGCGGGATGG
>CAZHFW010000031.1:0-41347 GCA_964531675.1 uncultured Phycisphaeraceae bacterium | reverse complement strand
CGTGCTTGAGGTAGTTCACGCCGTCGGTGCCGCCGGTGCCGCGCTTGAAGCCGATGATGCGTTCGACCACCTTCATGTGCCGGAAGCGCCAGAGTGTGTGGGCTTCGTCCATGTCGACGAGCTTCTCGCACATCTCGTACTCATCCCAGAAGCGGGTGGGGTCTTCGTAGATGCCCTTGAACATCGCGACGACGCCCGGGTGGGCCTCGCGGGGCTTGGAGAAGTCGCGTTCGATGACTTCCTTGGGCACCGGAAGGCCGCGACGAGCCAGGTGGATGAGGTATTCCTCGTAGAGGCTGGGCGCGTGCAGGGCCGCTTCGAGTTCGTCGTAGATGGGGCCGCGGTGCTTGAAGACCGCGGTCATGCGGGCGTCCTTGTTGCCCAGGAGGAACTCGATGAGGCGGTTCTGCCAGCTCTGGATGCCGCTGGCGGGGCCGAGCACGTGACGGAACTGGACGTATTCGCTCGGCGTGAGCGTCGCGAGCACGCTCCATTGCTGGAGGAGCTGGGTTTGGATGTGCTTCACGCGGGCGAGGATCTTGAAGCAGGGCTCGAGGTCGTCCTTGCGGATGCACTCGATGGCGCCCCGGAGCTCGTGCACGACGAGCTTGAACCAGAGCTCGGTGGTCTGGTGCTGGATGATGAACAGCAGCTCGTCGTGATGGACCGGCGACGACAGGGGGCGTTGGGCGCTGAGCAGCGTGTCCAGGCCGAGGTACTGGGAGTAGTCGAGCTTCCCGTGAAGGTCGGTGTGCATCCCGCCCGGGTGGCCGCTGGGCGAGCTGGCGTGGGGGGGTTGGCTGGACGCGTGGGGGTTGTGACTCAAGTCGGTGCTCCGCAAAGGGAGCCCGAGGGTACAACCAGTCGGCGCGTGAGCCTACCCGCGGGGCGGGGATGGTCCGCCGGTCGACTGAGAATCACTGATTGGTGGGGGTGGTCTCGGCTGCGGGCGTGAGCGCCAGCGAGTCCTTGGAGGCCGGCGCGGGCGTCTCGGCTCCGCGACCCTTGATCACGATGCCACGGACGCGGTCGTAATCCGCGCAGGGACCCGTCGAGCAACCGGTGGACGCCCACAGGGCGCCAGCAGTTGCGGCGAGGGTGAGCAGACGAGGGAGTCGTTGGGACTTCCGCTGCATTCGATACTCCAAGGGTAGCGGCCGACGGCTCATTCCGCCAACGCATGGCCGATGGGTTCGTACCCCTCAAACCAGGGGATCGCCTGGATGCCCCGGCTTACGGACTTCGGTCCGACTGGGGATGTGCCTGCAACAAACCGGCGTGTTCGAGGGGTTCCCCTGGTGCCGCACGCGGGTGGAGACCGGCCACCGCATCTGGATCAGGCGTGGGGCATGCAGCGGGGGTAGCGTGCGGGCCACGTGGGGCGCGAGCTTTGACGACTGCGCCGGGAACCCTAGGATGAGGACGCACGCCGCACGACCCTGCCGATCGGGTTTCTTCAGGGGTTCGGAAGGGCGAGCAGGGCCGCGAGTAATCCGGCCGACATCGCACAAGGACGTCGAGATCCATGAAGCCAGCATTCAGCACTGTCGCCTGCCCGGATTGGACGCTCGAGAAGATCGCCGCGGTCGCGGGCGAGATCGGCGCGCTGGGCGTGGAGCTCCGCACGTTCGGTGATGGCTCGACGCAGATCGCGTGCGATCCGTTCCTGACGGCGCCGAGCAAGACCTCAGCGCTGTTTGATGAGCGCGGCGTGGAGATCTGCGGGCTGGCGACCTCGGTTCGGTTCGATCGTCCGGTTGAGCCGCCGCTGATCGGCCTGGTCATCAGCGACAACGATCGTCCGATCCGCGAGACCAAGTCCGCGGTGAAGCTCGCGGAGCAGATCAATGCCCGGTTCGTGCGCGTGTTCGCGTTCGAGCTGCACGGGGCGGAGAGCCGCAAGCGCGGGCTTGATCGCATCGTCGACCGCCTGGAGCTTGCGGTCGCGACCGCTCGAAACACCGAAGTCCGCGTGCTGATCGAGAACGGCGGATCGTTCGGGACCGCGACGGATCTGGCGGAGATCATCGACCGCGTGAACAGCCCGATCTTGCAGGCGGCGTACTCGATCCCGGTCGCGATCGCGTCCGGTGAGGATCCGATCAACGGCGTGAACGCGCTGGGTGATCGCCTGGCGAGCGTGAAGCTCAAGGCGCTTGACCACGGCGTGCCGTGCGCTCTGGGCGAGGGCGATGCCTCCCTTGCGTCGGCGCAGCGCGAGACGATCACGCGGCTGGCGGGCATGGGCCACCACGGATACGCGGTCTTCGAGCACGACCGTGCGTGGCTTGCGGCCAATGCGGACGCCGATCACCCGTTGCCCGAAACCGAAGCGGTGCTGGCCTCGTCGATCCGGACCCTGTACGACTGGATCGGGCCCAAGGCGGTCTCGAGCCCGAAGCTCCGGAGCATGGGACGGCCTGGCGCCTGGCGTTCGGGCGTGAACGCGGGCTGAGGCGGAATCGAGAAAAACAGAGTCCCGGCCCGAACGCGGTATGGCAGCGCCGCGAAGGGTGTTGTTGTAGACTTGGCGTGTCCGCGGCGTGAAGCGGCCGGGCGGGGCGGATTCCCCGCGGGGACTCGAGGGTCGGGATTGCCCGAAAAGGGCGGTCAGGGACGAACATGCAGAATCCGGAGAATCGTCGGGAAGGCTTGGCTCGCGGGTCCGTGCGTCGGCTCTTGCTTGTCGCGCTGGCGGGTGGGCTTTGCAGCGCCACCGCGTCGGCGCAGAGCCGGATCGGCGGGACGCCGGTGACGCCTCCTCCGTCGTCCACGAATCCGGGCCAGCCCGCGGCGCCGTCGACGCCTGGCCTTCAGCCCGCGACGCCCGGTGCGGCGCAGCAGGCGCCGCTTGAGCCCGGGCCCTACGTGCAGCGCTTGCTCCCCAAGGACTGGAATCTCGACATCAGGCTTCGCATCAACGCGACGCGCCCGGACCGCACGGACTCGTACGGATTGCCCGTCGGGAATCCGTTCTCGTACAAGACGGTCGCGGTGGTCTTCCCGGAGGTGCTCAGGTCCGCATCGCATGATCTCAACGATCGGGCCCTCTCGGGAGAGATGAGGCTCGCCAACCGCGTGGTGTCCACGATCGACGGCTCCACCAAGCCCTTTGCGATCGGGCTGCACTCGGGCACGAATCTGCTCAAGTTCGAGTACAACACGCCGGACGGCAAGGAAGAGTCGAGCAATCAGGTCTGGGTCGAGCTCCATCTGCCGGTGACGTGCTACCAGACCAAGTTCGATGAAGCCGCCGCGATGAAGGTCGACTGGCCCAAGGGCGATTGGCCCAAGGTCGCCAAGTCGACGTTCGAGCCCCAGATGTTCGTGGACAAGGACGCCCAGGGGATGAACGACCTGGGCGACATCCAGGCCGCGGTGAAGCGTTGGCTCAGCAACGCCAAGGTTGCGGACGCCAAGAGCGTTCCTCCGGTGCGGGTCGCCAAGATCATCACGGGCGGCGTGGTCTCGGATCTGCAGCCTTCCTCGGCGGGCGAGACCTACGCGCGGACCGGCGAGTTCGAGGGCTACGTGATCCGCACGCCTTCGGCGATCCTGAAGGACCGTCGCGGGAACGAGGCGGAGATCGTGAAGATGCTCGTGCTCGGGCTCCGCACCGCGGGGATTCCGGCGCGGCTGGTGTTCGGCCAGGAAGCCATCGAGGGCGGCGACAACGACAAGAACTTCCTCACCCAAAAGTCGGGCGGGAAGAACATCCGCGTGTGGGCGGAGTTCTGCCTCTATGACGAGGTGAAGAACACGGTCAACTGGGTGCCGATCGACGTGATCAAGCTCCGCAAGTCGAGCTCGCGTCCGCCCGGGCTCGAGCGCGAGTGGCGTTACTTCGGCACCCACGACTCGCTCAATGTGATCGTGCCGTTCTCGTTCACGTTCCACCCGCCGATGCCGGGCGTGCAGGCGTATGACGTTCCGGGGTTCTATGGGTGGGTGGTGGGGCCGACCCCGCCGCAGACGGCGTATCAGATGCTCTCCTTCACCGCGGCCCGCCAGTCCAAGACGGCGGACAAGAACGACAAGAAGGATGGCAAGTCCGGGGACAACAGGCGTCCGAAGTAAGTGGGCCGATGTCGGCGGGCAGTCCAGACCGATCGATGCGCCGAACGCGAGAGCGTTCGGCGCGTTTGCTTTTGCAGCGGGCGCGTGCGGTCACCGGGGGCCGACGCGGGCCTCACGTGGGTTGATCGCGGAAGGAAGACTTACTGGGCGGCGGCCGCGGGCTTGATCGTTCCGATCACCTGCGGTTCCTGATGGGCGATCTGCTCAGCGATCTCGCGGCGGTGGATTTCCACCTCGCGCGGGAAGTCGAAGGCGACGCGCACGCGCTCGCCCTTGATCGACGCGATCCGGACAACCCCGATGGGATTGCGCGGATCACCAATGACAATCTCCTCACCCTCCCGACGTGTAATCACCAACATCAGCGCGCTCCAGTCCTAGAGCCAGCTCAGAACGAGCTTTTGGCCCGATCCACCACGACCGGGTCCTCAGGCCGGACTCTCCGTCCGGCCCCACCAACCAACGGTATAACAGCGCCGGTGCCGACGGGGCAAGACCCATGCGGCATGAATCGGACCGAGCAAAATGCGAACAGGTAGGGGCCCGCCCAGCGAATCAGGCGAGGGCCTGGACCGCGTGGATCTCCGGCACGTGCTGGCGGAGGTTGCGCTCAATCCCGACCTGAAGCGTGATCCGGCTGGAGGGGCAGCCCACGCAGGCGCCATGGAGGCGGATCTGGGCGACGCCATCGGCGGTCACATCCACGAGTTCCACGTCTCCGCCGTCGGCCTGAACCGCGGGGCGGATCTGGTCAATGACGGTCTTCACGCGTTCGCGGACAGACGGGGAAGGTTGGGTGGAGTTGGTGGCCATGAAGGTCTCCCGAGGAAGATTCTACGCAATTGAGAGGCCTCGAGCGACCCTTTGGATCCGCGGATTCAGTCGACCGCCTGGCGGAGCAATCGGATGTCGGCGTTACCGGCCAGCGCGAAATGCAGCATGGACAAGGCTGCGCGGACGCTCCATTCCCGCACGCTGGCGCGATCTCCGGCCATATTGAATCGACGGACATCGATGCTGTGCGGCTGGGCCCGGGAGGCCAGCCCGATGAAGACCGTACCGACGGGCTTGGCGGGCTGGGTCGGGGTGGCGTCGATCGCGCCCCCCGGGCCCGCAATGCCGGTGACCGAGAGGCACCAGTCCGCGCCCGTCACGTCGAGGCCTCCGGAGGCCATGGCGCCCGCACATTGACGCGAGACGGCGCCGGGCGCGTCGGGGCTCGCGTCCGACTTGAAGAGCGCGGCGGGGACCCGTGCGAGGGACTGCTTCATTGCGTTGGAGTAGGTGGTGAGTCCGCCAGCAAACACATCAGAGGAGCCGGGCACCGCGGTGATCGTCTGGCCGACCATGCCGCCGGTGCAGGACTCGACGACCGCGAGGCTTTGTCCGCGTTCGCGGAGCTGGCGGATGACGACGGATGCGAGCGTGTCGTCACCGGAACCGAAGATGTGCTTGCCGCAAATTGTGCGGATCTCGGCCTCGGCCTGGTTCAGGAGCTGATCAGCGCCGGCGGGATCGCGATCACCTTCGTAGCGAAGCCTGATCGCGACAGTGCCCATGGACGCGGTGGTGCCGATGAGCAGCGCGCGATCGCGGCGCATGAGATCGCCAAGGAGCTGGGCGAGGTCCGACTCGCCGATGCCCGCGGTGTGAAGCACGCGGGTGCGGATGGTCAGGCCAGGCGGCGGCCGGAGCGCCGGCACGACCGCTGCGTGGAACATCGGGAACATCTCTCGCGGCGGGCCCGGCAGGCAATAGATGTCGCACGCGTGCCCGGAGCTGACGAATGCCGCGGAGAGACCCGGCGCGGTCCCGTGATCATTCCGAATGCACGCGCCGCGCGAGGGGCGGTCCGCCTGGGTCAGGTTGATCGGGGCCATCGTGCGGCCGCGGGCTTTGAAGAACGCTTCGATCTGAGCGGCGGCGGCGGGGTCTCTGGTGAGCGTGTCTCCCGTCGCATCGGCCAGGGCCTGCCTGGTCAGGTCGTCGGCGGTGGGGCCCAGGCCTCCCGAGCAGACGATGAGGTCCACGCGGGAGGCGAGGCGTGTGAAGGCCTGGGTTTGGGCGGCCAGATCGTCGGGAACGGTGACGTGCTCGATCGGCAGAATGCCGCGGTCGAGGAGCTGCTCGGCGATCCAGCGCGAGTTGGTGTCGAGCTTCTGGCCGAGCGTGAG
Source organism: uncultured Phycisphaeraceae bacterium (assembly GCA_964531675.1). Lineage (GTDB taxonomy): Bacteria > Planctomycetota > Phycisphaerae > Phycisphaerales > UBA1924 > CAZHFW01. The sequence goes on along the minus strand of CAZHFW010000031.1, from coordinate 35,096 downwards.
TTCATCGCCGCAGGAGATGATTGCGGCGGTGCGGTGGGGGTGCATGTGGGAGGGTAGGGAGTGGTGAAAGCGGAGGGGGAGGAGGAGAAGAGGTAGACACGGGTTGCAAACCCGTGCCACGAGGTGGAGTAGGGGAGAGAGGGATCAGTGGTGACGGAAGCCCGAGCGGGTCTCGCCCACGATGTGGATCGCCAGCGCGTTGGTGACGCGGGCGACGCCCAGCGGCTTGCCGGCGACGAGCAGGATGACATCGCCCGGGCGGCAGATGCGGCGTTCGATGAGGTACTGGTCGACCTGGGTGTTCCACTCCGCGAGCGTGCCGCGCGGGGGTGGGGGCGAGTGCACGGGGGTCACGCCCGCGAGGAGGGCCATACGACGGGTCGCGTGGATGTTGCTCGACCAGGCGAAGATGGGCACCGAGAAGTTGTTCTGGCTGAGATAGCGGGCGGTGCCGGCGTTTTCCGACCAGCACACGATCGCCTTGGCGTGGATGTCGCTTGCGATCTGCCAGGCGCCGTGCGCGAGCGCCGCGGTGGCATAGCGGGACTCCACGAGCTTGCGCGGCGCGGTCGAGCGGCGCGGGAGTTCGGCGATCCGAGCCTCCGCAGCGGCGATGATGCGACGCATGGTCTCGACGACCAGCGACGGGTTCTTGCCCACCGCGGTCTCACCCGAGAGCATGACCGCGTCGGCGGAGTCGAAGATCGCGTTGGCGACGTCGGAGGCCTCGGCGCGGGTGGGCACCGGGTTCTCGATCATGGTCTCGAGCATCTGCGTCGCGACGATGACGGGCTTGCCGTAGGCGCTGCAGACGTCGAGGATGACCTTCTGCGCGATCGGGACCTGGGCGATGTCCATCTCCACGCCGAGGTCGCCTCGGGCCACCATGATGGCGTCGGAGGCATCGACGATGGACTCGATGTTCTGGACCGCCTGAGGCTTCTCGATCTTGGCGATGACGGGGATGCCGCAGCCCTGGCCCGTCGGATCAAGGGCCTTGTCGATCGGGCAGAGCTCGCTGAGCTTGCGCTTGAGTTCCAGGACTTCGTCGGCGCGGCGGACGAAGGAGAGCGCCAGGAAGTCGATGCCTTGCTTGACCGCCCAGGCGACGCACTCCCAGTCGCGATCCGTGATCGCGGGCGCGGAGATGTCGCTCTGCGGGAGGTTGATCCCCTTGTTGCTCGTGACCACGCCTCCGGTGCGGACGCGGCAGCGGAGCTCCCCGGTCTTTGTGTCGGCGTCAACCGCGAGCATGCGGATGGCGCCGTCGTTGATCAGCACGCGTTGACCCGGCGCGACTTCGTCGACGAGCTTGTCGTAGGTGAGCGAGAGGACCGGCGTGCCTTCGGGCTTCTCGCTCGGGCGGATGAATGAGTCGGTGATGCCCCGCTTGAGGATCACGTCCTCGCCTGCCTTGAGCTCGATCCCCGGGAGGGGCGAACCATCGGCGCCCTTGCTCAGACCCGGCGGCACTTTCCCGACGCGGATCTTGGGACCCTGAAGATCGCCCAGGCACGCGACGGTGCGTCCGAGGGCGTTGGCGACTTCACGCACGGTGCGGAGACGCTTCTCGTGCGAGGAGAACTCGCCGTGGGAGAAGTTGAAGCGGAAGACGCTGACGCCCGCCTCGATGAGCTTGCGGACCATCTCGGGCGATTCGCTGGCGGGGCCGATCGTCGCGACGATCTTGGCCAGCGTGGGCCGCTCCAGATCCATGTCCTGGGGCAGTTGAAACGGGTGACGGGTGGACATGGGTTGCAGCTCTCGGGTCCGGGGTTGGTCAGTGCGGGTCCGGGGTGTTTATCGGCTGGGCGGCACGCCCGAGTTCGGTTACCCGCTTGTAGGCGTCCAGGAAGTACTTGGTGTAGGCGATCTCGCAGGCCTGCTGGAACCCGGGCTTCTTCCAGGATTCCCGCACCGCTTTGAAGGTTTCGGGGGTGAACTCCACCGCTTTGCCATCGATCGGGGTGGTGGGCCAGGAGTAGAAGATGGCCTCCATGTCCGCGAGCGTCTGCTTGGGGAAGTTCGGGTCCTTGCGGGCGCGGTTGAGGGCGATCCAGGCCTCGCGCTGCTCGTGGGCGGTGTCGATCGCGAAGGAGCCCATCATGATGCCCAGGGCGCTGCGCCAGCCCGCGGGCTTCACGGTGGAGGCGAGCTTGAACGGGTCGACCTGATCGATCAGGTGATCCCAGTACTTCGCGTACGTCTCCCGGCGGACGGGCATCCGGCGGAGGGCGTAGACCTCCGGGCCCATGACCTGACCATTCTCGTCTTTCGGGTTTGAAGCGGAGCGAGGATCGGACTTGGGCGCGAACTGCCAGAGGACCTGGGCCTCCTCGGTGAGGCAGAACTCGATGAAGCGCTTGGAGAGTTCGGGGTGCGGGCCGCCACGCAGGATGCTCGCGGGGTCCGCGTCGATGTACACGGTTCCCTTGGGATCCGCGTAGCCCACGCGGGCCTTGGAGGCGTCCTCGCCGACGTGCATGACGGACTGGGCTTGTCCCCGGCCGTAGAAATCGATCGCCAGTCCCGCGGCGGCTTCGCCCTGCGAAACGTCGATGGGCGGCTTGGTGGAGGAGTTGGTGAAGTAGCGCGTGTTGGCGCACATCTCGCGGAGGATGCGCCAGCCCTTGTCCCAGCCGTAGTTGTTCAGGATGGACTCGAAGGTGGTGGTGATCGAGCCCGACTGGCGGGGATCGGCCAGCGCGATGAAGCCGACGAGTTCGGGGCGGCAGAGGTCTTCGAAGGACTCTGGCTCGGGCAATCCGATCGCGTGATAGAGGTCGCGGTTGTAGACGATGCCGAAGGAGGAGAGGGCGGTGCCGATCCAGTATTGCTCGGGGTCGTAGAGGTTGCCCGCGCCGATGGTGTTGGGGCCGAACCAGGCGTCGAGCTGCTCCTTGGAGAAGCCCGCGGGGACGGACATGGACATCTTGACCTCGACGGGCTTGCCGTCGGGGCCGAGGGTGTCGAGCTTGGTGGCGACGCCGGTCTTGAGGCGACCGTGATCGAAAGAGCCGCCGCCCATCATGAGGTCATAGCCGATGGTGCCCGCGGGGCAGGAGCCGTCGGGCTTGATCTGGCCGGTCTTGATGCCGGAGATGTACTGGGCTTCGAGCTGCTTGAGGATGTCGGAGGTGCCGCCCGGGACGCGCCAGTCGACGTCAACGGGTGCGCCGAACTTTCGGGCGTGCCAGCGCGAAAAGGCGGGTCCGAACTCGTCGCGGATCTGCTGGACGTGCGGCGTGACGATGATGAGCTGGAGAGGCTTCTGGCCTTCTCCGGCGGGTGACTTCACCGGCGCGGGCTTGAGCGCGAAGGGGACGCCGAGGATGACCGCCAGCGCCAGGAAGATCAGGACTTGTTGCAGTCGCATCGGCGGGGAGTGTAAGGTGCCCGGGCGGCCGGGGTGGGGAGCGATGTCCGGAGCCGGACCTTCGCGGACTCAGGTCCGGCTTCTGGATGCGGCGGTGGATACATTGCGGGCATGACGAACAAGGTCGCGATTGTGACCGGGGCGGGGTCGGGAATCGGGCGGGCCACGGCGATCGGGCTCGGGGCGGTGGGGTACCGGCTCGTGCTGGTGGGCAGACGCCGGGACCGCTTGGAAGAGACCGCGGGACTGCTCCAGGCGGGGACGAGCCTGATTGTGGCCGAGGATGTTGCGGACTGGAACGCCGCGGCGGCGGTCGTGCGGGCCGCGATGGATCAGTTCGGACGGATTGACGCGGTGGTGAACAACGCGGGGCTGGCGCCCGCGGCGCTGATTGGACAGACCAGCGAGGCGATGGCGCGGGACGTGCTGGCGGTGAACACCCTGGGCCCGATGGCGATGATCGAAGCGGTATGGCCCGTGTTCGAGCGGCAGCGCGAGGGGTGCGTCGTGAACATCTCGTCGATGGCGACGATCGATCCGTTCCCGAGCCTGTTCGCGTATGCCGCGGCCAAGGGCGCTGTGAACGTGATGGCCAAGTCGATCGCGAACCAGGCCAAGGCGCGGGGGCTGAGCGGCGTCCGGGCCTACGCGGTGGCGCCGGGCGCGGTGGAAACGGAGATGCTGCGCAGCATCGTGAGCGAGGAGATGCTCCCCAAGAGTCAGACGTTGACGCCCGAAGCGGTGGCGGCGGTGGTGGTGGAGTGCGTGACCGGGCGGACTGGCGCGGCCAGCGGAGAGACGATCCCTGTGCCGAGCGGTCAGTAAACACGTCGGGAGGGCCTTGCGATGGAGCATCCGAACTGGATGTGGCTTGCGGCGATGCTGATGGGCTTGGCGGGCTCGTGCTTTGGGGGCGAGACTCAGCCGGTCCAGAGCATGCCTGAGCCTGAATCGTTCGTGAAGTCCACGCGGACCGGCCCATTGCAGATCGGCGTCATCGGAATGACGCATGGGCACGTCGAGGGCGTGCTCGCGGCGGGCAAGCGGGGTGACGTGCAGATCGTCGGGATCGCCGAACCAAATCGGGCGCTGTTCGATCGTCTCGCCAAGAAATACGACCTGCCCGAGTCGTTGTACTTCGCCTCCACCCAGGAGATGCTCGAGAAGGCCAAGCCTGAGGCGGTCAGCGTGATGAACTCGATCCGCGAGCATCTCGCCGCGGTGGAGGCGTGCGCGCCGCGCGGCATTCATGTGCTGGTCGAGAAGCCTCTGGCGTTCTCGAACGTCGATGCGGAGCGGATGGCGAAGCTCGCCAGACAGCATGGCATCCTGGTGCTCACGAACTACGAGACGAGCTGGTACGCGTCGGTTCGGGAAGCCAAGAAGCTCATCGAGGATGGAGCGTTCGCACCGCTGCGCAAGATGGTCTTCCGGCATGGTCACAAGGGCCCCAAGGAGATCGGCTGCGCCCAGGAGTTCCTTGGCTGGCTCACCGATCCGCAAGCCAATGGCGGCGGGGCGATCGTGGACTTCGGGTGCTACGGCGCGGTCCTGGCGACGTGGTTCATGGATGGCCAGCGTCCGACCTCGGTGGTGGCGTCGGCGACGACGATCAAGCCGTTGATCTATCCGAATGTTGACGACGACGCGACGATTGTCCTGACGTATCCCGGAGCGACCGCGGTCATCCAGGCCTCGTGGGCGTGGACGCATGACAACAAGGAGGCGGACTTCTTCACGGAGAAGGGGTCGATCCATGCCGCCAAGTGGGATGCGCTGTGGACGCGCCGGGAGAATGGGCCGCTCGAGCCCGTTAAGCCTGAGGCCAAGCCTCCTGAGCTTCAGGACGAGTGGGCGTATCTGCAGCGGGTGGTGCGCGGCGAGTGCAACGTTGATCCGCTCTCAAGCCTCGAGATGAACCTGGTCGCGGTGGACATCCTTGATCGGGCCCGCACGCAGGTTGGCAAGCCTGGCCGCTGAAGAACACGGGTCGGCGAGACAGACTCCTGAAACGAAAAAGAGCCCCGCACGTGGCGGGGCTCTTTGGTGAAACGGACTGGGGCTTGTCTTAGTGGGTCTCGCCGACGGCCCAGCGGACGAACTTGATGACCTTGGCGCCGCCAACGATGTCCTTGACCTTCTTGGTGGGGTCCATGATGTAGGGCTGCTCGAGGAGGGCGACCTCTTCGAAGAACTTGCGCATCCCGCCCTCGACCATCTTCTCGGCGATCTCCTTGGGCTTGCCCGACTCCATGGCCTGGTCGATGCGGAACTTGCGCTCCTTCTCGACGATGTCGGCCGGGATGTCATTGGAGGAGACGCCGACCGGGCGCGGCACGGCGGCGGTGATGTGCATGCAGACCTTGGAGAGCGTGTCGTTGTCGATCGCGCCCTCGGCGAGGATGAGCACGCCGGTCTTGCCGTCGTGGTGGATGTACTGGCCAAAGTGCTTGCCGCCGCCGCCGGTGAGCTTGTGCCCGCGGGCGAAGGAGCAGTTCTCGCCGGTGGAGATGCGGACCTCGTCAACTGCGGCCTTGGTGGCGTCGTTGCCAGCGGTGGCGCCCTCGGCGCCCTTCATGACGATCTCGGCGCACTTGGCGACCGCGCCCGCGAACTTCTCGGTCTTGGCGGTGAAGTCGGTCTCGGCGCGGACCTCGACGATCGAGGCGGCGGAGTTGTCGGAGGCGATGAGGATGCCGATGCGGCCTTCGCCGGCGGCGCGGTCGGTGCGGGTGTCCATCTTGCCCTTGAGCTTCTTGCGGAGGAGCTCCTCGGCCTTGTCCATGTCCCCGCCGGCCTCGTTGAGGGCGGCCTTGCAATCCATCATGGGAAGGTTGGTGCGGTTGCGGAGGGCCATCACGTCTTTGGAGCTGATCTCGGCCATGGCTTTGTTCTCTCGGGTTGGGCGGCGTGCCGCCGCGTGGGGATCGTGGGAATCGATTGGGGGGTCAATAAACGCGCCGGCGTTCGTCACGCCGGCGCTTGGGGGGTCAGGATTTCCGACGCCGGCGTGGCGGATCGGTGATCAGGCCTGGGTCGGCGCGGCCTCGGGGGCGCGACGGCCTTCATCGGCGGGGCCCTGAGCATCGTCAGCGCGGAACTGAGCGCGACGCGAGCGGCGGGGCTGATCGCCCGCACCGGAATCGCCACCCTTGTCGCCGGCGGTGCCCTGGGTCAGCTGGCGCTGCTGGCGGCCTTCGGCGATGGCCAGGCAGAGCTCGCGGATGACCACGTCGATGGAACGCATCGAGTCGTCGTTGCCCGGGATCGCGATGTCCGCGACGTCCGGATCGCCGTCGGTGTCGATGAGGCAGATCGTCGGGATGCCGAGCTTCTTGGCTTCCTTCAGCGCCGTGAGCTCGCGCTTCACGTCGATGACGACCAGGACGCCCGGGAGCTTCTCCATGCGACGGATGCCGTCGAGGTTGCGCTTGATCTTCTTCTGCTCGCGCTTGAGCTGGGACTCCATCTTCTTGGAGTAGCTCGCGAAGTTGTCGCTCGACTCGATGGCGTCGAGCTCATCGAGGCGCTTGAGGCGCTGGCGGATGGTGCGGAAGTTGGTCAGCGTGCCGCCCAGCCAACGCTCGGTGACGTAGTGCATCTTGACGTCCGCGACGCGGGTCTCCAGGACGCTCTTGGCCTGGCGCTTGGTGCCGACGAAGCACACGTCCTGGCCCTCAGCGACGACCTTGGAGATGTACTTCTTGGCGAGCAGGAGGCCCTTGACGGTCTCCTTGATGTCGATGATGTGGATCCCGTTGCGCTTGCCGTAGATGAACGGCCCCATGCGCGGGTTCCAGTTGCTGGCGCGCTGGCCGAAGTGAATGCCAGCCTCAATGAGATCCTGAACGAGCGTGTTGGCCATTGGATGGGCCTTTCGAGAATCAGCGACACCGGCGGAGGGGGTTGTGCTCGGGGATGCTTGAGCATCCTGAGCCACCCGCACAAGGGCGCTTCGTGGGTGCTCCGCTCAAAGAGCGGGGCGGAGAGAGAGCCGCCTTCCCGGATTCCACCGGGGATGGGCGCCCGCAACGACAACCCTCGCTGCGGGACGCAACTGTAGACCTGACCCTGACAAAGGCAATATGCAGCGGTTCCGTTCAGGCACCCGAACGAAACACGAAAATTTGCGACAGATCCCGAAAACCGGTGAAACGGGCTTCTCGGAACGCCGACAAGGGCCGGAGCCGGCCTTGTGGGCCGGAGATTCAGGGAGTTCCGACGTGAGCCAAGATCAGGGGTTGATTGTGCGTCGATCGGCGCGCCACGACGTGGCGATGCGGGCCCGCGTCGCGGTCTCCCGTGATCACGCCGGACTCGTGCGGCTCAGCGCCGCCTCCGGCGCCCGCGACGGATGGCTGGAAGCCGACGTAGTGGACTTCAGCGCCGGCGGCGTGGGGTTCATGACCAGCGTCTGGCTGCCGCGCCGGTGCATTCTGCGTCTTCAGATCGTCGGGCCGGAAGCGCCGCATCGCGTGCTGCTCGACGCCAACATCCGCGTGATGCGCGTCACCATGACGGATCGCAGGCCCGCCTATCTCATCGGAACCGCGTTCGTGCAGCCTCTGACCTCGGAAGCACGGAGCCAGCTCGCGGAGCTGCTCGCCAGACTCGGCGACCCCGCCGCGACGGAAGTGGGGGCTCCCCATGCTTGACTCGAATCAGTTCATCGTGCGGACGCTGCTGGCGGACGGCGTGATCAGCGAGGCCGACGTCAAGCGCGCCGAAGAGAACGCCGCGGCCAGCGGCGGGGACGTGGTCAGCTCGCTTTCGGCGCTGGGTATCGTCTCTTCGCGCAAGCTCGCGATCGCCAAGGCCAAGATCTGCGAATACCCGTTCGTCGACATCGCGAACTTCGAGATCGACATCCGCAACTCACGCCTGATTCCCAAGGCGATCGCGGAGCGCCTGACGGTGTTCCCGCTCTGCGTCGTGGATGACGTCGCGACCGTGGCGATGCTCGATCCGCTCAACCTGCAGACGATCGACCAGGTCCGCCAGATCACCAAGCTCGAAGTGGATCCGGTCATCGCGGATGCGGATCACCTCCGCGCACTGGTCGCTCGCGCGTACTCCATGGCCGAGACGATCGCCGATGGCGCTCCGGTCGGCGCACGCGATGAAGACCTGGCGACGGGCGACGAGCCCATCGTGGCGGCGGTGAACCAGATCCTCGCGGCGGCCATCGACCAGGGGTCGAGCGACGTGCACGTCAATCCGGATGAGCACGACGTGCACCTGCGCTACCGCATCGACGGCGTGCTCCGGAGCCAGCAGGCGCCGGGCCGCGCCGCCCACGCGGGCATCGTCCAGCGCCTCAAGGTCATGGCCAAGCTCGACCTGACCCAGACGCGCAAGCCTCAGGACGGCAAGTTCAGGTACGTCCACCGCGGACAGTCCGTGGACGTTCGCCTGAGCCTCGTCCCGACGATCCATGGCGAGAACGTCGTCATGCGTCTCTTGCGCTCGGCGGCGACCATCGGCACGATCGACGCGCTGGGCATGCCCACCGACGTCGCGGGCTGGTACCGCGAGGCCATCACCAAGCCCAACGGCATGATCCTGGTCACCGGTCCCACGGGCTCGGGCAAGACGACGACTCTGTACACGGCGCTGGCGAGCATCAACTCGCCCGACCGGAACATCATGACCATCGAGGATCCGGTCGAGGTGCGTCTCCCGATGATCCGTCAGATCCAGGTCAACTCGGAGATCGGCCTGACGTTCGCCAGCGCCCTGCGCAGCGTGCTTCGTCAGGACCCCGACATCGTGCTGGTCGGCGAAATCCGCGACCAGGAGACCGCCAAGATCGCGGTTCAGGCGGCGCTGACGGGCCACCTGGTCTTCTCGACCTTGCACACCAACGACGCGGTCGGTTCGGTGGCGCGTCTGCGCGACTTTGACGTCCCGGGATTCGCCATCAACAACGCGCTGCTTTGCGCGATCGCGCAGCGGCTTGTGCGGCGCGTGTGCGAGCAGTGCGCGATGCCGTTCAGCCCGACCGCGGATGAGATCAAGCTCCTGGGTCTGCCCGAGGGCTCCAAGGGCTTCCGCGTGGGCGCGGGCTGCGCGGCGTGCGTGAACACGGGAGTCCGCGGCCGCCTGGGCGTCTACGAGATGATGCGGATGACCAGCCGCGTGCGCCGGCTCATCGAGTCCAACGCGACCTCGAGCGAGATCCGGGCAGCAGCGGGGCAGGAGGGCATGCGCTCGATCTGGGACGACGGCGTGGAGAAGGCTCGCGACGGCATGATCCCGGTCGGAGAACTGCTCAAGCTGCGGGCGACATTCGAGGAGCAGCAGGTCGAGTCCTCGGCGGAACACCGCCTGGCGGCGTGATTGGGTGAACCATGTCGATGCACGAGTTCAAGTACACGGCCTTTGACGCCTCGGGCGAGCTCCGCTCGGGCGCCATCCGTGGAGAGTGCGAGCAGGACGCGATGCGCCGGCTCAAGGCCGAGGGCCTGACCGCGACGCGCGTGGTCCGGGTCGCCGAACGCGGGCCCCTGTTCAGCCATCAGAAGGCCAAGCTCAAGGACATCGCGGCGCTCACGCGCGAGCTCTCCGTGCTGGTCGAGGCACGCATTCCGCTCGGGCGAGGGCTTTTGTCCATCGCGGAGCACGAGTCCAAGCCCGAGATGAGGGCGATGATCCTGGAGATCGCGACCGCGATCGAATCAGGCTCGCCGGTCAGTCAGGCTTTCGAGAAGCATCGCGGCGTGTTCGGTGATATCTACATCGAGACGATGCGGGCGGCCGAGAAGAGCGGCAATCTGGCGCAGGTCACGCTCCATCTGGCGGACATGCTCGAGAAGCAGATCGAGACTTCCCAGCAGGTCAAGCGGGCGTTGACGTATCCGGTCATCGTGCTCGCGGTGGTCGCGATCGCGGTGAGCGTGATCGTCGTGTTCGTCGTGCCGCGGTTTGCGCAGACGTTCGCGAGCCATGACGTGAAGATGCCGCTGGTCACGCGGATGATCCAGGGGCTGGGGATGTCGGTCCGCCAGTACTGGTACATCTACGGCAGCGTGGTCGCGGGCGCGGTGACGTCTCTGATCGTCGCGTGGCGCAGCACGCCCGGGAGGCACTTCCTGGAGGGCGTCGCGTACCGGTCCCCATACGTGGGGCGGATTCTGCAGGCGGTCACCGCGGGGCGCTTTGCCCGCGTGTTCAGCATCGGTCTTGGCTCGGGACTGGGCGTCATCGAGTCGCTCGAGATGAGCGGCAGGTCCACGGGAAGACCCCTGTTCGCGATCGAGTGCGAGGAGATGGCCGACCGCCTCCGCCAGGGCGACCAGCTCGGCGACGTGATCAAGCGGAGCGAGCAGCTCCCCAGCTTCGCCAGGCGGCTGATCGGCGCCGGCAAGGACTCCGCGGAGGTTTCCAAGGCCTGCGGGATCATCGCGCGGCACTACGACGCCGAAGCGGGGCACCTGACCAAGAACATCAACACGATTATCGAGCCGCTGCTCACCCTGGCGCTGGCTTGCATCGTGCTGCTGGTGGCGCTGTCGGTCTTCCTCCCGATGTGGCAGATGGTCAAGCTCAACCACTAGTTTTCGGGCTCCGCCAAGACTTGGCCTCAACCCGAGGCGAACAAAGACCGATGGGCATCCTGGCGATCGGGCAAGAGTCCCTTGCGGAGATGCACCATGCGTTCTTCGGCCCGCACATTTGCAGCAGCGTTCACCTTCCTTGAGGTGATGGTGGTCGTCGTGATGATCGGGATCCTCGCGGCGGTGGTGGTCCCGCGGTTCAGCGGCGTCACCGAGGACGCCAAGGCGACCGCGACCCAGGGCGTGCTCGGGGGCGTGCGATCCTCCATCGCGGCCTTCCGCGCCAAGGCGGTCCTGGGTGGGACCGATCCTTATCCGACGCTGGTCCAGCTCACCACCACGGGAACGGTGCTGCAGCAGGACATCCCGGCCAATCCGTTCTCCAGCGTGTCGGGCGTGCAGAGCGTGACCAAGTCTCAGGCGGACGCACGCAGCGTCGTGAACGCGACCAAGGCGGGCTGGAACTACTTCGTGGACAACACCTCGAATCCGCCCACCGCGGTCTTCTACGCCAACAGCTCCGACCGAACGACGGTGTCCGACGGCAAAGGCGGATATCGAACCGCCAATCAGCTCTGACGCGAATCTCGCGAGGAAGAAGACTTGCACCGGCCTCCATCCCATCTCCACCGACTGGCCGGCTTCACGCTCGTGGAGCTTGCGGTCGTGATCGTGGTGATGGCGATCATCGCGGCGACCGCGATCCCCTCGTTCAGCGTCGCGGCCGAAGCGCGAGGCGTGGCGGCGACCCGCGAGGTCGAACGCCGGCTCGTGCACGCGCGGGCCAGAGCGGGCGCAACAGGCGAACCCACGGGCCTCCGGATCGACTCGAGCAGCTCCGTGACGCTGGTCCGCATCGCGGCGTCGGGCGCGTCGCCGACCGCGGCGCCCTCGCCCACGGGCGAAGCGGGCGCTGCCTGGCTGATCTCCTCGTCTTTTCCGGGCGTTCTGATTTCCAAGGTGATCGGCGGAGATGGTTCCAGCGCGACGAGCCAGACGATCTGGTTCGGATTCGACGGCGCTCCCGAGCTCAGAAGCAGTTCCGGGACGCTGGTTGGTCCGTTCACGCAGGACGCGAGCATCACGCTTTCAGGGCCCGGGGCCGGGACGATCCGGATTCTCCGCGGGTCGGGGGTGGTTGAGCGATGAAGAGCATCACGAAGCGTCGGGCATTTTCGCTGATCGAGTGCGTCGTGGTCATTCTGGCCCTGGCCATCGCGGTGCCTCCCACGCTGGCGTGGATGGACTCCTCGGTCGCTTCGCGCGCCGATGCGATCAACGCCACGCGGGCGACGACCATGTGCACCGCGATCATGGAGAACGTCATCGCGGACGCGTCCAGCACGACCGCGGGTCTGGGCTTCGCGGCCTTCGCGGCTCCCTCGACCTACGTCGAGACGCCTTTGACCGGTCTGCGGGCCCGGATCTCGGAGGTCACCAAGCCTTACGAGGATCTCGGGTTCACCTGGACGCTCGATGTGGGCGGCCTGGTGAACTCCGCCGGGGTCGCTTCAGGCAACACCGCCGAGGACGTCTTTCGCGTCGTGACGGTCAATGTGAGTTTCCCGTCGGCCTCGGGCTCGCGGCTGACCATGAAGATCTCCTCGGTGGTGACGGCGCTATGAAACGCGGCTTCTCCATGGTCGAGATGGTGGTTGCGATCGTCGTGCTGGCGATCATCGCGGCGGTGCTTCTGCCCGTGATCAATGGCTCGACCGACGCCTACGCGTCCAGCGCGTCCTCGCGGGAGGGCGCCGAGCGCGTCGCGTTTGCGATCGACCGCTCTTCGCGCCTGCTGCGCGACTGGCCCGCGGGATCGACCACGACGTCGGTCGCGTCCGTGACGTTTGACGGGCTGGGCTCGCTCACGTACGCCGATGGACGCGGTGTCGGACTGTCGGGCACGAATCTGGTGCTCCGGGACGTGGGGGGCGGGGAGAGCGTGCTGTGCCGGGACGTCGAGTCGTTCACGATCAAGCTGCTCCAATCTGACGGCGTCACATCCGCGACCTCGGACCCGACGCGGACGCAGCGTGTGAATCTGTTCCTGAAGACCAAGTCGGCGGAGATGCGGACCACGGTGTTCGTGCGCGCCAGGGCGGTGTCGACCTGATGCCCGGGAAGCGTCCAGCTCCGGTTCAGTCCAGCTCGCGTCGCGGCGTCGCGGTGGTCGCGGTCGTGCTCGTCCTGGTCATGATCAATATCGTCGTGATCAGCACGCTTGCGGCCGGGAGCGACGAGAGCGAGGACGCTCTCCTCCGTGTGGACAGTGCGCGGGCGTTCTACGCCAGCGAGGCGGGCGCGCGGGTGGCCCTGCGTTGCCTCAACGGAGGGTTGACGCCTCCCAAGGCGGGGGACGAGCTGAGTCTGGGGACCGCCAAGGTCCGATATACGCAGGTTCCCGCGGCGGCCGGGTCGGGCACGCTCGTGATCGAGGGCGTCAGCGGATCGGCCATCCGGCGGACGCGGGTCGTGGTCGAATCCCGGTAATAACACCCGGGGCACCAAGACAATTCGTGAGCAATCGCCCTTCGCGGTAAGCGACTGGGTGCATGCGACCGATAGGCGATGGGTATCGCTCCGCTGTTCTGTGGAGGAAGGCATCGCGTGGCTACCAATGTTCATATCAGCCTGACCCCCGCTCTCCTGAGCGTTGCGAAGTTCCAGAACGGGCGCGTCTCGGCGCGCCAGGAGTTCGAGCTCGTCCCCGGCGAGTGGAACGACGCGATGGCCAAGGATCTGCGGCCGTTCGACAGCGTGCTGGCCCAGGCGATGCGCGTGCTTGACGTGCGTCGCGGGACGAGCGTCGATGTCGACTACGCGGGTCGCGACGCGGTCGTGGACGTCCTGAGCTATCCGAGCACCGGGACCGCGGCGCGGGACGCGGCGCTGCTCGCGCTCACCGATCGAATCCCCGGCGGCAGCGCCGGTCAACCAACCTCCGCGATGATCATCGGGCGCGATCGCAACGAGCGCGGCCGGACGCACGTGCTCGCGTGCGTGGACAAGGATCAGAACGCCGCGGCCCTGGCCTCCTGGATCGCGCGTGCGGGGCTGCGCCTGGGAAGGCTCACGCCTTCGGCGGCGCTTCCCCTGACGCTCTGCACGCAGCGCGTGCTGGAGTGCGAGGACGCCGGCCCGGTTGCGGCGATCTATTTCGGCGGAGCGTTCACGTGCATCGCCGCTGGCACGGGCGGGTCCGTGCAGCTGGTTCGCGTGATGAACTTCGGCGTGGACCTGCTCACCGAGGCCTATCTGCGGGATCAGGGCGGGCGCGACGTCGCCCCCGACACGGAGGCACGCCGCAACGCTCAGGAACAGGTCTGGCGCTCCGGCATCCCTTCCCGTGAGGAAGGGCGCGGCGGACAGGTCTCGATCCTGCCTCTGATCGTCCCGATCGCGCAGAAGTTCATGGTCGAGATCAAGCAGACATTGCGTTTCGGGCTTGGAGAGACCAGGCTCGAGCAGGTCAAGGTGATCGCGACCGGACCCGGCGCGACCATTCCGAACTTCACCAGAACGCTCAGCGAGGGCCTCGAGATTCCCGTCGACGCCGATCGTGCGATCAGCGGGGCGGGGCGCACGGTCTTCGATCAGGCGGAACTGGCGGGGATGTTCTCCGACCACCCGCTCGATCTGGCCCCCGCGGTCGAGGCTCAGGCCCGCACCTCACGCAAACTCTCCAGGCTGGTCGCGACCGGGATGCTGCTTGGCGTCATCGCGGTTGCGGGCGACACCGCCTGGACCTACGCCCGCCTTGAGAAGCAGCGCGAGCTGCTGACCGCCAGCGCGGGAAAGGTCGCCGAAGGGCAACGACACTTCCAGAATCGCGAGCAGGCCGCGGCACTCAGCGCGGCGTTCGGCGAGCAGTACAAGGCGATCACCGATGCGATGGCCGCCTCCCCCGACTGGTCGGCGGCGCTGCTCGAGCTCGGGACCCTCGCGGATCAGGACGTGCGCCTGACCCAGGTTGACGCGCAGAACAACAACGGCCGCCCTGAGATCGAGATCACCGGACTGGCGTTCGCCAACGCCGGGGCCGATCCGCTCCGGGCGTTCATGAACAAGCTGATGAAGAGCCCGATGGCGCAGTCGGTCGAGCTCGGGCCGACGCGGGCCGCCGAAGTGGAAGGACGCGGGGCGACGCACTTCACGCTGAGGGCCACCCTCCGCGCGATGCCCGCCGATCCGGGCGGGAGTACGACGGTGGCGGTCCAGAACGGGGAGGGTGATCGATGAGCGTTCCGCAGACCAGCCCCGCGGTGATCCGGCGGGCCGGAAGTCAGGCCTTGACCGCCGCGGTCTTGTGCGCCCTGGCCTGGCAGATCGTGGCGGCGCCGGTGCACAAGCGCCTCGCGGAGGCTTCCGCCGCCGGCGCCGAACAGTCCGCGCAGCTGCTGGCGTTCGACAACTCGCTCAACGGGATGCCGATCCTGCCTGAACAGATCATCGCGACCACGCAAGCCCGGGCGGCCCGTCTGGAGGAACTCTCCAGGCAGACCGGCGACGCCTCGTCGCTCTACGACGCTCTGGCGTCGGTCGCCAAGGAGTCGGGCGTCCGCATCGAACGAATCGAGCCCCGTCAGACCGGACAAGGCGCGCGCAACGCGGCCAAGTCCATCGTCGAGTCGACGAGCTTTGGTGTGGAGGTCGTGGGCGATTATCCGTCGCTGGTCCGGTTCGTCGATCGCGCCGAGCGGTCGATCGGGCTGACCCGCGTCACAGGCATGCGGATCCGTCCGACGATCGCCGCGACCGAGGGCGAGCCTGCGGGCCTGCTGGCGACGACGGTGGAGACTTCGCACTTCCGTCTGCCCTTGACGCTGGCCGAGCGCATGAAGATGAGCCAGCAGCAGGCGGCGGATGCGAAGGGGACCAAGGGAGGGAAGGCCCGATGATCACGCCGCGCGTCTTGCAGGTCGCGATGCTCAGCGCTCCGATTCTGGGAGTGGTGGTGGGGAGTCAGATCGGTGTGGCGGCCCGGCGCGTGTCGGCTGCGACCGCGATTCCCGCGCCGGTTGAAGTGCCAGCCTTGCCGCCGGAGAAGCCCAGGCTCGACACGGTGCAGACCGCTTCGGCGGTGTACGCCGCGTCGCTCCGCCAGGCGGGGCACGTCTCCAGCCCGTTCTACGTCGTGTCGAATGCGTCGGCTCAGGCCGCGATCGAGTCCGAGGTGGACAAGTCGAAGAAAGTCGAGCCGCCCCCGACCTTCCATCTGACGTCGATCCTGAAGGCCAAAGAGCCTGTGGCGACGATCAACGGCAAGCTCCGTCGGGCGGGTGAGCGGGTTGAGGGCCCCTGGGTGATCCAGAGCATCGATCCGGAGGCGGGTACCGCGCTCATGGTGGCTCCCGGCCGTGAACCGGTGCTGGTCAGGCTCCGCTGAGCGGCGTGGGTCTGAGTCCAAAAACGCAAAAACCCGGCGGGCGGACCCGCCGGGTTTTCAAATGGGCGCAACAGGGCTCGAACCTGTGACCTCAGCTATGTGACAGCTGCGCTCTAGCCAACTGAGCTACGCGCCCTCTGTGGCGGCAAGCCGCCGGGGACCATGCTAGGACCGATGCCGGGGGGATTTCCGTGGGGTGGGGGGGAGATTTTTGGGGTTGGGAAGGGTCCGCGGGTCCGGGAAAACGGGACCTGAGGCGAACCCTGACACGAAGCAAACAGAATCGGCAGCTTCCGCGCGAAGGTTTGGTGTAGTTCGCCTCGAACGGTTGCCCCGGATCTGGTAGCCTTTTATGGTGTGACGCCCCTTGAGAGACGGGGTTGTTTCCCGCCATCGAACGTCGATGGCGCGCAGAAAGTGGATCGCCATAGGAGGAGACTCATGAAGACCGTTTTGTCTTTGGTTGCGCTCGCGGGCGTCGCCTCGATCGCGCAGGCTGACGTTATCGCGTACTGGAACTTCAACGACAACGTGATCGGCGTTGGCTCGGCCATGGGTTACCTCAACCCCGGCGCGTACAGCGCGAACCAGGGCGCGGGCACCCTCACGCTCGACCCGTCGATCACCGTCAACTCGAACGCCACGACGAACAACGGCACGTTCGGCACCTTCGCCGGCACGACCGTCAACGTCATCCTGCCCGATCCGTCGGGCGGATCGATCGTTCTTCAGAACGGCACCGCCGGCCTGAACAACGGCAAGTACATCGACTTCAACATCTCCACCTCCTCGGTGGCCTCCAACCTCGTCCTCACCTACGCGACGCGCAAGACCAACACGGGCTTCGCGACGCAGACGATTTCCTACTCCGCCAACGGCGGCCCCTTCGTCACGCTCGGTACGGTCGCTCCCGCGACGACCTTCGGCGCGACCAGCACGCTGAACTTCGGCGCCGCTGACGTCTACGGCAAGGCGAGCCTTGTCGTCCGCTTCACCTTCTCGGGCGGCTCCACCGGCGCCAACGACGCTGCGGGCAACAACCGCATCGACAACGTCCAGTTCAACGGCACCGTTCCGGCTCCCAGCGCCATCGCGCTGCTCGGCCTCGGCGGTCTGGTTGCTGGTCGTCGCCGTCGCGCCTGAGATACACATCGCCGAACGTCTATGGTTCGGCTTTGAACTGCATGCATCCGGACCCCGGTTTTCCCGGGGTCCGGTTGTTTTTGAAGGATCGCGTGCCGCGTCGGGTTCGAACAGAGCTGGGACGAGGGATCCCAGGAAACTGGGATTGTCAAGCAGCGATCGGAAAAGTTGTCCACAATTCGAGTCAAGGGCTTGCGGCAATCCGGAGCGCGAGGTAGTCTCCGCATAACTCAACGCAGACCTTTCTCCAGGCAGTTGTCGGGCCACAGGTTCCGGCAACTGCCTTTTTCGTTTTGACCCGCGAAACGAGCAGGACAGCCCCCCTCCGGGCGGTTGTCGAGGAAGTTTTGAGAGCCCTAGAGCCGATGGAGGGGTTCGTTCGTACTGTTTCCGGTCATCCCCTCCCCCCTCAAGGAGCGGGAAAGCGCCCGTCGGCTCCGGAAATCCGGTTGGCTGCGGGTCTTGAATGTGGTGTGCAGAGGAGCAGTCTCCATGACGCGTCTTTTTGATCGAGTGTTCGGGGTGCGCAATCGCAAGGCTGAGCGGGTCGCGGAGTCGGCGGGGCAGCCGTCGAACTTCGAGCCGCTCGAGTCGCGGCAGATGATGGCCGGCGACACGCTGGTCCTGCTGAACACGGACTACGGCAAGGTCCTGATCCAGATGCGTGACAGCCTGGCGCCGCTCACGGTCGCCAACGTGCTGAGCTATGTCAATGACGGGAGCTACAACGGCACGATCTTCCACCGATCGGACAGCTCCAACCGCGTGCTGCAAGGCGGCGGGTTCAAGCCCAACAACGGCAACACACCGACGCAGATCACGACCAAGGCGCCGGTGAATCTCGAGACGACCGGCGGGTCCAACCTGCTCCGGACCGTCGGACTGGCCCGGACTTCGGACCCGAACTCGGGCACGAGCCAGTTCTACTTCAACATGGGCGACAACACGTACTTTGATCCGAACCTGCCCACCAGCGCGGGCTACGCGGTCTTCGGCGCCGTGGTGTCGGGCTGGGACGTCGTCCTGAAGATGTACGGCCTGCAGGTGATCAACGCCGGCGGCACGTTCACCCAGCTTCCGGTGCGTGAGACGTTCACGGGCAACGGGATCCCGGACGCGGATCTGGTGAAGATCATCTCCGCGTCTGTTGTGACGGGCGCCGAGCTGACGGTTTCGTCCTTCTCCGCGGGCGCCAAGATCGTCCCTGGCCAGAACGTGGACGTGACCTGGACGATCAAGAACGCGGGCAGCGCCGCGGTGAACTCGTCCTGGACGGACCGGATCATCCTCTCGAAGAACAACATCGTCGGCGACTCCGACGACATCAACCTGGGCGACTTCGCGTACTCCGCGGGCCCGCTGGCTGCTGGGGGCGAGGTGAACCGCCAGGCGCAGGTCAGCATCCCGTTCGATCCGAACCTGCTCCCGGGCAACTACAACATCTACGTCCAGACGGACGCGACCAATCAGATCGCCGAGATCATCGACGACAACAACGCGACGGCGCCGTCGGTCGCGACGCTCTCGCCCACGCCCTCGACGATCGCGGGCAATCCGGTCAGCGTGGCGGCCAACCCCACGACCGACGCGAACATCCTGGGCATGATCAACGCGGTCGGCCGCGCGGTCGTGCTCACGCCCGCGGACAACACCGCGACCGCCAAGTGGACCGCGACGGACATTCAGGCGGCCAGCGGGTCGCCCGCTCCGCTCAAGGAAGTCGAGGCGTGGTACGACCCGGTGAGCGGGCTCGCCAATGCTGCGACGCCTTCCGCGGCCGGCCTGATCCTGTTCCAGCGCGACGCCAACGGCGCCTGGACGTTTACGAACCTGACCACGACGCTCAGCGGCGCCACCAAGATCACCAGCGAGATCACGGTCTTCACGACCACCGACAACCTGGTGTACATCGCGGGTCTGAATCAGAGCGGCGAGGTGGTCGTGTACCGCCAGAACCGCTCGACCGGCACCGCGGTCTGGGAGTTCCGCAACCTGTCCACCCAGGATCTGGCGCCCCAGAGCATCGCCACCCCGGCGTTCGTGGGCAATCTGATCTCCTACGTCACGACCTGGAACGGCCTGAACATCGCGGGTCTTGATCCCGACGGCAACATCTACACCGTGTGGTGGGCTCCGGGCCTCACCAACTGGTCCGCGTCCAATCTGAGCAGCATCACCGGCGCGCCCAAGCTCGTCAGCGGCCTTACGGCGTACCTGACCTCCTGGGGCGGCATCAACATCGCCGGCATCGACGTGAACGGCGACGTGACCACCACCTGGTGGGTCCCCGAGTTCGGCGGCGACTGGCGCAACAGCAATCTGACCACGCTCTTCAGCTTCCCGAAGCTCACCGGCGGGCAGCTGAGCAGCTATGTCGCGCCGTGGGGCGGCCTGAACATCGCGGGCAAGTCCGCCGAAGGCAAGCTCTCCATCTACTGGTGGGCTCCGGGCCTCACCAACTGGAACTACAGCACCGATCTGGTCAATACGACCCTCAGCCCGGCGGGCCGCCTGACCGGCGTCACCTCCGCGCAGGGGACGACGCACATCATCGGCACCACCGACACCGGCACGGTCTTCCGCTACCGCTGGCAGGCCAGCGCGCCGGACGTCTGGACGGCGCAGGACATCACGGCCAGCGCCCTGAGCTGAGTCGGGATTGCTTGGACGCACGCAAGGGCCTTCCCCGGGGAGGGCCCTTTTTCATTGGCGGGACACCGGCCCGGACCGGGTCTAAAATACTTCGATGAGCATCGATATTCTGTCGTCCATCAAGGTTGGCCCCTACACCCTTCCCAACCGCGTCTTCATGGCGCCACTCACGCGCTGCCGGGCGGGCGCGGGTGACGTCCCGCAGCCGATCAACGCCGAGTACTACGCGCAGCGTGCCTCCGCGGGGCTCATCATCTCCGAGGCGACGCAGATCACGCCCGGGGGGCGTGGCTATCCCGCGACGCCGGGCATGCACTCGGACGCGCAGGTGGAGGGCTGGAAGCTCGTGACGCGGGCGGTGCACGACCGGGGCGGACGGATCTTTGCGCAGCTCTGGCACGTCGGGCGTTCCTCGCACAACGCGTATCAGCCCGACGGACTGGCGCCGTTCTCGTCTTCCGCGGTCGCCAAGTCGGGGAACTGCACGCTCCCGGACTTTTCGCAGCAGCCCCACCCGACGCCCAGGGCCATGACGATCGATCAGATCAACGCGACCATGGCGGACTATCGAAAGGCCGCGGAGAACGCGCTCAAGGCCGGGTTCGACGGCGTGGAGCTCCACGGCGCCAACGGGTATCTGCCCGATCAGTTCCTCCGCGATGGCGTGAACCGGCGGACCGATGAGTACGGCGGCGGGATCGAGGGACGCGCACGCTTCATGCTGGAAGCGACGGATCAGCTCGTGAAGGTCTGGGGCGCCGATCGCGTCGGTGTCCGCCTTTCGCCGAGCGGCACGTTCAATGACATGAGCGATCGTGATCCCAAGGCCACCTTCGGGTACGTGGTGCGAGCGCTCGGCACGCGCGGCCTGGCGTATCTGCACATCATGGAGGCCATGGAAGCGGATCTGCGCCACGGGAAGGATGCCAACCCCGCCTATGAGCCCATCCCGGTGAGCTTCTTCCGGCCGCTCTTCAAGGGCGTGCTGCTCACGAACTCGGGCTTCACGCGTGAGAAGGCGGATCGGTACGTGCGTGAAGGCTGGGCCGACGCGGTGGCGTTCGGCACGGCGTTCATCGCGAATCCGGATCTGCCTGAACGGTTCCGCCGAGGGGCCGAGCTCAACACCCCCGATCCTTCCACGTTCTACGGCGGCGGCGCCAAGGGATACACGGACTATCCCGCGCTGGCCTCGTAACGGAGCGGTTGAGGGACGCGGCGCGTGATCCCGTGGGGACCCGGTGAGGCGGCCCTGTCCGGCTATGCTGTGCCTGCTTGTCGGAGGGCACAGTCATGGCTGGGAAAGGTGCAAAGCGGAAGTCGGGTGATGAGCAGGCCAAGCCTTCGGAGGCCAAGGCCAAGCCGATCAGAACGCCGCGCGAAAAGTGGGTTCGTCGCTTCTTCTGGTGGGTGTTCCTCCCGGTCTCGCTCTACGCGCTGGGAGGCTTTGCGGGTGTGCCTCTTCTGCTCAGGCACGTCGGGATCCCGAAGCTCAACAAGCGGCTCGCGGGCGCGGTCAGCGTCGAGAAGTTCCGTTGCAATCCCTTCAAGCTCTCGCTGACCCTCGAGGGCGTGACCCTGGCGGACAAAGGTGGCGTGAAGGTCGCCGGGTTTGACCGTTTCGACGGCGGGTTCATGCTCTGGGACACGCTGTTCAAGCGGGGATGGCACTTCGACAAGGCGGTCGTTGATTCTCCGGAAGTGAACGGCCGGATCAGCAAGCAGGGCGAGATCAACCTGGTCGAGATCGTGCGTCCGATGATGTCGGGATCATCTGAGCCGATCAAGGAGATCCCGAGACTGGTCGTGCACCGCCTCGGCGTGCTCAAGGCGGACATCTTCTTTGAGGACCAGTCGACGCCGACGCCGTTCATCACGGAATGGCGTGACCTGAACTTCGATCTCAACGAGCTGGACACCCGGCCTGAGAACGAGAATCCGCACTCGCTCCGCGCCGTGTCGACCAACGGGGAGAGCCTCGAGTGGGGCGGATCGTTCTTCGTCAATCCCTTGACGTCCAAGGGGAAGATCCAGATCGGCGGGCTCGACCTTTCCAAGCTGATGCCTTATCTGGAGACCCGAACGCAGGGCAAGCTCGTCTCCGGCAAGCTCACCGCCGAGGTTGAGTACGACGTGGCGCCCATCGGCGCCAATCGCGTGCTCCAGGCCAAGGTGGTCAAGGGTCAGATCGAGAATCTCGGTGTTGAACTGGATGGCAAGCCCGTGCTGGCGGCCAAGGTCGCGGGGATCTCCGACACGACGATCGATCTGGACAAACGCGTGATCCGCGTCGGGAACCTGGATATCGATGGGGGCCTGCTCGCGGCCGATCGCGGCGCCGATGGCGTGATTTCCATCACCAGGCTCGAGCCCGCGACGACCGGTGCGGCGGTGAAGTCGGGCGAGCGCGTCGATCCCGCGACCATTCCTTACCCGATCCAGCAGGTCTCGACGGCGCTGCTTCAGATCGCCGAGGATGCGGTGGGGGAGTGGAACCTTGCGGTGGAGTCGATCAAGATCGCGAACACGACGCTGCGCGTGTCGGATGTGGGCGTGGTCAGGCCGGTCGCGTACGAGTTCCAGAACATCGCGGTCCAGGCGGGGCCCGTGCGGAGTCATGAGCGATTCAAGACGCCGTTCAAGCTCGTTGTGGATGTGAAGGAGGGCGGCAAGGTCTGGGGCGAAGGCGTCATCGAGCCGTTTGATCGGCGCGCCCATGCCCGAGCCAAGACCGAGAAGTTCAACCTCGCGCCCGCGGGCGGCTGGGGGCCCGCGACGTTGCCCGAGCCTCTGCCTGCGGCCTCACTCACCTCCGCGCTGGCGAGCGTCGATGGCGACCTGTCGGTCGACCTCTCGATCCTCGAAGCAGGTGTGGTGAGCTGGAAGGGCGTGGTCAAGCTTGAGTCCACGAAGCTCACGCATCCCTCGGGCGGAGCGGAAGTCGCGGGCGTGGATACGGTCGCGCTGGATGGTGCGGCCGAGCTGGACGTGTCCAATCTGAACTTCCGTGGGCTCAAGTGGGATGGAAAGGCGGAACTTGGTGGAACGCGGCTTGGGACGCCGATCGCGGAGCTCGATCGATTCGCCGCAGCCAAGCTCGAAGCCAATGGCAAGGCGAGCGTGTTGGTGGCTCCCGAGGGCGCCAAGCTTGACTGGTCGGGAACCGCCGGCGTCGGCGGGCTCGACGTGGCGGCGCGGGTGCAGGGCCCGGTTTCGCTGAAGGTCGGGCAAGCGGCCTCGGATGGGCAGCTCAGCGTCGACGCCAAGACTGGCGCGACGCCGGCGATCCAGTTCGCGGGGCGCGCGGATGTGAGCGGATTCCAGGCCGGTGCGCCGGAGCTCTACAAGTCCTCGATCGCGCTGGGGAAGGGCGAGGTGACCGGCGTCAAGCTCGACACGTCGTCCAAGTCGATCGAGCTGCAGAGCGTCGCCGCCGAGGGTCCTGAACTTGGAGCAACGTTCCCGATGCTGCCTGCGCCAGGCCAGGGGAAGCTTGCCAAGAAGGACGGGAAAGACGCTCCCAAGGATGCCGGGAAGACCTGGGAGAATCCGGTCCATGCGCTGGTCCAGAAGCTCGGGTGGTCGGCGAAGATCCAGGATGTGAACGTGACCGGTGGCGCGATCCGGGTCGGGGATGATCGCCCCGAGTCCAAGACCGAGCTGGCCGTGGAGCAGATCGAGGTCAAGGCATCGTCTCTCTCGACGGATGGGCAGACCGTGGCGGAGCTGCAGGTCAGCTCGAAAGTCCAGAGCTCCGGCGCGTTCAAGCTCACGGGCAAGGCGGATCTGTTCCGGGCCTCACCGGTGCTTGATGTTCAGGTGAACGTCTCGGGAGTGCCCGCCAAGCCCTTTGATCCGTTCGTCGGCCGGTACGTGGGATACCTCGTTGATCGCGGGCGTGTGAACTCGACGATCCCGATCAAGATCGAGGACGGCAAGCTGACGGGCACGCTCGACTTCGCGCTCGATCAGTTCCACCTTGGAGACGCGACCAAGAGTCCCGATGCGCCGGATGTTCCGATCAAGATGGGTCTGGATCTGCTCCGCGATGGCAACGACAAGGTCGCCGGGAAGATCCCGCTGTCTGGCAAGGTGACCGACCCCAACTTCAGCATCGTCGGGCTGGTGTGGGACGCGTTCTTCAACTTGATCTTCAAGGCTGCGACCGCTCCCTTCCAGATCCTGGGCGCGCTCTTTGGCGCCGCCGAGGGTCAGGACCTGTCGATGGTGGCCTTCGAGCCGGGCTCGGCTCAGATCGCGGCGGACGCTCTGTCAAACATCGACATCATGGCCAAGGCCATGAAGGAACGTCCATCGATCACGCTCGAGGCGGGAGGCCGGTACAACGTGGAGGCGGATACGCCCGGGCTGTGCAAGATCATTCTGCGCGAGCAGATGCTCAAGCGCGTGCAGGTCGGCACGCCCTACATCGAGAAGATCGACGACAAGCTCTACAAGAGCGCGGTGGAGGCGGAGTGGAAGGAGCGTCAGCGCGCCGCCAAGCCCGAGGGGGCAGCGCCCGCGGAGGGGCCGACCAGCTTTGAGCAGATGGAGAAGGACCTGCTGACCGGGATCGAAGTGCCGGTTGATCGCTTCGTGAGTCTGGCCAAGAGGCGGGCGGAGGCGGTGGTCGCGGTGCTTGTCAAGGACAACGGGATTCCCGCCGAGCGCGTGGGTGTGTCGGCTGATGCGGGCGAGAAGCTGATCGCAGACAAGCCCAAGGTCGAGTTTGGCGTGAAGTAGCAGTTGTGAATCAGCCGAGGCGGGATCGTGCGCGTGCGGAGCGGGATCCTGGGTGAGGGGAGAGGATCAGCGGTGGCGTCCAGATCGAAGAGAGCCCCTGACGCATCGGTCGCGGCGCGCGCGGCGGGAGTTTCATCAGGCTCGGGGCTCGACCTGGTGCGTGCCTGGTTCCAGCGGCAAGGCTGGACGCCATGGCCCTTTCAGAGCCAGACGTGGGAGGCGTATCGCGCCGGCAGGTCGGGATTGCTGCAGGTGCCGACGGGTGCGGGCAAGACGTACGCCGCCACGCTCGGGCCCTTGGCGGAGCTGATCGACGAGGCGTCGGGCGAGCGTGGACTGCGGAAGGTTTCAGGGCTCCGTCTGTTGTACATCACGCCCTTACGGGCGGTGGCGCGGGACATCGAGCTTGCCATCAAGCGGCCGGTAGAGGAACTCGGGCTGCCGTTGAGTGTGGAGTCGCGGACTGGTGACACGAGCCAGTCGATCCGCCGTCGTCAGCAGGAGCGACTCCCAAACGTCCTGATCACGACGCCAGAGTCATTGACGCTGATGCTCTCGCGAGAGAACGCTCGGGAGGCTTTGGGAGGTTGCCAGGCGGTCGTGATCGACGAGTGGCACGAGCTGCTCTCCTCCAAGCGGGGGACGCAGACCGAGCTGGCCTTGGCGAGAATGCGCGGATTGGCGCCGGGTCTGCGGACTTGGGCGCTCAGTGCGACGCTGGAGAATCTGGAAGAGGCAGCCCGGGCCGCCGTCGGGATGGACGCGGAGCCGGTCATCGTGCGCGGGAGCATCGAACGGCCCGTGGTGATCCAGACACTCCTCCCCGGAAAGGGAAGGCTTCCGTGGGCGGGGCATATGGGGCTCACCATGTTGCCCGCGGTGCTGGAATGGCTCGACCCCGCAATCTCGACGCTCGTCTTCCTGAACACGCGAGCGCAGGCCGAGCTCTGGTATCAGGCGATCCGCGTGAGCAAGCCCGAATGGGAAGATGTGCTCGGGCTGCATCAGGGCTCGATCGACCGCAAGACGCGGGAAGCGCTCGAGGCTGGGCTGAAGTCTGGGAACACGCGGATCGTGGTCGCAACAAGCTCGCTCGATCTGGGAGTCGACTTTGCCCCGGTGGAGCGGGTGATGCAGATCGGATCGCCCAAGGGGCTGGCGAGGTTGCTCCAGCGGGCTGGTAGGGCGAGCCACCGTCCCGGCGCGCCGTGCCACATCGTGTGCGTGCCCACGTTCGGGCTGGAGCTTGTGGAGGTCGCGGCTGCCCGGGACGCGATCGCACGCGGGGAAATCGAGTCGCGACGCCCGATGGATAAGCCTCTGGACGTGCTGGTCCAGCACCTGGTGACATGTTCCTTGGGAGATGGGTTCCGGCCGTCGGAGCTCTTCGCGGAAGTCAGGCGAGCGTACTCGTATCGGGAGCTCACGCAGCAGGAGTTCGACTGGTGCCTTCATCTTGTGCGCGATGGGGGCAAGACGCTCGGCGCGTATCCGGAGCATCATCGGGTCGCGCCGGAAACCGGCGAAGCGGATGCGGTGCATCGCGTCCGCACGCCTCGGATGGCATCCCTGCACCGGCTCAACGTCGGGACGATCACCGGGGAGATGACGCTCGATCTGCGCATGACCTCGGGCAAAAGGCTCGGCTCGATCGAGGAGTACTTCATCGCGCAGATGGAACCCGGTGAGCGGTTCGTGTTCGCTGGACGGGTGCTGGAGTATGTCGGGATCCGGGATCTGGCCGCTTTGGTTCGTCCCGCCAAGGGTCGCACGACGCGAACGCCCCACTGGGCCGGGACGAGGCTACCGATCTCCGAGTCGCTCTCCGAAGCGGTGCGACAGGAGCTCGAGCTGGCGGCCCGCGGCTTGCTGAATGGCCCGGAGATGGAGGCTGCGAGCCCGATCATCCGTGCGCAGCAGAGCATGAGCGTCGTGCCCGGGAGTCACGACGTCCTGATCGAGCAGACGCGCACCCGCGAAGGGAAGCACCTCTTCGTGTATCCATTTGAGGGCCGTCTGGTGAACGGCGGACTGGCGGCCCTGCTGGCGCTGCGACTTTCGCGCAAGGTCAAGACCACCTTCTCGACAGCGGCGAACGACTATGGCTTCGAGCTTCTCACCGCGGATGATCTTGCGTTCGAAACCCTTGTGACACCCGAACTCTTCAGCACGCGCGATCTGGCGGAAGACGCCCTGGCGAGCGCCAACGTGAGCGATCTTGCCAAGGCGCAGTTCCGCGAGGTCGCGAGGGTCAGTGGACTCGTGTACCAGTCGTATCCGGGCGCACGGAAGACGGGGCGACAGGTCTTTTCGACCGCGGCGCTGCTTTATGACGTCTTCCGCGAGTTTGATCCGGACAACCTGCTGCTCGAACAGGCAAGGCGGGAGGTTATCCAGAGGCAGTTCGAGCAGTCCCGTCTCGCTCGGACCCTTGAGCGTCTGGGCAAGAGCCGCCCGCTCTTCCGGGAAACGACATCGCCCACGCCGCTCGGCTTGCCGCTGGTCATCGAGAGGCTTGGTGGGCGCATCAGCTCCGAATCACTGTCGGATCGCATCCGCAAGCTGACCAAGGGCTGGGATGTCGAGAACGGATGACAGGCTTGCCGAAGGGGTCAGCAGCTCAGATCCCAGTGCGAGAAGAAGGTGAAGAAGTCGGAGAGGTCGATCTCGGGATTGCCATCGACATCGGCGCAGGGTTCAGTGGTGTCCCAGCAGTTGAACCACTCGAAGAAGTCCACCAGATCGACCGCGCCGTCGCAGTTGCGATCGGCGATGCACGAACGCAGGCGGGCGGCGCCCGACGTCACGCTGTGACAGGAGTTGGAGGCGACGCACCGGAACTGAACGTCGGAGAGATCGGGGTCGCCCTCCAGCGTGAGCGCCACCGAGCCTGTATCCGCGTTCGACGCGGACGCGATCAGGCCCGCGACGGGGAGCACGACCGGGCCGTTCCCGAATCCGGTCCACGCCCCGCTGCCTTCCTTGAACTCCCACTGGTAGTTGATGATGCCGCTGCCAGCGATGAGCGTCGAGAGCGTGATGGTGCGTTCGGCGCAGATCGCGGCATCATGGGGAGACGACAGAAGAATGGGGCCGCCTGAGAAAGTCATCCGGAGATTCGTGTTGGCCCAGTCCTCGAAGGGGTTGTTTCCCGAGTTGGTGCGGAGGACGAGCGTGTCCCCCGGATTGAGCGTGATTGGCAGGACACTGCTCGACGCCGCGAACGTGCTGTGCACCACAGAGCTGGTGTAGGACGCCGCGACCGGACCGATGAGCGCCGTGGGGCTTCCGCCGATCACTGACGAGAGACTCCAGAACACGCCGTCGCTGATATCGCCAAGGACTTCGGCGTCGATCTCGAGGCTCGTGATCGTGATGGGGTTCTGGGGAGCGAAAATCGCGACGGAGTCCTCGTTCGCGTCGTTGCCCGGGTGCATCATGATCCCGGTGAATGACGGAGCGCGGTCGTAGAACGGGTTGTCGTTGATCTGGGGCACCTGGGAGTACACGGGGCCGGCGGTCGGGACCATGTAGGGACGGTTGGGCATGCCCCACTCGTTTACGCCCGAGACGTGCTGCACGCCCACCAGCAACGGGCCCGACGTGGAGGTGGACCGGAAGGTCCAGGCGGTCCGGGTCGGGTCTTGCAGCTCGCCGATGGCAACCGGCCTCCCAGTTCGGAAGGCGGAGACCAGATCGGTCGCGGTCAGTCCCGTGCACTGGGCCGTTGCGGAGGACGCACCGAGGGCTACGCAGATCATCGGAATTGCTTGTCTGTTCATGGGTTGCTCTCCGCGCCCGGAATCTCAGGGCCAAGGTCAGCGTATCGCAAGGGAGACCCAGGGCCAAGCCCAAAAGAGGACCGCGCCGACCGCGGACGCCCCAGGCGGGCAGATTGGAGGAAAGAGGCAGGATGCGTCGATGAAAGGGCCCCGCGGAAGCGGGCAATGGCACACAGGGGTGAAGACGCGTGAAGCGAATCGTGATGTGGGGCTTGGCAGCGGGTCTTTTCGTGGCGATGACCAGCGTCGCGGAAGCGCAGACCTACACCAAGCGTCGGTGGAAGAAGTCAGAGCCTCGCCCGCAGATGGTCGAGGAGACCAGCCCCGAGGGCGCTCTGGTGCTGACCTTGGCACGGATGCCCTTCCCGATGCCGGCGCAGCCCGAGCAGACCGCCTCGATGCCCGCTGAAGAGCCGGACGAAGCTCCGGTTGTCAACGCCAAGCCTGCGCAGCCTGAGGCGGCCGACAAGCCTGCTGCAAAGCCCGCCGCCGCGACGAGCACGAAGAAGACGTCGAGCAAGGCGGCAAGCAAGACCGCTGGCAAGTCGTCGAGCAAGAAGACTCCGGCTGCGTCCAGGTCCTCGGGGACGAAGTCCAAGACCACGGGCGCGACCTCGAAGTCCAAGAGCAAGTAGACCTCGTCGCTCGAACTCCGATCAACAAACAGGCCCCGGGCATGCGCTCGGGGCCTGTTGCGTTTCTGACTCGAGCGAATCCCGGATCAGCCGAGCAGCTTGCCGGGCTCCTGCAGGAGCTTGACGATCTCCGCCAGCGCCAGCGCCGCGGTCGCGCCATCGACGACGCGGTGATCGCAGGCCAGGCTCAACGGCAGCAGCTTGGTGGGGAACATGCCCGTGCCCATCCCGGGAACGTTGCGGACGACCACGCCATCGCGGGCGCGACCGACCGCGAGGATCGCGACCTCGGGGTAGTTGATGACCGGGGTCGCGAAGCGACCGGCATGGCTCCCGACGTTGCTGATCGTGAACGTGCTGCCGGTGAGCTGCTCGCGGGGGATCGAGCGATCGCGGGCGGCGTTGGCCAGGCGCGTGATCTCGCGCCCGATCTGCAGCACGCCGAGGCGATCGGCGTCGCGCAGCACAGGGACCATCAGCCCGGTCTCGGTGTCGGCTGCGATGCCAAGGTGCACCGCGCGATGCTGGACAATCGCAGCCTCATACGACGCATCGGAGGGCTTCTCGTCGACCGTGGCGTTCAGGGCGCGGAAGCGGGAATCCGTCAGGACCTTGCACGCCGCCGCAGCGACCAGCGGCAGGAACGAGACCTTCTCGCCCGACGCGGAGGCGAGCTTGCGACGCAGGTCTTCCAGAGCGTGAACGTCGGCCTCGTCCATCACCGTGAAGTGCACCGCGGTGTTCATGGACTCGCGCAGGCGCTGGGCGATGACACGGCGGACGCCGCGGAACGGAATCCGCGAAGTCTCCGGGGCGCTGGAGTCGCGCTGAGCCGCCGGAGCGGAGGCTCGGGAAATGTCGAACGCCGGGGCGCTCGGGGGAGCGATGAACTCCTGAAGCGACGGGGCAGCCTGGACCGGAGCGGGGGCGGGACGGGCCGCAGCGCGAGGGCCACCCGCAGCCGCGGAGCGAACGTCCTTCTCCGTCACACGACCACCGATGCCGGTGCCCGCGACGTTGTCGATGTTCACACCCAGATCGCGGGCCAGGCGGCGCACCGCGGGGGTCGCCAGGGCCTTGCCCGGGGCAGCCGAGACGCCCGCAGCGGCACCCTGCATGGAGCCCACGACGGTCCCGGCATCCTCGGTGCGTTCGGGAACTTCTTCGGGGACCTCGGTCCGGGCGGGAGCGGACTTCGCAGCTGCGCCGTTCTCGTGGTGCTTGGCAGCGGCCTTCTCCGCCGGCTTGTCGGCGTGCTTGGGGGCGGCGCCCGACTCGTCGGTGTAGGTGACCAGGGGGTTGCCGACCTTCAGGATCTCGCCGGGCTTGCCGTGGAGGACCGCGATCGTGCCATTGCGGGGGCTCGGGACTTCGACCAGCGCCTTGTCGGTCTGCATCTCGGCGAGCAGGTCGTGCTCGTTGACCTTCTGGCCAACCTGGACCTTCCAGGCGATCAGCTCGGCCTCGTGCACGCCTTCGCCCAGGTCGGGAAGGATGAAGTCATTGGGGTTGCCGGTGGACTTGCCAGGATGCGCCATAGGTCGAGCCTCGCCGTGGAGTGGACCGGGGTGTTCGGGGGTTGGTCGCCCTTCCACCCGGGAGAACAAGCGTACCGCGTTCGGGCGAACAGGCAAAGTTTGGACGCAAGGTATCGGCGGCGGCCGGCGGGTACGCTCCGGGCATGGCTGGCGTCAGCGACCGTCTCAAACCCTTCGGCACCACGATCTTCGCGGAAATGACCGCCTTGGCGGTCAAGCACGGGGCGGTGAACCTCGCGCAGGGGTTCCCCGACTTCGACGGCCCGGATTTCATGAAGGACGCGGTCGTCCGCGCCATGCGGGAGGGGCACAACCAGTACGCCCGGACCCTGGGTGTGCCGGTGCTCAACCAGGCGATCTCGACCGACTTTGAGAAGCGGGCGGGCCTGAAGATGGACCCGGATCAGTGCGTCACGGTCACCAGCGGCTGCACCGAGGCGATCGCCGCGACCATGCTCGGGCTGCTCAATCCGGGGGATGAGATCATCCTGTTTGAGCCTTTCTATGACAGCTATCGGGCGTGCGTTGCGTTGGCGGGCGCGACCCCCCGGTTTGTCGCCCTTCGGCCTCCCCCCGCGGGAGGGCCTGAGGATGCTCCCTTCACGTTTGACGAGCAAGAGCTCCGGGACGCGTTCACGCCGCGGACGCGGTTCATCCTGGTGAACACGCCGCACAACCCAACCGGCAAGGTGTACACGCGTGAGGAGCTCGCGTTGATCGCGGAGCTGTGTCTCAAGCACGACGTGGTGGCGATCACCGATGAGGTGTACGAACACCTGCTCTTTGACCCGAAGCTGCCGCATCTGCACTTGGCTTCATTCCCCGGGATGGCGGAGCGGACCGTGACGCTCTCAAGCCTTGGAAAGACGTTCAGCTACACCGGTTGGAAGATCGGCTGGGCGATCGCGCCGCCGGCGCTTTCCGCGGGTGTTCGGGCGGCCCACCAGTTCCTCACGTTCGCAACCAGCACGCCCATGCAGCACGCGGCGGCCCAGGCGATCCGCGAGGGCGAGGGCGCGATCGCGGATTTGGTCGCGACGCTCAGGTCCAATCGCGAGTTCCTCGCGGGGGCGCTGCGGCAGATGGGATTGAAGCTCTACATGCCGGCGGGCACCTACTTCATCATGGCGGACCATTCGGCGCTCGGGCGTGGGGATGACCGCGCGTTCTGCCGCTGGCTGACCGAGGAAGTGAAGGTTGCCGCGATCCCGCCCAGCGTGTTCTATCAGCGGCCTGAGCTCGGGCACAAGCTCGTGCGCTTCGCGTTCGTCAAGAAGCGGGCGACCCTTGAAGAGGCGGTCCGCCGGCTCAATGCCGCTGTGCGGCGCTGATCGGAGGGGCTTTGGAGAACGCCGCCGAGATCCTGCGCTCGATCCTGCCTGCGATTCAACGGGCAGCGGACGTTCGTGTCGCGACCGCTGATGCTCTGAGCGAGCCTGGGAGGCTCGACAGGCTCGGCCCGCGCGTGCATGCGCTCGCGATCGGGAAGGCATCCCTGGAGATGATGGCGCAGGCGTGCGCCAAGCTTGGCGATCGTGTCGTCTCGGGACTTCTGACCGCGGTTCCCGAGCGGATCGGCGGGGTTGCGCTCCCCATCTGTGTGCGCGTGCTTCCTGCGGATCACCCGCTTCCCACCGCGCGAAATCTGGTCGCCGCGGCGCGGGTTCGGGAGTTTGTGACCGAAGTGCCCGCAGCGGACACCTTGCTGGTCCTGATCTCAGGCGGCGGTTCGGCTCACCTGGCGTGTCCCGCGGATGGCGTCTCGCTCGAGGACCTGCGAAGCGTCACTTCCGCGTTGCAGCGTGCCGGCGCGACCATCGATGAGCTCAACGCGGTGCGCAAGCATTGCGAAGAGCTCAAGGGAGGTCGTCTTGCAGCCATGAGCCGGGCCCGACTTGTCGAAGTGCTCATCGTCTCGGACGTGATCGGCGATCGCCGGGATGTCATCTCCTCCGGACCATTTGCTCCCGATGACTCGACGTTCGCCGAGGCGCTGGACGCCTTGGGTCGGCACGCAGCCAGCGGGCATGACGCGGTCCGCACGCGGCTGGAGCGTGGGGCCCGGGGCCTCATCCCCGAAACCCCGAAGGCGGGCGAGCCTTGCTTTGCGCGTGTGCGGGACGCGATCATCGCCAACAACGAGAAAGTCGTCGCCGCTGCACAGCAGGCGCTGGCGGAGCGCGGAGTTGCGATGAGCCCGCGGACGTCGGTCGTGGGGGAGTCCGCCCACGTCGCGAGGGAGCTCACGGATTCCATGAACAAAAGCCCCACGCGTGGAGCGTGGGGTTTCGGAGGAGAATGGACCGTTCGTGTCGGGTCCTCTGGAGGCGTCGGTGGTCCCTCTCAGGAACTGGCGCTGGTCGGCGCCGGGTTCATTCGAGGCAGTTCGGACGCAGCGATCCTTGCCTACTCCACCGATGGAATCGATGGGCCAACGGACGCAGCGGGTGCGATCGTCGATGGGGGCACGTTTAACGCGATCGCCCGCGCGGGTCGCGATCCGGAACGGGACGCCCACAATCACGACAGCCACCCGGCCCTCGACGCTGCGGGGTGTCTTCTCCGCACCGGGCCCACCGGCACCAACGTCAATCACATCGCGATTGCGCTGCGCGTCTGAACGTGTCAGCGATCGCGGCGGCGCTCGAAGAAGCGCGAGACCGCGCGCTTCAGCTTGTGCGTCGCCTGATCAATCGCGGCGTAGAACTCGCTGTCCCGATGCTCGACGATGATGGGCGTGGCGCCGTCGATGTGCGCGTGAATCGCGCAGCGCTTGTCGCGGCCACCCTTGGGACCATTGTCGTCCCTGATGTGAATCTCGACGTCGCGGACCTGCGGCGAGAAGCGGTCGAGGGCCGCGGAGAGTCTCGTGCGGATGTGGGCCATCATGCCCGGCGTCGTCTGGATGCTGCCGTCAATCACCCTGATATTCATCGCCCGGAGTCCTTTCGAGCTGGAAGTACGCCCCACGCGTCCGGCGTGGTGACAACATCCGATACGACGTGGAAAGCAGCGGGTTCGAGCGGATCAGTTCGCGATCGGTTTGGGGATTTCCGGATGCGGAATGCTGCGCCCCAGGGGTGTTCTCTGGTGAGATGGGAATCCTCGTTCGCTCGGCGCTAGCGTCATGTCATGCAAGCGATCGTCATTCAGCAGTTCGGCGGACCGGAAGTACTCAAGCTCCAGGAAACGCCCGCGCCGGGCGTACGTCCGGGAACAGTGCTCGTGCGTTTGCACGCCGCGGGCGTGAACCCGGTGGACACCTATATCCGCGCTGGGAACTACGGCGCGTTTCAACAGGCCTTCACACCCGGATACGACGGCGCGGGTGTGATCGAGGCGATCGGCGAACTCTCCGCGGCGGACGCGGCGCGGGGCCTGAAGGTCGGTCAACGCGTGTATGTCGCCAGACCTCCGGTCGACTCCACGCCGGGCGTCTTCACCGGTACGTACGCCCAGTCGGTGCTGACCGATGTCTCGGGAGTCTTCGCATTGCCCGACAACGTGAGCTTTGCGCAGGGCGCGGGCGTGGGAACGCCCTACGGCACCGCGTGGCGCGCGATCTTCCAACGTGCCCGCGGTCGCGCCGCGCAGACCGTGCTCGTGCACGGCGCGTCCGGCGGCGTGGGCTTGGCTGCGGTCCAGATCGCCTCGGCTGCGGGGATGCGCGTGATCGGCACCGCGGGAACGCCCGAAGGTCTGGAACTCGTCAAGTCCAACGGCGCGTCGGCCGCGGTGAACCACCGCGAAGCGGGCTACCTGGACCAGATCGTCAAACTCACCGGAGGTCGTGGCCCTGAGATCATCCTGGAGATGCTCGCCAACGTGAACCTGCAGAAGGATCTGGACATCGTCGCGCGGTTCGGGACCGTGGTGGTGATCGGAAGCCGGGGATCGCTCGACTTTGCGCCCCGCGGCACGATGGCCAAGGACGCGTCGGTTGTCGGCATGAGCCTGCGCAACTGTCCCATGCCCGAGTTTGCCGAGCTGCATGCTGCGATCGGCGCAGGACTGTCCACGGGTGTCTATCGACCCATC
Source organism: uncultured Phycisphaeraceae bacterium (assembly GCA_964531675.1). Lineage (GTDB taxonomy): Bacteria > Planctomycetota > Phycisphaerae > Phycisphaerales > UBA1924 > CAZHFW01. Next base: position 247 of record CAZHFW010000031.1, on the reverse strand, counting down.
GTCTCTTTGGAGCTGCTGCTTAAGGACGCGTCCAAGGCGCACGTGCGGATCATGGAGCCCGCGGTGCACGGCAAGATCGTGCTCATGCCCTGATCATGCTCTGATCAGGCCCCGATCTTGCTCGCGCCTTCGTCGGGCGTGCCAGCCTTACCAGTCCAGTGTGCCGCGCCAGGCCTTGGTGAGGGCGTCGACCTTCACGTTCTGGCCTGTCCAGGCCAGTTGCCCGCTGCTGTTCAGCTAGCCGTGT
>CAZHFW010000030.1:0-41380 GCA_964531675.1 uncultured Phycisphaeraceae bacterium | reverse complement strand
GTAGTTGTGGACGCCCTTGGGGATGATCTCGCGGAGCTCGCAAGGTTCGGAGGCGGTCTCCGAGGCGTCGGCGATGATCACGAGCTCGTAGGCTGCGATGTCCGCGGCGTGCTCGATGCTGAGCTGGTAGTCCCACCAGGCCTCGAGCCCGGGCGTGCTGGCGAGGCGCTGAACGAGGGCCGGGCCGAGGCCATCGTCCCGGCGGGCGGGGTTGCCGCACCCGATGAGGAGGATTGGGGGTGTCCGGCTCATGCGTCCTTCACCTTGCGGTCGAGGGTGACGCCCTGAGCGTCGACCAGCTCGATGATCAACGGCATGCGTCCCAGCGCGTGGGTGGCGCAGCTCAGGCACGGGTCGTAGGCGCGAATCGCGATCTCGACGCGGTTGAGCATTCCTTCGGTGATCTCGGGTTTGCCTGAGATGCAATCCTGCGCGACGCGTTGAACGGAGCGGTTCATCGCTTCGTTGTTGCTGGTCGTGGAGACGATGAGGTTGCACATGGTGACCAGGCCATCGTCGTTGACGCGGTAGTGGTGGAAGAGCGTGCCTCGGGGAGCTTCGAGGATGCCGATGCCCTCGTTCCTGGGCTCGCCCTTGACGACAAGGTCATCGCCCTGAAGGTCCGGGTCGTGGAGCAATCGCTCGATCACTTCGATCGAGTGCAGGATCTCGATCACGCGAGCCCAGTGGTAGGCCATCGTGGCTTGCACGGGCTTGCCCTGACCGATGGCGACGAAGTCCTTGCGGGCCGCCTCGGCCTCGGGCGTGTCGATGAAGTCGCAGGTGTTGAGGCGGGAGAGCGGGCCGACGCGGTACCAGCCGTCGGCTTCGCCGAGCGAGCGGATGAAGGGGAACTTCATGTAGGACCAGTCGCGGACGCCTTCGACCAGAAGGTCGGCGTAGCGGTCGTTGGGCATGTGGTCGAAGATCTTGACGCCGGAGGAGTTCACGGCGCGGAGGCCGCCGTTGTAGAGATCGAGCGCGCCGTCCGAGCGGATGATCGACATGTGGCTGGAGTCGAACGTGCCGAAGGACTTGATGTGGTCAAAGTGCTCGAGGGTGTAGTCGCGGGCGAGCGTCAGCGCGTCGCGCGACCATTGCTTCATCCTGGGAATGTCGGCCAGGAGCGCATCGCGCTCGGCGATGGAGAGGTTCTTGTTCACGCCGCCCGGGATCGCGCCGATGCCGTGGATCTTCTTGCCGGCGGTGGCCTTGATGACCTCCTGCCCGAACTTGCGCATCATGATGGCCTGGTACGCCAGGTCGCGATTGGACTGCGCGATGCCGACGACGTTGCGGATGGCGGGGTCGGCGTCGAATCCGAAGAGCAGATCAGGGCTGGCCAGGTGAAAGAAATGGAGGCAGTGGCTCTGGAAGATCTGCCCATAGTGCATGAGGCGGCGCATCTTTTCGGCGGTCGGCGTGAGTGCGGCGCCGCCGACGATGTGATCGACCGCTTTGGCGGCGCAGAGGTGATGGCTCACGGGACAGATGCCGCAGAGGCGCTGGACCGCGACGGGCATTTCCCAGAACGGACGCCCCTGGATGAAGCGTTCGAAGCCCCGGAACTCGACGATGTGGAGGCGGGCCTGGGTGACGCGGTTGTTCTCGTCCAGCAGGATCGAGACCTTGCCGTGGCCTTCCACGCGCGTGACCGGTTCGATGATGAGTTTGCGTGCAGCGGTGGAGACCATGGTGAAGCTCTCCCGGGAATCCCGGGTCAGTCGTACTTGATGAGGGAGTAAGGCAACGCGACAGGCTGATCCGTGAGCAACGCGGTGACCGCGGCCCAGATGGTCTCCGCGGAAGGCGGGCATCCGGGGAGGAAGTAGTCGATCTTCACGACCTCATGCGCCGGGCGCACCTTGTCGAGCAGCAAAGGCAGCTCAATGTCCGCGGGGATGTGGCCCGACGGATTGTGGGTCGTGGGGCCCTGAAGATACGCCTCGCGGAGGCATTCCGCGGTCGAGACCATGTTGCGCAGCGCCGGGATTCCGCCCATCGTGGCGCAGTCGCCCAGACTGACGAGGATGTCGCAATGCTCCCGGAACGACCGAAGATTCTCGACGTTCTCCTCGTTGCAGCAGCCTCCTTCGATCAGGCCGATCCGGCATCGACCCGTGAAGGTCTTGATGTCCGTCAGCGGCGTCTTGTCGAACTGGACCAGTTCCACTAGATCGAGAAGACGCTCGTCGATGTCGAGGATCGACATGTGGCATCCAAAGCACCCGGCGAGCGAACAGGTGGCCAGTTTGGGCTTGCTCATGAGGCGGCCTCCCGGCTTTGCTCCCCGGGCTCGCTCGCGGGCGTGGCTTCGGAAGTCGCGTCGTGCTTGGCCTCGACGTCCGACCCGATCGGGGCGTGGTCGAATCGGCGTTGGCCGACCGGCGTGCGGAATGCGGTGTTCTTGCGCAGGATCGCGCCGACCGGGCAGCTCTGGACCGCTTTGTCGGTCAGGTCGATCGTCGTGTCGGCGAGCCTGGCGCGGGCGTTCACCGCGAGCTTCTTCTCCGCGCCGCGTCCGACGAAACCGAAGACGGACTTGCCATCAATGTCCCGGCTGGCGCGTTCGCACCGCCCACAGAGGATGCATCGGTTGCGGTCGAGCAGGATGTCGGGGTGCGAGGCGTCGACGTCGCGCTTCGGCCAAAGGTGGGGGAAGCGCGACGCGGTCATGCCGAGCCTGTAGGCCATGGCTTGCAGCTCGCAGTTGCCGCTCTTCTCGCAGAACATGCAGAAGTGGTTCCCCTCGACAAAGAGCATCTCAAGGAGCTGGAGTCTCCATGAGCGAATCTCGGGGGTGTCGTTCTCGACGACCATGTTGGGCGCGACAGGCTGGGTGCACGCGGAGGCCGGGCGTCCGTTGACGCGAACAGTGCACAGACGGCACGAGCCCGAGGGCTTGAGACCCTCCATTTCACACAGCCTCGGGATGTAGATGCCGTGCTCCTGGGCAGCCTGCAAGATCGACTGTCCGGGTCGTGCGGCGATCGCTTGGCCGTCGATGGTGATGTTCACGCTGGCGCTCAAGGGCGTGTCTCCTGATGGGCGTGCGTCGAGCGACGGCCGGCGATGCGTTCGGCCAGTTCCACGGAGAGTCCCAGGTCGAACGTCGGCTGGAAGCCATGGGGTTCGGGCTTGACCATGGCGGCGTAGACCTCGGGGAAGTTCTTTAGGGTCGAGAGGATCGGGTTGGGCGCCATCTGACCGAGCCCGCACCGGCTGGTCTGCTTGACGGTCTGGCAAAGCTCGAGCAACGCGTCCAGATCTCGGGGCTGGCCCTGACCCGCGATGAGCTCGTCCACTTTGCGTTTCAGGAGTCGTGTCCCCACGCGGCAAGGTGTGCAATACCCGCAGCTCTCATGGATGAAGAAGCCCATGTACTCCGAGACGATCCCGGGGATGTTGCGGGTGGGGCCGAAGACGACGATCGCGCCGCCGGTGCTCAGGTCTTCAAAGTCGATCCGGCGATCAAAGCCCGCGGGTCCCACCATGGCGCCGGTGGGGCCGCCGATCTGCACAGCGGCCGGGTTCTGGGCGCCGCAGAGCCTGAGGACTTCTCGCAAAGGCGTGCCGATGGGTACTTCGTAGATGCCCGGCAGGTCGCAATCGCCCGAGATGGAGAGGAGCTTGGTGCCGCTGCTCTTGGGTGTGCCGTAGGCCAGGAAGGCTTCCGCGCCGTCTTCAAGGATGCGGGTCACGCACGCCAGGGTTTCGACGTTGGTGACGCTGGTGGGTCGATCGAAGTAGCCCTTCTGGGCGGGGAAGGGCGGTCTGGTCTTGGGCTCGCCTCTGCGGCCTTCGCACGAGCTGATCAGGGCGGTTTCCTCGCCGCAGATGTACGCCCCCGCGCCCATCTGGATGCGGATGTCAAAGTCGAAGTCCGCGTGCCCAAGGATGGAGCGTCCGAGCAGGCCGTCCTGGCGGCGCTGGCGGAGGATGTCCTCCAGGAACGCGCGGAGATAGGCGTATTCGGCGCGGAGGTAGAGGATGCCCTCGCGAGCGCCGATGGCGTATCCCGCGATCGTGAGCCCCGCGATGACCAAGTCGGGCAGTTCGGTGAGGAGCACGCGGTCTTTGAAGGTGCCAGGCTCGCCTTCGTCGGCGTTGCAGATGACGCACTTGTCGACGCCCGGCGCCGCACGCGTGACTTCCCATTTCACGCCGGTGGGGAAGCCTGCACCGCCTCGCCCCCGGAGCTTGGCGTTCTTGATCGTGCGGATGATCTCCTCGGGGGGAAGCGCGAGCGCCTTGGCGAGCGAGCTGTGCCGATCGCTTGCTCCGAAGATGATCGGCCCGCGGAGCCTGATGTTGTTCTCGACCATGGAACGCACGAGGGGATGGGCGTTGTTGCCATCGCCGACCCGGTCGTTCAGGAGGGTTGGATCGTCGTGCTTCCGAAGGGCGTGGACGATGGCCCGCACGCGTTGGTCGGTGAGCCTGGTCACCACCACGTCGTTGATGAGTGCTGCGGGGGCCTGGTCGCACATGCCGATGCACGGTGCGTGTTCGAGCGTGAAGCGGCCGTCGGGTGTGGTCTGGCCCATGGCAACGCCCAGTTCGCGTTCGAATGCGGCCTTGACCTGCTGGTAGCCCGCCATGCGGTCCACGACGTCGTCGCAGAGGCGGATGGTGATTCGTCCGGCGGGGGCGGCGCGAAAGAAGGCGTAGAAGGTCGTGAGCCCCTCGACTTCAACCCTGGGCAGGTCGAGATGGGCGGCGATGGCGTCGATGGCTTCGGCGTCCAGACATCCCAGCGCGGCGTGAACGTCGCGGGCGATGTCCAGGAGCCTCCACCTCTCTTTCCCGTGACGGGCGGCAATTTGGGCGGCCGAAAGGCGGGGGCTTGTTTCGGACATGATGAGCATGATATCATCTAGTCGAGCGTGGCCAACTACCTGGCCATCCGAAAATGCGGTTCTTGATTCTGGGAAGAGGCCTTCGGCGTTGCGGTTCAGGATCTGTTGGTCGTTTGAATTGTCTGGAGGCGAGCCATGCACGAGCTTTCGCTGACGGAGAATGCGGCCCGGATCGTGAACACCTACGCGGCCCGCGAGGGGGCCCGTCGGGTGGTGCGCGTGCACTTTGTCGTCGGCGGGCTTGTCAGTGCGGATCCCGACTGCGTGCAGTTCGCGTGGCAGACGTTGACCGCGGGGACGCCAGCCGAGGGCGCGGAACTGGTGTTCCGCCAGGTGCCGATGGCGTTTGAGTGTCGTGACTGCCGGGCGAGCTTCACGCCTGCGGGGACGAGCTTTGTCTGTACCGCGTGCGGGAGCACGCGCGTGCGTGTCGCGGGCGGCGACGAGTTCTACGTGGAAGCGATCGACATTGAAACGACTGATGTGACGGCGTCCGCTGCGCCGGCATCGGGCCAGGAGGCCTCGGTATGACGCTGCGCGTTCCCGTTGTGGAGTCCATTACCAAGGCCAACGACGAACTGGCGAGGTTCAACCGAGCAAGGCTCGATGAACGCCGCTTGTTCGGGATGAACATCATGGCCTCGCCCGGTTCGGGCAAGACCACGCTGATCGAGCAGACGGTGCCCAGGCTCAGGCCAGAGATGCGCATCGGCGTGATCGAGGGCGACATCGCGACCAGCTTTGATGCGGAGCGGGCCGCGGCCGCGGGGGCGGACTCGGTGCAGATCAACACCGGAGGATCGTGCCATCTGGAGGCGCAGATGGTCGGTCGCGCGATGGATCAACTCCCGCTGGATGAGCTTGATCTGCTGGTTGTCGAGAACGTGGGCAATCTGATCTGTCCCGCGAGCTTTGCGCTGGGAACGCACGCCAGCGTCCTGGTGGCCTCGGTGACCGAGGGGGACGACAAGCCTTTCAAGCACCCCAAGACATACCGCGGGGTGGACGTCTTGATCATCAACAAGATTGACCTCTTGCCGTATTGCAACTTCGACATGGCGCGGTTCAAGGAGGGCGTGCGGGCCCTGAACGACGACGTGACGACATTTGAGCTCTCTTGTCGGACGGGCGAGGGCGTCGAGGCGTGGATCGATTGGATCCGGGCACGGGTCGCGGAAGCCAGGCGGGTCTGACGTTCAGAGGCCCGAGAGCCAAAAGCCGCCGATGGCGATGGCGGCCAGCGCGGTGCATTGCATCGCGCCGCGATAGAAGCGGCCTGACGTGAGTCCGCGTCGGGCAGCGAGGCTCACGCCCACCGCGAACGACGTCATCGCGCCGATGGAGCCTAGTCCGAAGCATGCGAGGTAGACCACGGCCGCGGTCCGGGAAGGCAGGGCCAGCGCCGGGAGGATGCCCACGAGGTGGGAGGTGCCCGCCAGGCCGTGGAGCGTGCCGATGCCGAGCGCTCCGTGGTGGTGATGGTGGGGGGCTCTCCGCGAAGCCTCGGGGGTTGGCGGATGCCCATGGCCATGGACGTGAACATGGGCGTGCGTCGATCCGTCGTGCGTGTGTACATGGGTGTGGACGTGCTGGCGAAGCGAGCGCCGAAGGGCCCAGAGGCCCACCCCGACGAGCACCACTCCGACGAGCCTTTCGCTCCACGCGCTCACCGCATCAACCGGCAGGCTCTCGCGGAAGGCCAGGGCCAAGGCGGCCAGGAACCAGGTCCCCGCGGAATGCCCGAGCCCCCAGTGGAAACCGGTTCTCCAGGCCCGGCGGGGCGCGTCGGCGGCCAGGGGGGCGATGGCGGCCAGGTGGTCAGGCCCCGTGAAGACATGGATCAGTCCCGCCAGGAGGCCGGTCGCGACCGCGGTGAAAAACCACATTGGGGGGTCTCCAGGAGAGGTCTGGATCGGGAATCGGCTGTGGAAAACTCGGTTGGCGGGCCCCGGCTTTTCTTGACAGCCGAGCCTAATACACTATATTCGGATCTGCAAATCCTAAAAAGCGTCCGGGGCGGACTTTCTCGAGGAGGCTCTCATGGTGCATCCAGGGTCCCGACTCACGAGCCAGACGACCTACGAGGTGTTGCAGAGTCACGGCGTGTCGCGCCGCGACTTCGTGAGGTTCTGCACGATGACCGCGGCCTCGATGGGGCTTGCGTCCTCGGCGGTCGCCCAGGTCGTCAAGGCGATGGAGACCAAGCCCCGCCTGCCGGTGCTCTGGCTCCACGGGCTCGAGTGCACGTGCTGCAGCGAGTCGTTCATCCGCTCCTCGCACCCGATCGCGCAGGACGTGATCCTGAACCTGATCTCGCTCGACTACGACGAGACGCTGCAAGCGGCGGCGGGCTTCCAGGTCGAAGAGATCCGCAAGGACATCATGAAGAAGTACGCCGGCCAGTACGTGCTGGCGGTCGAGGGCAACGCACCGACCGCGGACGGGGGCGTGTATTGCACCGTGGCGGGCCAGACGTTCGAGTCGATCCTCAAGGAGACGGCGGCCAACGCCAAGGCGGTGATCGCGTGGGGCTCCTGCGCGAGCACGGGGTGCATTCAGGCGGCGCGTCCGAATCCGACGGGGGCCAAGCCCATCCACAAGATCATCACCGACAAGCCGATCATCCGCGTGCCCGGGTGTCCGCCGATCGCGGAGGTGATGACGGGCGTGCTTGCGTACATCCTGACGTTCGAGCGCCTGCCCGAGCTTGATCGGATGGGGCGTCCGAAGATGTTCTATCAGCACAGGCTGCACGACAAGTGCCAGCGCCGGCCGTTCTTCGACGCTGGGAAGTTCGTGGAGACCTGGGACGACGAGGGGGCGCGGAACGGCTGGTGCCTCTACAAGATGGGGTGCCGGGGACCGACGACGTACAACGCGTGCGCCAACGTGAAGTGGAACTGCGGCGTGTCGTGGCCTGTGCAGTCGGGCCATGGGTGCATCGGCTGCTCCGAAGAGAACTTCTGGGACAACGGCTCGTTCTACGACCGCCTGAGCGGGATCCCGGTTCCCGGGATCGAGTCGACGCCCCAGCAGGTCGGATCAGCGGTGGCGCTGACGGTGGGCGGCGCGGTGCTCGCGCACGCAGCGGCGTCGGCGGTGAAGCTGCGTCGGACGGATCCGGTGACCACGACCATCAACAAGAACGCCTGAGATCGGAGCCGCGTCATGGCCGACAAGAGAGTCGTCGTCGATCCCGTCACGCGAATCGAGGGTCACCTCCGCATCGAGGCGGTCGTGGGTGATGACGGGGTCATCAAGGAAGCCTTGTCGAGCGGCACGATGTGGCGCGGGATCGAACTGATCCTGCAAGGGCGTGATCCGCGCGACGCCTGGGCGTTCACGGAGCGCATCTGCGGCGTGTGCACGACGGTGCACGCGCTGACGAGCTGCCGTGCGGTCGAGGACGCGGTGGGGGTGCAGCCTCCCAAGAACGCGGACCTGATCCGGAACATCATGTTCCTGACGCAGATGATCCAGGACCATGTGGTGCACTTCTACCACCTGCACGCGCTGGACTGGGTGGACGTCGTTTCGGCGCTGAAGGCCGATCCCAAGGCGACCTCCACGCTGGCGCAGCAGGTCAGCCCGCGCTGGCCGATGAGCAGCGTCGGTTACTTCGCGGACATCAAGTCGACGCTCGAGAAGTTCGTGGCCTCGGGCCAGCTCGGGATCTTCGCCAACGCGTATTGGGGACATCCGGCGTACAAGCTCCCGCCTGAGGCGAACCTGATGGCGGTGGCGCACTACCTCGAGGCGCTGAAGTGGCAGAAGGAGATCGTCAAGATCCACACGATCTTCGGCGGCAAGAACCCGCACCCGAACTACCTGGTGGGCGGGATGCCCTGCTCGATCGACCCGGATGGCGACAACGCCATCAACATCGAGCGGCTCAACATGATCAAGCGTCTCATCGACGAGGCGGCGCAGGTCGTTGAGCTCATGTACATCCCCGATCTGCTCGCGATCGCCTCGTTCTATCCGGAGTGGGCGTCGATCGGCGGGGGCATCGGGAACTATCTCGCGTACGGCGACATTCCGCAGGCGGGCGTGTACACGCCTGAGAAGTTCCGGATCCCGCGCGGCGTGATCCTCAACAGGAATCTGGCGGAAGTGCTCCCGATCGATCCGAAGGACACGACCCAGATCCAGGAGCTCGTGCCGCACTCGTGGTACCAGTATCCCGATGGCGTGAAAGGTCTGCATCCGTCGGAGGGCATCACCAAGCCTCACTACGACGGGCCGCCCCCGCCGTACGAGTACCTGGATGAGAAGAAGACCTATTCCTGGCTGAAAACTCCGCGTTGGAAGGGGCATGCGCTGGAGGTCGGTCCCTTGGCGCGGATGCTGGTGGGCTACGCGAGCGGGCGTCCGGAGTACAAGGAGGTCGTGGAAGGCGCGCTGGGCGCCCTGAAGGTGCCCGCGACGGCGCTGTTCTCGACGCTCGGTCGGACGGCGGCACGAGGCCTGGAGACGCAGCTGTGCGCCCGGTGGTTGAAGGACGAGTTCGCGAACCTGATCGCCAACGTGAAGGCGGGGGATCGCAGTACCGCGAACAACTCCAAGTGGGATCCAAAGTCCTGGCCGACGGAGTGCAAGGGCTTCGGGTTCACCGAGGCGCCGCGCGGAGCTCTCGGGCACTGGATCCACATCAAGAACCAGAAGATCGAGAACTACCAGTGCGTGGTGCCCTCGACGTGGAATGCATCGCCTCGGGACGAGGCGGGAGTCCGCGGGGCGTACGAGTCGGCGCTGCTCGGCACGCCCATGGCCAAGGCGGACCAGCCTCTGGAGATCCTGAGGACGGTGCACTCGTTCGATCCATGCCTGGCGTGCGCTTCGCATGTGTACGACACCGAGGGCCGGAAGCTCGCGGAGGTCTCCATCCGATAGGAGCGGCGCATGTCACAGGTGACGCGTGTCTATCCCGGCGAGCGCGACAAGCCCAAGACGCTGATTTACGTCTGGCAGCGCCCGGTCCGGCTCTTCCACTGGATGACGGCGCTGAGCATCACGGTGCTCTTCGGCACCGGGCTCTACATCGCGTTTCCGGTGCTGACTTCGGTGGGTGAGCCCTGGCAGGCGTTTCTGATGGGGCGCGTCCGCCAGATCCACTTCATCGCGGCGTTCCTGTTCCTGGTGATGTACTGCCTGCGCACGCTCTGGTTCTTCGTCGGGAACAAGTACGCGCGTTCGGGCATGCCCAGGCCCTGGAGCCCCTCGTGGTGGGGAGAGCTCTTCTTCGAGATGAAGTCGTACATCTTCATCCTGCGCGGGCACTCGACGCGCATCGGGCACAACGCGCTGGCGGGCGTGGCGTACACGGTCTTCCCGATCACGCTCGGGCTGGCGCAGATCCTCACGGGCTTTGCGCTCTATTCCGAAACGGATCCCTCCGGGATCTACGGCCGGGTGTTCGGCTGGGTGATCCCGCTACTGGGCGGATCGTTCCGCGTGCACATGTGGCATCACATGTTCGCGTGGGCGTTCCTGTGGTTCGTCATCCTCCACGTGTACATCGTGATCTTCGACAGCATCCGTGACCGGAACAGTCTGGTCGAATCGATGATCACGGGGTACAAGTCCACTGAGCACGAGAAGGGCCATGAACACTGAACACGAAACGTCACCGATCCTGGTGCTTGGCGTTGGCAATCGGCTTCTGAGAGACGACGGCGTCGGGCTGGTCCTGCTGGATCGCCTCCACGCGGCGTGGGGGCTCCGCAGCGGAGTTGAGTTCGTGGACGGCGGGACCCAGGGTCTGGCGCTGCTCGGGATTCTGGACAATCGCCGGGCGATCCTCGTGCTGGACGCTGTTGCGCGGGGTCATGAGCCCGGCACGGTGCATTGCCTGCACCCGCTGACGGATCACGCGCCGCATGCAACGACGGCGCATGAGAGCAGTGTGACCGAACTCCTGGGCGTCGCGAGGCTGCTTGGCTCGACGTGTCCCGAGATCTGCGTGATTGGCGTGGAGCCTGGACTGGTCCGCACGGGCGTCGGGCTGACCCCAGCGGTGGAAGCGTCGCTCGGCCTGGCGCTGCAGATCGCGTTCGATCGTCTCGCGGAGTTCACCGAACATCTGGCCGAGGCGGCGCATGCGTGAGCGGAGCCCCATGACTTTCGTAGCGGCTCGCTGCATCGCGAGCGTGACCGGCAGTCTGGAGGGCCAGACGCCCGGGGAAAGGAGGCCGGCCGAACTCGAGGCCGGCTGAGCAACGTGTGATATGAGCCGGGGAGCATCCAAGTCCGGGGTTGGGGCCTCGCCAAGAGCGGGGGGTGATGTCGCTGCCGAGCGGGTTGACGTTCGCGGGCAAGTTCAGGGCGTGGGCTTCCGCCCCTTTGTGTTCAGGATTGCAACGGAGCTCGGTCTGGAGGGTTCGGTCTTCAACGAGCCCGCGGGAGTGGTGATTCGGCTGGTCGGCGAGCATGGCGCGATCGAGTGCTTCGTCTCACGACTGGTTGCGGAGCGGCCTCCACTGGCGCGGATCGATGCGATCACCCGTCGATCGGAAGCGGTCTGGGACACCGGCGGGGCGTTCCGAATTGTTGAGAGTGCGCACGTGGGCGTGCCGAATCGCGTAACGGTGGACTCGGCGACCTGCCCCGAATGCCTGGCGGAACTGCAGGATGCGAAGGATCGGCGGCACGGGCACGCCTTGATCAACTGCACGAACTGTGGGCCGCGCTACACGATCGTGCGGGACGTGCCGTATGACCGGGCGCTGACCACGATGGCGGGCTTTGCCATGTGTCCGCGCTGCGCCACGGAGTACCGCGACCCGCACGACCGTCGCTTCCACGCCCAGCCGACGTGCTGTCCGGACTGCGGGCCGCGCGTGCGGTGCGTGGATGGAGGGGGCGCTGAGCTGGCGGGCGATCCGATCGCGGCGGCGGCCAGTGTGCTGCGCGGCGGTGGGGTGCTCGCGGTCAAGGGGCTCGGGGGTTACCACCTGGCGGTGGATGCGACCAACGCGGGAGCGGTGGCCTCGCTTCGGGCCCGCAAACGGCGTGATCACAAGCCATTTGCCGTGCTGGTGGATTCGCTCGAGACCGCCCGGGCCCTGGTGGAACTCTCCGCGGAAGCGGAAGCGCTGCTGACCAGTCCGGCGGCGCCGATCGTGCTGGCGGCTCGGAAGCCGAACGCATCGGTCGCGGAGGCGGTGGCCCCGGGAATGCACAGGCTGGGCCTGATGCTGCCGCACACGCCGATTCAGCATCTGCTGGTGCGTCAAGGCTTCCGCACGCTGGTGATGACCAGCGCCAATGCGTCCGACGATCCGCTCGTGACCGACGATGGACAGGCGATCCGCGTGCTGTCGGCCATCGCGGATGCGTGGCTGATGCATGATCGCCCGATCGAGCGGGCGGTGGATGACTCCGTGGTTGTGGATACTGCCGTGGGCCTGGTGCCCATCCGGCGGGCCCGCGGATTCGTGCCCGCTCCGATCGCGCTGCCGGGCCTGGGCAGCGCCCGATCGACCGGGCCGGGCGTGTGCGTGGGCGGAGAGCTCAAGGGGGCGATCGCGATCGTGTATGACGGGCAGGCGGTGTTGAGCCAGCACCTGGGCGATCTGACCTACACGCTCGCGTTCGAGCGATTCAAGCAAGCGATCGAGGATCTGCTCAGGTTGCTGCGCGTGCGGCCCGAGTGGATCGCGTGCGATGCGCATCCCGGATATCTGTCGAGGAGGCACGCGCGTGGGCTGGCGCAGAAGCTCGGCGTGCCGTTGTTGGAAGTGCATCATCATCATGCACATCTGGCGTCGGTGATGGCCGAGCACGGCCGGAGCGAGCGGACGATCGGGTTGATCTGCGATGGCGTTGGCTTCGGCGCCGATGGAACGAGCTGGGGAGGGGAGATCCTGGTCGGGGATCTGGACGCGTGTCAGCGCATCGGGCGGATGAGGCCTTTGAAGCTGCCGGGCGGGGATGCGGCGGCCAAGCGAACGACGAGATGCGCGCTCGCGTGGCTGATGGATGCCCGCGATGGCCAGCTTGGCGAGGATCCCGCGTGCGTGCAGGTCGCGGCGGAGCTTGGTGATCGCGCGGAGCGGGCAGCGGTGGAGGCGATGCTGGCGAGGGATCTGAACTGCCCGCCAAGCTCGGGGATGGGGCGGCTCTTCGATGCAGCGGCGGCAGTCCTGGGCGTGTGCACGTTCAATCACTTCGAGGCGATGAGCGGCATGACGCTCGAAGCGCTCGCCAGCGGCGTCGGGCCGACGGGTGAGGATGTCTGCAATCTCATGCCCATCAGCGTCCGCGGCGGACTGAGCGAACTCGATCATCGACCCCTGGCTCGCAGGCTGGCGGCGGGGATGCTCCGTGGCGAGTCGATCGCACGCTTGGCAAGGCTGGTGCATGAGGTGCTCGCCTGCGGCCTGGTGCGGGGAGCCGAGGTGGCCCGCGGCGCGACGGGCATCGAGGTCGTCGGGCTCAGCGGCGGTGTGTTCTGCAATGGGCTTCTGACGTCGCTTGTCCAGGCGGGACTGCGGCGCTCGGGATTTGAAGTGCTGGTGCATCGGGATGTCCCTCCCAATGACGGGGGGCTCGCGCTCGGTCAGGCTGCCATCGCAGCGGCTCGGCGTGAAACGACAGGAGTGTGACGCATGTGTCTGGCATTGCCGGCTCGGATCGAGGAAAGCGATGGGATGCTCGCCTGGGTGCGGATCGGGCAAGCCCGCATGAAGGTGAGCCTGATCATGACGCCCGAGGCGGGCGTGGGTGACTGGGTGCTTGTGCACGCGGGCTTTGCGATCCGCGTGGTCGAGGAGCAGGACGCCATCGAGACCTGGAAGATCGTGGAGTCGGTGGAGGGGGCGCTTGACATCATCCCCCGGGAGGCTCGCACATGAACATGCGCGAACGGATGCGGACCTACACCGATGAGCTGCATGCGCTGGTGAAAGGTCGGGCGACGCCGATCTGTCTGATGGAGGTCTGCGGGACGCACACGGTCAATGCGTGCCGGAGCGGTGTGCACTCGCTCATGCCCAAGGGTGTCAAGCTCATCAGCGGGCCCGGGTGCCCGGTGTGCGTGACCGCCCAGCGGTACATCGACGCGCTGGTGGCCCTCGGGCGGCGCGGCGATGTGACGATCCTGACCTACGGCGACATGATCCGCGTCGCGGGGGCGGGCGGATCGCTCGAACTGGCCCGGAGCGAGGGCGCGGATGTCCGCGTCGTGACCAGCACGCTCGAGGCCCTGGACATCGCGAAGGCAGAGCCTGCGCGGCAGTTCGTCTTCGCTGCGGTCGGCTTTGAGACCACCGCGCCGGCGACGGCGGCGGCGGTGCTGCAGGCGGCAGCAGAGAAGGTCGAGAACTTCACGGTCCTGCCTTGCCACAAGCTCGTGCTTCCCGCGATGCGGGCGCTGCTCTCGGATCCGGATGTGCGTATCGACGGATTCGTCTGCCCGGGGCATGTGAGCGTCATCATCGGGAGCGAGGCGTATCGACCCATCGTCGAGACGTATCGCAAGCCTTGCGTGGTCACGGGCTTTGAGGCCTTGCAGATCATGGAAGGCGTGCTTCACCTTGCGCGGCAGGTCGTCGCGGGAGAAGCCAAGCTCGAGAACATCTATCCGGAGGTGGTCAGCGATCAGGGGAACACGCATGCGATGGCCCTGATCGATCGCGTCTTCGTGCCGGGGGACTCGGCGTGGAGGGCCCTGGGCGAGATGCCGGGCAGCGGACTGGACGTCCGACCCGAATACGAGGCGTTCGACGCGTTCAAGCGTCACAGCGTGGTGCTTGGTGAGGACCATGAGCCCAAGGGGTGCATCTGCGGCAAGGTCATCACGGGACGGGCGGCGCCGGTCGAGTGTCGACTCTTCGGCAAAGTGTGCACGCCGGTGTATCCGGTCGGGCCTTGCATGGTCAGCTCGGAAGGCACATGCCAGGCGTGGTTCAAGTATCGGCGGCATCAGGCTCAGGTCGCGGCCCGCGTGAAGGAGACGGTGCGATGAACAGCAACCAGGATCGGACCTTCAGCGCGGCGTCGCTGCTTTCGGCCCAACGCAAGCGCGTCGTTCTCGCGCACGGCGGGGGCGGGCAGCTCACCGACGATCTGGTCGCGGAGCTCATCGGGCCGCGGTTCTCCAATCCCTATCTCGACGCGATGGACGATGCGGCCAAGTTGCCCATGCACAGCGGCGAGATGCTCTTCACGACCGACTCGTATGTCGTTCAGCCCCTCCGTTTCCCGGGCGGGGACATCGGGAGGCTCGCGATCAGCGGGACCGTGAACGATCTGGCGGTGAGCGGCGCGACGCCTCAGTTCATCTCGCTGGCGCTGATCATCGAAGAAGGGCTTGAGCTCTCCACCCTTGGCGAGATTCTCGACTCGATCGCCAAGACCGCGGAGGAGGCGGGCGTGCGCATCGTCACGGGCGACACCAAGGTGGTTGGAAAGGGCCAGGGCGATGGTCTCTACATCAACACCGCGGGCGTTGGTGCGCTGAGGCCAGGCGTCAAGCTCGGCGTGAGGCTGATCCGCCCGGGCGATGTGCTGCTCGTCAGCGGCACCATCGCCGAGCATGGGCTTGCGGTCATGCTCCAGCGCGAGCACGCCGAGTCGGTGCGGAGTGATCTGCGGAGCGATGTGGCCCCGCTCAACGGGCTCATCGACGCGGTCCTGGCCAAGTGCGGCGAGCGCGTCGTGTACATGCGAGATCCCACACGCGGCGGCTTTGCGGGCGTCGCGGCGGACCTGGCGCAGAAGTCAGGCTGGAGGCTCTCGATCGATGAGCCTTCGATTCCGATCGAGCCTTCGACGCGGTATGCCGCGGAGATCCTGGGGCTGGATCCGCTTTCGGTCGCCAACGAGGGGAAGGTGATGATGGTGGTGAGACCCGAGGCCATGGAGGCGGCGCTCCGCGCCATGCGGCAGCACCCGCTCGGTCGAAACGCTGCGGTCGTCGGGCGCTTCGAGGACACCGGTGATGGTTTGTGCGAGGTCGTGACCGATGTTGGCGGCCGGCGCGTGATCCAGAAGCCCTACGGCGAGGAGCTGCCTCGCATCTGCTGACCGATTTGGGTCAGGTTGCGTCGGAAAAGGTGAGTGTCCAATAGCCCACGTCGCGCCAGCGGCCGTGCTTGAAGCCGACCATCGGGAGCGTGCCGACGTGCTTCATGCCGAAGGACTCGTGCAGCCTGACGCTCGGCGTGTTGGGGAGCGCGATGCCCGCGAGAACGGTGCGGAAGCCCTGCTGCCTGAGCAACGGGAAGAGCTGCTGGTAGAGCATGCGGCCGATGCCGCGGCCCTGATGCGAAGGAAGGACGTAGACGCCGATCTCGGTCGAACGCGCGTAGCACTCGCGTGTCTTCCACGCGCCGGCGCGGGCGAAGCCCAGCACGGGTCCGGTCTCGGATTCGGTCGCGACCAGCCACGGATAGTGCGCGACAAACGGCGGCGTGGTTTTGGGGTCGTCGGGGTCGAACCGGACGCCCTGTAGCGCAGAGTCCAGTTCGGACGCGACCGAGGACTCCGAGACCGCCCTGGCCCCAAAGTGGGCGTCGCCTTCGGCGATCTCGCGGTTGAGGATCGCGGTGATGGCCTTGACGTCGCTCGGCGAGGCGTGGCGGACAAGCATGCGGAACTTTAGTGCCCGCTGCTGACGCGGATGACGTGGCCATCGGGATGGCGCACGTGCATCTCGCGGACGCCCCAAGGCTCGTCGGTGGGGGGGTGCGTGACGTCCAATCCCTGTTCGCGGCAGCGTGCGTACACCGAATCGACTTCGGGGACCCAGAGGGTCATCCAAACGCCCTTGTCCACGGTGTCGTCGCCATCGGAGCCGCCTGAGGTCGAGCGGTTGACGCCGCGCCCGCGGCCGCCTTGGCCGTTCAGGCACAGGAAGATCTGCACCTCCCCGGCGCCGACTGCCCCAAAGGTGGGGGGATCGGTGGGATTGCCCGAACTGGACCATCCCCAACACTGGCGGAAGCCCAGCCTTTCGAACCATGCGAAGGAGTCGCGCACGCTCGAGACATTCAGGATCGGCGTCGCGTGGGACGCGAAGAGCCAGGTCTGCTGGCTCCGGGCAGCCTCGAGGTCGGGCTGGTTGTAGTGGGCGTCCGCACGCCAGACCTTGCCTTCGGGCGTGAAGTGGAAGGTCTCGCACGCGATGGTGTCGAAGACCGATCGGTAGCGCAGAACGACGGAGTTGGCTCCGGTATGGAACCCCAGCCGAACGAAGTGAAGCGACGGAAATCGCGCAAGAGCTGCGGTCCAATAGGCGCGCACCGCAGCCTTTCCGACGAGCGTCCCGGACTCATGGCCTGCGATCTTGGCGATCAGCGGCGAGGAGAACTCGAAGTCCTCGGTGTAGTGGGCGAGGATCTGGTCCAGATCGCGAGCGTTCCAGGCGGCGATCCACTGGCGAGTGAACTGGTCGGCGAACTTGGGCGTGAGCATGTCCCTTGGACGGGTCCCGTCCGGGAGAGTTCCCGGGGCCTGGGGAAAGTCCGAAGTCGGAGTCGCTTGACGTTGCGCCTCGGAGGGTCGAGACTGAGGACATGCGCACCTCTGTTCTGACGTCCCGATCGGGCCTTGCTTCTTCCGCTGAACGTCCCCTTCGGACGCTTCGAGCTCTTGCGGTGTTGGTCGCGACCGCTCCCGCGATCATCGGGCTCGCGGGCTGCGGCTCGTCGCGTGCGGTGAAGACCGAGGCGCAGCTTTACGAGAGAGAGAAGGTCGATGCCTCCGAGAGCAACTCGACGTTCACCAGCGCTGTCGATCGCTTGCTTGTCCGGATGAAGGAAGAGAGCGACCACCACGGCACGGTCGATCTGCTGGCGCTGTCAGGCGGCGGCGACTACGGCGCCTTCGGCGCGGGCTTCCTCAATGGCTGGGCGGACTGTCCGGATCCGGCGATGAAGCGCCCCGAGTTCGACGTCGTGACGGGCGTCAGCACCGGTGCCCTGCTCGCGCCATTCGCCTTCATCGGGACCGAGCAGGCGTACAAGCAGGTCGAGGACATCTACCGCAATCCCAAGTCCGATTGGATTCAGGAACGCGGCCTTCTCTTCTTCCTGCCCTCGAATCCCTCGTTCATGGAGCTCCCCGGGCTCGAGCGTGATGTGCGCAAGTCGGTGTCCGACCCTGAGATCAAGCAGATCGCGGAGCAGTCGCGCAAGGGCCGCGTGCTCGCGGTCGGCGCAACCGATCTGGACTTCGGACGTCAGAAGTTCTGGAACGTCGGTGCGGAAGCGGAGAAGGTGAACGATGCGGCGGGCGTCGACCACGTGCAGCGCATTCTGCTCGCGTCGGCTGCGATTCCCGCGGTCTTCCCGCCGGTGCGGATCGAGGAGTCCCTCTACGCTGACGGCGGCGTGACGGCCAACGTCTTCCTGCGTCTGGATGCGCGGAGTCCTCAGGGCCTCCTGCAGCGCTGGCGCCACGAGTATCCCGGCAAGCCGATGCCCAAGGTCAGGTACTGGATCATCGTGAACAACCAGCTTGCCCAGCCTCCTGAGACGGTGCAGCCGCGCTGGCCTTCGATCGTGGGCCCGAGCCTGGGCACCGCGATCCGCTCGGCGACGGTCGCGGAGATCCGCTGGCTGACCGCCGAGGCGGATTTCACGAACACGCTCTACGGGACCAACATCGAGGTTCGCGTGGTTGCGATCCCCTCTGAATGGCGTGCCCCGGTCAAGGGGGACTTCAAGAAGGAGACGATGAACTCCTTGGCGGACCTCGGGCGCAAGCTCGGCGCGGACCCCGACTCGTGGCGTCTGTGGACCCTGACCGCGGATCAGCGCGCCAAGCTACTCGAGGAGAAGTGATCCTCACGGATCGCGGATGTCATCAAGCGGGAACGCGGGGCGTGCGATCGGCCTGAGGGCCAGCGCGAGCAGTGATCGCTCGTGATCGTCGCCCGCGATCCGGTTGGTGCGCAGGACGCCGCAGTCTGAGCAGCGGTGGATCAGGGCCCATTCGCCGTCCTTGCGGACTTCGATGGCGATGGGCTCCATGCTTCCCCGGCAGGCGCAGCGGCGATCGCCTGGCTCCTCATCGAGGTGCCTTGACCAGAGGCAGCGCGGACAGTGGTTGCGGTGCTTGGAGCCGAACGCTGCGGGCGGCGTGTGCCAGTTGCAGACGGTGCAGCGGAACGACGTGTCGGCGTGAGACTTTTGTGACATGGGTGTGTTGAGAAGCGGGAGGGGCGTGACCCCTGATTGCGGGCGCAAGAGACCTCTGGCTGCACGCGTGCGCACGATGGGTATCGCGGCGCGGAAGCGTGCAGCGTGGCGCGACAAGCACGAAGGAACCCCTCGATGAGGAGTGGTCGTGCGTCGCATGTGAAGTGGTGAAGTGCGGTCCCCGCCGGCGGAATGGACGCTGAACGCAGCCGCGAATGCCAGGAACCGAGCGATCGCACCGTGAAGGACGAGCGGCATCGGAGCCAGCACAGGATGTTGGCGGTTCAGTGGTCCCGTTTCGGGAGCAGCCTTGCGATCTGATTCAGATCAGCAGCGGCTTGCCGGGATGGCCTCCAGCGCGGCGAAAAGCGGCGGTGGGGCGTTCCGGCGGGGATGTTCAGGCAATGGCAGTCATCGGCTTTTACTCGCAGCGGCAAAGGCCGCAGGACAACAGTATCGGCTTCCGGGCCCAACGCAAGTGAATCCCGCGGAATTTGGCTTCTGGCAATCGGAACGTCGCATGGTGTCCGGCGGCGGTTCGGTCGCCTCGAGGAGTCGGAGCATGCTTCCAAGAGTTGCGGTCATGATCGGACTGGTGCTCTCGCCGATCGTGCTCTGCGCGGGCTTGATCGGCGTGATCAACCTGGCTTCGGGTTTCCGCCGTTCCTTTGGTGCGGGCAACGCGGTGTCGATCGGAATGATCGTCGCGCTGGCGCTGGTGGTTCCTGTGCACGCGGGGTTCGCGGCAGCGCCGTTCCTGTTGAGTGCCGGCCGGCGCGGATTGGCGATGTGGCTCACGGCGCCGGTCGCGATTCCGGGGACACTCGTGCTCGGATCGATGGCGATGCGGGTGATCGCGGACGGTGCTCAGGCGGGGGCCTGGGTTGTGCCGCTGCTCATCGGCGTGGCGCTGGTGGGGTACATCGCGCCCGTGGTCCTTCTCGCGGTCGCCTGAATCGGCTGGAGAGCATCGGAGCGACCATCAGTTGACACGAGCCGGCAGATCCGGAAGATTTCCTGTGGTGCGGGGGCGAGGGGCGCACTTCAAGGAGGCAGCATGAAGACGAGGCGACTCGGGCGGAACGGGCCGGCGGTGGGGGAGATCGGCCTTGGCTGCATGGGCATGAGCGATTTCTACGACCCCAAGGCTCAGGATGAGTCCGAGTCGATCCGGGTCATCCACCGCTCGATCGAGATGGGCGCAAACTTCCTGGACACCGCCGACATGTACGGCGTGGGCCGGAACGAGGAACTGGTCGGCAAGGCCATCCGGGATCGCCGTGATCGTGCGTTCGTCGCGACCAAGTTCGCAAATGTGCGCTCCGCCTCGGGCGAGTTCCTCGGTGTGCGGGGCGATGCGGCGTACGTGAAGCAGGCGTGCGATGCGAGCCTCAAGCGGCTCGGGATCGACGTGATCGATCTCTACTACCAGCACCGCGTCGATCGCAACACGCCCATCGAGGAAACTGTCGGCGCGATGGCCGAGCTCAAGAAGGCGGGAAAGATCCGCTTCCTGGGCCTTTCCGAAGCGGCGCCCGCGACCATCCGTCGGGCGGCCAAGGTGCATCCGATCGCGGCGCTGCAGACGGAGTACTCGCTTTGGAGCCGCGAGCCCGAAGCGGAAATCCTGGCGACCTGCCGCGAGCTCGGGATCGCGTTCGTCGCGTACTCGCCCCTGGGCCGCGGATTCCTGACCGGACAGTACAAGACGATCGACGACCTGGCCCCGGATGACTGGCGGCGGAACATGCCGCGGTTCCAAGGCGAGAACTTCCAGAAGAACCTGGACGTGGTGGCAAAGGTCACGCAGATCGCCAAAGAGAAGGGATGCACGCCAAGCCAGCTCGCGATCGCGTGGACGCTCGCGCAAGGCGAGGACATCATCCCGATCCCGGGGACCAAGAGGCTCAAGTACCTCGAAGAGAACCTGGGCGCGGGAGAAGTCAGACTGACCAAGGACGACCTGGCCCGGATCGACGCAGCGTTCCCCATGGGCCTGGCAGCGGGGAACCGCTACGCGGAGCGGGGGATGTCGGCGATCAACCTCTGAGCGGAAGCTTGGCGGGCTCGATGCGCAATCAACGCCCCGGGATCAACGCGTAGTCATGCGACGAAAGCTCGCACGCCCACGACGAGTCCGCGAGTCGTGGGCTCTCATCCGGGCGAGGTGGGGGTGTGACGAGAGCAAAGCCTCTTACTCGGCTCGCACCTGACCGTCGCGAGCGATCCAGAAGACTTGGAGCGGGATGGACCCTCGAAGCCACTTGATGCGCGTGGCCAGGGCGAGGTAGGTCTTGTACCCATCAGGAAACGCGACCGCGATCCGCGCCTCGTCGGATTGGTCACGGTACATGCACGCATCGAAGATCGCGTGCGAGAACCAGTGGCGAGCCTGCATCGAGGCGGGAGTCTTTGCTGTCGCCACCGGATAGCCCTTCACACTCACCCAGAGTTCCTTTCCGCCGCGGGTCGCCACGATGTCCTTCCCCGCGGCCTTTGTGGCGGTGTTGGCGGCGCTTCGGATACTCCAGCCGTCCTGCACCAGTTGTTCGATGAGAGCCGCTTGGACGTTGCCCTCCCAGTGCCAGGGGCGGGCGGAGTCTGCAGCGGCTTGGACGGGACGCCCAGGGGCGGCGACCGAACTGGGCAGTGCTGACGCGAGTCGAGCGAGGTTGCCGGGAGAGTTGCAGATCTTCGATTTTCCGCAACGGTGACAGTTTTCGAGACGCTGGCGCGTGATGCGACCCTCCGCGGCCAGCTCCGAGCAGTTGGCAAAGACTTTCTGGCGGGGAGAGATTCGTGTGACCAGCGACAGACAGTCGTCGCAGATCGGGCGGCGGAGCGATGCGAGTGCGGCGAGGATGGTGTCGCGGTGGGACATGGGCGTCCGGGGAGGAGCTCGGAGCATAACAGACCGCTTTCTGCAGGATATGCGAGCCCCTGATGCTGGCACCTAGACGCGGCGGGCAACCCCCGCCCGAGTCACGTGTTTGGCGGTGAGGGGGAGTAGCGGCGTTGGGTCACTGGGTTCGGGTTGCGAGGGTGCCGATTGCGGGGGATCTCTAGGAAACGGCCGCCCCGCGGCGTGTAGCGCATCAAAGTCGGAGGAGCCGACTTTGATGGCACGGCATCCGGTGCCTAACGCCACTCCCCCGGAAAGCAGATCCGTTGTTACCATCTCAGCCATGGGAAAGGCCAGAGCGACAAACGGGTGCGACCAAGCCAAGTCGTCGTCGAAGAGGCGGACGAACGCGAGCCGGATGCCGACAACCGGAGAACGGATGGCTTTGTGGCTTCGAGAGTTAATGCGACTCAATGACCACTCATTGATAATCGTGGGCTGCTCTTTCATCGATGATCAATTGGGCACCCTGGTGGGAGAGGTTTTTCAGGAGAACGAGCACAGCAGGAAAGTCCTAGAGAGAGACTTTGGGTCATTCGGTGAACGAATCAACCTGGCGGCATCGTTGGGGCTGATCACCACAGAGCGAGCCCGTGCTCTCGACCTGATTCGAAAACTCCGCAATCACGCTGCTCATGCCAACACCCAGTGCAACCTGAGCCGTTCTCCAGAACTGGACTGGATGAAGGCGATGTTCGGGGAATCGGTTACTTCCAAGACGGGGCGGCGAGCAATGCGGAACCTCTTGGCCCACTGGTGTCTCTTCCATGCGCTCGTTTTGACGCTATTGCACGCCGGCGTGTTTGGCGCGAAGTGCGGGTCCGGTGGAGTAATTGTGCTTCCCATCTCTCCCAAGATGCAGGAAGACTCTGAAAGAGATGCATGGAGGTTGATGAAACAGACTCGGCCAAATCGCATGGTCAGACGGCGACGCCGCGTCGCGCGGAATGAAGCAACTCGTTCTACAGATTCCCTCTCCGATCCTGCTCCAGCTCCAGCGCCTCGAACAGTGCCTTGAAGTTCCCCTTGCCGAAGCTCTGCGAGCCGCGGCGGCAGATGATTTCGAAGAACAGGGTCGGGCGGTCCTGGAGGGGCTTGGTGAAGAGCTGGAGTAGGTAGCCTTCATCGTCGGCGTCGACGAGGATGCCCAGGTCGCGGACGCGCTGGTGGTCTTCCTTCACCGCCTGGTGGCCGTGGGTCGTGAGCATGGTGTTGACGCGGTCCCAGACCTTCTCGTAGTAGGTGTCGGGGAGGGTGAGGAAGTCGACGCCGCGGGCGCGGAGGGCGGCGATGGACGCGAGCTCATCGTCGGTGCGGAGCGCCAGGTGCTGCACGCCGGGCGTGTTGCAATGCCAGTCGAGGTATTCCTGAACCTGGCTCTTCTTCTTGCCGGGCGCGGGCTCGTTGATGGGCATCTTGATGAGGTTGTTGCCCGAGGCCATGACCTTGGACATGAGGGCCGAGTAGTCGGTTGCGATGTCCTTGTCGTCGAAGTGCTTGAACATCTTGAACTCGAGGACGTTCTCGTACCACTTGACCCAGTAGTTCATCTTCCCGAGTTCGACGTTGCCCACCAGGTGGTCGACGTACTTCAGGCCCGTCGGGTGCTTGCGGTTGTACTCGTTGATCGCCAGGACCGAGGAGTGGCCCAGCTGCGGGGCGCAGCCTCCCGCCGCGGCGCAGGACGCGTCGACGTGCTTGAACCGGGGCATGAAGAGCCCGCCCTGCTTCACCTTGGTCAGCTCGTACGCGCCGGTGCGGCTCACGAACGTGTGGTTCACGCGGCCGTAGGTCTTGATCCCCGCCATGGTCACGGTGCCATTGGCGTCGCGGAAGGTGCGGGGCTCGTAGGCGGGCTCGGCGCCGTTCTTCACGGCGCGTTCCCAGGCCTTCTCGGCGTCGAAGACGGTGAACGCGACGTCCTTGACGCCGTCACCGAACATCGCGACTTCCATATTGGCGGGGTGGGAGGGGTGCAGGCCGCTGGAGAGCACGAAGCGGATGTTGCCCTGGGTGAGCAGGTAGTGGGCAGCGTCGCGCGAGCCCGAGGTGAGGTCGGAGACCTGCTCGATCTGGAAGCCGAAGCAGTGGGCGTAGAAGAACGCGGCCTGCTTGGCGTTGCCCACGTAGAACTGCACGTGGTCGACGTCGATGAGCTGCAAGGGGTCGTTGGTCTTGGACGGATTGACGGAGGGGTTCGCGACGGCCGTGGTCATGGGAAGCTCCGAATGCGGGGTTTGTCTGGGATTATACGGGCCGATTTTGCCCTTGGATGCCGTTGCCTCGGA
Source organism: uncultured Phycisphaeraceae bacterium (assembly GCA_964531675.1). Taxonomy (GTDB): domain Bacteria; phylum Planctomycetota; class Phycisphaerae; order Phycisphaerales; family UBA1924; genus CAZHFW01. The sequence continues at coordinate 17,187 of CAZHFW010000030.1, read as the reverse complement.
GGCGAGCCGAGGTCGCCCGGTTCGGCTATCATTTGGGACACCTCGGTGGGGTCTGGGCAGGACGCGCCGGACCATCTGAAGGACGGCGGCGAAAGCTCGCCGCGATCGAAGGAACGTCGTTGGGATGGCACAGGTTCCACGGATCGAGAACATTGACGCGGTGGCCGCAGCCTTGAGCGACGCTCAAGGCGGGGGTGGCGTCGCGGCTCTGGTCGGCAAGCCCGAGATCTGGCCCCGCGCGCTGGTGCGCCCGCTGCGTGATGAGGCCGGCGCCTTCGGACCTTACAAGTTCATTCGCTCGCTCGGAGATTGCCTGATCAACGGCGAGCGCGTCGAGCGTTTCTTCGCGGTGCATGAGCGCGACCAGAGCAGCCACGCGGTGTACCGCTGGCCGGCTCGGAAGGACCACGCGGCCCAGCGTCGCCTGCTCAGCGCCATGGAGCGCGTCGCGGCGGCCAAGGGCCAGCATGTGCTCGAGATCGAGGCGTTCGCGCTGACGCCCAGCGGGCAGGCATGCGTCGTGACGCCGTACGTTGGCAATCAGGAAGGTTTCATGACGCTCGCGTCGCACCTTGAGATCAAGGGCGGCAGGCTGGCGGCGTATGAGGCGGAGCGTGCCGCGATCCAGCTGCTGTACGCGCTGCAGGACGCGCACGGTGCGGGGCTGGGCCATGGCGCGATCCGCGCCGATTCGATTCTGATCGATCGTCACGGGAAGCTCTGGATCGAGCTCCACGGGATGGACTGGTCGATCTCGGGCTCTGCGGGGCAAGGCCCCGCGTGCGATGATGAACTTCGCCAGCTCGTGCGACTGACCTTCCGCATGCTGACGGGTGTCGAGCCCCGCAAGAATCGGGCGGGAGACTGGCTCAACGCGTCGATGCTGGCGCCGAAGCTTGATCTGGCCTGGGACGCCTGGTTTGCGCAGAATCTGACGGCGCCGACGGGCGTGGTCGAAATGCTCGCGACGATGCCGCGGGTTGCAAACCCGACCTCGAAGCCCCGAATGGTCGCCAAGCTCGTCGCGCTGGGCGGCGTGATGGCGTTCGGCCTCTTCAACATCTGAGATTTGCTTGCGCATCGGCGCGGCAGCGGTGACGTCCTGCTGCGCGTGCTTGTCTATTCCCGATGCAGTTCGGGCGGCCCGTGCTAGTCTGGATCGGGCTGCACTCGACGCGCAGCCATGCTGGTCTCTTTGCAAGGACATCCAATGCGCAAGCTCCTCAGCCTCATCGGTCTCGCGATCGTGACCCTCCCGAGCCAGGCACAGACCAACAACTTCGCCATGCAAGGCGTGGTCGTGGACCACATCTCGGGGACCTGCCAGATCTTCGAAGCGGATGATGGCGGGGGATACGTGCTCTCCGGTAACTACCAGGCGGGCGATCGCTTGTACGTGACCGGGACGATCAATCCGAACCAGGGCGGGATCTGCTGGTTGACGATCTATCCCCGGGTCCAGGTTTCTTCGGCGGTCCCGGCGTTCGCGGGCGTGGGCACGTTGACCCGCGCGGGCGACCGCGCGACGCTGACGACCGACGATCGTCGCGTGTTTCAGATCCAGAACGTGGGGAAGTTCCAGTCCGGCGCCCGCGTGTACGTCCAAGGCCAGGTTTCCGCGAGCCGCTCGCTCGACTCGACCACGGCGCTGGCGCTGCGGCCGATCATTGTGAACAACGTCATTGGATTTCCGGTCTCCGAGTTCGCGCGGATCGTCAGCTTCGGCCCCGGCGGCGTCGTGGTCGCGGGTGAGACCGGCGTGACCTACCGACTTGATCGTCCGGGCAGCCTGGGCGCGGCCTTCGAGGGTGATCTGATCTTCCTGGAAGGCATCCGCGGCGCGGTCGTCAATGGCGTGACTCAGGTGTCGAGCGTGACCGCCCGCCCCGCGTTCCACGCGGTGGGAAAGGTCGTCGCGGGGGCCGCGGGCCACATGCTCGTCGCTGATTCGCTCGTTCTTCCCACGCCTTACGACGCGGATGGGCTCGACGACTTCCCGATCGGCTCCAAGGTCTACGTCCGTGGTCGGAGCCTCGATGACTACGACTACGGCGAGGCACGCGGTGCGAACTACGTCCGCCTCTCCGTGAGCGAGCCCGGGTACAGCGGCGTCGGCACGCTCGATGCTGCGGGGAAGACCATCTGGGATGCGACCCAGGGCAAGCTCATCAATCTGGAGAGCACGGGCGATCCGGTGCTCACGCCCAGCGGATCGCTGGTCTACATCGCGGGCGGGATCGAGTCCGAGGGATTCTCGACGATCACGCTCTCGAACAACGAAGTGCGCATCGGGATCGCCGCCGACGGCACGCTCCTGAATGGATTTGGCTGCACACCCATCATCCGGTTCGATCAAGGCGGGTACATCTTCCCGAAGAACAACGCGGGACTGCCGGTGGAGACGCACGTGACGGTCGTCGGAGGCTTCACGTTTGATGTGCCGTGCAACGACGAGTTCGGCCTCGTCGACAACAGCATCGCCATCTCCGAAGGCTGCTGGAACTGCAGCCGTCCGGGCAAGTGAGCGTGGGGCCCAAGTGAGCGGGAGGCGGAGGTGCGGGCTGGGCGGGGTTACTTGCCCAGCGCCCGCCTGATCGCGGCCTCGGCCATGATGTCCGCGGCGTCGTAGAGCGGAATGGGCGAGACGTCCTGCGTAATCAGCAGGGGGGCCTCCGATGCGCCGAGGATGACCGCCTCGCAACCCCGGGATGCGAGGTTGTGGAGGATGGAGAGCGCCGCGGCCCGGGATTCGGGACGGATGTGCCCATACAGCAGCTCGTTGAAGATGATCTGCTCGAGCGTCTCGGTCTCGGACTCCGAGGGGATCAGGACCTGGATCCCGCGCATGCCTAGGTGGGTCTGATACGTGCTCGAATGCGCAACCATGCGGGTCCCGATGAGGCCGACGATCTTGCGGTTGTGGGCCGCCACGTTCTGCGCGACCAGGTCGGGCATGGTGAGCCAGGGGATCGGGGAGCCGACTTCGGCAAGCTGCACGCCGTGCTGGACGACATTGTCGGGCGAGAGGCAGAAGTCCGCGCCGGCGCGGGCGAGGATCTCGGCGGACTTGCGGAGGTGGCGGCCGACCGCGTGCCAGTCGTCCTTGCGGATGGCGTCGAGGTAGTGATCGAGCGGCTCGTTGTGCAGCGTGAAGCGAGGCTGGCGATTGGGCGCCATCAGCCGGGAGGCGTGGCGCGAGATCTGGTGGTAGAACACCGCGCCGCCTTCGGGGCTGACCGCGACGATGCCGATGTGCGGCGATCTGGCAGAGGATTGGGCGGAGGTGCTCAAGTCGGAGTCCTTTTCGGGTGCTGCATGGTCCGCGGTTTTGCAGCTGTCGTCAACCCCGGATTCGCGAGCCCCGGGACCGGGGGGAGGCGCGGGGATCACAAACGCTACAGTTGGGCATGAGTTCCGACGCGTTCGCGGTTCTTGGCTTGGTTCGGTCGTACGCGCTCACGCCCGCGCAGATCGAGGCGGCGTATCTGTCCCGGGCGGCATCGGTGCATCCCGACCTGGTGGGAGGCGACGCCGATGAGGCCGCCAGGCTCGCGGCGCGGCTCAACGAAGCCAAGTCGACGCTCGAGGATCCGGAGCGAAGGGCCAATCTGCTGCTCGGGCTTCTGGGCGGGCCCTCCAAGGATGCCGACAAGTCCCTCCCCGCGGGCTTCCTGATGGAGATCATGGAGACCAGGCAGGAGATCGAGGGCGCGATGGGCGATCCGGCGCGGGTTGCGCATTGGAAGGGATGGGCCTCGCACCAGCGAGCGCAGTATCAGACTCGGGTCGCGTCGCTCTTCGGGCCGGCGGGGCACATTCCGGATCAGGCGACCCTGAAGTCCATCCGCACCGAACTCAACGCCTGGCGCTACATCGAGCGGCTCATTGAGCAGCTCGACCCGGGCTACGACCCCGCGAGGGCCGATTTCAGGCGTTGATGACGCGAACGAGCGTCGGTGGTAGTGGGTACGCTTGGCTCTCTGATGTCGGTTACCAGTCTGGTCATTTTCCTGTGCGTGATGGTCGCGATGGCCCTGCTGTCCGCGCTGTGGTCCGCGTCCGAGACGGCCCTGTTTTCGCTGTCCCGCAACGACCGGATCAGGCTTCGCAAGCTCAGCCCTCAGGCCGCGTCGCAGGCGGGGTATCTCCTGAATCGCCCGCGGGCGCTCCTGATCGCGCTGCTGACCGCCAACACGATCGTCGCGACCTCGTACTACGTGATCGCCTCGATCTTTGTGACCGATCTGGAGGGTTGGCGGGCCCTGCTCGTTTCGCTCGCGTCCCTGGTCTTCATGACGCTCTGCGCGGAGATCCTTCCCAAGACGCTCGCGAGCCTGAACCGCGTCTATTTCGCCCGGGCCTGCGTGCCGATCGTTGCGGGGTGGTTCCGGATTGCATCGCCCGTGTGCGGGCTGATCGACCGCTTCTGCATCACGCCCATGACTAGGCTCCTGACGCCGCGGGCTTCGGAGGAAGGGAATATCTCCGTCGATGAGCTGGGTGAACTCCTGGAGGTCGGTGGGAGCGCCGGCGCGATCGACGAGCGTGAGCAGCGGTTGCTCGCGGAAGTGCTCGAGCTGGGCACCCTGCGCGTGCGCGACGTCATGACGCCCCGTGTCGACATCGCCTGGCTCGACGAGCGTGCGACTTCGGCGCAGGTCATCGACGCGGTGCTGCGGACCGGGCACCGCAAGTTCCCCGTGTGTCGCGGCGGGCTCGAGAAGCAGGTGGTGGGCATGCTTGACGCCCAGCACTATCTGGCGGCCCGATCGCAGCGTGGTGGGAAGTCGGATCCGTTGGTCTCCACCCTGCTTGAGCCGGTGCGGTACGTGCCCGAACGCGCCAGACTGGACCAGCTCCTGGACCACTTCCGAACGACCGAGACGCACCTGGCTTTGTGCGTCGATGAAGTGGGTGCGGTGACCGGCCTTGTTGAGGTTGAAGATGCGGTCAAGGAACTGGTGCGCACCAGGCCTGAGGTGACGGGCGGGGATGTCCGCGTCGAGAAGCTCGGTCCGGGCTCATGGGTTGTGCCGGGAAGGCTTGGCGTCCGGCACTGGGCGGACTTCTTTGGTCGGGAACTGAGCGCATCCGATGCGGCCCGCGTCGCGACGGTCGGCGGCCTGATCATGGCCCGACTCGGCAGGGTTCCCAAGGCGGGCGACTGCGTGAGCGTCGGAGGCGTGAAGCTCCGCGTCGAAGCGATGGACGGGACGTTCATCGAACGCGTGCACGTCTCGATCGAAGCAGCTGACGCGCATGGGGGTGCTGCGTGAGCCTCCTTGAACAGATCGGATGGTGGATCCTCGCGATCACGGGCCTGCTGCTGGCGTCCATCGTCGCCGGCGTGGAACTTGGCTGCTATTCGGTGAATCGGGTGAGGCTGAATCTGCGTGCGGAGCGTGGGCGGGGAGGAAGGCCGGATCCCGCAGCACGCATCCTCAGGCGCGAGCTTGATCGTCCCGATCGGATGCTGACGACCATCCTGATCGCGTACAACATGTTCAGCTATCTCTCGGCGGTGGCGCTGACCTCGATCATGGAGTCGAAGGATCGCCCGCACTGGGAAGTCGCGCTGATCAACGTGTGCGTGCTGACGCCGGCGATTCTCATCATCGGTGATGCGCTGCCCAAGGAGCTCTTCCGCCAGAGGGCCGACAGCCTGACGTACCGATTCGCGGGCGGCCTCCGGGTGCTGCGCTACATCCTGACCGCGGTGGGGCTGGTGCCGTTGATCGTGGGCGCCGGTCGACTGGTGGAAAAGGCCCTTGGTCTCCGCGAGGATCTGGACGTCATGAGCGACGCCAGACAGAAGCTGGTCGCGCTGCTCAAGGAGAACTCGTCGGGCGTGCTCAGCGACGCCCAGACGTCGCTGGTGGATCGCGCGGTGGCCATGCGCCAGACGCGGGTCGGCGATGAGATGGTGCCCTGGGCGCGGGTGGTGACGATCCCATCGCACTGGGACACCAAGCGGGCGTCGAAGCTCCTGGTGGAGGTCGAGCACTCCAGGCTCCCGGTGGTGGACGCTCGCGGCCATGTGGTTGGCGTGGTTCGCCAGATTGATCTTTACACCAGGCCCGACGTGCCGCTCGAGAAGCTCATGGTGCGTCCAGCGCGGCTCGATGCACGGGAGTCGGTCCGCGACGGTCTGGAGAAGATCCGCGCCAGCGGGGTGCCTCTGGGCATCGTTGAGAAGGACGGCCGTCCGGTTGGGCTGGCCACGGTGCGAGACATGGTCGAGCCCCTGACCGGTGAGCTCCCGGACTGGTGAGCCATGAGCGGGTGTCGCTCAGAACTCCGGTGCGCTCCGGCTGCGCTCATGGACCTACGATCGAGCGTGGCTGACGCACCGAGCTCCAATCACGGGACCCCCAGGCCTGGCCTGCACACGGGCTCGGACTTCATGTCCAGACTCGGGTTCTACATGATCGGGGTCTCGATCGGGCTGGTTCTGCTCGGGCTCTGGCAGATGGAGCGGCGCTCGCTTCTGGCCCGGTCGCAGGCGGAGGCTCAGGCCCAGCAGGCCGAGCTGGCTCGTAAGCAGGCGGAGCAGCTCGGGCTTCCGGCGCCAGCGAGCGTCCAGCCTCAGCAGGCTGCTCCCACGGGCACCGCTCCGGCATCCGATGTGAAGCCGACCCAGCCCGGTCCGGGCCACTGACCGGCCGCGTCGGTCTGCCCATCGAAAGCTCGACGCTGAGGGGCTCGGGAAGCCGCTGCTCGGCGGTTCTCCGGCGCGTCATGGCGAGCTTCGTTCGCACCCTGTTCGGAGCGTCTACGATCGCTCTGTGGCGAAACCATCCCCCGTGAAGACGCTTCCTGCTGTGACGAACCACCCGAACCAGCCCTCGACCAAGCCTGCTGCGGCAATCGACGCCAAGCCTGTGCGCGAATCCGCGCAGCCAGCGGACTCCAGGTTCATCCGCGTGCGCGGCGCCCGCGAGCACAACCTGAAGAACATCGATGTCTCGATCCCGCGCGACAAGCTGGTGGTCATCACGGGGTTGTCAGGCTCGGGCAAGTCCTCGCTCGCGTTCGACACGATCTTCGCGGAGGGACAGCGGAAGTACATGGAGTCGCTCTCCGCGTACGCACGCCAGTTCCTGGATCAGCTCAAGAAGCCCGATGTCGACGAGATCGAAGGCATCCCGCCGACCATCGCGATCGAGCAGCGTTCGGCGGCGCACAATCCCCGGTCGACGGTCGCGACGACGACCGAGATCTACGACTACTTGAGGCTTCTCTTTGCGCGTTGCGGCACGCCTTATTCGTGGGCGCCGACCAAGACCAAGAAAGACGGCACGGTCACCGAGCGATCCGGCACGCCCATCAGCGCCACCAGTTCAACCCAGATCGTGGACACGATCCTGGGCTGGACGCCCGGCTCCAAGCTCATGGTGCTGGCGCCGGTGGTGCGCGGTCAGAAGGGCTTTCACCGCGACGTTCTCGACAATCTCTCCAAGCAGGGTTGGGCAAGGGCGCGCGTGAATGGGACGGTCATCGAGCTGCGTGATGCGCTCAAGGACCCCGGGGAGAACCCGCTCAAGCTCGGACGCTACGAGAAGCACGCGATCGACGCGGTGATCGATCGCGTGGTGCTCTCCGCGGAGTCCCGGCAGAGGCTCGCCGAGTCCGTGGAGAACGCGCTGAGGCTCGCCGATGGAGCCGTCGTGATCGCAGTAGAGGGGCCCGGAGGGACGTGGACCGACCGGGCCTTCAGCGCCAAGTTCGCCGATCCGGAGCGGCCCGAGTACGCGCTGGAAGAGGTTTCTCCGCGGCTTTTCTCGTTCAACTCGCCGTTCGGCGCGTGTCCCACCTGTCACGGCCTGGGGTCGCTCCTCGAGATCGATCCGGCGCTGTGCGTGCCCGACGAGACGCTCGGCGTCGGCGAAGGCGCGATCGCGCCCTGGAAGATGAACGCGCCGGGCGGGATGTTCTTCCGCCGGCGTCTGCGGTACTTCATCAAGACCTTCGGGCTCACGCCCAGCACGCCTTTCGCGAAGCTCTCGCCTGATCTCAAGCGCGTGCTGCTGCACGGCCTCAAGGACGGAGATCGGGAGAAGCTGAAAGTCTCTCCGAAGGTGGTTTTCGAGGGCGTGATCCCCTCGCTCCAGGCATGGTTCGAGAAGACCGAGTCCACGTGGATCAAGGAGTGGCTCCACACCTACATGGGCGAGAAGGGGTGTGAGACCTGCCAGGGCGATCGTCTGCGGATCGAGGCGCTGCACGTGCTGGTCCGCAGTTCGCACGCTGCCGACACGGAGAAGGCGTTCAGCGCGACGGTGATCGGTCGTCCCTCGGAAGCCAAGCCCGGCACGATGCTCAACATTGCGGAGCTCTCGAGGCTCACGATCACGGATGCCGCGGCGTACCTGAGCGGCTTGCTGCTCACCAAGGAGCAGGCGGTCATCGCCGAGCCGATCTTGAAGGAGATCAACAACCGACTTCGGTTCCTGATGTCCGTCGGCCTCGAGTATCTGTCCCTCGACCGGCGGACCAGCACGCTCTCGGGAGGCGAGGCCCAGCGCATCCGCCTCGCGACGCAGGTGGGGTCGGGGCTGGTGGGGGCGTGCTACGTCCTTGACGAGCCGACCATCGGCCTGCACCAGCGTGACAACGACCGCTTGATCGCGACCCTGCGAAGGCTCTCCGACATCGGGAACACCGTGCTGGTGGTCGAGCATGATGAGGACATGATCCGTGCTGCGGACCATGTGCTCGACATCGGCCCCGGTCCGGGCGTTCACGGCGGAAAGGTCGTTGCGCAGGGGACCGTCCCGGAAATCTGCGCCACCCCGGGCTCGATGACCGGCGATTACCTTTCGGGCCGGAGGCGGATCGAGGTTCCCGCGAGCCGGCGCCAGCTCGGTGAGAAGCGGGCGATCGTCGTCAAGGGCGCGTCGCAGAACAACCTCAAGAACATCGACGCCGCGTTCCCGCTGGGCGGGATCGTCTGCGTGACCGGCGTCTCCGGTTCGGGCAAGTCCACGCTTGTCAACGACATCCTGCTGACTGCGGCGAAGAAGCACCTGCTGGACACGCGCGACAAGCCCGGGGCGCACAAGTCCATCGCGGGGCTGAACCTGATCGACCGCGTCATCGAGGTCGACCAGTCGCCCATCGGGCGCACGCCCCGCTCCAACCCCGCGACGTACACCGGCATCTGGGACGAGATCCGCAAGATCCTCGCGGAGACCAAGGAAGCCAAGATCCGCGGGTACAAGGTCGGGCGATTCTCGTTCAACGTCACCGCACAGAACGGCGGCGGACGCTGCGAGGCCTGCCAGGGTCAGGGCCTCAAGAAGATCGAAATGCACTTCCTCCCCGACGTGTACGTCGAGTGCGAGGTCTGCCGCGGAAAGCGATACAACCGAGAGACGCTCGAGGTCCACTATCGCGGCAAGTCGATCGCGGACATTCTCGACATGACTGTCGAGAACGCCTGCGAATTCTTCGAGAACCACAAGAAGATCCTGCGTTTCCTGACCTGCCTCCGCGACGTCGGTCTGGACTACATCACGCTCGGGCAGCCCTCGACGACCCTCTCCGGCGGCGAGGCGCAGCGCATCAAGCTCGCGACGGAACTCGGCAAGAGCGGCTCGGCCTTCACGGGCGAGATCGGCGGCTCGGGAACCTCGGACAATGACGCGGAAGCGGGGGATCAGCCTCAGGTGTCCAAGGCGGTCCGTCGGGCGCGGGTGAACCAGGCGAGCGCGCACACGCTTTACGTGCTGGACGAGCCCACGACCGGGCTGCACTTTGAGGACATCCGCAAGCTCGTGGAGGTCTTCAACAAGCTTGCCGATGCGGGCAACTCGCTGGTGATCATCGAGCACAACCTCGACGTCATCAAGTGTTCCGACTGGATCGTCGATCTCGGCCCCGAGGGCGGCGCCAAGGGAGGGACGATCCTGGCATCGGGCACCCCTGAGGAGATCGCACGCAAGGACGCCAGCTACACCGGCCAATACCTGCGCACGATGCTCCGCTGAGTCGCCGGAGTCCCGAACGTCGAGTCTCAAAAGAGAAACCGGGATCGCGTCTGCGATCCCGGCTCGTGGTGGACTGGAGGATGGCCGAAGCCTGGATCTCGATCAGCTCTTGGGTTTGCTCTTGTCTTCGGTGTTCCGGCGCTCGGTGTACGAGAACCGGGCCCGCAGAGCTTCGGGCGTGAACGGATCGGCGTACTTGGTCGGATCGTTCTGCAGCAGATCGCGGTACTCGTTCATCTGCATCTGCATCGCCAGGCCTTCGACCTGCTGGCGATACGTCTCCTGCGTCACCGGGATCAGCTTGGTGATCTGGGCCACCGCAACGGTCTGCTTGCTCGGGATGCCCACGGTCACGGTCCGGGCCAGGGGATCCTGGTCGGAGGCGGGCTTGAGGGGGTCAAGCGCCGAGGCGGCCTTGAGCACCGCGTCGCGGAACTCCTTGGCGTCGATCTCGGGCGCCAGACGGGAAGTCGCGCTGACGTCAACCCCGGTCATCGGGGCCAGAGGCGTGAGCTTCGTGTCGCCGCTGGCCTGCGCGTTGTAGAAGTCTGCAACCGACCGGACGCCGGTCGCGGCGGCCAGGGTGACCTGCGCGTTGACTTCGCCGAGCAGCTTCAGATAGGCCTTCTGGGCCTTGAGGTCATGGATGACCTGAGCCTTCACCTCGTCGAGCGAAGCGGCGGGCGCTTCGCCACGCGCGTCGAGCACCGTGAGGTAGTAGCGATTGCCCGCAAAGTCGGTGATGGGCGACTCGACGAACGGAACGCCGACCTGCAGGCCGATGTCCGAGGGGCCCGCGATCTCGCGGCACTGGAGCAGGAGATCGGTCAGGCTCTGGGCCCGGCTGCCCAGACGCACCTGCGTCATGGCCAGATCGGGGATCGATCGGAGCGTGTCGGCGGTCAGCCAGTCGGCCGCCTTAATCGTGACCTGGGGAAGCGGGATGGTGACCTTCTGGGTGGTCTTGAGCGCGTCCACGATCGCGGCCGCGATGGTCTCGAACTTCGGGCGCTGGGCGTCCCAGTCGGCGGGGAGCTTCTTGTAGCCTCCCTCGGTGTCGAGCTTGCGGAGCGTGCGTGAAACCTCCGAGCGCACGATGCGGTCGGCATCGGCCATGATCTCGCCGACCTTGGTGTCGCGGAGATCGCGTTCGACGTTCGTCTTCTCGACCGCGAAATCGCCCTGGTACTTGTCGCGGTTCTTGGCGTAGAACTTGGAGACCTCGATCGGATCGAGCTGCACGACGCTGCCCAGGGCATTGCGGTCGAGCTTGAGCCACTCGAGCTTGAAGCGGGGGGGCAGCACGTATCCGAAGCCGAACAGGCCGGTGCCGGGCTTGGAGTTCTGGTACTGCGCAAAGTGCGCGGCCATCTCATCCGGCGTGGGTTCCCCCACCTGACTCAGAAGGCGGTCCGCGGAGATCGCGACGACATCAACGACCGCGCGTTCGGCCTGCTGCTTGACCTGATTGCGGGCCACGATGTCGGACACGCGAGCGGCGCGCATGAACCCGATGCGCAGATCGAAGATCGCGCGGGCCTTGGCCAGCGCCAGGTCGAACTGATCCAGCGTCATGCCGGAACGGCCCGCCGCCGCTTCACGAGCTTTGAAGATGGCTTCCGTCACGCGGGCGGTGAAAGCCTTGCGGCCTTCTTCCGTCATCAGGGCCTGATAGGTCTGGAAGTCGCCGCGCTGCAGGGCGGTTCGCGCCTGCTCGCCCACGATCATCTGCACGATGTCGGGGAGCCACTCCAGACCGTTCTCGTGCTGGCCGACCAGGCCCGCGGCCTGGGCTTCCTTGACCAGCAGGAACCAGTGCGTTCCGTCGCGCACGCCCAGCGTGTTCGAGATCAGACCTTCATCGAACGCCTTGAGCACGCTGTATTCGTGCTCGGCATCGCCGAGTTCGCCGGCGGTGACCTTGCGGCCGTTCATCTCGGCGACGGTGAACTTGCGGGCGTTGCCCTGGCTCTGGCGCACCACCTCCGGCAGGAGGAAGGCGATCATGAGCAGGGAGCCGCCGATGGCGATGGCCGGTCCGCGATACTTGCGAAGAACTTTGAGCATGACGGGGCAAGTCTACGGGTGTTGTGCCGGACTTGTCGGGGGGAGCACTGGCAAAAACCGGCCCCAGAAGCGGGCGGAGCAAAACGAACCGGGCCCCCCGAGGAATCGGAGGGCCCGTGGGAGTCCAAGCAGCGATCGCTTAGCGGTAGAACTCGATGATCAGGTTGGTGTTGACGTCGAACGGAATCTGATCCGTCGTGGGCAGTGCGACGACCTTGAGGGTCAGCTCGCCCGGGTTCAGGTCGAGCCAGCCCGGCACCTCGTGACCCGAGAGGGTCTCCATGGCGTCGCGGACGACCTTCTGCGCACGCTCCTTGAAGGTGATGGTGTCACCGACCGAGAGCTCGAAGGAGGGACGGTCCGTCTTGCGGCCGTTGATCTTCACGTGCCCGTGGGCGACGATCTGGCGGGCGGCCCACACCGTGCGGCAGAGGCCGGCGCGGCGGAGGGCGTTGTCCAGGCGACGCTCGAGCAGGGTCAGGAGCACTTCGCCCTTGTTGCCCGGGCGACGGCCTGCCTCGGCGATGTAACGGCGGAACTGCTTCTCGAGCACGCCGTAGTGGTACTTGAGCTTCTGCTTCTCGTTCAGACGAACGCCGTAGTCACGCAGGCGACGGCCGCGATAGCCGTGCATGCCCGGGAAGGTCAGCGTGCGCTTGGAGGTGTGCTTCGGGGTGTCCGCGATCGGGACGCCGACGCGACGGGAGAGCTTGAGCTTGGGACCGGTGTAACGAGCCATGATGAAACTCCGTCCGCACCCGGCGTGATCGGCCCGAAGGCCGCCAGAGGCTGGGGGGTGCCAGGGAAAGGCCGCGTACGGTAAGGCGTGCGGGGCCTGGCGATGTGCCGGTGAACCGAGACTTCGGGCCGGCGATCCGGGAAATCCGTTCGGAACAACTCCGACCGGGGCTGCCATTGAAGGCTCACACCGGCGTCCGGTCAATGGTCGGGCGTTCGCAGAACATGAAGAAGGCTCCCGCTTGGGGAGCCTTTGTTCGGATTCTGATTGGAAACAGACTCAGGCGGAGACGCTCAAGGGCTTTCGTCCTGAGGGGTCCGGGGCCGGGGCCTCGGCGGCCGCTGGGGCCGCTCCCGAGACGGACCGCTCGGAGGCGACCTTCCGCATCAGAAGCCTCCACGTCTCGGTTTCGTACTCCAGGAGCTGAATGAGCTTGTCCATCCGCTCGACGCTCTTCTCGAGGTTGGCGGTGGTGAGCTCCTGGTAGATGAACGTGTACACGCCCTTGATCTTGTCCATCAGCGTCGGATCGATGTCCGCGCGGATGGTGGTCAGGAGCTCAAGAACGATGGCCCGGCACTGGCTGATGCCCGAGTAGGAGGCCTCGTAGTCCTTGCGGGCCAGGCCGTCACGGCCCTGGCACGCGAACTTGACCGCGCCCTCGAGGAGCAGCAGGCGGAGTTCCTCCGGACCCGCGGTGAGCACCCGTGTCCTGAGGTACGGATTCAGGTTGCGGCCGGGGTCTTGCCCGCCCGAGTGGTCCCGTCCAATGTCCGTCGGCCTGTTCATACGAGCGTTTCTATCGGTCCTTCAGGGGGGTGACTTTCGTCTCAGCTGCCCCGGACTGGTTACTTGATGCTGGCCAGCGCGCCCTGCTGAGACTGGAGCTGGGAGATGGCCTTTTCCATGGCGGCGAACTGGGCCTCCAGCTTGGCCTGCTTCTGATCAAGCCTGGCGTTGAACTCGGTCAGGCGCGTGTTGCTGTTCTTGATCTGGTCGTCGAGCGACTTGTTCTTGGCGGTGAGGACGCCGTCAACGGAGTCGACGTACTTCTTGGCCAGTTCCTCGAAGATCGCGGGGATGCCCATCTGGGTGTAGGTGACCGTGGTCTTGTCGGCGTTGGGATCGGTCGAGGTCGGGGCGGCGGTCTTATTGGTGAACAGGTCCTTCACCGCTGCGGGGTCGGTGTTGAGGGCTTCGCGCAGGGTCGTCTCGTCGAGGGTGAGCTGGCCGCCGCTGCCCACCTTGATGCCGATCTGGGTCAGACGCGTGTAGCGTCCGGTGAGGCCCTTGGACTCGCCCTGAACCGCGGAGAACATGGCGCTGCGGAGCGCCAGCATGGTCGAGTCGCCCAGGAGGGCGCCCTTCGAGCCGGTGTCCTTGTCATACTTGGACTGGGTGTCGATGCGGCCGACCGCCTGGTTGAAGGCGTCGATGAAGCCCTGAATGTCCGACTTGATGCCGTCGTAGTCGGAGGAGATCGTCAGCGAGACCGGCGTGGTCGACGTTCCCTTGAGGTCGATCTTGACGTTGGAGATGACGTTGTCGAGGGTGTTGGTGGAGCTCGTGACCAGCACCGCCTTGGCGGGGTCCGACGCGCCGTAGAAGACGCGGGCGTCCTGTCCGGCCTCCAGGGAACGGAGGCCAAGATCCAGCGCACCTCCGTCCACGACCATGCGGCCAGCGGTGCCGGTCGAGGTCGAGGTGAACGAGAGGCGGTAGGGGTTGGCGCCGGCGCCGTCGTTGATGACCGAGGCGCTGATGCCGGCGCCCGCGGCGTTGATCTTGGACGCGATGGTCGCGAGGGTGTCGGTCGCGTCGAACTGGACGGTCCGCTCGTACGACCCGTTGATCGTGTTGGAAGCGCCGACGTCGGCAGCGGTGCCCGCGATATTGAGGGCCTTGGCGACCGAGCCCGACGTGTCTTCGATCTTGATCTTGGACGAGCCGGCGGGGGTTCCCGACGGGAGATCTTCGACGATCTGGATGCCGTCGCCCGTGCTGTTCATGCTGGCCTTGATCTTCAGGCCGCGTGAGTTGATTTCATCGATGACGTCGCCGAGGGTCTGGCTGTCGGTGCCGATGTCGACGGTCGCGGTGCCGCCGTAGCTGTCGGTGATCTTGAAGACGCCGGTGCCGATGCCCTTGCCGCCGTTGAGCGTGGAGAGCAGGGTGGCGGTGGAGAGGTACTTCTTCTGCAGGTTGCCCGAGTTGACGGAAGAGGAGGCGACGCCCGAAGCGCCGGTGGAGATCTTCAGGCTGGCCGCGGTATCGCTCCCTGAGGTTCCCTGGATGATCAGGTTCGACGTGCCGCCGGTGTTGTCGGTGATGGACAGTCCGGTGCCCTGGGAGTTGAGCGCGACCGAGAGGCGGGGCTTGCCTGTTCCGGTGGTGCCCGAGGCGTCCTCGATGGCCTTCTTGATCTGATCGAGGGAAGAGTCGGAGGAGATGCCTGAGACGGAGAAGGCGAACCCGTCACGGGCGGTGAAGTTGATCACGCCATCGCCGGTGATGCCCGACCCGCCGTTGAGCGAGCTTCCCAGGATCGAGTTGAGGCCGGCGATGATCCGGCGGCCGTTCATCGTGTTGGTCGCGGTTCCCGTGAGTCCCAGGTCGGCAGCGGTGGTGCCGCCGTTCTCGGCGACGGTGATCGTGGAGGATGCGCTGGAGTCGTTGATGCGGAGGCGCTTGCCGTCGGATGAGATCTCGGCGCGGATCGTCGTGAGGCCCTGATCGTCGAGGGCCTTGTTGATGCGGTCGAGCACGCCTCCGACGGTGGAGACCGCGCCTTCCTTCTTGACGAGCTGGAGCTTGCCGTCGACGGTCTCGTTCTTGTAGACGTCGGCGAGGTTGACGTTGACGGTCTTGGCGCCGCCCGGTCCGTTCACAGTGATGGAGAAGTTGAAGCCTGTGTCGGTGTTGACGGGCTTGATGTTGACGCCGTTGCCGTCGTTGAGCGAGGTCAGCGCGGTCTGCTTGGAGAGGGAGTAGACGTCGGAGCCGGTGATGGAGCCGCCGGCGACCGCGGAGCCCTTGATTCCGAGGCTGGTCGCGGTGGTGTAACCGGGCGCGTCGGCGACGATGACGTTGCCCGAGCCCCCGGCGGTGTCCTTGATGATGAACTTGCCGTCCTGGACGGAGGCGGAGACCGCGACGGTGCCGTTGTTGTTGATGGCGTCGAGGACGTCGTTGACGGTCCCGGCCTTGGAGAGGTCGATGGTGGCGGACTTGCCCGCGGAGTCGGTGACGGTGATCTTGCCTCGGGAGATGCCGGTGTCGCCATTGAGATCGGCGAGGTTGACGTCGTTGTCGAGGCGTGCGTCGGCGGACTCGAAGGTGAAGGAGCTGGCGCCGATCGCGATGTCCTTGCTCGACCACCCGCGTGAGAGCGATTGCTGCGCGGTGACGAGGCGATCGACGATGAACTGGTAGGTGCCCGGCGCCGCGCCCGCGGACGCGGAAGCGGTCATGACCTTCTCGTCGCCCGTGAGGGCGGTCATGCGGTCGAAGGTCTTGGAGTCGCGGAAGGACTTGGCCGCGTCGCGGATGCGGATCAGGCGCGAGTTGATGTCCAGGAGCGCGGTCTGCTGGAGCTGGAACGCCTTGATGCGGTTCTGGATCTGCGTGCGCGGGCGTGCTTCAACCTGCATCAGCTGGCTGATGATCTGCTGGCTGTTGATGCCCGAGGCAAGGCCGACGCCGCTGGAGATGCCGCTCATGGAAAGGCTCCGAACGGCTGCGGGTGCAGGGCGGGATCAGGCCGCCTTGGCCGAAGCCGGAGGGATCCACCTGGGCGATTCTGCGCGGTAGGGCGCAAGAAACGCCTGATCGGTGGAGCCCGGGGATGTGCTCCCCGGGGTAATCGCAAGGCGTGTGCCCCGGCGGGCGGTGGGGCGGTCAAGGCCCCGGGCCCGGAGACGGAGCGCGTCAGTGGTCCAGCCGGTCAGGAATCGGACGAACATGCGATGCGCGTCCTGGACCGCCGGGATCGGGAACGAATCTGACGTCGCCTTGGACATGCGAAGCTCCGCTTTGGGAGGCCCCGGTGCTCCGCCCGGGCGAGGTCCCTCGGACCTCTTAAAGGGGATCGGTCCGAACGGGTTGGCACCTGCAGGCATACCCCCGGGAGGGCGGCGTTCTGTGGTGTAAGACCCGATCGGACCCGATCCGTCGCCGGACAGGGTCCGTGTGGGATCGACTTTCTCCGGACGTCACTTTGGCCGATATGGATTATTCAGACGCGAAGGTGAACCCGAGGGCGGATCTGGTCGCTAGAAAGGTGCCCGTTTGGGACTCCCCGGCGCGGGCTTCCAGGCAAGGATTGAGGCATGACCCAAGAGACTCCGAATCAGGCGTCCGCAACCCTGACCGCCATGGCCCCGGGCTGGGCGC
>CAZHFW010000029.1:0-43622 GCA_964531675.1 uncultured Phycisphaeraceae bacterium | reverse complement strand
CATCTC
The DNA here is from genome assembly GCA_964531675.1 of uncultured Phycisphaeraceae bacterium. Classification (GTDB taxonomy): domain Bacteria; phylum Planctomycetota; class Phycisphaerae; order Phycisphaerales; family UBA1924; genus CAZHFW01. The sequence continues at coordinate 43,616 of CAZHFW010000029.1, read as the reverse complement.
CATCGAACGCTAGAGCCTCCTTAGTGATGACTGCGCCCAGCATCTTCCCGTCTGGAAGGACGAGCTTGTCGAGCTTGAACCATAGAGCCCTTGGGCTAACGGTGGTGATTGGGATCATGCCCTGAGGATCGGGATTGTCCGTTTCGTAAGGCTTGCTTACCGCTTCCACGAACGCAAGAGGATCGGTGATGTCCTTGAGCGTTGGATCGCTATTGCGGAGGTCCTTAAGCTGCTGTATCTGCTCAGCAGAGAGCGAGACAGAGGACGCCACCGCGTCGATGACGAAGCCGAGCCTTTCAGGTGTAGCGATTAGCATTTATTTCCTCCGTTGCCAGAACCAATGCCCTAGCACAAAAAACGAGACGGCGGCGATAGCGATGGGAGCCTTTTCGAGTCCGTACCAGACGCCTTCAGAGAGGGTCTCTCCCTTTAGGAACAGGAGCGCGTACGCCTCATAGCCGAGGGCAAGGGCGAGCAGAACGCTCCAGACCCGGAGCGCGACCTTGGGTTTCTTCATTGGTCTCCTTAGGACAGTCCTGCGCCGGTAGCAACCGCGCCATTGATGAAGTCGGTGGTTAGCGTGCCGACAACGATATCGGTGCCGTTGCCGTACACAGTCGCGGCGTAGCCCATTTGGATCTGAACTCCGGTCTGGCCGGAGACCTTGCACACGAGCTTGTATCCGCCTGTGGTCTTGTTGTTGATGATCCACGTAGCGCCTGGCACGTTGGGCAGGATGATGTCCCGGTTAGCGGTCAACGCTCCCGTGAATTCGATGATCCGGTACTTGTACTCCGCCGCGCCAAGCGTGTAATTGGCATCCGAGAGAGCGATCGACGTCTTGCCGTACTCTGCGACCGTCCCGCCCATGCGCACATGAGAGGCTCCGTTCCACTGCCAAGTGCCATTGAGCGTCTTGGTGACCACCGGAACGCCGGCATCGGGAGAATCGGAGGGCCAATCGGCATCCGCCGTCTCTCTGATCGCCAGATTCCCTTTCAAGTACACCACTCCCGAGTAGTCGATGGCAGCCGAGATATCCCCGCTCGCCGTGGTGACGATCCCGATCAAGGTGCATTCGCCTGCCGGTGGCGTCGTGGTGGTCGCAATCTCGAACGTCTTATCCGCCTTGGCCCAAACGTAGTTGGTGGCGTTGTCGTACATCGTGAGCGAATCCGCTTCGAACTCCACGATGGATCCGATGTAGGCATGCCCGGCAGCGACCGAAGCGGTCAAACCTGAGACGTCGGTGAGGCCGAGCCCGTAGGCGATCCCATAGACCCCGATCGCGCCATAACGGGCGAGCAGCTCCAGGAACTGCGCGTTGTGGTTGATCTTGCCCGAGACGCCCGTCGTGGACCCGGTGCTGATCGTTTGCGCTTGCACGAGCGATGGCTCGGCAGAGAGCGCGGAGGCGAGCAAAACGAGGCCCGATGGCCCTTGTGGAGCCGGGCATTGCGACGCTAGTTTGGTGATTGCCATATCTTAGGTGACCTGCTTGAAACTGGCTCCGTCGTCCACGGATTCCCACTCGGTGACATCCGTCTCCCCGGATATCTTCCAAACCGCGATCCAGCGGCCTGGCCCTTGGTTGTCGTAGCTGACATGGAAGGTGTCTGGCTCGAATTGCAAGTCCACCCCTTCCGATTTCACGTTGACGGCTGATGAGAAGCTCGAATCCCCAGGCCCGCGCCTGCGCATCTTGATCTTCCCCGGCCCCGACGTTCCCGAGTTGTAAACGAACCCGAACGCAAGGATCGTCCCGAGCGGATCGGTAGCGACCGTGGCGAAATAGGCGCTTGCGATCAGCAAGGTCTCGTCCCCCCACGTCTGCCCTTCGTCGAACGATGGGCGGTAGTAAAGCCCCGAGCCGGAGCGGATGTAGAAGAGGTATAGGACGTTTCGCGCGTCCTCGACGAGCCGTGGATGGGAGCAATCCGCCGACGCCGTAACCGTGCCATCCTTCTCAAAGCCTCCAAAGGGAGCCGAGAAGCTCGCCCGGTGGTGCCACACGTCGCCATCCTTGACGCTGACACGGTGGTACTGCCCGATCTTCGAGTGCAAGCACCACGGATTCCCAAAGCCTGGCTCTGTGACGATGCCGCCCACTCGATGCTGACGCCGTGGATACACGCCGGTCGAAACGCTTCCGATCGAGCTTCCGATGTGCGAAATGGTGAGACCTCGAAACGGCCTTGCCGGTGGAATCGTCTCGAAGTAGCCGACGCTATCGCTAATCGCAGAACCGGCAGGAGCCCCGCCCGTCGTCTCACTGGCCACAAGCAAAGCCCCGCCCACTGGCTCGAAACTGGAGTTCCACACGATCCCATGCGCTTGGCCCCTGAAGATGTGCGAGCAGTAGAGTTGCAGCTCTGCCGTGTAGTCATCATAGTTCAAGTCTGTGAACGGGTTGCCGATGCCTGGGTAGAACTGGATCAGATCGACGTAGAGCGTGGCCTGGAGCGTCTCCAGGCCCGAAAGCGTCATATTCGTGTAATCGACCCATGTGGTCCCGTTCCAGAGCCATCCTCCGCCGCCTACTTCGGGAGCGACGATGTTCGTGTTGGTCCATGAGTCGAGAACGTTTGGCGAGAGCGCCGTCCAATTCCAGCCGAGGAACTTGTCGCCATCGGCCACGAAGTCTGCAATGGAGCGGGTGAGGTACGAGCCGAGATACTTGTAATTGGGCCAAAGCTCGAGACTCGTCCTGCCATCGGTGATCGCAATGGCGCCGCGCTTCACGTCGAAGCCATCGGAGACGTAGCCGCTTACGAAGTCGGTCCTCAGATCGCTATTGAGAATCGTGAGCTTCTCGAAACTCTTGGTGAAGCCTTTCAGGTAATCCAGGTCGAGGACGTCCCCCGATCCAAGCCCGGATATCTCCATGGTGGAGATTCGGTTCACTCCCTGGTACTTGGCTTCGTTGGTCGGTTCGTCCGCCGAGACGCTCGCGCAAGGCCACCGATTGTCCCGGTGATCGCTTCCGGATCCCTGATCGACGTTCGGCAGCATCGTGTCGATTTCGATGTCTGTCCACGTGTTTGCCGCCCCGGTGACGAAAGACCACTTCTTGCCCCCGTTGACCTTGAAGTACAGCGTCTTCGGCCCGGAATTCAGCTTCACCCTCAGCTTGAGGAACCGCTTGGTCTCTGTGTTGAGCTTGGGCGAGTAGGTTCTGGTAGCCGACGCCGACGATCCAGTCGCGGTGATCGTGACGGCAGTGCCGGAGCTTCCCAGCGTGGCGTTCGTGCCTGCCCAACCGGTCGTCGATCCGAAATCGTCGTGCGTGATCTCGCTGGCGGATTCCACCTCGATGATATCGACCACCTTGGTGATGAAACTGGCCCTGTTATCGTTGGCGTCCTCTCCGAAGCTGCTGGCATGCGCCGCATCGAGCGAGCAATAGAATGGCGAGATTTGCGCCTGCTGATTGTAAACGGACGCCCTGGAGCCCGATGGACTTGAAACCGCCGAATGCGCGTTGACCTTCCTCTCTTGGAGCGTGAAGCTCTTCGAGAAGGCTCCCGCGGCATTGTAGAAGTAGTCGTCACTCTTCAGGTTCGTGAAGAAGCGAACGGCGTTCAGATACGGATCTGAGAACTGCTTGGCGACTCCGTTGATCCTGACCTTGAGCGGAGGCGAGACTCGAACCGTCTGAGCGACCTGGCCTCGATTCGTATAGGTCGGAAATCCGAAGTCGTAGCGGCCCGCCCCTGAGTTGAAGCTCGGCTGCGAGTACACCCCTTCCCCGGTGAACTGGTAGGTGATACCCGCCGTCGTGTTGGTGACTTTGGACCAAACCAAATCGCCCGGGTCCACCGTTTCCCAGAACGCGACATCGCTGGAGACCTTGGCGGTTTCCGTGAAGATGCCGGCCCCGCCTTCCCAGGCTCCGGTGAGGATGTTGTAGACCTGGCCCGTGTGGGAGAAGGATGTCCAATTCGCGCAGACGACATTCTCGATCTTGGCCTGTAGCGGAATGCCTGAGATAACCGTTCCGAACGCATTGGCGCCCAGCGTCATACCGTAATCGCTCGGCCCGAAGTACAGGATGCTCGCCGAGTCTGGATCGAGCGCGGAGAAGCTCCTGGAGCCCGTCGTCGATAGGCTACCGAGCGAGACGTCCCAGCGAAGATTGTTCGCGGCGTTGGCGAATCGCTCTTCGTAGATCAGGTACCGGCTTGGCCACTGAGGAGAGGCATCGAACGGATTCGGGATCGAAGTGGTCGAGACGTTGAAGCTCTTCCAGCGAAGCACCTCGATGACGTCCATCTCGATCGAGAAGGAACCGGTCTTTTCCTTGGACTCTTGGTAGCCCGTGCCGTATTCCACGGACGAGCTGTTGTAGACGGTTGCAAGCAAGCCCGACGTGTTCAGAATCTCAACCTTCAGGCTAAGGGTGAACTTCGGCCTGTTGGTGACGATGCTCGCATTGGTCGCATACGGCCTGGCATGCTCCCAGTCTTGGACGAAGCTCGCGGTGATCCTGAATTGCAGGTTCTCGACCGATAGGTCGGTTCTGGATGAGTTTCCACCGATGCCTTCGTTGATCTCGAAGACGTTGCGGTCCTTGCCTGGATAGTCGTATGGCGCGGTTGGCGGGAAGTTCAGAAAGACGTCGCAGGTTCTGGATTTCGCCTGAAGCGTGAAGTCGCCCGAGAAGACGAGCGTTCGAGCATTGCCCGTCGCCTTGATTGCAGGTAGTGCCATGTGTTTGCAGGGCTAAGTAGCAGACAATTAGTAACTGGAACCATTGCTCGACTACGGCTAAAATGCGTCCGTGCGAATCAGTTCACCAATCTTTTGCGACAGAGTTGAAGAAGAGCCAACTGGCACAATGGCGATACGTGAAGTAATTCGCGCCGTTTCTGTCCCGGAATTTCCGCGCGGTGGGAAGATGCTTGCCCTGTACCAGATTGAATTCGACCCAGACGAAGAAGGCGTCGACCATACTTTTCGGGTTGTGATACAAAGCCCAGATTTGAAAGCGGTTGGGGGCTCAACCGAATTGTATAGCTTCCGGGCCCCATACTGCGAATTCGCTGGCCCAGCAAGTCTCTTTGTCTACTGCGAAGTAGGGGTTAACTTCGACACCGCAGGGATCTACCCAACGGTATTACTGATCGATGAAGAGCCCGTTAACGTCTTCGGGTTGCTTGTTTTGCGGGCTGTGTGATTTTGCCTAGCAGGACAACTCGTGGAGGCATTCCAAACTCAGTGGCGATTCGCGTCTGATCATCAGTTCTTGATTTCTTGCTGACGCCTGGCTGTGGTTGCATCTGTTTCATTTTTCACCTATAGAATCGGGTGGTTTGGATCGTCCACCGCGTCGTAATCGACCATGTAGTAAAAGAGCCCGAAGGTATCGCTTCCTGGGTCGATGTCTTGGATGGGATCGACATGAGCCACCTGCAATTGGGCGAGGTCGGTAAATGATGTCCCTAGTTTCGCTTGCGAACTCAGTTGCCTTCTTACAGGTGGTTGCGCCATGAGTTTGGCGGCAACCTTTAAGGCCTGCCTTCGTAGATTTCCGAGTGATCTCATATCCCAAAAATGCTAAGTCCACACTGGACCATGTTCTCAAGAAGTAAGTCGTAGTTATTCAGAGCGGGCACGCTGAATAACTCGTAAACCGCCATTTGGATGCGGTCACCACCCTTAGTAGCTGAATAATCAACATTACAGCTCTCCACGATGAACTGCTCGCCATTCACCAGCACGGGGTCACCGAACTGGAGCTTGCGCGGCCTGATCTGCAAGTCGTCTGACGCATCAGTCACAAGGACGACCGGTCCCTCGAAGCTGAGTCTCTTCTGAGCATGGCAAGCCATGTCATAGGTTCGCCTGCACATCAACTTGACAGCGTTCTGACTAGTGAGGCCAGGATCGAATTTCACAATTGGCACAATGCGCCCTAGGTAATCTGGGTGAGTCGGATCTGGCGCAATCGGCTGATCCGCGCTGAATCGTGCGCTTACCCAGTTAATGGCACTCTCTTGTAGCGCGTACTGCCCCTCTTGCCCCGCTGCCAATGGAGTACCCGGCACGCCCGCAGTCGTTGCCCCCTGCACCAGCACGTAGTTGCCCTCAGGCGGGACGATCCATTCCCGAAGCGTTCCGTACCGAATGAAAGCTCTCTTGATCGTCTGATCGCCATCAGTCGTAGAGACAAACGTGTCTAGGTTGACGGCGCTCGATAAGGTCGTAGCGTTAGACTCGTAGAGAAACTCCGCCAGGTTCACATAAGGCGGTCTCGGTGGAATCTTGAGCCTCCAGCAGCCGTACTTGTTGCCATCGGGCCCTTCGTTGGTGGCATTCGCATCGAATATGAAGTAGCCGCCAAGATAGTCTTTAGCCAAGTCCGCAATCAGCGGACCAACTTCCGTGTACATCTCAAAGATGGCTTTGGAGCCAGGTGGCACGATGAGCCTGATATTGATATCGGGCACATCCACCATCGAGATGGGATAGTAGGCGTACAATGCCTCTCGGATGACGTCCGTGACCTTCTTAGGTTGCGGGATAGCAAGGGTGGCCTGGTCGTAGCTGTAGTCCAAGAGCCTTGGAAGTTGCAGCTCGAAGAGCCGCTTCCATTCTCCGAGTGCGGTAACCGCGTAGCTTCTCCAGATGTCTCGCTCGGTGGCAGCTGCCCCTTTGAATCCCCTGGTTCGCTTGCGTGGCCTTCGGTCCGTCTTCGCCTGGATTGCCCTGCCCTGGAATAGTGTGGTCGTCTTTGTGGCGTCCGCTGGGTCATACTTCGCCTCGATCCTCATGGGCATGTCTGCCCGGAAGTAAAGCGGAAAGTCCGTACCGGATCGATCATGGACAACCAGGCTCGCCATTTCGTGGCTCGGGTCCCCTGATGGCCCCGTGATGCTGATTCGATCCTTCTTGGAGACGGCGAACTCTTCGACCTCGGTATCTGCAAAGACGGCGTTCCTTACGAGCCGAATCGTCCTCAATGTGGGAGTCTTGCGTCCACTTGCGTTCGATGCGTTAGTCAGGATCGCATAGTATCGAGTCTTCCCGTAGATCGGGGTGAAGTACTTGTACCCTCCGAACTCGTGAGCACTGCCCGAGTCGGTCACAGTCAGGGCAGTATCGTCGGAGGCGTCGTAAAGCTGCACGTCGACGGCAGCGTCGCCAGGAATGTCCCCGTACCAATCAAACCGGATTGGCACCGTGGTGTCCATCGGAATGAACGGCAACCCGAACGTGATCGTGCGCAGCTCGCCTTCAGGGAAGTGAATCGCCCTACTGACCTGGAAGAGCGCCCGCACGTCTCGCCGCACGTCGATCCTGATCGGGACGAGCGATGTATTGTTCGGTTCATATCTCTCCGGCACGTAGAACTGCCATTCAGGGCCACCAAGAGCCGCCACCGCGAGAGCCACGCTAGATTGCACTAGGTTGCCCATGGATTGGAACTGGAAGCCGATCCTAGTTCCAACGTATTTAGATCCAGCGGACTGGAACTTGGCGTCGCTCGCGATAGTGACGAAATGCCAGTTGCCGACCACTTGCGAGTTCTGAGTCCACCGCAGCGTATGCCGAACTCTCCATGTCTCGTCGGTCAGCCTTTCCCAGAGCTTGGCTTGCCCGTCGCCGTACATCTTGAGGCAGTATTGGCCCTTGCCGGATGCCGCCCCTTCGGTTTGGTACTCGCTGAACGTCCTGGTGGCGAGCCCTGAGAAAAAGATCGAGATCAGGGTCTGCTTTGCCTGGCCATTAAATCCAGGAATGAAGAACCGAAAGACGATCTTCTCGTTTGGCAGGTGGTTCGTCGTGGTGATTCCCACGCGGTCCATTGCAATGTAGTCGGTCGTCGTGTCCGGGGAGGCATAAGACGATTGGTCTGCCGAGTGACGGTAGGCGGCATCGTTCCAGTTGTCATCATCGGCCACTCGCTTCTGGTTGAATTGGTCTCCAGATGCCTTCAGGCTCCCCACTCCGACGCTTGCAAGATCGTCTGGCCGCTTAAAAATAGCGAACGTCGAGAACCCGGTAGGCAGGTTTAGCGCCTCGACGCCTGGATCAGCTTCTTCTCCTTCATGAAGGAAGGATGCAATCGAGTTATAAGACGCAATCTGCCAGCCGACGCCAGGCACATAGGTCATATGGCTGTTGAGCTTCTCGTCTTTGCTGATCTGCTCGAAACTCAACTCGTGCAGATATGCGGGCTCTTGAATATTGTCGATCGTTGGTGTGTCGAAAGTAACGACCGTCTCGCGTCCTGGAGTAACTGCCATAGAAAACCTTTGTTATAATGCGGCTATGAAGCAAGACCCGATGGACACGTCATGGGCGCCAGCTGCCGATGCTTATCGGAGTCGAGGATTTCCAGTATGGGCAACCATTGCTGCCTCTGTCGGGATTACAATCTTTGTGCTTTGGTTGTTTTTTGGTCGCGATTGGGCTGCTGCACGAACCTTGAGTGATGAGTTTGAGCGAAGGATAGAGGCTCAGGAACTCCGAAACAAAGCGCGTGACTCGTACTTCGAGACCGAATCAAAAATAAAGGACCCTAGGGTTGAAAAGTGGTATGGCGTTGACCGCAGGACAAACATGGGTACAGTCCTTCTTCGTCCCCCAACCGCTATCGAGCGAAGCCAAATGGAATGGACACATGTCCCGGCGAAGCCATAGTCAGAGGCCCAGGAACTTTTGCCACCAGGATCGCTTCCTAAAGTCCGTCATGCAGTGAAGGCATGCGCCGATCCACGGAGCGTAAAGCTTTCCGCATTTTGGGCAGTTAGTTGCTAACCGCTGATCTTCCGGCGCGGCATCGGCCCTTGTCGGAAGCACGATGATCTTCTCTGGTTTGATGACTCGAATACCATCATTATATGTGAAATGCTCCAAGTTGGAGCGCCTGAGATTGCATCGAGTTCTCTAATTGCATGTACCGCTGAGCCGCAGGTAGCGCCCCACGGGATCGAGGGCCTCCGCCCATTTGCTCGGCTTGATCCTTCATGACGCGCCCGAGATCCTTTAGCGCCTGAGTGTTCTCCTTGATTGGGTCTCCGCCTGCTTTGTCGTAAGGGTTCTTTAGGTTGATCGGCATTGGGCCAACTAACCCAGCCATATTCGCCATGTTGACCATTGCGGACATCCATTGTGGCGAGCCAGGAGTTTTGAGCATGTCGCCAGACATGACAGCGTTAACGCCGCCCATGAACTTGCCGCCAGCCTCTCTTACGAACTGATTCCAAAAGTTTCCAAAGATTTCTTTGTTGGCGCGGTACTCAGCTTCCTGTCTGCGCTCTTCGGGCGATCCGTAGTCTCCCATGCTTCGCTTCAACCGGTTGTAGGTACTGCTGGATAAGTCCCGATACTGAAGCTCGGAAGTCATTCCAAGGTCTCTGGCAACACGGATTGCGTCGACGTCGTTCTTGATGTTGCGAATCTCATCGATGGCTTTCAGGTAGTTCGTGGCCTTGTTGACCGTGTAGACCCCCTGATCCATGATGCCCTTGGATCGCATGTAAGCCGCGCCATAGCCTCCTCCACGCAGCCTCTCTCCGAATTCGACCGCCTTCTCTGCCGCTTGTTGGGCAGTGAGACCGATGAAGCCTCCAAGCGCGGCGACCTGCCCGGTTTGCGCTGAATTGCCCCCTGCGGTCCAGTAGGCTCCAGAACCGGCCCTCATGCTCGATGCCGCATTCTCAACCAGTTGCCCGCCTGCAACCACGCCAGCGGCCGCTATAGCAGCGGGAATAGCAAGCTTGGTGATCATCGGGACCATCGCCCCGATGTTGGCGAACCTTTCCACTTCGGCAATGATTTTCTGAGGATCGATCAGCCCGGCAGACGCCAGCTTGTTCACAAGCGGCATCACCTGCATCTTTCCACCGGAGAACCCGAGCCTGGAAGTCATTACCGCGTCCATCAGCTTCTCGGCCTGGGTCTTCTCGCCACCGGTCTCTAGGAGCTTCTGATCACGTGAAACATTGCGCTTGGCCCTGAGGATCGAGACGTCGAGCCCTTTAAGATCGTCCGGGGCATAGCCGTCCATCTCGGCAAGCCGTCTTTGCAGCTGTAGGTTGTCGAGCCTGGCCCATGAATCCGACCAACTCTTACCACCGCCTCCGCCAAGGATGCCGCCTCCGCCTCCTCCTGCGCGTCCACCAACGCCACGGCCGATGGAGCTAGCGTCCTGCCCTGCCCCCTTGATCTGATCCCGGATGACCTCCAGTTTCTCGGCTACCTTGTCGAAGCCAGAGAGAGCCTTCTCCAGTCCCGGCATTTCCAGTGCGATTTCGTAAGCCATGGTTAGAACACGAATTCAAGTGCGGAATCTTCGGAGTCTTCGACGAGAGCGTCGTCAAACTCATCCTCTTCCATTTCCCGAAGCTCGAAAAGATCGTCCATCCAGCCTGAACCTAACGGCTCGGGCGGTGGTCCTGGGTCCTGATCGATCGCAGAGCAGAGCCTGCGAAGACATTCGGACTGATACTGCGCGTGTGAGACTTGGTGGGCGATTACGGCGACGTGTCCGATTCCGTATTGGAGTCCGAGTCGGACGGCTGCTCCATAAACGCCGTCCAGACTCCTTTTGGGTCTTCGCCACCTTGGATCAAGTAGAACGCGGCCCTGAACTGATCCCACGCTTCGGGAAGGCATGGAGCAAGGCTCAGTATCTCGATGGCCGTGTACTTCTCTTCGCCGTCTTGCGGAGACTGTGCGGCCTCCATTCGGCAAGCCAGATGGAAAGCCTTCTCGCTGAGAACGAGCGGCTCCCCATCGACTGCGCTAAGCGGGCACGGGTCTTTGACGTACCCGCGCCCCTCATCGACCCATCCGCCAGTGATGTACTTGCGGACATGCTCTTCGGCGCTTTGCCCTGCCGCTTGTTCCTCTAGGGGATCGAGCCGGCGAAGCCACATCACCCATTCTTGCCCAGGGTTGGACTCGTCGGTGAATGCGTATCGAAGAGCGGGCCTTGACGGCCTCTTGAGAAATACAGGGTTGAGTTTCATGCGCTAAGCGGTGAAGGTGACGGTTGGAGTGGTTCCATCCGTGTCGAACGGCCTGAAACTAGCCTCGGCGACGTTCTTGCCAAAGCTCGACACTCCGTCTCCGAATCGGCCTCTGGTAGCCCACATCTCGTAGGACTGAGAGCCCCTTGTGAAGCTGACCTTGAACCGGTCGTAAGTAGCCATGAGCGTCGGCAGGAGAGAGACCACGGAAGGCGAAGTGATCTTCTTGCGAAGGATTTCGCCAATCACGATCTCGTAATCCTCTAACGTGATTTCGTAGTTAGCGACCGTACCATCGACCGACTGGATCATCTCGTGCTGAGGGTCGCTGTTGAACCGAATGTAGTCCACGACTCCCGAAAGTGACGAAGTGGCCGCTGCGGTGAGGATATTATCAGCCCCTTCCGTGTAGCCGATGACGGTAACCGCCGTCAGGTGCCTGCCTTTGAGCCAGCCAGGAATGGATGCCATTAGTTATCTCCTCCGATTGGATTGTCGGTCCAATCTCGGACCGGTTCGTTGGTTTCGACCGCGCCTTCGGGAGCGGGTTCCGTGGTGTCGAGTTCGACCACCCGAGACTGACTTTGGCGAACGCCACCAAAGCCAGCAGGCGGAAGTGTTCGGGTTTCTAAGTAGCGTTTCTTCGCCATCTATTTCTCCAGTTTTGAGAGTTCGCGCTTGAGGTTCTCCATGCGGATTGGCTCCAGCGTCTTGCCGACCGCCTCATCGATTGGGCGGGCAAACATCTTCGAGGTTCCCTTCTTCAGAAAGTCGCTCACTCGGGACTTGTTGGAGACGACCGGAACGGATTGGCCCTTCACGACTTTCGCCAGCGTCTTCCATGCGGCTTTGAAATCACCCCGCTGTGTATTGATGACCTCAGGTGGATCTTGCGGCGACCCGTGGCGAGTGGCGAACGGATGCCCTTCTCTCCTGAGTTGAGCTGACGACTTGCGCCCAGAGCTGAAGTCCTTGGCGATCTTGACGCCAGTATCCGCGCTTCTTCGCTCTGCCGCCTCGATCAGCTTGGCCATGCGCTCGGCATCGCGCTTAATGCCACGAATGGCGGATTCAAGTGAACCTTTGGCCATCTTAGCTATCCGCGCCGACAAGTAGCCCAATGGACCAAGAGACGCATGCAGCGATCAGTTTGACGTTCGCCTCCAGGAATGCGGCATTGGCATCGTTCATGGCGCTGCTGTCGATCTCGCACGTCTCATCGATGACTTGGAAGGTGGTAACGCCTGAGGTGACGTTCGGGTCGGCCTCATCGATGAAGTGCCCGATGTCGTAGGCCTTGCTGTGGACGTATTCCTGATTGTCTTGCCCCGTGCGGCTTCGAATCTGATCGATGTACCAAATCCTCACCGGCGCCCGTTTGGCCCTCATCGTGAGTCCGTAATCGTGATCATGGGTCAGTCTTCCAATTTCCACCACCACGTATGGAGCGGTGAGCGCCTCAGCGTCCCCGCCTTCAGATAGCGATAGCTCTTGGACGATGTTCTGCTGCAACGCCTGGAGCGACGTGAAGTAGTGGTCGGCATCGACGCCCGCTTGCGTGAGAACAACCGCCTTGAGCTCGGCGGCGAATGCCGGATAGAAGTCTGCCATGAGCTTAGTCGGTGGTCAGTGGCGGCTTGGATGTCTTATTGATGTACACCATGCCGACGTTCGTATTTCGGGTTCTCGTTGCCTCGCGGATTCGCGGCTCGCCAAGAATCTCGTACCAGGTTCCGTTGTCGGAGTGGCCTGGAGTGATGTTGAGAATCAGGTCCTGCCCTCTCACGTCCTGGGTCGCGTCGAAGTGGATCTTGTCTTCACTGATCGACAAGTCCTTCTTTTGGAGGCCAGCCACCATCGGAGCGTCTGCATTGGTGGTCGCAAAGAGATAGCCTGGGAGCTTCTCGATATTGACCGCCCAAAGCCAGTCCCCGTTTACCGCCCTTGTCTTTCGGTAAGTCTGAAAGACGTGGACGTACAGATGCCTTTGCCTGCGATTAAGAGCCATCGATCCAGAACTCCAACTCGATCACGAACCAACCGTCCATCTCTTCGGCGTATTGAATGTGGCCTTCGTGAGTGGTCGTTTCGCCTTGCTTTTGGATAGCCACGCTGCATGGCCCCACGGAAATCGTATTTCCCTTGCGAGAGGGGATCACTTGCAGTTCCGTGAACACCTTTCGCCTGCCAGTTGGGAGCGTCGTATCAGCCCTCACGCTGGCATGAAGAACGGTCTCCGTTTTTGCCTCAAGCGATATCGCCGTTTTGACTAAGAACCAATCGCCTATCTCGCCGTTGAATGTCAACTGAGAGCCTTCGAAAAGCTCTTTAGTGAATGGTCGTGCCATAAATCTCCTCACGGTGCCCGTATAGTTCAAATGCCACTCGATCGAGCACCGTCGACCAGTCTCCTTGCTCTTTCTGCCGGACGATGCGGATCGATGGATACCAGGGGCATGAATCGGTGTAATCGCGCCAACGAAAGTCGATGTACTTCGGAAGCATGAGAATCGTCGGCTTATTCAATGCTCCCGCAAGATGGGCGACCGCGGTATCCACGGTCACAACCAGGTCCAAATTCTCGATGATCGCAGCGGTTACCGAGAAGTCGGCTAGGCAGTCTCCGAAGTCGAGCACGTCCATGCCATGCGGCAACCGTGCGTAATTCTCAGATCCCTTCTGGAGCCCTAAGAACCGAATTCCAGCGAGTGGCGATAGCTCCTCAGGCTTGATGGACCTGAATGCGTCGTTGTCGTGCGATGCCCGTCCCTGCCATGCGATCCCGACTCGCCTGTCTTTTGGCAATGCCTCCTTGTAAGTGGAGACCAAGGCTTGATCGGCTTTCAAGTACGGTTCATTGGGAACGTCCCCGTCGCTGCGCAATCCCAGCACTCGCGGAAGGCTCATGAGGCTGATGGCACAGTCTGCTTCCACTGCCATCGAATTATCAGTAGGTTGAGCGACTACCGGGTAACCGCTCGCCTGCATGAGCGACACAAGCGGCTCTTGCACTTCGAGCGTAAAACTCACTCCCATCTTTTGGAGCATGGGAAGCATCTTGCTTGCCCAGATCGTGTCTCCAAATCCTTGCTCGGAGTAAACGAGAACATGCTGCCCGATGCTTGGCTTCCCGTCCCACTTCGGCAGAAGCGTCCTCACGGGTCGCATACAGTTGACGATCCCGAATTCGTAGTCCTTCCAGCCCTGTTCCCAGTTGCCGAGAGTGAGATTGGCCGACGCCCTGTTCCATCTGGCAGACGGCTTATCTGGAGCTACTGCCAGGGCCTTGTCCAAGCACTTGAGCGCCTGCTGATATTCGCCCTGCTGGATCAGAATGCCCCCCAGAACGGTGAGGATATCTGGGTTGTGAGGCTTGAATGCCAGCCCCTTTGATAGTTCGGCCCTAGCTCCTACCATGTCTTTCGTGTGAGCGAGAGCTACTCCTAAGTTGAATCTAGCGTCTGCATGAGACGGATCGTATTGCAGGAATTCTTGAAGGGCTGGAATCGCCTCGGCGTATCGCTTGGCCTGCATGATGCCAAGGCACGAGAGATAGAGGTCGTTCGCCGTAGGTTCCATAGGTTTTTAACTTCAAAGTTGAAAAGGGTAAGACAATTGTTCTTACCCCTGGTGGGCCTCAAGAATTGAGATTTTACCGGAGCCGGTAAATTCTCTGAGTTTCTACTGGCGTCAGCAAAAACCATCTAACTTGTAGCTTATTGACGCCAGTAGGCTTCATCAATACCTCGTCATCAGGGTGTACCGTCGCATAACCCGACGCGCCTCATTGTTCCACGTGGAACCAAACTTGGCGATCAGCTCGATGGAGTACCGCTCTTTCACGTCGTCTTCGGAGAACTCGATCATGCCTTGGCTGAGTCCCTCCTTGATCGCAGTCGACGCCAAGCTCGCCGCCAGCTTTCGGATGGCGTTCCATGCGTCCGCTGGGATCTCCGTGGCGCAGTAGCCCGGCAGACCCGAGACTTTGATGCTCCTGGGCGGGCCCCAGCGATTGACGGTGAATTCGATCGCGGTGTAAGGAACGGAATCGGCAACCGCGTTGTATGGCAAAAGTCGGTAATCGTCCCCTGCGGTGAGTTCTTCTCCGACTGCATCGTCCGGGGTAATCCCAACGGTTACGGATGCGATGGAGACGAATCCTCTGGCAAGCTCAAGCAGCTTCGCGCCGCCTCTGGTCTCATGCCTTCGGTTAGGTCCTGGGGGATCGAAGTAGAAGTCGACGTCGGCCTCGGAAGTCTGGAAGAACGGCTTGTAACCGGTCTCCTGCTCCCAGATAGCAACGGCATCGTCCGCATAGACCGACAGGTCCATTCCGCAAGCATCGATCTCCGCCGATTTCAGCAGTTCGATGACATCGTTGCCATCCGGGTAGGCAGTGTAGTTCATTACTTCTTCTTGGAAGTCGCCTTAGGCTTTGTGGCCCTTGGCTTAGGTTCGGGAGCCGTTTCTGACTCCGGTGTCGGTTCGGTGATTGCCGCTGCAGGCTCCAGTGCGCTCAGCAGGACGCCGATGCGCATAAGAGCAAGCTGGGAAGCCTCCACTGCCGGAACCTCGATTGTGGAACCGGCAGGGAGTCCGTTATGCGGCTGAAGCAATTTCAGCCGTGCCATGGCTAGACGAAGATTTCCTGGGCCAAGCCGCGAGTGGACATGGTTGCAGGGACCTGCTTCGCCCGGCTGAGAACTGCAATGGCGACGAAGTACGCGCCAGCAGCTCCGTCGCCACCGGTGGCAACCAGATCGAGGTACCGCTTGCGGCCCTTGAGGTTGACCCGGAAGGCGTGGAACGTGTTGTCTCCCGTCGCGCCTGAGGCGGCAGGAAGGGCGGCCGTGTTGCCGTCGCTCATGGTTCCACCGTTGAAGGTGGCCCCGGTGATGTCGGCGTAGCTGCCGTCCGTGTCCGACTCTTGCAGCTTGAGAGCCGCCATGGCGATGTCCGTCGCTCCAATGAGCAAGTAGATATCGCACCAGTCGTAACCCTTCGTGTCGATCGATGCCGTAGTCAACGAAGCGTTGTCTACGATCGCGCCCGGAGGGGTGATGGCGATGATCTTCTGATCTAGTGCAGTGATCACGTGATTCTCCTCGAAGGCCCGGAACCTATCCGGGCCAAGATTTCAAGTCAGACCCTCCGGTCTTACGAAGCCGCCATGATGAGGCCAACGACCGGACCGGCAGTGCCAGTCGCTCCAACGTCGTGGACGTTGATGTCGAATCGCTGGATCGCTCGAACCTGGGTGATGTCCTTGTTGAACTCGATGTGCTCGGAAGCCGCGATGCTCGTCTGCATGCGGTCCCCGAACTCAGCGGCGAGTCCCAGATCGCCAAAGACGACCGGAACCTGAGAGTTCGCGGCAGTCGTCGGCATCGACTGGGCAAGCTCGACATCGAATCCAAGGAATCGACGCGCTACCCCGTTGATGATCTCAGCGGCAGGAACGCCGCCAGCCGCCAAAGCGAGTGGCTTCATGACGCCCTCGAAGAACGCCTTGGAGCAATACCACTTGGCATTGGCTTCTGCGTACAGTGGAAGCGCCGCCGCCACCGAGTAGAAGTTGGCGATCGTCAACTCGCTGTAAGCGTTTCCTGCGCCAAGCACGAGGCCCGTACCACCGGCAGTGGTGAAGACATCGTAGAGCCGCTGGGTGACGCCGACCATGCGCCCGTAGGTGGACGTGCCGTCTCCGATGAAGCCGCACTCGTCCTCCTTCTTGGCAAAAGCGTAGGCCGCTTCCCCGGCAAACGTGTCGCCAAGGTTGATGACCCCGTCCTGGCCAAGCTCCCCGCTGTACTTCGCCAAAATGGCGACCTTCTTAGCGGTGAGGGTCACACGGTCCCACTTCATCTTGGATTCGGTGATCGAGTCCTCTTCATCCACGAAGTAGGCAGTCAGCCCTTGCGTCTGTCGCAACCGGCTGTGAGTCTCGGATCCCATTGGGGTGTACCGAGCATTCGAGCGAAAGACGCCGTACTTCTCACGAAGGAGAATGAGCGCCTGCTCGAATTCTGGGAGCACCAGGAATCCACCCTCTTCGTTGATGCCTTCCGTGTGGCCGGCAAGAGGGATTCCGTTGTCGCGGCAGAATCGAAGGCCATCAGCCTTGCCCATTGCCGCTCGAACGAACATGCCCATGCGGTAGCCGAGCTTCTTGGCATCTTCGGAGGCCATGCCGACCGACATCAGATGCCGAGCCGTATGGCGGGAGTTGGCGATTGCTTTGAAGGATTCGTCCTTGTCGACGATTGCGCTCGATGCGATGGATTGCATCTTGCCCATGCCGTTCAGGAACGTATCCGCCTCTGCGATTGCCTTGGACAGGTTCTGCTCGTTTGCGATCTGCTGCTGAATAGCCGCGATTTCGCCTGGAATGGCCTCGGCTCGCTCCACGTCTCGGGAATCCTTGGACTCCTTCGCCTGGATCGACTTGGCCTCATTGATGAGGGACTGCATCTCATCGTGCAGTCGCTTTACAGTTGGGTTCATTTTTCCCTCGTCTTTCAATTGGTTGCCATGGACAGCTCGGCAAGCTCGATGGACTCGGATAACCGAGCCATGAGATCGTCGACCTGTCGGGTTTCGGAACTAAGAGCCGCGCACTCGCTTACAACTTGGGTAAGCCGTTCGCTCAGGCCCTGCGCCTGCTGCAACCGCTCAGGGCTGAAGCAGCGGCCTTGCGATTCACGAAGGTCTTTCACCTCGGCAAGTCGCTCGGCGATCCCTTCCACGGCGATAAGCGCCGAATCGAGGGCTTGCTCCAAAGTCGAACCGATAAGCGGCTCCGTCTCTGTAGCGAAATCGGATTTGATGGCGCAGGGCCTCTTGCCGCCCCTTGCCAAACTGATGATCAGATCGTCGAAGCTCGATAGCCCATCGATCAGGCCAAGGTTCATAGCCTCTTGCCCGACGTGGACGCGCCCGTCTGCGACCGCTTCGACTGCCGATCGCTTCATACGCCGGCCGGATGCGACTGCGGCAAGAAAATGCGAGTTCAGATCGTTCACCGTGCGCTGATACTCGGCGAGCTGCTCGTCGGTGATCTTCGCGCCTTCCACGCCCGCGCCCTTGTACTTGCCGGTGCTGATCACATGGACGTTGATGCCAGCGTTCTCGTACCGCCTGGATTGATCGTCCAGCACCATGTAGGTTCCGATCGATCCGACGATTGCCGTCGCGTTGGCAAAGATCTTCGTGCATTGGCTCGCCACCCAGTAAGCGGCGGAGCAGCACGAGTCCTCGACGAACGCATAGCATGGCTTGGACTTTGTGGCGGCAAGAACGTCGGCGGCAAGATCGCCAGTACCCGCTACCGAGCCGCCTGGCGAGTCGATCGCAAGCACGATGGCCTTGACGTCCTCATCGCTGACCGCCTGGCGAATCGCCCTTCTCGTCATCACGGTGGAGCATCCGCCGCTGAACGACGTCGGTTGCTTGGTCATTGGCCCACTGATGGGAATCACCGCGACGCCGTTTCGGACTTCGTAGGGATCGGCCTCCGAGTACCCTTGGCCTCTGGCAGCCTGGAACTCAGCACGATGCGCCGTCGCGTCGGTGCTCTGGAGAATCCTCCAGATTTGACGCGCTGCCGCCTCCTCGATCGCCCAATGAGGGCAATGGTGGAGGACATCAATTGTCAGATTGTTCGTTGGTGTCATTTCCTTGGGTGCTCTTGCCGTTCGTCTCGGCTTGGTTCGACTGCTCGCCTTTACGAAGATCGTCGCCGCCTTCGATAGGCTCCTCGCCTTCCTTCTGTCGGATTTCGTTCGGTGTCATCCATGGACCGCCACATGCGATCGCGTACCTTTTGGCCAGTTCGGTTTTGTCGTCTTGAAGGGCTTCGATAGCCTCGATTCGGAAGACAACCTCTTCACCAGGCATGCCTAGCTCTGGGATGAGATCACGAGTGAGTTGCGCCGCCTTCTTGCGCATGTAAGGCTTCACGAAGTCCCGAGCCGCGGCAGTGGCTGCAGAGTTCGCGCTCGCCCGATTGTTGGTGTTCTCGAGACCTGTGCCGAGATTGAGCACCAGTGGCGGTATTCGAAGCACGGCGCATATGCGCTCCTCGCTTACGTTGCGGATACCCTCCAGATTCATGTCTGCCGGTGACGAACTGATCGAGTCCACCTTGATCGGCAGTGGCATGATCAGCGGCCGCCCTCGATTGTCGCCAGTGATCTTCTCCGAGAATGCCCGGTTGATCTGTTCGACTTGATCGGGACCAAAAATGATCTCGTTACCGTCGCCATCCTTCAGCGCCGGGCTGATCAGGTGAGGAGTGACGCCGGTATTGGCAAGAACGGTGAGAACGAAGTTCGCCGCTTGCTTGTCTGTGACTACCTCTTGGATCGCCGCTGCGATCGGGCCAAGCGACTCCTGAGGCTTCAGAGGGTTGATCGGCCCAAAGCGTTGCTGAAGCATCTCGCTCGGATCGACCTGCATGTAGCCGCCTGAGACGCTGAGCCGGTAATAGTCGATGAAATTGCCCGAGTTCGGAGACCAAAATGGAGCAACCGAGAAGTGAGGCAGGTATTCAAGCCCTATCAGCTTGCCCGCTCCCGATCGGTGCTTGTACGTGTAGGACGACCCAGGGCCAGCCAGTTCGCTGATGATCCAGCCAGACATGAGCGTCGTGCCGTCGTACCACGGGTTAGGGTTTTTCAGTAACTCGGTGATCGGGTGATCCGGTATCTCCTCAAATGTGCCGTCGCCTTTCGGCCTTCGCACGTAGATGTCCACTTCGGACATCGCCGCACAGGCGTACATGATCGCCGCATAAACCACCGAGTTGTCGTAGCGAAGACCTGCCTCGCGGTTCCAATCTCGGCCACCGCTCAGGTTCTGGGTTCCACGCCAGGAACTGCTCAGCGTGCCCCCGTAGCCGCGAGAGACCGACTTGAAGCCACGACGGGCGAGTTGTTGAATCCTCATTTAGAATCCTCTGAGAGCCAGCCGCGAACGATGCAGAACGCCACCCATCCGACCAGGCCAAGCAGGAAAGCCGCGAAGAGCGCCAAGGCGATCATCATCACGTAGCCGAATAAATCGAGGTGGCTCATTAGTAAATCGTGAGTTCAATCTGGCGAGGCTTGATCGCAAGCTCGTTAAAGGCGTCGGCTGCGGCGTCCACCTGATCGTCGTACTCGTGCTCTTCGTCTTCGCGGAATTTGCGGTGCTCTTGGATGAATTCGTGGTTCCAGTCGCTTTTGAGTAGCTTTACGTTGCCCGCGTTGACAGACTCCGCATAGCCTGCCGCACGTGTCGCTTTAGAGCCATTGCAGGGTTCAACCTTCAACCTGATGCGGTCTTTATATGGAGCAAGCATCGACCGGAATTGATCGGCTTGGTCCTTGCCCGCCTGCCCTGGATCTTGCGGAAGGTGAACGTGCTGTTTCGGGTACTGATTTGCAAAGAGCGCGGTCTTAGTGTGAATCTCAGCCCGAACCTTATCGCTTCCTATCTGCTTTCGAAAGACGTCGACCACATAGATGACACCGTTCTTTCCCTGCGCCATCAGAACCCAGCAGGTGTAGTCGCCACCGCCTTCGGTGCCCGCAAGATCGAAAGCCAACGAGAACCGCAGTTCTTGATCTTCTGGCAGCTCGTCGATAATCTCGAACCGCTTGTAATCGAAGAAGTACCCGTCCGCCTGGGCGACTTCGTGCTGAGCCTCTCGCAGAAAGGTTTTCAGTCCCCATTCGTTGATTTGCCGCTCGCAAACCTCTAAGTCCTGCCCTTCCCACGTTGGGGTTCCGCCTACGATCTTCCAGACTTTGCGGCCATCGCCACGATCGACTGCTTCGACTTCGAGATTCTCGACGGCGACCGATATCTCTGGGATCTCACGGTCCAGGAGAAAGTCTGCCCGGTCGTCGCAGAGTTGAGCGACGATGCCGTCTTCGTGGATCAGGTTTTGCAGAAACAGAACCGCGCAATCGCTCGATCCTGCCGGAATGATCGCCGACTTGATTGCAGCGAGCTTCTTGTCTACCGTCTTCGGGCTGTCGTCCTGCGAGTCGATGTCGTCAAAGATGATCAGATCAGGCCTGAACTCTTCGATCTTGATGCCGCGGCTTGCAGTGTCGAGTCCCAATGACTGAACGTTGAATCCGTTCGCAACCCTGAGTAAGTTTCGACGCCAGCCCTTTGAGTGGCCGTACTTGTTCAGCGCCCTATCAATCCCCAGCTTCTCGAAGAGATCGGCGATGTTCTGAACGTGAAGGTCTGCTTGCTCCTGGGTGTTGGAGACATAAAGGCAGAACTTGCGGGTTCCCTTGTAACCGACACGGCAGACTCCCATCTCGCCCGTGGTCGACTTAGCGCCGCCTCTAGGCCAGGGTTCTACTCTTGGTGCAGGTTTGACGCCAGGGACAAGCGATTCCAGCCAATCCCAGAGCCTGATGTGTCTATCTGCGAACGGCTTGTAAACATATCCTGGGAACGTGTCTTTCAACCACCCCAGAAGTGAACGCGAGTCGGCTTGCGATTCTAACTCATCGCTTGCTTCTTTAAGAGTTAGAGCTATTGTCTCGAGATCGTCTCTCTCTTGCGGCGTCAAGTATTCCCACAACTCGAGCAGCTCGCTCTTCTTCGGAAGCACTTCCCTCAATCTTGCCTGAGTGCTGGACATTGGTTGTCTCGCGCCATCCTGCTTGCGCCTTCAGCCAGAAGATCGCTGCTGGAACGCTTGGCTCTGCTTTTGTTGCCTGCTTGAATAGCGACTCTGCGACCTTGGCATTGGCTTTGATCTTCCCTGTGTCGAGTTCCGTTCGGTAATGCTTACGGAGCGTCTTGGCAGTGATTCCGATCAATAGAGCGATGTCTTCTGCCGTCGCGCCATAGGCTGTCATTGCATCGACGGTCGCTCTTGTCTTTGCATCAGGCTGGTGTTCTGGTCGCGCCATTAGCTGCCTCGTCAAATGTAATGCCGTCGCGAATCCTGGTGGCTTGCTTGCCAGTGAAGTTCTGCCACCTGCGAATCGCCATGTCCACGTAAGCTGGGTTTAGCTCGATTGCAAAGCAAATCCTGCCAGTCATCTCTGCTGCGATGATCGTTGTGCCTGAACCGCTGAACGGCTCATAAACTGCTTGGCCTGGGCTGGAGTTGTTTTCAATCGGGCGCTTCATGCACTCGACGGGTTTCTGGGTTGAGTGGCCTGTTTTTCCATCGTCCACATTCCCTTGCGTTCGGTGCATATTTGGGATTTGCCATACAGTTGACTGCTTTCTGTCGCCGCACCAATGCGCCGTTTTGCCTTTGCGCACGGCATACCAGCAAGGCTCATGCTGCATGTGATAGTGCCCTCTACCAATTACCAGCGAAGGCTTCATCCAGATAACTTGCATCCTGCACTCGAACCCAGCTGCGTGCAATGAGCTAAGCACCTGGGCCGACAGCGGCCCAGGTGCGTGCCATACGTAGGCTACTTCTCCTGGAAAGAGTGACCATACCTCTCGCCAATCAGCCCGGTCGTCGTTTTCAACTTTCCCTTCAGCCCTCACCTGGTGCGCTTTATTAATGCCAGCCCGCAATCGCCATCCGGCATCATATTCCACGCCATACGGAGGGTCCGTCACCATCAAGTGTGGCTTCACGCCAGCCAGGGCCTGCTCAACCGTTGCGGCATCCGTGCTGTCTCCGCAAGTAAGCCTATGATTGCCCAGCATCCATGTATCGCCAAGCTCGGAGACTGCCTTTTCCTCGAGTGCTGGGGTTTCGTCTGGATCTGTAAGGCCTTCCGACTTATCTGCAAGTAGCTCGATAATTTCGATCTGCCCAAAGCCCGTCAGCGCCAAATCGAATCCCAACTCTTGAAGGTCTTCGATTTCGATTCTCAATAGATCGTCATCCCAGCCAGCGTTTAGCGCGAGCTTGTTGTCGGCGAGGATATAGGCCTTGCGTTGCGCGTCTGTGAGCCACGACACCTCGATGCAGGGAACTTCGGCTCGCCCGAGCTTTTGGGCAGCTAGAACGCGACCGTGGCCGGCGACGATGCCCTTGTCGCCATCGATGATGACCGGGTTTATGAAGCCGAATTCTTTGATCGACGCCGCGATTTGGGCTATTTGCTCGGCGCTGTGGGTCCTAGCGTTTCGAGCATACGGAATCAACTCGTCGATGCTGACGCTTTTGTAAGACGGTAATAACTCGGCAGTCTTTCTCATGCAGAGCATCCGCCATTGACCGCAAAGACGGTGAGTTCGAACCCTTCCACCTGGCTCCAGCCTGAATCGCGGAATCGCCTCGCTAGCTTGACGACGTTCGTGATGTACTCGTCCTCGAATCGCTCGATCTTGGCAGGGTCGGTGGCTGGAATGAAAACGACTTTGTTCGGGTTGTCGACGGCGAATTCTGCCGAGACGATCTCGCCGCTTCCGGCGTCGTGCGGCTGCGCTTTGTGCCAGTTGGCTTTGATCTTCTCGATCATCTTTTCTCGTGTCATGCGCCAGTACCTCTCTTTGGCTTCCTCAGCCCTCATGCGCTCATCCATACGTCGTCGGCGCCATGCAACAAGGTCGAAGGCGAGGACGAACGCGATCGCCACGACTCCGACCCACGTTGCGGCGTTCATGTCAGAACTTCACTTGATAGGTTAAGGAGGCCGCCAAACCAAGGCGGAAATCTCGGAAGTCTTTGAAGAAGCTGTCCAAGGAATTGATGTTCTTTGAGACTCCCACTCCGATACTGAGGGTGAGACGGTCGGCAATTCTAAGAGGCAAGGTGGCAGAGCCTCCCACTGGCGTTGAACTCTCTCCCGTTCCGGCGAACGCGCTGAGATCCACATCGAGCCATGAGATGCCCAGAACGTTGGGCAGAGTGTCGAACTGCTTGAATGCGACGACGGATGTACTTTTGTCGTGAAACTGGTAGAAGGCGCCAAGGCTCCACGGCTTGTCCTGTGCGCTTGAAATGCACGAGATTACGAGAAGGGAGAGAAGTAAGATTAGTTTCTTCAAAGCTGAACTCCTGATTGGCTCACGCCTAGAGCGGCGAGAAGCCCGGTTGCGGTTCCGGCGATCCATCTGCGGGACGCCAGCATCCAATTGAATTTGCGTTTCGACTTGGCCCATTTCTGGAGGTCGATCACGAAAGCGGTGGCGAAGCCGGTTCCGGCTCCGATCAAAGCGGTGTTGAGGTTCACTGTCGCTCCTTCCCCGAGAGCATCGTCTCGATGCGGATCACGGCCTCATGCGTGGCGTTAGCCTTGTCCTTGACTTCCTTTGTGTCGGACTTGATCTCCATCACCGCGCTCTTGAGGTTCTGATCCTCCCTGGCAAGCGCGGCGAGCTTCATCTCCACGCGAAAGCCCCAGCCGATGGCGGCCATGACGTAGCCAATGACGAGAAAGGTCGCCTTCTCCATGTAGGAGTCAGGGACCGTGACGGCTGCAAGGAATAGGCTGAGCATTGTTTCATGTGGCACCCTTGGTGCAAACAAAGATCTAAGGAACACTCAAAACGAAAACGCGGCATTTGCTTTGGTAGCCTTTGCCCGTCCATGGCCTGGAGCCGGGGCCGTGGCCACCGTAGGACTCATAGGTTCGTCCATTCAAGATGAAACCCACGTGACGGCCGACGCCCTTGCCCGGCTGCTGTGGGAGCACGAAGATTCTCAGGATGCCGTCTTTCAGTAAGCCGTTTTCGACCGTGGATTCTTTGAAGTGGTTCTGAACCAGCCATTCGAGCTGCTTTGCTGAACCGTCTGGAATGACTTCCTTGCAGGCCTTGTGCACGATGAGCCTGGTAAAGCCTGAGCAGTCGATCTCCTTCACGTCGGCGAGCTGCACGTCCAGAAATGGAGCTTTCGCGCCAAGAAGGTACTTGCAGTCCTTCATCTTGCCCGTGAGGGCAGGGATATCCTGCGGCTCGATCGGGAGCGTCTCAAATGGGAAATCGTTCTTCGGCATGGCGTAAAAAGGGGCCCGGCAGGTGTCTGACTACCGGGCCTAGAGGTTTCTTATGCTTCCCTAGCTCGTTGGCTAAGCTGTGATGCCCGTTTGGACTAGCGGGTTGGTTTGCGCAACCACGGGCACAGGTAGGTGGCCTTGGAGGTGATCCAAGATGGATGGCGGGTCATGGCAGGCATGCTCGTCGAAGCAGAGGCTCGCTCGCCGCCAAATTGCTAACTAAGGGCTCGCTATACGGCCTTGCCGCCCCGGTGGTACCAAGAGGTCGGGTCCCCTGCGGGGTCTCGACTTAGTGCCGATTCGCCATGTTTCAGGTTAGTTAGCAAATCTTTCGGGCACGTTTCGGTGGGTTCTCCGGCACATAACGCCTGCCGTTCGAACGACAGCACCGGAGTCGGCTCGGGTCCGATTGGGTACGTCCTTCCGACCTCGCGATGGCCCAAAACTTGTACGGGTCTAAGATAAATAAAGGGCTCAACTTGCGCTGAGCCCCGGAGAAGCCGTAGTACCCAGACTAGCCGGGGTTCGGACTCCATGTTTTAAGACGAACTCGCGCATCGAAAGGGCTCCAGCGTGTATATCAATTTGCTGTCTTTACCCATTTCGACTCCTGCGGGAAGGATGCGAAATGTTGCCGCATGTTTTTCCGTTCGTCCGTCCGAATGGGATGTGCGCGGCGGGACCGGAATAGCGGCAAAACGTAGTCGATCCCTGTACGGGTGGAAGCCCTGGGATCGTCGCGGAGTCCTTTGGTCGAACTGAAAAGCTGCCGTCCTTTCGGCCCAGCTAGGGGAGGACTCAAGCGGAAATAGAAAAGCCCCTGCGATGGCAGAGGCGAAAGTGGTTGAACCTAACTGCTTGCTATCTTCAGACGCAAGACTCCGTGGCCCACTAAAACGATTATACGCACAAAACCGCGAAAAGGTCTCATGATTTTGCAGCGATGTACTTGGCGAGCTTCTTCTCGTCGATCAGCCACAGCGTGGAGACCTTCACCGCGCCAACCTGACGACAGAAAACCTGAGAGCGGTTTAGTTTCACTCTCAGGTAATCAGGGGATATACCTAGACGCTTAGAGGCTTCAGACAGTGGGATCATCTAGTCGCCTATCATACACGCCCTCCGCATCCATCTGCCTTGTAAGATCAGACAATGCGACGGATCGGCACTTGGCGAAGTGAATTTCTCGCTCCCACTCCTTGAATAAATCATTCTGTCCAAGCGATGTCAGGTCGCGTAGTTGGTCGATCATATAGTCAAACCGAACGCCAAGAAGGATGTTTCGTTCATAAATAACTCCGAACTGGTGGACGTTCAGCCTCCTAAGCATTTCATACCGAAAATACCCTTGCTCCATGCGCTCTTCGATAACTCGCTGTTTGTTCATTTCTTACCACTCCGTCCTGATGTCTACGTGATAATCGGGCCATTTATCTTTAACCCGATCACGAATCCACCTGTTAAACAATGGGCACTCGCCCTCTTCAATGAACGCGGTTAACACTGGTTTATTTTCCACGATATTCCCCGGCATGTAGAATGAAACCGAAGCATCGACGCAATTCAGATCACCCCAGTTCACACAGAAATGTTCGTCTTTATCTTCCATCGCGGCAATGATTGCCTCGTCTACATCATTAGCGAATTTCGCCAGCATGTGCGTATCTCCTGGCACCCGTGACCCCTGCTTGTACACACTGACGACGACTGACTCCCCGATCAGATCAGATGGCAGCCAATCAAACAACACACAACCCACCCGACTTGAGTCGAATGGGTTGTTCGGATACGCTTGCCTTACTGTGAAAGTCCCGACGGCTATCGGGGTTGTGTTTGATTCCATGAATACTCCTCTAGTGCTGACTTGAACTCTGGGTTCGTGAAATACTCGCGGCAGATTTCCAGGTTTGCGATTGTGTCCGCGTCTGTCTGTTCTGCAATGACTGTGTTGAAAATCTCTTTGATTTGTTCCATACATCAATGATACGCTAGCGAATCATAAAACACAAGGGTTTTATGCGATTTCTTGCTCAAATTTCGCAGCCGCAACCCTCTTCATGAGCTGCACCACTGCCCGAATAGCTTCCGATGCTCCCTCTTTGCCGAGCCCTCTCGACACCCGCATGAACGGCGTCGTCACCCGGAATGACTCGGGATTCTGCCGCATGTACAGGGTGTGGCTCAAGAACTCTCCGATCAAAGCGTCTTGCGGGTTCTCCTTGCAGTGAAGGGCTATCTGCGTTCGTACCAAGAGGTAATCGCCGTATTCAAGATCGCTCCACGCGTCCATGTCGAGATACAGGTCGTCGATATCGGGAGTCAGTCCCTTGGGCCACGGTGGAGGCTCGCTCTCGACCTTCTCAGGCTTGCTCGTCGCTCCATTGATTCGGTAGCTGGCATAGTTGCAAAGCGCCTGATATGCCCACTTGAGGTGTCTCTTGTCGATCATCCTTGATTGCCTCCTGCGGCGGAATTTCTGGCGGGATAACGTCGAAGGGCTTGCTTGGGTCCTTGGGGTTTCACTCGGGCACCTCTTGGAATGTCAGGGTCCTGGGATCCCAGACGCAGTTGATCTCTTTCCCCATGCCGCCAAACCGGGAGTATTCGAGCACGATCTTCGCCGTCGATTGGTTCTCGCGTTGGATGCGAAGCACCAGACCGGCGTCCTCTTCCCACTTTCGGCTACCCTTGGTGATCGTCTTGCCGTCCTTTCCGCCCTCGGTGATCTGGCTTCCGACGATGATCGCAAGGTTCAGCCTTTCTGCCGCTCTGCTGATCGCGTGAGATATCCAGTCACCTTCTGCGACGCCGCCGTATCTCGCCCGACGATTGTCGCTCGTAAGCTTTTGGGCATAGTCGATGAAGACCGCCCGGTACGGCTTGTCGAGGTGCTTGGCTTCGAGTTGGCCAAGGAACGATTCGATGGTGTCGGAGTCGGTCTTACTTGCATCGAAGACTTGAGCATCCCAAACGGTGTCGATCGCGAACATCGCGCTCTCAAAGCCTTTCACGTCCTCGCCAAACAGATCGGCGTCGGCTGGCATCTTGGACCAACCGGAAAGGCATCTGAGCATTCGCCGCTTGAGGCGCCTGGCGTTCAGGTCGGCAAACGTGGCGTACATCACACGGTGACCGGCCTCTGCCATCTGGCAGAAAGACTGCACCATGAACGTCGATTTGCCCGCCTTGTGATAGGCCGAGATCATGGACATCTGGCCGTCTGGGTAGCCCTTGGTGGCGATTGCCATGTCGATCCCATCGATTCCTGTCGAGACCCCGGTGTCATCGCCTGATGCATCGATATCGGCAAGATCGATGAACGCCGAAGTGCGATTGCCGGAAGCTGGAATGCTCGAGACCAGTGCGCGAATCTCGTCGATTTCGTTGCCGTTGTTGATCTTCGAGATCACGTTTCGGCAGGCGAGCAAGTAGGCCCTGGCTTCGGCTTTGTCGGCCACCACTTTGGCGTAATGCAGGGCCGATGCAGGGCTTGGAACGTACTCGGCGACTTGGATAACGTAGTCGTCGTTTCCGATCTCGTCCAACTTGTTTTTGTCTTTGAGCCATTGCAGGACGATGGACAGTTCGGTCGTCGAACCTTGCCTATCGAGCGCTTCGATTGCCCTGAAAATCTCCTGGTGCGCCGGTCGGTAGAACGACTCTGCCCGGATCATTCCACGGGTCAGTTTGTAGGCCATCGGGTCGAGCATCATGCTGCCGAGTAGCGCCATTTCCATCTCGAGCGAATGGTTGGCTTCGACTTCTTGGACGCCCATCATCGATGCACCATCGAGGTATCGACCTTGGGTTTAGGCTTGTACTGGGCCAAGTTGTCTTCCTTCTCGGTCCAAATCCGCATCAGGTTTTTCCAGTTCTGGTAGGGCTTGCCCTTTTTGTCCTTCCATTCGCGTTCGGTGTTGACCTCGTGGAACTTCTGGGCGAAGCTGCCATTCAGCCCGAATCTTTCCATGGCGTAAGCCTGGCATTCGGCCAGAGTAGGTGCACTCAAAGTGGGCGGCGGCGAAGGAGCATGCTCGCTTGTATTTTTATCTTGCTTCTGTCTCTGGTTACTGGTTACTGGCTCTGGCTCTGGCTCTGGCTCTGGCTCTGGAGGACTATTCATGACTAGCCATGTACCGTCACGTCTGGCAAATCCCTTACCGTGTCTAGCTATTTTCCGCTTAACTGATTGATCTGAATAGACATTCCAGTCATGGACTACGAGTCTAAATCGCTCGGCTGCATCCAGGAATCCAGATTCAATTAACGCGTTTATGAGAACATCGGCGTCGCCTTCATAAAACATCTCGTCGGCGATGTCTTGATTTGTGAGTACTCCAATCGCTCCGTCAGGACATTGCTCGGCGGTGACGTGCCAGAGAGCTTCGACGATACCGAGTGCATAACACGGGTACAACCCGAGTACCCTACTCAGTCGTCTGATTTTTCGGTGAGTGAGGGTACCTCTAAGCGCCATATTGCACCTTTTCCGTCGAAATGGACGCGATGAGTGGGTACTCCGAATGGGTACTCGCTTGTCTTAGATCGGCCCGTATAGATGGTCTGTGGCAAGCATCTCGGGCGCCTTCAGATCGATCTCTAGGTGCGATTCTAGGCACCGCTTCAGAGTTACAATCAGGTCGTCGTTGGCATCCGGCCACAAATGTTCGTGGACCAGATAATCCGCCCGAGTGGTCGCTAAGCACTCGATTAACGTCTGTATCTCGCGCCCGGTCAGGAATGGAATTCCCTGAACGACTTCGCGCATTCTTGGCAACAATTCTTCCGGTATCTCGTACATATCTTCTCCTCATTTCAATCCTCGCCATCCCTGCCCTCCTTCACGCCGCCCCCAGTACGAAGCGCCGACCGTATTCAGCGATTGCAAGCGCGTCGGCCATCCCGTCGTGTGGCTTTCGCCTTTCGACTCCAAGCCGCAAATCAACCTCGGCGAAATACTTCTGGCAGAACGATAGAACTTCGCCCTTCGTGGCCCCTTTGGGAAGTTTCCCGAGCATCTTCGACTGCCACTTGTTTGGCGTGACGGTTTCGACCTTGCACATCATGCAAAGACAGCACCCGAGGATCATGCCGTAGCTGAACGGTGTCGAGAATCGCCCGGCTTGGTGCTCGATGACCACCAGATCCGGCTTGTGCTCAAGAAGGATCGACCTCAACTCGTGGATATCGACATCTTTGCCAAGCATCGGTAGCGGGATGGCGTTCGTAACCTCTTCGCTTACAAAGGCGATGCCTCCCTTTAGGCCGGGGTCTATGCCGATGACGGTCACTTCTCCCCCTCAAACAGCCCCTTCGTCTTGGGCTGCGCTTCGTTGAGCTTCTCCTGCCAGAACTTGCGTTGGGCTTCGCACTTGGATTCGTTCAGCTTGCGTTGGTAGAACGCGATGGCTTTGTCGCGGGACAGGCGTGGGTAGTCCTTCAATTGGGCCTCTCGTTGTAAGCCCCACAGATTCTAGGAGCGCATGTAAGGTTCCGCTCATCTAATCTCCACTTATCAGGGAACTCAGCAAGGGGAACATTGACCTTCTTGCGAGTCGATGGGTGGTAGAGCGTCACGCCCGGATTCTTCCAATCGCCGCATTGCTCCCAAACGAACATGCGACGCTTTCCGTCCGTAACGTAATCGCCAGCGTTGAGGACAACTAACTCCGGCATCGTAAGTCCCTCTCGGGTGGAATCCCGTTCGCAAATAGCCTTGCCGCAACTTCGAGCCTTGAATTAACTCCGAAGATCGTCCGCAAGTTGGCGACGTGGAAGTGAACCGTGCGTTCAGACACGCTCAACTTCCGAGCGATCATCTTGTCCGAGAGTCCCTCCATGAGCAGGAGGGATATCTCTCGTTGGCGGGGTGTGAGGTAAATCTTCGACACTACGACGCCTCTTCGATGTCTAGCTCAGCCTGGGCGATGTGCTTCTTGCCAACGACTGCAAGGTCTTTAAGTTTGTTGGTGTAGAAGCCCTGCCGGTGGATCACTTCGACCGCGGTCCTGATCTCAGGCTTTCGGATCGCAAGGGCGCCGGTTTCGCGCACGTGCAGCTGCCAGAGGGTTTCGTCGAGCAGTGCCTCTTTGTCGTTCATGCCCATCGTGAGCCAGTGGCTTTCCGAGACGAGAACGAGGAAGAAGGGATCGCCTGGTCCTTCGGTAAATTCCGATGCCCCGTCCCAAAGCTGAGCAAGCCATGCCTGCAGCCCTTGGATCTTCATCGGCTTCATAATCACGGCTTGGCCTTCGGACTTCGAGGCTTCCGAAACGAAGACGTACAGAATCCTCTGGTGGCTCAGGGCAGGGTAGTTCTGCTTCACTAAGAGCTTGCCGAGCGACTCCACGGAGTGCGCGTACTTGAACTCTTTCGGCGGCTTGGTTTCCTCTTTGGCTGGAAACTCTTCTTCGGTGGTTTCTTCGACTGCCGAGCCGTCGAGCATCGATTCGATATGCTCTTCGGTGGCATCTGCTAGGGCGAGATGGTTCTTCTTTGGTGACATGGTTGCCTCCTATTGGCCTTGGTCTTGCTGGGGTACGCTCTGTGAGGCACCCTGTGGTGTCGGCGAAGCAAGCCCCTGCGACTCGTGAGGTCCGGGGGCATTTTCTTTCAGGTAGCGATTGATGGCTATCAAAGCGCCTTGCCGGGACATTCCGTAACGGCTCGCTAACTGGCTCCGATTTGTCGATCTGGGCCACTGCTCAGCAAGGGCCGCTATGTCATCCGCGTCTAGCTTGCGTGGTCTCCCTGTTTGGTTTGTGGTCACACAGCAATCATAACAGATTTTTGTCATTCGACAATAATCTGGCGCAAAATCTATTGTATATTTTTTGTCACGCTATGTTCGCAATGGCAGTCGATCCACGAGCAGAGGCGATAGATCAGTTGATGAAAGAGGCAAGCATTACCTTTCGGGAGCTTGCCGCAAAGTCAGGGATAGACAATTGGCAAAACATCAGAAATTGGATCAACGGAACTTCGCCCCGGAAAGAGTCTGAAATTCAGGCGGCGCTCAATGCCGCCCAAGAGATTGCGAAATCGCGACCTAAGAGGCTCGGTCCTATGCCAATGGGACCAATCAGAATCGTCGGCAACGTGGCCGCCGGGGACGGTACCTATAACGTGGATTCAGAACATGAGATTTTGTTGGTTCCTCTGTCGCTCACAGGGGAAGATCGGCTTGGATGGATGGTCGAGGGTGACTCCATGATGCCAAGCCTTGAACCTGGTGATGTGGTGGTCTTCAAGGAATATCGTCAGCCCAGGGGCAAACTTGCCTACCTCGCCAAGATGCCCAATGGTTCCCTTGTCTGCAAGCAGATCAAATGGAACAACTCAACGAGCCAATGGGAACTTCACTCGATTAACCCACGATACGATCCGATCCCGATGGATGGCATTGAGTTGCTTGGCTACATGGTCGGTTACTACCGTGTTCGAGGACTTCATGAGAAGTTCGAAAGCGACCCGGATGGACTCCAGCTAGAAATATTTTCATAATTTTTTGTCAGCCTATTGTGTCCTGACAAAAAAGGTGTAATAATCTCCTATAGCCGCTCACGACGGCTAGGAGATTAAAATGCAAACTTTCGAAACCGCTTCGTCCCTTGAGGTCCATCCTCCACACCACACGAAGAAATTCCGTGAGAAGCGACTGATCGAGTCGATCACGGTGGACGAGATCCAAGACGCCATTGATCGCGAGATCGAAGAGTACGAGCTTCGACAGGAGTTCGCCTTCGGCATCGGACTCACCAGGTCCTGCGACGTGAGGTGGGCGGCGTAATGGGAGTCCGCATCTTGACCGACGGTGATAACGCCGTCCTTTATTGCTCGACATCCGATTGGGCTTTTGGTCCTGTGTTCTCGGCAGACACCCACGGACGCGACGCCGCTTACATGGCTCAGCGGTTCCTTGATTGGTTGGCTCCAGACCCGCGGGAGATCGGCGACGAACTGCTTGCCAACAAGTACGTCCAGTTCCTCGACTGGTCTGAGAACCACTTCACCAAGAAGGACTACGACGAGGGCTTGGAAACTCCCCTTTGCCTCAAGTCCAGAGCCTATGACCTTATGGCGGAAGAACCCATCGACACGGACGACTACCGCGACCGGGAATGGGAGTACATCGAGTCGATTCTCGAAGATGAACCCTGGGAGATCAAACAGAAGGAGGTGGCGGCATGAAGCTCTCCCGCGCCCTCTTCGACAGACCCAATTCCGACAAGGACCCGCTCGGCTATGGGCACAACGAACACTGGACCGAGGCGACACGCTACGGCATGGCTCCGACCATGGCAGAGCGACGCCGCAAGATCAAGACAGAGGTCTGGGTAGTCGTCTTTGTCCTTCTATTCACCATCGGATTCGCCCTCGTGCTCGAACAGGCAAGGGCAGAGGCAAAGTTTCAAAAGGAGATCACGCGATGAGCGCCGCCCCATTGATCGACGATAGGCAGGCTTGGCTTGAAGCCAGACGAAATTGCATCACAGCGACCGATGTCGCAGCGATCGCCGGCCTTCACCCATACAAGACGCCACACGACGTTTATCTGGAGAAGACAGGCCAGAAGGGAGAGATTGAGCCGAATGCAGCGATGCAGACGGGTACCGATCTTGAGCCGTTCATTGCCGCGGTCTACCGACAACGGTTTAACGTCGAAACTGTCCGGGCTGACTTTGTGACTCACCCGAGCCATCCCCAGTTAGGATGCACTCCCGACTTCTACATCGGCAGCGACACCGTTCTCGAGATCAAGTGGTGCGGGATCCATGCCGCTCAGAACTTCGGCGACGAAGGGACCGACGATATTCCCGCTCACTACCTTTGCCAAGTGAACTGGCAGTGCTTTGTGACGGGCCGATCGAAGTGGGTTCTCTACGTCCTTGGCCCGTGGGGGTTCCGAGAGTACAAGGGCAAGCACAACGAGGAGTTCACCCGAAGGCTTTCATTCCAGGCTTTGAAGTTCTGGGGAGAGTACATCGAGAGCGAGAACCCGCCGCCGCTGTCTGGCCATGCGCCCGATTCCGCATGGGTCAATCAGAAGAATCCGCTCGACGACGGTTCGATCATCCAAGCAACAGACCTGATCGAAGACGAAGTAGCAGAACTCGGCAACGAGCTGCAATCGCTCGACGAACTGGCCCAAGTCATCGAGGGTCGGAAGAACCGCATCAAGGACTTCATGGGCGAGGCATCGATCCTCAAGACGGCAAGCGGCAACTTTACTTGGAAGAAGCCGAAGGACCGCGAGACGACTGATTGGAAAGCGGTCGCGATGGAACTTGCCTCTTTGATCAACGAGCCGAAGTATCTCGACTCAGCGATCGCTGACCACACCACGACCAAAGAAGGGACGCGAGTATTCAGAACGCCCTTCACTTCAAGCAAAGCATAAGGAGTTTATTCATGTCAGAAACCACACCCGCAAAGATCAACGGCAGTCTGCCAGCATCCAACATCAAAGACTTCGGCGCCTTCCTCAAATCGAGGATGCCGAGTATCAAGAGCGTTGCCGCTTCCCACATGCGACCGGATCGCGTGTACCGACTCTTGGTGGCATCGGTCAGCAAAACGCCTGCGCTCCAGAAGTGCACGATGGAGAGCATTTTCCGATCGGGACTCCAGGCGGTTGAGCTTGGACTCGAACCAGGATCGGCAGTCGGTGAGGGCTACCTTGTCCCCTACGGCAACCAATGCACCTTTATCCCTGGCTACCGTGGGTTGATTTCGCTCGCCTTTCGATCGGGCCACGTCCTGAGCGTCAAGGCGCAAGTCGTCTTTCAGGGAGACAAGTTCGAGTATGAGGAAGGGCTAGAGCCTAAACTCAAGCACGTTCCGAACTTCGAGGGAACCAGAGACGTAGCCCAAATCACCTATGCCTACTGCATCGTGAAGCTTGAGGGCGGCGGCGTCATTTACGACGTGATGACCAGGACCGAGATCGACAATATCCGCAAGCGATCGAAGGCAAGCGGATCGGGTCCATGGGTGACGGACTTCGCAGAGATGGCAAAGAAGACGGTCACTCGTCGCTGCCTCAAATACGCTCCGATGTCGGTTGAGATGTCGAAGGCGCTTGCGCTCGACAACGCACTTGAGGACAGCCCCAACAACGTGATCGAAGCCGAGTTCGAATCGCTTGAGATGGACGAGTCAGAGCCAGAGACGGTATCCAAGTCGGACAAGCTGACGGAACGGATCGGCAAGGCGCCCGAGACTCAGGAAACACTTGTATGAGGTTCCTCGCGCTCGACTTCGAAACATCAGGTACAGACGCCAACATTCATGCCCCGGTTTCGCTCGGGGCAGCGTTCATGGAGGACATGACGGTACTCGACTCGCAGGAATGGCTGATTGCGCCGCCGACCCATTACAAGGACAAGTCGAAGATCCAACGATGCTACGACGAACGGGCGAGGCTCATTCACGGCTACACGCTGGAATATCTGATCGAGCACGGAACGCCTGCCGACAGAGTGTGCGATGGGTTTGCCGAGTTTGTGAAGCGACATAACGCCGGGAATAACCCAGTGGTGGCATTCAACGCGAACTTCGATTGGAGCTTCTATAACACGCTCCTATTCCTTGCTGGTTCCTATGACCGCAATACCCAGTCGTTCCAGTCCTACCTATCGCCGATCAGCGGCCCATGGCAATGCGCGATGCAGCTCGCGCAACGCCGACTGCCACGATTGGAGAACTACAAGCTGGCCACGGTCGCTCCGTTCCTCAAAGTGGGCGAGCAGGGAGACGTTCACGGGGCAAGGTTAGACGCCATCCTCGCGGGCCTTGTCTTCGCCAAGTTGCGGCAGGTTGAGGTGGCGGCATGAGCCTCGAACTCTTTGAATCCGCGATGGACGATTACGAACGGGCGATCGCAGTCAAGGAATGGCGACGTGCTATTCAGGCGCTGAACCGTGCCATCGAAGAGTGTCCGGTGAAGCTCGCACTGCCGGTGCTATCGTCGCTACTCGACAACGCTATCGCACAAGCAAAAGAACCCGCCTGGTGGCAAAGGCTGCTGGGATTGGCGAGGGCGGCATGATGTCCTACACGGAGCGTTTAGATATCAAGGAGGCAAAGTAGATGGATTTGATCGACACTATCGAGGGACCGTTAGCCATTAAACGCGGACTGTCAGCCTTGGCTAATATCACATTAACGATTCAGAGTGAATCGCCCGAATCGCTTCTTGATGTCTTCGATCAAGACGATCTAGTGAACGCAACACTGATTCTCAATTCGGTGATGTTTCCTTTAGCGTTTCGTCATCATCAGCAATCACTCCGACCTGGTGGACTAGAGGGATTAGCAGCCGAGATCGGGACAAATTTGCGCCAATTACTGACGCTTGCTACGGGAATTGATGTTGCTGAAGCAGTGGCACAGGAGGCCAAATGACCATCACATTCGAGGCCCACCCAATCGGGACCGCGCCGAAGGACCGGGATTACTACGCATTGAGTAGGTTTGGTGATTGGCATAGGGTGAGACTGTATGGCAGGACGCAATTCTATTATGGGTGCGATGGGCTGAAATACAGCTACGAACAGATTATCAGAATGTTCACGCACTGGTGCGAGATCGAGGCGATGAGGCCGGGAGGGGGAGAGTAGATGGACGCAAAACAGATAACAACTACTCTTTTGAGTCGCTGGATTGGAGACCGCGCTGCTATCCCCAATTACAAGGGGAATGGATCGGGCGGCGAATCAGACCTGTTTTTAGTAACTCGCTCGCATTACTGCGAAGAAGTAGAAATAAAGGTTAGCATTTGGGATTTCCGTCGGGATTTCAAGAAAGCATTCAAGCACGGATGTCTTAACAATGATCCGCAATACGATTTCACTCGCACGAATCGCTTGTATTTATTCCCGCGGCGTTTCTGGTTTGCTGTTCCAGGGCATCTAGAGTTAGCCGTCAATGCAGAGCTTCGTAGACCATACGGGCTCCTGGTTGTGTCGGAAGGGAAAGTCCGAGAAGTACGCAAGGCGTCGCCAATTGCTGGTGCGAGAAAGTTAACTTCTGAGGAGTTGTTTGCAATCGCAAAGTGCATGACGTTTAGAGTTGCGCGAGCATATAAGGCCCCCGACGCTGACCGAGGAGGAGAGTAGATGACCTATTGGCACGCATGGGATTTGATGGCTATCGCGAGGTCAGGAGAATACTACTTTAACGGGAAGATGTGGGTTACTGTGTTTGGACATCCAGACCGATACGAGCCCATATCATCTCGGTTAATGCAGTCCTTCCACCGAAGAGGGTTTATCTTAGACGGGCACCTTCCGACCACTGGAGAGCCGATTGTGAAGTTATCTCGAAAGGGTCACGAGGCATACCATAAGTATTTCGCTCGGTACCACAAGGATGCGCTGAAGAGGTACGCAACCCCCGACGCTGACTAGCCATGAATGAATCTTCGCTTGTCTCGCAGGATTGGGTTGAAGAATTCCTTGGCACCGACAGGAAAGGCGTCATGGCCCTGATTCGGCGCGGCAAGCTGCATCGTCACCCATTGACGGGGGCATTCCTGAGAGACGAGGTTCTAGCCGTCCACAACGAAATTCAAACGGAGTTAAGATATGTTCGTGAAACCACGGTGGGACGACAAGAACAAGAGATGGGAATGCAGCACGGGTTCAGGACAAAGCCGACGCTGGTTTAGATGCAAAGTCGAGGGAGAAGAGGGGAAGAGGATCTGCGCCGAGAAGCAAAGAGCCTACTTGGAAGGACCCGCTCCATTGCTTCCGGGCTGTCTGGGTGAATTTGTCGAGACCGTCTGGTGGCCCCGAATCAAATCATCCTGCACCCTTGAAACCAGGCGCATGTACAAGGGACTCCTGGACAAGCACCTCAGTGTGTTCTATCACCGTCAATTGGATGACATCAGGCTGGAAGATTTGCAGCCGTGGGTCATGGGGATCGAACTCAGCGCGAAGTCGGTTCACAACATCTTCGGGGTGATGTCGGGAATATTGGAGCTTGCTCACAAGGTCGGACGCTACTCAAGAAAGGATCATAGGCTCGTCGTCTTGCCTGAGATCGTGAAGCAGCAACGACAGGCGATAGACATCGACAAGGTGAAGAAGATTATTGAGGCGAGCAAGGGAAGTGCGTTGGAGGGTCCTATTTGGACAGCCGCATACCTTGGACTCAGACGCAACGAGGTCTGCGGTCTGAAAGTTCCGCACATAGAATTGGGGGAGGGGGCCAGGGTCAGCGTTCAGGACAACCGCCAAGCATGCGGCGAAACCCAGAAGCTCAAAAGCAAGCCGACCGGCCAATCGAGGGTCCTCCATCTGCCGAGATGGATGGGTGAGAAGCTGTTATCGTTCAAATCGCCCGATTCGATCTACCTCTTCATCGCGGATGGCAAACCGATTCACCCGAAGAGGATAACGGTCGGCATGGAGAGGATCTGCGAAGCGGCGGGAGTGGAGAGAATGAGGTTTCACGATCTGAGACATGCCTGCCGGTCCAACTTATCGGCTGCCGGAGTTCCCGAGGTTGTGATTATGCAGATTCTCGGACACACCGACTACCAAGCGAGCCTTGGATACCAAGGAGAGCAAGCAGGAAGACAAATGGACGCTTTTAATAGACTGGCGTCCCTATGAAAGACAGGAGGAAAAGAAGATGAAGAATCTGAGTGAAGAGAAACGTCCGGCAGATTGGAACGGATGGTCGCACGAGGAGCGATGCCGCGCAATCCTGGACATGATTAACGATGCCACCAAGCCTAAATTTCCATACAAGATTCATGAACTCGGCTCGTTTGGTCCCGGCGAATGGGAGAAGTTAGAGGTAGTTCTCGCCACGTCATTCTATATGCTTGGAGACGACGGGCCATCAGGTGGATGGTTCCGCGACTGTATGCGCCAATGGTTTGGTAATGCTGATATCAGGATGCAGCGAATCCTAGAGAAGATGTCCGAAAGGAGTCCTGTATGAGTAATTTTCCAACCAAAGATGCGCACGACAAGGCAGAGTTGGAACACCGCGAGCGGCTTGCATCGATGCTTAAGCAAATATGCCCAAAGCAAACATGGTGCCAGTGCCCGGTGTGTGGTACGGATGGCTACCGTCCAAACTTAATGGCACTATTCTTCAACGAGGAATCCGAACGGTATGAAAACTCATGCCCGGATTGCTATACGGCGATCACGCTTTCCATCATCAAAGCCCCAACCCCGGCCAAGAAGGTGGACAGGCGTCTCTATGATGTCACCCCTGCCTAGGTCTAGGTGTAACCCCCTGGTCGATTTTAGGTTCAAAATATGGGTGCGGGAGTAGGATTCGAACCTACGACTTTAGGTTCAAGGGGGTGACAAATTGCCCCCAGATTTGAACCTACAGGTTCAGTAGACAGACGTGCGGGGTGACACCTGCGATAGAGGAGGAAAGAAGATATGAAATACCCATTTACGATGCGATGTCATTATTGCGACCGCATATTCACGATTGCTTGCGGTGACGACAATCTGAATGCTTATCGCATCGGGTGGAAAGCCTGGTCCAATCGCGCATGGGCAGAATACCGATACCTTTGCCCTCGACATGCTGAATTACACATGAAGAAATGGGCAAAGCGACTGGAAAAGAAAAGAGAGTCCTCTAACTGGGAAGATTAGGCAACGCAACCCGCCACTTCTTCCCGTCCACCCATTCACCCTTGACGCCCGAGAGATTATTCGAACGTCACTCGCCCGACCTTGCGAACCGGTGCTTCCGGCGAATCGGTGATCTTGATCCACAGGTCGTACTTGCCAGCCGTCTTCGCGCCGACCGTAGAGCCTGGACCCACTTCGAGCCTTGCGTAGTATTTGCCGAGCGATGTCTCCCAGCTTCCAGTCTTCCAATCGCCCGACGAAGGGCTTCCGCTCACCATGAGCGCCAATTGGACGGTATCGGCCGTTGGATCCGATGAGACGCCATTGAGCCCCGCTTCGACTTCAACGCAGATGTATTCGCGGCTGAGAACTGAGATCGTCATCGGGAAGGGCCTCCTATGGACCACCGGGAGCCAGGGCAGCCATAGGTCCACCTAGGAACAGGGCAGCCGAATTGCCAGCGAGAGACCGGGCAACCGAACGCCCAATCCAGATTGCGAAGAACCGCGTCGCTCGAAGCAAGTCCTCGAGTGAGCAGGTAGGGACTCTTCATCCCTCGAATGACGATGGTCATTGGCGAGTCCTCGATGTCGGAGCGTCGGCATCGTCAAGATCGAAGACCACTGCGGTCGCGCCGCCTGGCGTCTTCTTGGTGTATTCGACGCCGACAACCGTCTCGTCGCCCAGCTCGCTGATCGCGCCAAGGAGAGCCTCGCCTACGCTATCGGTGACAGGAGTCGTATCGAGAGCCTGGGTGAGATCGAGAGTCATCGGGCTTCCAACGGCGGCAGGGCTTGCTGGGATCAGGTCGGTCTTGGCCTTGATGGCGAGTATCTCGGTGTCGACGTAGGTCTTCAGATCCGCGATAGCCGCCTCAAGGAGCGACTCGTCGGCAGGATCGCTCGGAAGGTTGTCCGTCTTGGCTTTGATCGCCGCGATTTCCGTATCGACCGCCGCCAGGATCGCTGCAACCTCCGTGTCCACATAGGTGAGAAGGTTGGCGATTGCCGCTTGGATGTTCGATTCGTCTGCCGGGTCGGTTGGCAGATTATCGGTCTTAGCCTTGATGGCAGCGACTTCGGTATCCACGTATGCGGTCAGCGTGTCGATGAGCGTCTTGATCGCAGAGAGGCCGTAGGTGACGTTATTGACCTTGGACTGGATATCTGAAGTTTCCGCCTCGATGTTGGTCAGTTGGGTGTCGAGATTCGCCGAGCCCAGTCCGATTGCCGAGCGGATAGCCACCGCCGCAATGGTCGTCCAAGCCGCATCGCCACGATCCCTCACCGCTTCCAGTGAATCCGTCGTCTCGTCGTAAGTGCCTGAACCCGCTCCGGTAGCCCTTAGCTCTGTCCTGGCTGTCGAGTTTCCAGTTTGTTTTCCAGCGATGAGTCCAAGCCATTGCGCGAGCGATGTGATGCCGCTGAAGAGCGTCGAAGTGATTCTGCTTAGTAGCGTCGTGACATCGGTTTGCAGCGAGGACAGCGACGAAGCCAAGGCCACCGCGCCAGCGCTCAGGTTGTCGAGGTAGCCAGCCCTGGCAGACGAGAGCCTTGAAAGCAATGTCGTCACGCCGCTGGAATCGCTTGGAGCGTTGGTCAATGTCGTCGTCGTGTCGACAAGCGTCACCTGGTTCATGGTGCTCGTCGGAGTCGCCACGTTGAAGAACTTCTTGAAGCCTGCCGCGAGGTAGCCAGCGGTCTCGGTGAGTGCGGTGCCAAGAATCTCGCCAAGGTTCGCTAGAGCCGCGCCGGTTGATGAGACGGTGAGCGTCCTAGCCGCCGTTGCGGGTTGAAGCGCATAGTCGATGGTGACCAGGTGATTGAGTTGCGCCATGTTGGTGACGCCCTTGATCGTTAGGATCGCCGCCGTCCTCGCGTTGCCGGTCGAGAACCAATCGTTATGATAGTGTAGCTCGTAAACGCCTGGATGGTTGGTCGAGTCCAACTCCTTGATTCGCAAGTGAGCGTTAGAGGTTGGTGCTTGGTAGGTTCCCAAAGTCGAGATCGTTTCAAAAGTGAGAGCCACAGACGTGCCGCCCGGATAGATGTATCGACCCGCCAGGCCAGAGGATGCCGACGTGACACCCGTCAATCCCGCCCCCGTGGTGGAAGAGGAGTCCTGAATGAACACATAGTCGATATTGCTTTGCTTTCCAATTGGTATGTTCATCTTGTGAAACCTCCGTTCATGCCGCGTTGACAAAGGATGCTAGAAGAGCCGCCCGATCCAGTTAGAGCGTCCTCGACAAATATCAAAATCTTCGCTACTGCGTCAT
Source organism: uncultured Phycisphaeraceae bacterium (assembly GCA_964531675.1). Taxonomy (GTDB): domain Bacteria; phylum Planctomycetota; class Phycisphaerae; order Phycisphaerales; family UBA1924; genus CAZHFW01. Next base: position 1,822 of record CAZHFW010000029.1, on the reverse strand, counting down.
CTGCGCCGGTTTGGCTCCAAGACGGCGTAGTGGCAGTAGATTTGACTGTATCGAGAACGGGTCCTACCGCCGCCGGTCTCAACGCAGAAGAAAGGTATTGGCATCCCTTGATCGTGTAGTAATTGCTTGAATCACCAGCGGTTGCATTCGTCGGGGTTACGCCAATGTAATAGACCGTGTTAGCTGTCAATTCGTATGGAGTTGTCCACTGCCACATCGCATGGGAACTACCAATGGTAGACCACTCCCATGTATTTGCCGCAGTTGATACCTTCGTGCCACTGTCATTCCAAATACTGGCGTCCAATGTATGAGTTGGAGAACCAGACCTTCCAAGCGTAGTCCGCAGACCCCATACCTTCACATTGCAAGTGAACTGTACCTTTGCGGCAACAATGGCTACTCGTGATCCGCTAGTATTGTAGAGGCTGTTATTGATGTCGTTTTCAAAGGAAACCCAATCCGGAATGGTTCCATAGACTCCAGACGACGCATAATTGGGCCATATCATTGCCTCTGCCCAATAGCTGTGTTGCAACTTGTAGGAGGTTCCCGAGTCCGTACTTCTTATGTGTACTCGGTCGAACTTATTCCGCACCCCCGAGTTGTAGTACATATTGCAGTAATTCGATCCAGGTGTACCTCCGACGTTCTTTATAATGATTGCGTATGCGGTCCCACCCGTTACCGCATAGGCGGCTGAGAATGTTACGGATGTCCATCCGTTTGTTGGCGTATACGTGGCGGTCGCTAGTGACGAGCCAGTAGGTATTAATGCTGAATCCAACGCATAAAGGTCGGCCTGAAGAATGTTCGTAACCGTGCCGGTTAAACTCTGATGGACAGCATAGAATCCATTGATATTCTGTGATGAGGGCGCAACGAAAATCGCGCCGATTCTAGCGGTCGATGAATTGAGTGTCATCACTCCAGATATCGTGGCTTCCGGGTCAATCCCAACCGGGACCATTACCTGGAGAGAGTTAGAGCTTGCCCATCCAGGAAGCATTAGCCAATCACCTGCGCCGCTTCTTCGAGCGTGAGGACACCATTCGATACGCCGAGCGTTTGGTCCAACTTGCTGGGCATCAGTTCAGTCGTGACCGGGTTTGGCGTGGTCGTGATGAAGTCGTACTGCGCCTGAGTTAAGAGTCCCGCTTGCTTCAATCCCGCAAGACCTTGCGATACTCCTGGGTTCTCCAAGTTGATAGATACGAGCGGACCGGAAAGTGTCAAATCCACCATCTTGGCGAGCGCTGATGCCTCTTGGTTCGCGCTTCCCTTCATGGCTTCCAACGCTAGAAAGAAAGGCACTCCGTTCGGCAAAGACATCTGAAGCAAGACGTTGTAGAGTTCGTCTCTCTTCCATTCAGTTCGAGCGAGAGGAGGCAAACTCACGTCCACAAGGTAAGGCTTGCATACCGCCTCAACGAACGCCAATGGGTCCGTGATGTCCTTTAGGACCGGATCGCCGTTGCGCAAGTCCTTGAGTTGCTGAATCTGCTCTGGAGAAAGCGATTGCGAACCGCCAACCGCGTCGATGATGAATCCGAGTCTTTCAGGTGAAGTTAATAGCATCAGTTCTTTCTCCTTAGCCAGCCGATGAAGTGAACGAAAACGCCGCCGATCAGAACCAGCAAAATGGGCCAGTGATCCGTCGCGTACCAGACGCCTTCCGAGAGCGTCTCTCCCTTCAAAAAGAGCAAGGCATACGCCTCATAGCCGAGGGCAAGCACAAGTAGCACGCTCCAGACCCGGAGCGCGACTTTGGGTTTCTTCATTGGTCTCCTTAGGACAGTCCTGCGCCGGTAGCAACCGCGCC
>CAZHFW010000028.1:0-43667 GCA_964531675.1 uncultured Phycisphaeraceae bacterium | reverse complement strand
CGAAGGTAGCGTGGGCGGCGAGATCGTCGATCTCATAGCCGCGGTAGAGGAGCTGGCCCTCGTCGATGGAGCAGATGGCGGTTTCGCCGGCAAACACGCCTTCAAGACCGCGAACGACAGTGGAGGGGGCAGTTTCGGTGGACATCGTGGTTCTCCGTGGGAAAGGGATGATAGAGGGGGAGGAAGGTGCGGGCGAAGTCCGGGATTTGAGCCTGAATCGGGGCGTTCCGGGTCGAAAGCGGAAGCCTGACCTGAGTCCGCGAAGGTCCGGGTGGTGCGGAGGCGGGCGGCCGCGCAAGCCCTTCGACCCTCACCTTCGGCGGACCTCAGGTCAGGCCTCAGGGATGCAAAGGTCTGACGTCACAGGGGCTCGCGTTGGTCTTGGCTTGCGGACGGGTCCGGACGCCCCCGCGTAGACTTGCAGCATGTCCGGAACCGCTTCCCGATCGCTCAATGACGCCCTGAACGCCCTCCGCGTGTTCGCGGGGGAGGCTTCGAATGCTGCGCGGATCGAGGCGATCGCGGCGGACTTGGTCGCGTGCGTCAAGGCCGGGAACAAGATCCTGATCTGCGGCAACGGCGGGTCGTCCGCCGACGCGATGCACTTTGCCGAAGAGCTCACCGGACGCTTCCGGGGTGATCGCCCCGCGCTGCCCGCGATCGCGTGCGTGGACATCGGGCACATCACCTGCACCGCCAATGACTACGGCTTCGACCACGTCTTCTCGCGCTGGGTCGAGGGGCTCGGCAAGGCGGGCGACGTGCTCATCATCCTCTCGACCTCGGGCAACTCCGCGAACATCGTCAACGCGGTCAAGGCCGCCAAGCATCGCGGGCTGATGACCGTCGCGATGCTCGGCAAAGACGGCGGCAAGCTCCGCGGCGCGTGCCATCACGAGATCATCGCGCCGGGCGAGACCTCCGACCGAATCCAGGAAATCCACATGCTCGCGCTCCACATTCTGGTGGAGGCGATCGAGGTGGGGCTGGGTTACGCCAAGCGGTAAAACAGCGGCTCAGTGCTGCTCGCGGCCCTCGATCGCCGCGATGAGCGAGCCCATCCCGAGCACGAGCAGATCATCGATCTCGTCGTCATCGGCGTGGATCGTCACGCCCATCTTGAAGACGAACGGGTTGAAGTGCTGGCGGAATGTGCCCACGTGCTTGCCGTCCTCGGTCTTGAGCTCGTAGGCCTGCGGGAACATGAACGAGATGAAGTCGATCCAGCGGCGTGCGACGGTGAGGAACGTGCTGCCCGCTTCGTTCACGGTGGCGATCTGCTTTCCGGACGCGTTGAACGCGAGCCACTCATCGCGGACGAAGGTCGAACGCATGCCCTTGCGCTGGAGCGAGCCCACGACCGAGCCATCGGACAGCGAGATCGTAAACCGCGGGCTGAAATCGATGATCTGCTGGGTCGTGATCCGAAGCAGTTCGGTCGACATCGACTCGTCGGTGTAGACACGGATGTCCTCGCGGAGCTTGAACGCCTTCTGCTTGCTGTAGGCGACGACGCGGCCCTGCGCGTCGTAGATGTGGAATGCTGCTCCAAAGAGCTTGAAGACTTTGCGGCGGATCGTGTACTTCTCGCCTTGGGCGGCCTGGATGCTCATGGGGACGGTCTCCTCCGGACGGGATTCACCAAACTCAGCTCTGAGGCGAGCTTTCGGGCGGACTCGGGCTCGACGCATCGGCAAGCAAGTTGCGGGATGGACGCTTCGGACGCGGCGCGGATCGAACGTACGGGCTCAGCCTCGAGAGGTTGACGACCCAGTAGGCCATCAGGCCCGCGAGGCCGAAGATCAGGGCGGTCAACGCCCAGAGCGTCGGGCTGAGAAGCTGCGATCCCGGGCGCTCCTGCTCGGCCAGGTCGGCGTCGTGCCAGACGGCAAGCGCGAAGCACAGGTGCAGGATCACCGTGACGCACGCGACGCCGATGACGATCCATTGCACCACTTCGCCAGGAATCGGGAAGCTTGACTGCGGCATGGGTGCCTCCGCGGTGCTCGCGGGCACGCCCCGCGTTGTTACTCGCCGGGAATATACGAAATCGCGCCTTCCCATGGGCTGGAAGCGGTCGCATATTTCTTCTTTTGGATCCGGCCGGCCAGATAGGACTGGCGTCCGGCGGTCCAGGCGTGGCGCATCGCGTGGGCCATCATCACAGGCTCCCTGGCGTGCGCGATCGCGGTGTTCAGGAGCACGCCGTCGGCTCCGAGCTCCATGGCCTCCGAAACGTCGCTGGCCGCTCCGACGCCCGCATCGACGATCACCGGGTAGCCCGGGTCCTTTTCCTTCAGCAGCTCAAGGCACAGCACAATGTTGGCCGCGTTCAGCACGCCCTGGCCCGAGCCGATCGGGCTCCCCGCGGGCATCACGCTGGCGGCGCCGGCTTCTTTGAGTCGGAGGGCGGCGATCGGATCGTCGCTCGTGTACGCGAGGACTTGGAACCCGTCCTTCACAAGCTCGCGGGTGGCCTCAAGGGTGCCGGTGGGATCAGGCAGCAGTGTCTTCTTGTCGCCGAGCACTTCGAGCTTGACCCAAGATGCGCCGGGGTTGTCGAGCTGCTCAAGCAGATCGCGCCCGAGCCTGGCGACTCGGATGGCGTCCTCCGCTGAGAAGCACCCGGCGGTGTTGGGAAGGATCGTGTACTTCTTCAGATCGATGAAGTCGAGAAGCGACTTCCCTTCGGCGTTGTAGAGGCGTTCGCGGCGCACCGCGACGGTGATCACCTCGCAGCCGCTGGCCTCCAGGGACGCCTGCATCGTCGGCATGTCCTTGTATTTTCCTGTTCCGACGAACAGGCGCGAGTTGAAGGTGCGTCCCGCGATGCTGAAGGGGGTCAGTCCGGGCTCATGGAGCAAGCTTGGCTGGGAGGCGGGAGAGCCGTTGAAGGTGGTCGTCGCCATGCCCGACTGTAGCGCCGCAAGGTGTCAGTTCGCGGGAAATGTGCTTGTTTCTGAGGGTCAACCGATGACCAGGAAGCTCAGGTGAAGCTCCGCGTGGCGCAGCTGGAGATCGATCCATTCCTGATGGGTCATGGGCCCGAAGATCGCGTTCGGCTTGGTGGGCGCGTGCTTTTCGAGGCGATCCAGGCCCTGCCTGAGCATCGACAGGCCCTGCTCAAAGGGCACATTCTGGGCGCCCACGGTGCCTCCCTTGATGCCCGGGATCTTGACGCCCGCCTTCATGGGCTTGGTGAGAAACGACCGCTTCATGGTGCGGAAGATCGCGCGCACGATCCAGGGCAGGGGCTTGAGCTCGGGCGGGTACCCGTCGTACGGATAGTTCAGGAACGCAGCCAGATGGGTGAAGATCTCGCCTTCGGTCCAGTTCCCGATCGCCTTCAGGCGGCCTTGACGCTGGGCTGCTTCCAGCGCGTTCAGGTCCGTGCGGACCGCGGCGATCGAAGCGAAGGAAAGGCTCCGCCGACCGGCGATCGCTTTGGTGTTCACAGCGGCATTCATCTGGATTCACCCCGAGGCGTTGTGTCGAATGACGGCCGGCCAGCTCGACCGGCAAGTCAGCCCGAACCGCAAGTCAGCGGCGGCTGGCAAGATGGCGATCCGAAGGCGTCGCTGCGGGCTCCTGGGGAGCCTCGGGAGCTGCGGGTGTGGTGACCCCTGGTTCGGCCTGGGCGGGCGACGCGACAGCCTTGTTCCTGGCCCGGAGTCGTTCCTGGCGGAGCATCCAGGTGGTGTGGACGATGCGCGTGACCGTGATGCCGCAGAGCAGGGAGATGACGGTGGTCCACTCGCGGGCGAGGGTGTTGTGGTGGAGGAGCCACCAGGAGAGGCCGGCGGTGGTGCCGTAGAAAACCGGGATGAGCATCGTCCGCTCGAACTGGACGAGGCTGGCGTCGCGGATGAAGCTGAGGCCGGCTTCGGCCAGACCACCCTCGCGGTGCTTGGGATAGTGGTTGGCGAGCCAGTGGAGGAGGTAGTAGATCATCACGTCGAAGAAGGCGTCGGCGACGAGGATGATCCCGGTGATGGCCATCGGGTGCTTCAGGCCCGGGATGTAGTGGGTCAGGTGCGCGACCAGCGCGGTGGGGCCCATCGCCAGGAGTCCGGCGAGGACGATGTTGACATTGATGTTGACGATCCGGCGCGAGTAGAGCCGGGCAAGCAACGCCATAGGTCGGCGATCGTATGTCAGCCGATCGTCGCTCGGCGATCGGGAGCCGTCAGGGTGAAGCCTTGCCCAGATCCTCAAGGCGGCGTCGGGCGAGCTTGTGGGCCGCGGGGCTCTTGTCGATGCCCATCGCGTGCCTTCCGGACGCGGTCGCGGCGACCAGCGTCGTGCCGCTGCCGAAGCACGGATCGAGCACCGTCCCGCCTGCGGGGCAGCAGGCGCGGACCAGGAGGTCCAGGAGCGCCAGCGGCTTCTGGGTTGGATAGCCCGTCCGCTCGGCGGCCATGTTGTTGATCGCCGGAATGTCCAGAACGTCGGTCGCCTTCTTGCTCTGGCCCTTCAGCCGACGGCTGGTCGCGGGGATCCGCGGGGCCTCGAAGAAGTACCGCTTGGGGTCCACGCAGTAGAACAGGATGTCGTCGTGCTTCCGCGCAAAGCGGCGCGGCGAGGAGCCCCCGAGCCCATACGACCAGATCAGGTGATTCACGAACCGATCGGGTCCGAGCAGATCATCGAGCACCACCCGCGCCAGATGGCTCGTGCGGTAGTCCAGATGCAGCAGGATGTTCCCCGTCGGCTTGAGGGCCGGGATGCTCGCCTCGAGCCTGGTGCGGAGCCATGCGACGTAGCGCTCGGTGGAGCCGAAGGCGTCGTCGTATCGCCCCGCACGGCCTGACTTGGCCGAGCCCGTGTTGAACGGCGGGTCGGCGTAGATCAGATCGATGGACGCCGGCGCGAGCGTGGCGACAGCCTCGAGCCAATCGGCTTTGGCCAGCTGCACGCGAGCGCGTTGGAGATCAAGCGCGGACCACTTCAAGCGTGGGAGTGTAACGGTGGTCCTGACGGGAAGTGGGCGCAGCATCACGCCGGTCAAGGGCGGCATGCGTGTGCGACGCTGAAGAAAGAGCTCGACGCTCGATCAGGCTGGCTTCACAGGCTGGCGACCGACGGAGTAGTAGTAGAAGCCCAGCTCGCCCATGTGCTGGCGACGGAACAGGTTCCGTCCGTCGAAGATCGCCTTGTGGCGCATGATCTTGCTGAGCTTGTCGAAGTCGGGGGCCTTGAACTCATCCCAGTCGGTGGAGATGACCAGCGCGTCCACGCCCTGGGCGGTGTCGTAGAGCTCGTTGCAGATGACGAGCTTGTCGCCCATCTCGCGCTTGGCGTTGGCCGCGGCGACCGGGTCGTAGCCCTTGACGCTGGCGCCGGCCTTGATGCACAGGTCCATGATCGTCAGCGCCGGGGCCTCGCGCACGTCGTCGGTCTTGGGCTTGAAGGCCAGCCCCCAGAACCCGATGGACTTGCCCTTGAGGCCTCCCATGGGCTCGAAGTGCTTGGCCATCTTCTCGAAGAAGAATGTGCGCTGGTTCTTGTTGACGTCGCTGGCGGCCTTGATGAGCAGCGCGGGGCGGCCCGCCTCCTGACCCATGTGCACGCACGCGAGGGTGTCCTTGGGGAAGCACGAGCCGCCGAAGCCCAGGCCCGGGTGGAGGAACTCGTAGCCGATGCGCTTGTCCGAGCACATGCCCTCGCGGACGCGGTTGATGTCCGCGCCGTAGGACTCGCAGAGCATCGCGATCTCGTTGATGTACGAGATCTTGGTCGCCAGGAAGCTGTTGGCGGCGTACTTGACCATCTCGCTGGACAGGATGTCCATGACGAAGACCGGGTGGCCGTTGCGGACGAAGGGGTCGTAGAGGTCCTTGAAGACTTCGCCGGCCTTGTCGTCCTCGACGCCGCAGACCACGCGGTCGGGCTTGAGGAAGTCCAGGACCGCGGCGCCCTGCTTGAGGAACTCGGGGTTGTTGCCGATCGTGAACGGGATGTCGGGCCCGACCTGCTTGCGGATGTGGTCGCGGACCTTGAGGGTCGTGCCGACGGGGACCGTCGACTTGACGACGACGATCTTGCGCTTCTGCTTCGGGCCGAGGGTCTTGAGCACATTGGCGACGTCGTCGGCGGCGCCGTAGACGTAGCGGAGGTCCGGGTTGCCGTGGTCGTCGTTGGGGGTGCCTACGCAGATGAAGATGACGTCGGCGTCGCGGTAGGCTTCGGTCTTGTCGAGGGTGAAGTGGAGGCGACCGGCGGCGATGTTGCGGTCCATGAGCTCCTGGAGGCCCGGCTCGTAGATCGGGCTCTTGCCCTGGCGCATCATGGCGATCTTCTCGGGGTTCACGTCCAGGCAGGTCACGTCGTTGCCGATGTTCGCCAGGCAGACGCCCGTGACCAAGCCGACGTATCCGGTCCCGACAATTCCGATCTTCATCGCCAAGCTCCCGCGGGCCACGGTCCTGTGGCCCTTGCACACGAAATTCGCCGGTCCGAGCGCCGGTCCTTGCCGCCCCCAAAGGGCGCAGCGGTCGAGTATAGCGCCGCCCCCTCTTTTTCGGCTCTTTTGCGGGTCCTGTTTGATCGGCCCCAAACGGGCGGCGTTCGGGCTACGCTCCCCCTCCAATGCCCAACCCAAAGGCCAAGACCAGGGGCCCGGCCCGGGCCGCCCGCCGGCGCAAGCCCATCGAGACCGACCCGCACATTCTCTATCAGAAGGCGGTGCAGTCGCCCGACGTGGAGATGGCGTTCATCGACCGCGTGTTCAAGAAACTGCGCGGCCGTCCGGCCGCCAGGCTCCGCGAGGATTTCTGCGGGACGGCGCTCTCATCCTGCGAGTGGGTGAAGCGGCGTCGGGCCAACACCGCGGTCGGGCTTGATCTGCACGCGCCCACCATCGCGTGGGGCATGAAGCACAACGTCGCCAAGCTGACCGACGAGCAGCGGTCGCGACTGACGGTGCTCAAGCGGAACGTGCTCACGCCCTTCGAGGGTGGGCGGGCCCAGGTCGTGGGCATGGACTGCATCCTCGCGATGAACTTCAGCTACTGGTGCTTCAAGGACCGCGACACGCTCCGCGGGTACTTCAAGCTCGTGCACGAGTCGCTCGCGAAGGACGGCGTGTTCTTCATGGACACCTATGGCGGCTGGGAGTGCGGGATGCCCCAGAAGGAACGCCGCCGGGTCGCGGGCTTCACGTACATCTGGGAACAGCACTCGTTCAACCCGATCACGTCGGATCTGGTCTGCAAGATCCACTTCAAGCTCAAGAACGGGCGGATGCTCCGCGACGCCTTCACGTACCACTGGAGGCTCTGGACGATCCCCGAGATCCGCGAACTGCTCGCGGAGGCGGGGTTCAGCCGTTCGACGATCTACTGGGAAGGCGATGACGGCAAGGGCGGCGGCAACGGCGTCTTCCGCCCCTCCACCAAGGGCGATGCCTGCGCGTCGTGGATCGCGTACATCGTCGCGGAGAAGTGAACCATGCGCGGTGCGCTGAACATCCCAAGCGAGCTCTCGGGCATCTCCTCGAGCATCGAGGCGGGCCTGGCGATGGTCGAGTCGGTCTTCGACGCCCAGCTGCGCTCGGACCTGCCCCCGGTCGCCAAGCTCGTGCGCCACGTCGAGCACTACCGGGGCAAGATGCTCAGGCCCACCCTGGCGATGCTCTGCGGCATGGCGGCCGATCCGCGCCGGACCTCGGTCTGGAAGGAACTGGCGACCGTGGGCGCGGTGTGCGAGATGGTCCACATGGCCACGCTGGTGCACGACGATGTGCTCGACGAGGCCGAGACCAGGCGTCGCGGCGCGACCGTCAACCGGCTCTACGGCAACGAGGCCGCGGTCATCCTGGGCGATTACCTGATCGCGTCGGCGTTCCACCTGTGCTCCACGCTCCCGGATCAGCGGTACGCGATCGACGTGGGGCAGGCCAGTTCGGTGATGTGCGCGGGCGAGCTGCTCCAGCTGCACCACCGGAACGATCTTTCCCTCGATGAGGCGACGTACTTCGAGATCCTGGATCGCAAGACCGGAGCGCTGGTCGCGGTGAGCTGCAAGCTCGGGGCGTTCGCCGCGGGCGGATCGCCCGAACTTTGCGCGCGCCTGGAGACGTTCGGGCTCAAGCTCGGCGTGGCCTTCCAGATTCAGGACGACCTGCTGGATCTGTCGGGCCAGGAATCGGTCGTGGGCAAGAGCGTGCGCAAGGACCTGGAAAAGGGGAAGCTGACGCTGCCCCTGATCCACCACCTCGGGGTTGCGACCCCGACGCAGCGCGGACGGACGCTGGATGCGCTGGACCGGTTCGTGAACGACCAGGCGGGCGACCACGCGCGAGCGGAGGAGCTCGGAACCGCGCTGGCGTCGGCGCTGGAGGCGACCGGATCGGTCACGCACGCGCGCACGGTCGCGGAGGGTCTGGTCGAGAAGGCGCTCGGCGAGTTGAGCGCGGTGCCGGACTCGATGGCGCGGTCGGTGCTGGAGCTGATGGGCCGTGCGGTGGTGGCGCGGGCGTTCTGAGAACGCTGTGACGGCGGGCAAAAAAAGACTCGAGCCCGGCAGACAGCCCGGGCTCGAGGGAGAACAGCTTCGAGAGAGCGTCGAAGTGGTCGAGGGGCAATCGCCCCGTCGGATCAGCCTGCGTCGAAGGCGTTGAAGAAGTCGAAGAAGTCGGCCAGATCGATCTGGCAGTCGAGGTTGACGTCGGCTTCGGGCGTGTTGTTGTCGAAGGCGTTGAAGAAGGCGAAGAAGTCTTCGAGGTCGACTTCGCCGTTGCCGGTGATGTCGGCGGCGCTGCCGATGCTGACGGAGAGGGAGAGCTGCGGGGCCAGGGCGGGGAAGGTCTCCTTGGTCACAAAGTCGGGGTAGGTGACGCCGGTGCCGCCGCCGGGGCCGCCATCGCCGGGCTGGAGGGTGGTGACGAGGAAGTACAGACGGCCAGCGTTGAGCGCACGGGCGATGTAGTTGCGGACCGCGGTGTCGCAGAGGGAGACGTCAAAGGTCATGGTGCTGCCGGAGGGCACCAGGGCGCCGGGGGCGACCGCGTCGGTGGTGGCCAGCGCGAAGGGGGCGTGGTCGACCTGGTTCATGATGTCGTTGGCGACGTCGGTGGGGGTGCCGGCCTCGTCAAAGACAGCGGGGTAGGCGTTGCGGGTGCCCTTGGTCATGGAGCCGAAGGGGAAGGGGGAGTTTTCCTGGAACTCCTGGCTCTGGTAGATCCCGCGGAAGCCCACGCCGAACAACTCAATGGGCTTGCCCGGGTCGGCGTCGGCCACGTAGTTGGGGTCGGAGGTGGGGAGGAAGTTGCGGACGGTGTCCGCGGAGGGGTCGTACTGGAAGGTCAGGTCGGAGGAGATCACGACCGTGACGCGGGCGGACTTGATGCGGTACTGTTCCGCACCGAGGCCCGAGGGGATGTTGTTCGATCCGTCGGTGTCCCAGAAGACCAGGAACTCGGAGTCGCGGTCATCGAAGAAGCTCTGGCCGGGGGTGGCGAAGGCGGGGGCCCTGAGCTCGGTGCCGGTGCTGCCGAAGGGGTACATCCAGCGGTCACCGGTGGGGGGGCCATAGTTGACCGAGATGTCCGATGCTGAGGCGACGCCCGCGATGGAAAGCAGCATGGCGAGGGCTGAAGAAGAGCGCAGGTTCTGCAGGTGCATCGACGTTCCCTCCGAAAGAGTGCCCGGATTTCCGGGCGTGTGGACTGTGGAAAGATGGGGAAGAGTCTGGTCCGGAATGAAAGGGTAGGCTACCGTTGCGACTCAGTCTCATCTTTCCGAAATCTCTGGATTTCCGAGTACTGAATACTTGAAATCCGGAGGATCATGTCCGATGATATACACCGTGGCAACCAAAATCTTCCAAAATGACAAAAGAGTCGGCAACCCGCCCGCCTCCTGCCTCCCCGGTCACGCCGGGTTCACACTGATTGAACTTCTGGTTGTGATCGCGATCATCGCGCTGCTGATCGGCATTCTGCTGCCTGCTCTTGGCAAGGCTCGGATGCTTGGCCGGCAGACCCGGGAGCTTGCTGGTGGCCAGCAGATGATGGTCGCCTTCGCGATGTACGCGGATCAGAACAAGGGCGACGTCATCGTGGGCTATCCCACGGAGCAGATGATCGCCCAGATGAACGTGGTCGATAACGCGGGGCGTCCGATCACGGACCTCCAGGAAGCCCAGCGGTATCCGTGGCGGCTCCTGTCGTACATGGACTACAACTTCCAGTCGATGTACTTCGACCCCAAGCTTCTCTCGGCGGTGCGGTCTGACTCGGACTACGCGGCCAGCGGGAAGGACTACCGCTACGTGGTCAGCGTGTATCCCTCGATGGGGATGAACGTGGCCTTCGTGGGCGGGAGCAGCCTGAGCCAGCACCGGCAGTTCGACGCGATCCAGCAGCGGCTCTACGGCCGCCCGTATGTGCGGCGGATCGACGAGCCGGTGCGTCCCACGCAGCTGATGACCTTCGTGTCCTCGCGCTGGGATCCCTCGGCCCTGGTGCCCACCCTGGGCGCTCCGGAAGGCTTCCACTCGGTCAGCTCCCCTTACTACGGCCAGTTCACTGGTCGGCTGTGGAGCCAGGCCTATTCGGCCACGGACGCCGCGGCGACCAGCGGCAACGTGTCCCTGCGGTACGGCGGCAAGGCGGTCACCGCCCTGTTCGACGGCCACTGCGACGTCAAGGGCTGGCAGCAGCTCAACGACATGCGGAACTGGTCCGACCAGGCCGACCGCGCGGACTGGAGCCTGACGGCCAATAAGTGATTTGTGGTTGCCCCCCGCCCCGGAAGAAGGTCTTCTTGGGGCGGGGTTCCCGGTCTCCGGGATCTGGCAGGGAGCCCCGGGCTGAAGTCCGGGAGGGTTCCGGCCGATCCGGGGAGGCCTCATCGGCGGGTCGATGTCGCTGGAAGTCTGGGTGACGTTGACACGGGCGATGGGGCGGTCTATGTTCACTCCCGCTCTGATGGGTGCTCACCCGAGCAAAACCCTTCCGGGCTGACAAGTCGCGGGCGTAGCTCAGTGGTAGAGCGTCACGTTGCCAACGTGAAAGTCGAGGGTTCAAGTCCCTTCGCCCGCTTTCGAACATGACCCTGCATCACGCGCATCATCACCACGGCAAGTCCCGACACGGGGCCCGGTGATCGAGCGCGAGAAGGTCAGATGAGACCACAAGCACGCTTGGATCGGCGCCGGCCCCTGAGGCCGGCGTTTTTCGTTTTGGAATACATCGGGCGTTGAGACCAACTGGGCCGTGCATCGGCCGAGGTCAGAAAAGGGACTGAGCCATGAGCGGGACGATTCGCGTCGGTTTGCCCAAGGGTCGGATGCAGGAGCAGCTCTTCAAGCTCCTTGGCGATGCGGGGATGCAGGTCCGTACGACGGCGCGGGGGTATCGCCCGGCGCTGGTGATTCCGGGGTTCACCGATCCGGTGGAGACCAAGATCCTCAAGCCTCAGAACATCATCGAGATGCTGGCGGCGGGGAGCCGGGATCTGGGCTTTGCGGGCGGCGACTGGGTCGCGGAGCTCGGTTCGGATGTGGTGGAGCTTCTGGACACGGGGCTTGATCCGGTGCGGCTGGTGGCGGCGGCGCCGACGGAGCTGCTCGTGAACGGGTTCCTGCCTCGGGATCGCAAGCTCGTGGTGGCCAGCGAGTACGAGCGGCTGACGCGGGCGTGGATCGCCAAGGAGAAGCTCAACGCGACGTTCGTGCGGTCGTTCGGGGCGACGGAAGTGTTCCCGCCCGAGGATGCGGACTGCATCGTGGATGTGGCGGCATCGGGCGCGACGCTGGAGGCGAACAACCTGAAGGTGTTCGCGGAGCTGACACGGAGCAGCACGCGTCTTTACGCGAATGCGCGGTCGCTCGATGATCCGCAGAAGCGGCGTTTTGCGGAGGATCTGGTGACGATTCTGCGGAGCGTGCTGGATGCGCGCAAGCGGGTGATGATCGAAGTGAACGTGTCGGCGGAGCAGCTCGACGCGGTGTGCGCGGCGCTGCCTTGCATGCGGGAGCCGACGATCTCGACGCTGCACGGCAAGCGCGGGTACGCGGTGAAGGCGGCGGTGCCTCGCGATGTGCTGGCCAAGCTCCTGGTCGAGATCAAGGCCAAGGGCGGGACGGACATTGTGGTGTCGGGGCTGGCGCAGTTGATGGCGTGAGGGGGAGGCACGAAGGCACGAAGGCACGAAGTCACGAAGTCACGAAGGCACGGAGGGACGGAGGCACGGAGCGAAGAAGCGAAGAAGCGACGGAGAGACGGGGGCATGAGGGTCGCGGGGTGCTACGGGTTGGAAGGAGTGGTCATGGGTGCGGGTGAGCGGGAGCTTTTGGTGCGGCCTGTGGGGGCGGTGGAGGGGCTTTTGCCTTACTCGACGGAGCCTGTGCTGCAGCCTGTGGATCTGCGGTTGGATGGGAATGAGGGGGTTGTGCCGCCGGTGGAGGTGTTTGAGGCGGCGCGGCGGGCGGGGGTGGAGCGGGTGCGGTCGTATCCGAGCGCGGCGGAGCTCGAGCGTGAGCTGGCGGCGCGGATCGGGTGTGCGGCGTCGATGGTGCTGGTGACGGCGGGTGCGGATGATGGGCTTGATCGGGCGTGCCGGGCGATGATCGGGCCCGGGCGGGAACTGGTGACCGCGACGCCGACGTTTGAGATGATCCCAAGGTCGGCGCGGCTCACGGGCGGGACGGTGGTGGAGGTGCCCTGGTGGGAGGGGCCTTTTCCGATCGACGCGATTGAAGCAAGCGTGAACGAGCGGACCGCGGCGATCGCGGTCGTGAGCCCGAACAACCCGACGGGGCTGGTGGCGAGCACGGCGGACGTCGAGCGTTTGGCGGCGCGGTTCCCGAAGTGCCTGATTCTGCTCGACGGCGCGTATGAAGAGTTTGCGGATGAAGCGCTGACGGGATTGGCGCTGCGGTATCCCAATGTCGTCGCGTTCCGCACGCTTTCCAAGGCGTGGGGCTTGGCGGGGCTTCGGGTGGGGTACTGCTTCGGTGATGCGCGGGTGATTGGCTGGTTGCGCGCGACGGGCGGGCCTTACGCGGTTTCGGGGCCTTCGATCGCGATGGCGCTGGATCGGCTGCGGGCGGATCAGACGCGGACGGAGGGGTACGTCGCGAACGTGAAGCGGGAGCGCGAGATTCTCGCGGGGCAGCTCGGAAGGCTTGGGGTGAAGGCTGCGCGGTCGCAGGGCAACTTCGTGCTGGCGCGGTTCGAGGCGGGCGCGGTTCGTGATGATCGCTGGACGCGGGACGCGCTGGCGGGGCTTGGGATTCTGGTGCGGCGGTTCGGGTCGAGGCCCGAGCTCAAGGGGACGTTGCGGATCACGTGTCCGGGCGAGCCTGAGGCGTTCATGAGGCTGGCGTCGGGGCTGAACGCGGCGCTGGAGCCTGAGGCGTTGTTGTTTGATCTGGATGGGGTGCTGGCGGATGTGAGCGGTTCGTATCGAAGGGCGATCATCGAGACGTGCGCGAGCTTCGGGGTGGAGGTGACGCCTGAGCAGATCACGGCGGCGAAGGCGGAGGGGAACGCCAACAACGACTGGGCGCTCTCGCAGAGGCTGCTGGCGCGGAAGGGCGTGGAGCGCGGCCTTGACGAGGTGACGGCGGCGTTCGAGCGGATCTATCAGGGGACGGAAGAGAAGCCCGGGCTGCGCGCGACGGAGACGCTGCTTTGTGATGTGCGGGTGCTCAAGCGGCTGGCGCTGCGGCTGCCGTTGGCGATCGTGACGGGAAGGCCGAGGGCGGATGCGATGCGTTTCCTGGCGGAGAAGGGCGTGCTTCCCCTGTTCCGCACGTTGGTGTGCATGGAGGATGCGGCGCTGAAGCCGATGCCTGATCCGGCGCTGAAGGCGCTGCGGCGGCTTTCGGTGCGGAGCGCGTGGATGATCGGGGACACGGTGGATGACGTGCGCTGCGCCCGGGGCGCGGGGGTTGTGCCTTTGGGCGTGGTGCAGCCCGGAGAGGCGGCGGATCCGGCGAGCAGGACGGCGGCGCGGGAGACGCTCCTGCGGGCGGGGGCGGCGCGGGTTCTGGAGCGTATCGCGGAGCTTGAGGAGCTTTTGCCATGAGCACGAACGGGGACAAGGCGAGCACGAACGGGAACAGGGCGGCGCGGGTTGCGGAGATCAAGCGCAAGACGCGGGAGACGGACATCACGCTGAGGCTTGACCTGGATGGTTCGGGCCAGACGAACATCCGAACGGGGATCGGGTTCCTGGATCACATGCTCACGGCGCTGGCGCATCACGCGCGGTTCGATCTGGACCTGGCGTGCACGGGTGATCTGCACATCGATGATCACCACACCGCGGAGGATTGCGGGCTGGCGCTCGGGCAGGCCTTCGATCAGGCGCTGGGAGAGCGGCGGGGCATCCGACGCTTCGGGTCGGCGTATGCGCCGCTTGACGAGGCGCTGGCGCGCGCGGTGGTGGATTTCTCGGGGAGGCCTTACGCGCGGGTGGAGCTTGGGCTTGGGCGTCAGATGATCGGGACGCTGGCGTGCGAGAACATTTCGCACGTGCTGGCGTCGATGGCGACGACGGCGCGGATGACCTTGCACGTGGATGTGCTGGTGGGCGGGAACGACCACCACAAGGCGGAGGCGGCATTCAAGGCGACGGCGCTGGCGCTGCGGCAAGCGGTGGAGCGGGACGGGACGGCGATCATGCCCAGCACCAAGGGGACGTTGTCATGAGCATGGGCGCGGGGAAGAGCACGGGCGCGGGGAAGCCGGGCGTGATCGTGGTGCCGACGGGCGCGGCGAATCTGGCGTCGGTGGGGGCGTCGCTGGACCGGGTCGGTGCGGGTTGGGCGCTGGCGCGGGATGTCGCGGAGGTGCGGGACGCGGTGGCGGTGGTGCTGCCTGGCGTGGGCTCGTTCGGGCACGCGATGGCGTCGCTCCGCGAGGCGGGGCTGGTGGATGTGCTGCGTGAGCGGATCGCGGCGGGGAACGCGACGCTGGGGATCTGCCTCGGGATGCAGGTGCTGGCGCGGGGGAGTGAGGAGACGCCCGGCGCGGCGGGGCTGGGTGTTGTCGATGGCGTGGTGCGGCGGCTGACGGGTCAGGGCGTGCGGGTGCCTCAGATGGGCTGGAATCTGGTGCGTCCCTGGGGGCAGGGGCATGTCGAAGCGGGGTATGGGTACTACGCGAACTCGTATGCGTTCACGGAGCCCGAGGAGCTTGCGAGGCAGGGCTGGTCGGTGTCGGTGACGACGCATGGCCAGACGCTGGCGGCGGCGATTCAGAAGGGGACGTTGCTCTTCACGCAGTTCCATCCGGAGCTTTCGGGCGCGTGGGGAAGGACGCTTTTGGCGCGGTGGCTCGTGATGTCGGGCGTGGCGGTGGATCCGAAGGCTGCGGCGTCGGCGTCGCCTCCGCTTGGTGCGAGCAAGGGTGTGCTGGCGTCGCGCGTGATCCCGTGCCTGGATGTGCGGGATGGGCGGATCGTGAAGGGTGTGAAGTTTCAGGGCTTGCGGGACGCGGGTGATCCGGCGGCGCGGGCGGCGGAGTATGAGCGGCAGGGCGCTGATGAGCTGGTGATTCTGGATGTGTCGGCGACGCCTGAGGGGAGGAAGACGGCGGCGGAGACGGTGCGGGCGGTGCGTCGGGTGTTGTCGATTCCGCTCACAGTGGGCGGGGGCGTGCGCGCGGAGGAGGATGCCAAGCGGCTGCTGGATGCGGGGGCGGACAAGGTGGGCGTGAACACCGCGGCGGTGGCGAGGCCTGAGATCCTGCGTGAGCTTGCGGAGCGGTTCGGGCGTCAGTGCGTGGTGCTGGCGCTGGATGCGGCGCGGCGCGAGGGCGGCGGGTGGGAAGTGGTGACGCACTCGGGGAAGACGCGGACGGGGAAGGATGCGGTGGTGTGGGCGTCGGAGGCGGCGGAGCTTGGGGCGGGCGAGATCCTGCTGACGAGCTGGGACCGCGATGGGACGGGGCATGGGTACGACACGGAGCTTCTGGGGGCGATCGCGGGGCGCGTGCGTGTGCCGGTGATCGCGTCGGGGGGCGCGTCGGGGCCTGAGCATCTGGTGGACGCGTTGCGGGCGGGCGCGGACGCGGTCTTGGCGGCGAGCATTTTTCACGACGGCGTGTATCAGGTCGGTGAGGTGAAGCGGGGGCTCGCGGAAGCGGGTGTGGAGGTGCGGCGGTGATCATTCCTTCGATCGATCTGATGGATGGGCAGACGGTGCAGCTCGTGGGCGGTCGCGAGAAGGCGCTGGATGCGGGGGATCCGAAGCCGATCCTGGAGCAGTTCAGGCTGGCGGGCGAGGTGGCGGTGATTGATCTGGATCGGGCCCTGTCGAAGGGGTCGAATCAGGGGTTGATCGAGCCTTTGCTCGGGATGGCGCCGTGCCGGGTGGGAGGCGGGATCCGTGATGTGGAGAGTGCGATCCGCTGGCTTGACGCGGGGGCGGCGAAGGTGATTCTGGGGACCGCGGCGCGGCGGGAGATCCTGGAGCAGCTGCCGCGTGAGCGCGTGATCGCGGCGCTGGACGCGGTGCATGGCGAGGTGGTGGTGGAGGGTTGGCGCGCGGGGACGGGTCGGAACGTGGTGGAGCGGATGCGCGAGCTTCGCGAGTTCGTGGGCGGGTTCCTGGTGACGTTCGTCGAGCGCGAAGGCCGGATGGTGGGGATCGATCTGGATGACGTGAAGCGGCTCAAGGAAGCGGCGGGGGACGCGAGATTGACGATCGCGGGCGGGGTCGCGACGGCGGCGGAGATTGCGGCGGTGGATGCGCTGGGTGTGGATGCGCAGGTGGGCATGGGGCTCTACACCGGCAGGTTTTCGCTTGCGGAGGCGATCGCGGCGCCGCTGCGGACGGATCGGCCTGATGGGCTTTATCCGACGGTGGTGGTGGATGAGCGGGGCGTGGCGCTGGGGCTTGCATACTCGAGCCTGGAGAGTCTGAAGGAAGCGGTGCGGTTGCGGCGTGGGGTGTATTTCTCGCGCTCGCGTGGAGGGTTGTGGATCAAGGGCGAGAGCAGCGGCGATACGCAGGAGCTGCTGCGGATTGACCTGGACTGTGATCGCGACGCGCTGCGGTTCGTGGTGCGGCAGCATGGTCGCGGGTTCTGCCATGAGGGGACACGGACGTGCTTTGAGCGGTTTGTGCCGGCGACGATCGGCGGGGTGGCGGCGCTGGACGCGACGATCCGGGAGCGGCGTGCGACGGCGCCCGCGGGGTCGTACACGCGGAGGCTCTTCGATGATGCGGAGCTGGCCAAGGCCAAGCTTCGTGAGGAGGCTGAGGAGCTTGCGGCGGCGCCGGGTGCGGAGAACGCGGCGCAGGAAGCTGCGGATGTGATTTACTTCGCGCTGGTGAATGCGGCGCGGCATGGGGTTGGGCTTGACGAGATCGAGAAGATCCTGGATCGTCGGGCGCTGAAGGTGACGCGGCGGAAGGGGGATGCCAAGCCCGGGGCTTTGGGATCTGGCGGGGCGGGTGATGGAAAGGGGGCGGGGCGATGATCGGGCACTTGAAGCGGAAGACAGCGGCGGAGGTCGGGAGCTTGCAGCGTTCGGCGGTGGATCGGCCGACGCTGGAGGCGGCGGGCGCGATCGTGGAGGATGTGCGCACGCGCGGGGGCGATGCGGTGCGTGAGCATGCGGAGCGGTTCGGGGACCTGGAGCGTGGTCGGGCGCTGGTGATCGAGCGGCCTGAGCTTGATGAGGCGGTGGCGCGGCTCGACAAGGCGTCGCGGGGTGTGCTCGAGCGGTCGGCGGAGCGGATCCGGAAGTTCGCGGTGGCGCAGCGGTCGGCGCTGCTGGCGGTGGACATGCCGGTGGATGGCGGACGGGCGGGGCATCGGGTTGTGCCGGTGGAGCGGGCGGGGTGCTATGTGCCCGGGGGGCGCTTTCCCTTGCCTTCGACGGCGCTGATGACGGTGGTGACGGCGAAGGCTGCGGGCGTGAAGCACGTGGTGGCGGCGTCGCCCAAGCCCACGCTGGCAACGCTGGCGGCGGCGGCGATTGCGGGGGCGGATGCGCTGCTGTGCGTGGGCGGGGCGCAGGCGATCGCGGCGATGGCGCTTGGCGGCGCGGGGCTCGAGGGTGTCGGGCCTTGCGATGTGATCTGCGGGCCTGGGAACCGGTATGTGACGGCCGCGAAGCAGTGGATCGCGGGGACCACCCGGATCGACATGCTCGCGGGGCCTTCGGAACTGGTGGTGTTCGCGGACGAGAGCGCACCGGCGGGGATGGTGGCGGCGGACATGCTGGCGCAGGCGGAGCATGATCCGGACGCGTGCGCGATTCTGGTGACGACCGATGCGAAGCTCCCCGGTCTGGTCGAGGCGGAACTCGAGCGGCAGCTTGGCACGCTTCCCACGGCATCGACGGCGCGGGCGGCGCTGGCCAACGGGTTTGCGGTGGTCGTGAAGGACGTCGAGGAAGGGCTTTGGGTTTGCGATCGGCTGGCGCCGGAGCACCTGCAGGTCATCATGAGGCAGGCGGAGGGTGTGGCGGCGCGGGCGCGGAACTATGGCGCGGTGTTCATCGGGGCGGGGTCGGCGGAGGCGATGGGCGATTACGGCGCGGGGCCCAATCACACGCTTCCGACGGGCGGGACGGCGCGGGCGTTCAGCGGGCTCTCCGTCTTCACGTTCGTGAACGTGCGGACGTGGCTTCGGGTGGATCAGCCAGCGAGATTGGTCGGGGACGCCGCGGCGCTGGCGCGGATGGAGGGGCTTGAGGCCCATGCACGCAGCGCGGAAT
Organism: uncultured Phycisphaeraceae bacterium; assembly: GCA_964531675.1. Lineage (GTDB taxonomy): Bacteria > Planctomycetota > Phycisphaerae > Phycisphaerales > UBA1924 > CAZHFW01. Next base: position 24,984 of record CAZHFW010000028.1, on the reverse strand, counting down.
GGCGGAGCGGGCGGTGATCTGGGTGGTCGGAAAACAAGGAACCCCTTGCTCGAGCAACGGGAGTCGTCGCGAGGGCCGGGCACCGGATTCCGGATGATGAAAAAAGAAACCCCTTGCTTGCGCAAGGGGCTCTGAAGTGCCGGAAGAGGGACTTGAACCCACACTCCTTTAAAGGGAAACGGATTTTGAATCCGTCGCGTCTGCCAATTCCGCCATTCCGGCTTGTGGGTGGAGTTTAGCCCCGCAGGACGGCGTGGGTGGGGTGTGCATTGGCTTGTGGTGGCGGGGAGAAGGCACCGGGGCGGGACGCCCCGGCTCGCGTGGTTACTTGCGGGCGGCGAGGTAGACGACGTAGTTGTCGTCGAGGCGGTCGTCGAGGGTGAGGGGGGAGACGTAGACGTTGCCGTCCTGGTCCATGGCGTCGCCGAGGCGGTCGTAGACCTCGACGGTGCGGAAGCCGGCGTCGTGCATGGCGTCGGTGAGTTCGGGGATGGACCAGAGACGCCAGTCGTAGACGAAGGCGTCGCGCAGCTTGACGGTGCGGGCTCCGGCTTTGATTTCAAAGTGGAGGGCGTCGAGGACGCGACCGGTGGCGGCGTCGGCGGAGAGCTGTTCGAAGGTGTAGCGGACGCGGTGGCCTTGGGGTGTGCGAAGGGAGCGCGTGGAGGTGCGGGGGGCGGTGAAGGCGTCGGCCCCGCCATAGATGTCGCAGACGAAGACGCCGCGGGGGTTGAGGCAGGCGCGGGCGTGTTTGAGGTAGGCGACGAGGGCGTCGCGGGTGTGCCAGTATCCGACGGGGAAGTTGGTGGCGGCGATGACGTCGGCCTTGTCGCGGGCCTTGAGGACGTCCTTGCGCACCGCGCGGATGCGGGGCGCGGATTTGAGTCTGGCCAGAGGCTTGGGGTCGGCGTCGACCGCGATGGCGTGCAAATCGGGCGCGAGCGCGGTCCAGCCTCGGCAGAGTGCGCCGGTGCCTGAGAAGTCTTCGCGGAGGGTGACGGGGTTGCGGGCGTGGACGGCGCGGAGGAAGCGGGCGGTGGGGATGGGCGCGGTGACCGCGAGTTCGTAGAGATCGAAGCGATCGGGGAGGCGAGGGTTGGCGCGCTTGGGAGCGGGCATCAGGCCATCCGGATCCAGCGGATGAGGGTGGGAAGGTTCGGGGGCTTGCCGTACATCAGGACGCCGATGCGGAAGATCTTGCCGGCGGCCCAGGCGGCGAAGACAGCGGCGATGGCGCCGACGCCGATGGAGACGAAGACCTGCCAGTGGGGGATCTTCTCGGAGCCTGAGAGCCTCAGGACCATCACGAAGGGGTTGATGGGCGGGATGAAGGAGACGACGGTTGCGAAGGTGGAGTTGGGGTTCCGCATGATGGGCATCCAGAGCATCATGGGGATGATCAGGACGATCATGACGGGGCTCATGAGGGCCTGGGCTTCGCGCATCTCGTTCACGGCGCTGCCGATGGCGGCCATCATGGAGGCGATCAGGAAGAAGGCGATGATGAAGAAGATGATGAAGTAGATGATGGTCGCGGGGTCGAGCAGGTGGCCCATCTTGAAGGCGACCAGAGCGCCGCCTCCCATGGTGGTGTAGGCGACCAGGATGAGCAGGCCGACGCCCATGCCTCCGAGGACCTTGCCCACCATGAGCTGCATGGGGGAGAGGGCGCTGAGGAGGATCTCCATGACGCGGGTGGACTTCTCCTCGACGGTGGACGTCAGGAGGTACTGGCCTGCGCTGAAGACGCTGATCCAGAGGAGCATGAGGAAGCCGAAGGGGACGAGCATCGCGGCGGCGGTGGAGGTCTTGCGCTCACCCTCGGCGGTGACGGTCTTGGCGACCGCCTTGGGGCGTTCCATGAGGTCGCGGACCTGATCGACCTTGATGCCGGCCTGGGCGAGGCGGGCGTCGACGATGGCCTTGGAGAGCTGGTCGGTCATGTCCTCCTGGACTTCGGGGTCGAGCTTGGGGGCCACCAGCAGCTGGTATTCGCCGAACTTGCCATCGGACCTCTGGAGAGAGTCCGGCGCGATGATGGCCAGCGCCAGGGGGGTGTCGGAGGTGTTCTTGTCGGATTTGCCATCGACCTTGGAGATGGCCTGCTTCTGGGCCTCGATGTCGGCGTCGGGCTTGAGGACGCGGACGCCGATGTCCCGGGTGCCGGTCGCGGCGGCGGCGGCCATCTTGGCGGCTTCCATCTGCTGGCCTGAGACCACGCCCATCTGCTGGGCCTGGGCCATGCCTTTCTCGATCTTGGCGGCCTGTCGCTTGGCTTGTTCTTCGGTGGAGAAGGCCTTCTCGATGATGGGCGCGACCTGCCCGGTCTCGTCGCGGAGGGCCAGGTGGCCCTTGACCGACGGGGTCGCCTTGTTCATCAGGAGGGGCATGAGCACGAACGCGCCGAGCATGAGGAACGGCGGGAAGACGACGCTGAAGGCGAAGCCCTTGGTGAAGACGACGGCTTTGAAGTCGCGCCAGGCGACCAGGAGCACCTTAAGCATGGGTCACCTCCGCGGGCTTGAGCACGCCCGAGTCGTTTTCGTCGTCGGTGGATCGGGAGTCGGAAGACTGGCCGGTGAGCTGGAAGAAGATGTCGTCGAGGCTCGGACGTTCGAGCTCGATGCGGCGGCAGGCCATGGACGAGGCGATGGCCTGGATGATGGACGGGGCTTCGGCGTCGCTTGCGAGCCTGACGCGGAAGGTGTCGTTCTGCTGGACGACGTCGCGCACGCCCGGGAGCGACTTCCAGCGCTCGGCGGACTCGGGCGCTTCGGCGCGGAGCGGCTCGGCGACGATGGTGCGGGGGTCGTAGGTTTCCCAGACCTGCTTCATGTCCATGTCGAGGACCTTCTGGCCCCGGTGGATCATGAAGAGCTTGTCGCAGAGCTGCTGGGCTTCGTACATCGCGTGGGTGGAGAAGATGATGGTGCAGCCGCGCTTGTGCTGTTCATCGATGAGCGAGCGGAGCAGGCGGCGGTTGCCCGGATCCAGGCCTGAGAAGGGCTCGTCGAGGATGAGCAGGTCGGGCTCGTGGATGACGGAGGCGATGAACTGGACTTTCTGGCTCATGCCTTTGGAGAGCTCTTCGCACTTCTTGCGGTAGCAATCCTTGAGGCCGACGCGGTCGAGCCAGTGCTGGACCTTGCTTGTGAGTCCGGAAGAAGAAAGGCCTTTGAGCTGGGCGATGTATTCGATGAAGGGGCCGGCCTTCATCTTCTTGTAGACGCCGCGTTCTTCGGGGAGGTAGCCGATGCGGTCCTTGCTCTCGAGAGCGCTGGCTTTGCCCAGGACGCTGATCTGTCCTTCATCGGGGAAGATGATGGACATGATCATGCGGATGGTCGTGGTCTTGCCGGCGCCGTTGGGGCCGATGAAGCCGGTGACCTTGCCCGAGGGGATGTCCAGATCGAGGTTGGCGACCGCGATCTTGGAACCGAAGGTTTTGCGTACGCCTCGGATGGTGATGGCGTTTGTCATGCTTGTGTGAAGCTCCGGCGGGTCCTGGGCGCCCGCGTGAAGGGTGCGATGATATCGCCCGACTGGTGGGAGGGCGTTCGGGCGGTCCCAAGGCGCTGGATCGAGGGTTGCGGAGAGCGGGCGAGAAGGCCTGGGCCTGGGTTTGGGCTTGGGCGGAGGCGAGGCCTCGGGCTCTCGGCGCTGGTCATCGTCGAAGGCTTCTTGATGACTGGGAGCGGGGCGAGCCAGGTGGTGGTGGCGCTCGGAGCGGCGTGGCACGAGCATGCGCGCGTGATGAAGGTGGAGGCGTCCGCAGCCGGACTGATCACGATCATCATCTCCGACGAATCCACGCTGGCCCTCCCGAGATGGGTCGGTGAACGGACACGCTGTGACCTGGCGTCAGTAGACGCGTGCGGGCTGGTTGTGTTCCCGGCGTGAGATGAGTTCAGGGCGGCGGGGCAACCCTGGGGGTTCCTACCATGGGCCGATGCCCAGCGTGAGCGACATTCCCAAGCCTCTGGAAGCCAAGCTCGACGCGATGGCCCAGGAGGTCGCGGACATCGATGCGTCGCTGAATGATCCGGCGGTTTCGTCGGATCATCGCAAGGCGCGGGATCTCTCGATCAAGAAGGCGGCGATCGGTCCGCTGGTGTCGGACTACCGCAGGCTGCGGGCGATCTTGCGCGAGCTTGAGGAGTGCAGGGCGGCGGCGCATCAGACGCAGGATCGCGAGCTTGCGCAGCTCGCGGTGGCGGAGATCCCGACGCTCGAATCGACGGCGGAGGCCTTGCTCGAACAGATCAAGGCGTCGCTGGTGCAGAGTGATGATCGACGCGTGGGTTCGGTGATCCTGGAGCTTCGTGCCGGGACGGGTGGCGATGAGGCGGCGCTGTGGTGCCGGGATCTGCTGGAGATGTACCAGAAGTACGCGGCGCGGCGCGGCTGGTCGCTTGAAGTGCTGGACGCGAGCGTGGATCAGGCGGTGGGAGGGATCCGCTCAGCGACAGTAAGCGTGAAGGGCGAGGGCGTGTGGAGCGAGCTCGCGTTCGAGGCGGGCGTGCACTCGGTGAAGCGCGTGCCGGCGACGGAGACGCAGGGGCGGATCCACACGAGCACCGCGACGGTGGCGGTTCTTCCCGAGCCTGAGAACGTCGATGTGAAGATCGACTGGGCCAACGACGTCGAGGACTTTGCGACCACGAGCCAGGGGCCAGGCGGGCAGAACGTGAACAAGGTCGCGACGGCGGTGCAGCTCAAGCACAAGCCCACGGGGATCATCATCCGGATGCAGGAGAGCAAGAGCCAGCAGCAGAATCGCGAGCGGGCGCGAAGGCTCCTGGTGGTGAAGCTGTACGAAATCGAGCGACAGAAGCAGGCGGCGGCGCGGTCGGCGGCGCGGAGCGCGCAGATCGGCGGCGGCGAGCGCTCGGAGAAGATCCGCACGTACCGCTGGAAGGAAGGCATCGTCGCCGACGAGCGGCTTCCCGGGGAGTACTCGCTGCGGGACCTGATGGCGGGCGACATGGTCGAGCTCTTCGCGGATCTGCTCAAGCAGCAGACTGCGCAGCGGTTGGCGGAGCTTTGAGCGTGCCCGCCCAGACGGACATCGCGGTGATCGGCGCCGGAGCGGCGGGGCTCATGGCGTCGGTGTGGGCGGCGCGGAGCATGAAGGGGCAAAGGCCCGGCGTGATCGCCTTGGATGGCGCCAGGAAACTTGGGGCGAAGATCCTGGTCGCGGGCGGCGGGCGGTGCAATGTCACGCACGATGTGGTGGACGAGTCGTCGTACAACGGATCGAGTCGGAACGCGATCAAGAAGGTGCTCCGGCGGTTTGATGTGCCGCAGACGGTTGAGTTCTTCCGCGAGCTTGGCGTGGAGCTGAAGCGAGAGGACACGGGGAAGCTCTTTCCGACGACGGACGATGCGCACACGGTGCTGGATGCGCTGCTCGGGGCGGTGCGCGGCGCGGGGGCGAGGATCGTGCATCCGTGGCGCGTTGCGGGCGTGGAGCGGAGCGATGCGGGGTTCGTGATCACGCGTGAGGGTGCTGCGGAAGGGGACGATTCGCTCGGGCCTGTGGTGATTGCCAAGAGCATCGTGCTGGCGACGGGTGGGATGGCGCTGCCTCGTTCGGGGTCGGATGGGCGAGGCCTGGAGATCGCACGATCGCTCGGGCATTCGGTGACGAGTCGGGTTTTTCCGGCGCTGGTGCCGTTGACTCTGGATGCGGGCAGGTCGTTTGTGCCTTCGCTGAGCGGGCTGACGGTGCCGGCGGCGATCCGCGTGCATGCGGGGAGCGGCAAGAAGCTTGTGGAGTTCGTGGGATCGACGCTTTGCACGCACTTCGGGCTTTCGGGGCCGGCGGTGCTGGATGCGTCGAGGCACTATTCGGAGGCGAAGGCGGGCGATCCCGGTGCGCAGCTGCGGATCGCGTGGGCGCTGCGCGAGGGGAAGGCGTGCCAGACGGATCAGCTCGATCAGGAGCTCGTGAAGCTCGGGGGCGTGAGCGTGCTGCGGTATTGCAACGGGTTCATGCCCGAGCGGTTGTCGCGCGCGGTGTGCGCGTCGGTGGGCGTGGAGCCTTCGACGCCGGGGCATGCGCTGACGCGCGAGAAGAGGCGGGCGCTGGCGACGGCGATGTGCGACATGGTGATGCCCGTGACGGGCGATCGCGGGTTCACGTTTGCGGAGGTGACGGCGGGGGGCGTGCCTCTGGCGGAGGTGAAGCTCGAAACGATGGAGTCGCGGGTGACGCCCGGGCTCTTTCTGTGCGGCGAGATCTGCGACGTGGATGGGCGGATCGGCGGGTACAACTTCCAGTGGGCGTGGGCGAGCGGGTTCGTCGCGGGGTGTGCAGCGGCGGCTGGGCTGACGGCGCGGACGGGGTTCTCGGAAGGCGGTTCTTCACAATCCTGAGGCGTTCGGTACAAGGGATTGTGGTCGGCGGGAAACCGGCCTGATTCGGCTTGAAATGTGGTGAAAATGCGGTAGTTTCAGTCCAAGCAAGGGCACCGACGGGCAAGCGGCTCGTCGAACCTTGCGGGGGAACTGAATGAACGCAGCACAGCTTGAACTGTGGCAGAAGATCGAAGCGTTCCAAGTCAATCAACCCGGCACACGATTCACATTTGAAGATCGGCTCGCCCGAGAGAACCGCTGGACGCCCGAGTTTGCTCGGCGCGTCGTGGGCGAGTACAAGCGGTTCCTGATGCTCGCGATGGTGGCGGAGCATCCGGTGACACCTTCAGACGAGGTGGATCAGGCGTGGCACCTGCACATGGTGTACACCGAGTCGTACTGGACGGAACTCTGCGGCAAGGTGCTGCCGCGGCCTTTGCATCACGGCCCGACCAAGGGTGGGCGGAGCGAGGATGTGAAGTTCACGAACCTGTACGAGCGGACGCTGGCGTCGTACCGAGCGATGTTCGGGCACGAGCCGCCGGAGGACATCTGGCCTTCGACGCGGACGAGGTTTGAGCGGGCGCCGCAGTTTCAGCGGGTGAACACCGCGGAACACTGGATCATTCCCAAGCCAAGGCTGACGGTGGGGAGGTTGGTGGGCGCGTCGCTGGCGCTGGTGGTGCTGACAGGTGGCGCGCTGGCGGCGGGGCCCAGCTCGGGCGGGCTCGATCCGGCGGTGCTGATCGTCGGGTTTGTGGCGCTCGGGGTGCTTGTGCTGGTGATGAAGTGGCTCTCCAGGTTGGGTGGGGGGCGCAGCGGGGTGGGCCGTGGTGGTGCTCGGAGGCCTGGCGGCGATGCATCGGGTTGCAGCGCGATGGGAGCGGGGATGTGGGGCTGGTTCGCGGGTGATTCGGGCGGGCAGTCGCACGGGCATGGGCATGGGCATGGGCATGGGCATGGGCATGGGCATGGGCATGGACATGGGCAGGGATCGGGCGGTCATGACTCGTCTGGGCATGATTCGTCTGGGCACGGCTCGGGTGGGCATGACTCAGGTGGGCACGATGGCGGGTCGTCGGGATGCTCGAGCTCGGGGTGCTCGGGATCCGGGTGCGCCAGCTCGGGTTGCGGCGGGGGCGGGTGCAGCTCCTGAATGGGTCGGCGATGGGCGGAGGCCTTACACTCCGCCCGATGTCCACGCTGGTTTGCGTTCCCATCACGATGCGCACCCCCGAGCAAGCTTCGGCGGAGGCGGCGCGGGCCCGCGAGGCGGGCGCGGACATCGTCGAGTTCCGCGTCGATGAGTTCTTCGGCGCCGAGGGCGGCCAGCGCGAGGTCGAGATCAGGCAGATCGCGGGTGTGGTGGGGGAGTCGCCGCTGCCTTGCATCGTGACGTGCAGGATTGCAGCGGAGGGCGGCGCGTTTGAGGGCAGCGAGGAGGATCGGGCGGAGCTTTACGCGCGGTTGACCGCGGCCAAGGGTGGAGAGCATCCGCCGCGGTACTTGGATTGTGAGCAGGCAGCGCTGAAGGGCGTCATGCGCGAGACGGTCGGACGGGCGGTGATTCCGAGCTCGGGCGAGCCTGGAACCGGGCTCGTGCTTTCGATGCACGATTTCCAGACCAGGCCCGCGGATCTGACCCGGCGGCTTCTGGCGATGCGGGCGGAGAGTCTGGCATCGGTGGTGAAGGTGGCGTATCGCGCGCGGTCGCTTCGCGACAGTCTGGAGCTGCTTGATCTGCCCGGGCAACTGGGTGTGCCCACGATCGCGCTGGGCATGGGCGAGTTCGGGCTGTTCTCGCGGATCCTGGCTCCCAAGTTCGGCGGCTTTCTAACGTTCGCAGCCTTGCGGGCGGCGAGTGCGACAGCGCCTGGGCAACCGACGGTGCGCGAGCTTCTCGAGACGTACCGGTTCCGATCCATCCGGCGTTCGACAGCGGTGTATGGGATCGTGGGCTGGCCGGTCGGCCACTCGCTTTCGCCGCTCGTGCACAACGCGGGGTTTGAAGAGGTCGGGCACGACGGCGTGTACGTGCCTCTGCCGATCGCGGCGGGGGAGGGGAAGGACGCGGCGGGTTCGTACGAGAGCTTCAAGGGCACGCTGCTCGAACTCATCGAGCATCCGACGCTCAACTTCCGCGGCGCGAGCGTGACGATCCCGCACAAGGAAAACCTGGCCAGACTCGCGAAGGAACGCGGCTGGGCGTGCGATGAGATCACGACGTCGGTGGGTGCTGGGAACACGCTGGTCGTGGAGCGGCGTGCCGATGGGAGCGTGGAGCGGTGCAAGGTGACGAACACCGATGCACCGGCGGCGCTGGCGTGTCTGCGGGATGTGACGGGATCGCTCGAGGGCAAAGCGGTGCTCGTGCTTGGCGCGGGAGGCGTGGCGCGGGGGATCGTGCTGGCGCTGGTGCGTGCGGGTGCGCGGGTGTGTGTGCTGAACCGGTCTGCGGATCGGGCGCGGGCGCTGGTGGATGAGGCGTGCCGTGGGAGTGAGCAGGGCGAGGCGCGGGTCATCGGTGCGAGCGATCTGGCTTCGGAGCGGTTTGAGTGCGTGGTGAACTGCACGCCTTTGGGCATGAAGGGCGGGCCGGATCCTGCGGGGATGCCGGTGGATCTGGGATTGGTTTCGGGAACCGGGACGGGCCGCGACGGCGAATCGAATGGCGTCGGGCTTGTCGTGATGGACACGGTGTATAACCCGGTGCGAACGCCTCTGCTTGTTGAGGCGCAGGCGCGGGGCATGCGGGTCATCGATGGCGTCGGGATGTTTGTGCGTCAGGCGGCTGCGCAGTTTGAGGCGTGGACCGGACGCGCCGCGCCGATGCAGAGGTTCGAGGAGCTCGTCCGCCTGGAGCTGGGGCGGCGTGAGGCTGGGGGGGACGGGGGATGACGATCATCCCCAGGGAGTCCGCGGTGGGCCGCCGGGTGCTTTATCCCGATCACTACTGCTGGTACGTGCTCGCGGGCTCGGTGGACATCATGGTCACGTATCTGATCCTGAACCGTTTCGGCGGCTGGGAAGTGAATCAGATCGCGGCGCATCTCGAGGAGCGGATGGGCCTGTGGGGACTGATCGTCCTGAAGTACGCGACGGTGGTGCTGGTGGTTTTGATCTGCGAGTACGTGGGGAGGCGCAGGCCCAGGCTCGGGCGCGGGATCGCGGTGGCGGCGATCGGCCTTTCGGCGATGCCGGTGGGGATCGGGCTTTTGCAGATTGGTGCGTGGCTCTTCGGCGCCGACGCGATGATGGGGCACTAGCGGGCGGTCAGGAGATGCCGCTGGTCCGCAGGAGCGTCTGGAAGGACTCGCTGAAGACGAAGTTGTGGGCGGGAAACTCCATCCCGGCCATGTTGTTGTCGAGGTGGCTGAACATCAGGTCGATGCGGCCGATGGTCTCGGGCGAGCCCTTGACGGGGTCGATGAGCTCGATGGTGCCTTCGGTGGACGCGCCGATGCGGTCGAACTGCTTCATGACCGCGGTGTAGCGGAGCGTGGAGCCCGGCGTGGCGTCCTTCTCGATCTCGACGCGGCTGACCTTGGCGAGGACGACCTTTTCCTTGAAGCCTTCGGCGTGCCCGACGAGGACGCCGGCGGTCTGGGCCATGCCCTCGACGATGAAGCACGCGGGCATGATGGGCATCGCGGGGCGTGTGATGTTGCCACCGGCGTCGCGGACTTCGGGGAAGTGATCGTGGAGATGTTCCTCGGCCATGGAGACGTGCTTGATCGCCACCAGTTTCTGGCGGGGAACAAGCTCGACGATGCGGTCGATCCACATCCAGCGCATGCCGGGGTCCGATCCGAGTTGCGGAAAACGGCGGGGGCTTACTTGGACTTGAGCTTGTGCTCAACGAACTTGATGAGCGCCTCGACGGTGAAGACCTGGCCGACGTGGGCGACCTGGGGGTCCTTCTCCCACTTGGCGAAGTCGACGTGGGGGAGCTTGTCCTTGAGCATGGTGATGCCTTCGGAGGTGACCTTGCCGTCGACGACGTACTTGGGGTTGTTGGCGACGCCTTCGGGGAAGAGCTCGCCTTGCTGGATCTTGATGCCGAAGGCCTGCTCGAGCTTGAAGACGATATCGAGGAAGTCGATGGACTCGGCGCCAAGGTCGCCCGTCAGCGTTGCGGTGGGCGTGACTTCTTCTTCGTCGACCGCGAGGGCGTCGACCAGAACATCACGAACCTTGCCGAAGATCTCGTCGCGTGTCATTCCGTGTTCCTGATTGGCTGGCGGGCTTCCCGGTCAAAGGAGCGCCAAGGCCAGAAGGCAGTGCCCCAACGATACGTCCCGGGGTTCCTTCCCCTCGGGGCGGTATGTTAGCCCGCGAAAACTTCGCTGGCTCCCGGGGCAACCTTGGGTGTTCAGGTGCGGACGGGGCGGAGGGTGAACTTCCCGGAGGCGGCGGTGGCGGGTTCGGCGCCAGTGGGTTCCAGGACAAGAACCTCGCCTTCAAAGTCTAAGGTGCCGTCTGGATTGGACTTGCGCTTGGTCACTTCGACCTTGAGGGTGGATCCGGGGCGCACGAACCGGCCGTACTTGAGGGCCCGGACGCGGCCGAGGACCTGCGGGGTCGCGGAGGGGCCGTCGACTTCAACCAAAGCGCGGGCGGCTTGGACCATGGATTCGAGCATCAGGACGCCGGGGAGGACGGGGAAGGTTGGGAAGTGATCCTGCAGGTACTCCTCGGCGCTGGAAACGTGCTTGATGGTGACGATGCGGTCGTCGGAGCGTTCGAGGACTCGGTCGACCAGGTTGAAGTGCATAGGCAAGCAAAGGTGGAGGGCGGCGTGGAGTCAACCGGAGCCTGTCGGGTGATACCTTTGGCGCGTGGCGAGCGTGAGCGACCAGGCGATTGTGATCCGGCTTTGGGACTTCTCGGAGACGAGTCAGACGGTGTCGCTCTTTTGCCGGGAGCTGGGCGTGGTGCGCGGGTTGGCCAAGGGCTCCAAGCGTGCGGACGTGCGGTTCAGCGGCGGATTCGATCTGGTGACCCGGGGCCAGGTGCAGGCGATCGTGAAGCCCACGGAGGCGATGGCGACCATCACCGGCTGGGATCTGCTTGAAGTGTTCCCGGCGGTGCGGGGCTCGCTCGGCGCGTTCTACGCGGCGATGGCGATGGCGGATGTGGCGCACCACGCGGTGCGCGATCACGATCCGCATCCGGAGCTTTTCGATGGGCTGGTGGAGGGGCTGCGGGTGTTGTCGGCGACGGACGCGGGCACGCTCGGCGTGCTGCGTGTGGTGTGGGTGGCGCTGAGCGAGACGGGGTACAGGCCTGAGCTTGAGCGGGACATCCGCGACCCGTCGGCGCGGCTTGGGGACGAGGGGACGGTGGTGTTCCTGCCGGCGCTGGGCGGGTTCACGCGGGTGGGCGCGAGCGCGGAGGGTTGGCGGGTGCGGGGGGAAACCCTGCGCATGCTGCGGGCGCTGGCGGGAGGTCCCGGATCGGTCGCGGGGTATGGACAGGCAACCCTTGCGCGAGGATTGCGGTTGTTATCGGCGTACTTCGGGGCGGTGACGGGGGAGCTGCCCCGGGGTTTGGGCGGGTTTCTGGACAGGATCGGGGGGGCTGAGCGTGGCGGGGCTGAAGTGCGCATCGATGAATGACGATGCCAAGGTCCGGGGTTTATTTCGCTTATCCGAGACCGGGTCCCATGAATCACGAGCTCCTGGAAGAAGTCCTGAGCTGCCCTTCGCTGCCGTCATTGCCGGCGGTGGCGGTGCGCGTGATCGAGATGACCCAGAATCCGAACGTGAAGCTCGATGAGCTGGCGGCGGCGATCCAGAACGATCAGGGGATCTCGGCGAAGATCCTGCGGACGGTGAACTCGAGCTTCTACGGGCTTCGTCAGCGCTGCGCCACGATCGATCGGGCGCTGGTGCTCCTGGGTCTGGCGCCGGTGCGGGCGCTGGTGCTCGGCTTCTCGCTCGTGCAGACCATCCGCGCGGGCAAGGACGACCCCTTCGATTACACGGCTTACTGGCGTCGCGGGATGTACACCGCGGTCGCGGCGCGCTGCATCGCGGAAGCGGCGGGGAAGAAGTGCGCCGACGAGGCGTTCATCGGCGGCCTGCTCCAGGACATCGGCGTGATGGCGCTCTACCGGGCGCTGGGCATGCGGTATCTGGAGATCATGGAGCAGACCGGGGGCGACCACCGCAAGCTCGGACGCTACGAGCTTGCGAGTCTGGAGATGCAGCACCCGGACATCGGCGCGATGCTGGCGCAGCGCTGGCGTTTGCCTGAGGAGCTGGTGCTTCCGGTGCGTTATCACGAGCGGCCGACCGCGGCGCCGAAGGAATGCACGGATCTGGTGCGTCTGGTCGGGCTCGGGAACATCGCGCACGACGTGTATACCGACGAGGATCCGACGCCGGCGATGCGGCGGTTCTATCAGAAGGTGCAGGAGTGGTTCGGGCTCGACTCGCAGGCGACCGACGCGCTGCTCAAGCGGATCGCGGAGGGAACGCGCGAGATGGGCTCGATGTTCAACCTGGACACCGGGCCTTATCCGAACGCGGAGGAAGTGCTCTCGCGGGCCGAGGGCCAGCTTTTGCAGATGGCCAAGGCGGGCGAGACCAAGGGCAAGGGCGGCGTCGAGAGCCTGGTCGTCAATGGCGACGAACTGGATCCGATGACGGGCGTGCTCGGACGTCTCGGCTTTGACTCGGCGGTGCGCTCGGCGTTCTCCGCGGTGCAGAGCCGGAATGAACCGCTGACGCTCGTGGAGGTTTCGATCGACGGCTTCAAGGAGCTCACGCAGTCGCGCGGGCTGGAGGCGGGCGACGAGATCCTGCTGGGCGTGGCGACGCTGCTCAAGAAGCACTTCGAGCCTTGCGGCGCCGCGGTGTGCCGGATCGGCGGGGACATCTTCGCGGTGGTGATGGTGGGGACGTCGCGGACTGAGGCGGCCAAGGTCGCCGAGGCGTTCCGCGCGGACCTGATGCAGGCTTCGCCGCGCTGGCAGGTGCCTGGCGGCGGGCCGGTGACCGCGACGACGAGCACGGGCATGGTGACGGTCGAGCCCGCGCAGATCGGCGAGTTCCAGACGCCTCAGTCGCTTGTGATCGCGGCGGCGCGGGCGGTGCAGGCGGCGCGCAACGCGGGCGGCAACTGCGCCCGGGCGTACACGCCGGTCAAGAACGCGGCCTGATCAGTTCTCTTCGGAATCGCTCTGGGCCTTCGCCTCGTCGGGGAGGAGTTTTCCCACGGTCACGGGGCGGATCGGGAAGGCTTCGTGCGTCTTGCGGAGATCGTCGAGCGTGACGGCTTCGATCTTGGCGAGCTCTTCTTCGAGCGGCATGAACCGGCGGTAGGCGGAATAGAGCCTTCCCAGACGCTGCATGCGATCGGCGGGGCGTTCGGCGCCGAGGGTGGCGGCGGTGGCGATCTTGTTGCGGAGGCGGATGAGGTCGTCCTGGGTGACCGCGGAGATGAGGCGGTCGCACTGGGCGGTGGTGACGGACCAGATTTCGTCGAGGCGGTCGGGGTCGCCTGAGGCGAAGACGAAGTAGTCGCCGCAGCCGTCGTGCGGGTCGTAGGCGGACTGGGCTTCTTCGGCGATGCCGGTCTCGATGAGGGCCCAGTGGAGGAGGGAGTTGTCGGGTGCGCCGAGGACCTGGGCCAGGAGCGAGGCGGCGTAGCGGCGTTCGTCGTCGAGGGCGGGCGCGGGGGCGAGCCCGAGGACGTAGCCTCGCGAGACCTTGGCGTCGCGGAGGGTGAAGTCGCCTCCTCCGACTCTGGGTGCCGAGTTGTTGCGACCGACGCGGGTGGGCTTCCATGAGCTGCAGAGCGCGGCGACCTGATCGCAGGCCTTCTCGAAGTCGATCTTGCCGGCGAGGGCGACGATGGTGTTGTCGGCGGAGTAGCGGGTGTTGAAGTACTCGGCCATGCTGTCGCGCTGGAGGGCGGTGATGGACTCGTTGGTGCCCAGGACGCGGTGGGCCATGGGATGAGCGCCGAAGTGGCGCTCGATGGAGGCCTCGTACAGGACCCAGAACGGGTTGTCCTTGTACATGGCGATTTCTTCGAGGATGACGCCCTTCTCGGTGTCGAAGTCGGCCTGCCTGAGGGCGGGGCGCATCATGCGCGAGAGCAGATCGAGGCCTTGGGGGAGCGTTTCGGGGAGCGTGTGCGCGTAGAAGCAGGTGATTTCCGCGGAGGTGTAGGCGTTGTTGGTCGCGCCGATGGCGTCGAAGCCCCGGTTGATGTCGTCGGCGGTGAGGTCTTGCGTGCCCTTGAACATCATGTGTTCAAGGAAGTGGCTCACGCCCATGAGCGGCGTGGCTTCGTCGCGGGCGCCGGTCTTGACGAAGAAGCCCGCGGCGGCGGAGTTGGCGGCGGGGTCGACCTCCGCGACGATGGTGAGGCCGTTGGGAAGGGTCTTTTCGCGGAAAGTGATGGGCATGTTCGTCGGTCCGTGACGGGCGGGTTGTGATCAGCGGGTCGGTGCTGCGGCGTGAGGACGGGAGAGGGCGGCGCGGATGGCGGCGCAGGCCTGGGCGGGGTCGGGCGCGGCGCAGACGCTGGAGGATACCGCAACGCCTTGGCAGCCGAGGGAGGCGAGCGATGCGGCGTTTTCAGGGCCGATGCCGCTGATCGCGAGGTGGGGGAGTGCGGAGGCGATGGGGTCGGCCAGATAGGCGCGGAGGTAGTCCAGGCCCGCGAGGGTGGGCTTGAGCTTGGTGGAGCTTGGGAAGATGGGGCCGACGCCGCAATAGTCGGCGCCGTCGTGGACCGCTTGGCGGGCCTGGTCGAGGTTGGAGGTGCTGACGCCGACGAGCATGTGGGGAGGGAGGAGCTTGCGGACTTCGGCGGCGGGGAGATCGTCCTGCCCGACGTGGACGCCGGCGGCGCCGGCGAGGATCGCGATGTCGGCGCGGTCGTTGATGATGACCGAGGCGTTGAACTTGGAGGCCAGGGTGACCAGATCGCGGGCGCGGGTGAGCAGCTCGCGGTGGGGGAGGGTCTTTTCGCGGAGCTGGAGACAGTCTGCGCCTCCTTCGAGGGCGGCGCGGGCCACGCGACGCCAGTCCTGATCGGGGCAGAGTTCGGCGGTGATCAGGACGCAGAGCGACCACTGCCTGCGGGGTCTGGTCAGGCGGAGGATGAGGTCTTTCTCGAGGGTGTACGCGTGGTAGCGGGCTTGCTCCACGCGCGAGGCGGCCGCGGGCGAGCCGAGGCCTTTGAGGCACTCCTCGATCGAACGCAGGGCCTCGGTGAGACGTCCGGCGGCGGCGGCGGCGATGGAAACCTGGTGGGGGCGGCTTTGTTCCGAGGCTGTGGAGATCGTCGTCCCGACGTCGTTGGTGGTGTCGCGCGCGGCCAGGAGCGAGCTCTGGTCGATGTGGTGCTCGGCCAGTGCCTGGGAGATGGCGCTGGTCAAATCGTGGCGGAGCGACTTGGCGCGGCGCGAGAGGTCGGCGTCGTCGAGGCCGAAGCGGGCCAAGTCTTCCAGGACGCGGAGTCCTTCGCGGGCACGGTTGGCGGAGGCGTCGATGATCCGCAGGAGCGGGGGCATGAGGAAGGGTATGGGGGAGGGCGGTGGACCGGCGGGCTTGCCTTGGGGTGGGGAATGACCGAGAATCGGGGCATGTACGAGCCGATCGAGATCGCGCCGGAGCCTCCCAAGCCCGACCTGCCCGGGCATGTCGGGCTCTATCCGAGCATGGACGAGATCATCGATGCGGTGGCGGCGGACATGGTGCTGCAGGCCTCGGGGTGCGTGCGGAACTTTGGTGATTTTCACCTGATGCTGTCGGGGTGCGTGGCGCTCGAGGGGCTTTACCGCAGGCTTATGTACGACCCGAACTTCCGCGGACTGCCCTGGACGCGGACGCATCTTTGGATGACGGACGAGGCGATGGACACGCGCGGGCCCGAGGGCGTTGTCGAACGGCCCAGGCAGACGCTGGTTCGTGAGTGGATCGTGGACAACACGGACATTCCGCGCGACCAGACGCATGCGATCGACACGCGCCTGGAGTCGGCGCCTCACGCATACGAGAAGCGCATTGGCGAGATGCTCGGCTGGCGCGAGAAGGGGCACGATCGGCCCGACTTCGTGGTGCTCGCCGTGGAGTCGGAGGGGCTGACGCCCTTGCTTCCCGCGGACGCTTCGCGCTCGACGCGGCTCGTGCATCGGCTCGCGTCGCCGACCGGCGATGGGGTCCTGTACTCGGTGACGCCCGAGATCGTGCGGGCGGCGCGGTGCGTGGCGATCGTCGTGTCGGGCGCGGAGGGTGTGCGCGGGCTCCGGGCGATCGGCGAGGTCGCGAATCTCGATCCGATCAAGCCGGTCGGCGGGGAGATGCGTTGGTATCTGGATGAGGAAGCGACCGCGGAGGCGCTGCGGCTCTCAGCGGGCGGCTGAGCATTGATCGCGCGGCTCGGGCGGGCGTCCGTTGGGGCGTTTTCGGGTTGCGGGCGGCTGCGACCTATCCTCTGGGTTCAATGGCGAACTATTCCGTCGAGCCCAATGAGAACGTCACGTACAAGATCCGCTATGAGGATCCGAGCGTGCTGGTCATCGACAAGCCCGCGAAGATCGTGACGCAGCCCGGCCTGGCGCACGATCGGTCGTCGCTGCTCAATGGGCTTTTCGCCAAGTACGGTGCGCAGCTTCAGAACCTGGGAAAGGTCCGTGACTTCGGCCTTCTGCATCGGCTTGATCGGGATACCAGCGGGCTTCTGATCGTCGCGCTGAAGGCCAAGGCGTACGACACGCTGCGGGACGACTTTGCGAACCGGCGGATCCGGAAGTTCTACTGGGCGGTGTGCAAGGGCGGGTTCACCAAGACCAGCGGCGTGATCAAGAAGCCGATCCTGGAGATCCAGTCGGGGAAGAAGATCGCGAAGATCTCGCCGACCGGGAAGCCTGCGATCACGGCGTATCGGATCATCGAGGGGAACGACGCGGCGGCGCTGGTGGAGTGCCGTCCTGTCACCGGGAGGCTGCATCAGGTGCGCGTGCATCTGGCGGCGATCGGTCACGCGATTCTGGGCGATGAGGACTATGCGTCGGATGTGCTTCAGAGCCTGAGCCACCGGGTGGCGCTGCATGCGCACCGGCTGGCGTTCACGCATCCGGAAACCGGCGCGGTGATCGATGTGCGTTCGCCCTGGCCTTCGGATCTGCGGTCCACGCTCAAGCGCGTCGGGCTTCACAAGCCTGAGTCGAAGTCCGGGCCTTCGCCGGCTGCGGACGCGGAAGTGGAGTAACGCGGCTCAGCCTTCCAGATCGAGGCACGACATGAGGTCGAGGGCGATGCCGTCGGCGAGCAGGAAGCCTGCGTCGGAGAGCAGGAGCGTCTGCTCTGAGGCTTGCAGATGGCCCTGATCGAGGAGCGAGCGTCTGGTGCTGAGGAGTTTGGCGGGGGCGTCGGGATGCGCCTGGCCTGAGCGGGCCAGACGGGCGGCTTCGTCGAGGATGCTGGGAAGATCGACGCCTTCGGAGATGCGCAGGCCCGTCATGATGCGTTCGGCCAACGCGCGGCGCGGATCGGGAGGCTCGATGTCGAGGGCGGGGGCGTAGCCATCGTCGTTGTGGTCGAGGTAGTCGTCCAGGCGGGGCGCGTTCTTCCAGCGATAGCCCGCGAAGTGACCCGACGCGGATGGGCCGGCGGCGAGCCATTGGTGCTGACGCCAGTACGCGAGGTTGTGCTGGGAGCGGTTGTCGATCTGCGGGTCCAGCTTGGCGAAGTTGCTGACCTCGTAGCGTTCGAAGCCCGCGTCGCGGAGCGTCGCGAGCGTGGCATGGTGCATCTCGACTTCGAGGTCTTCGTCGGCGGGCGCGAACTCGCCGCGCTTCATACGGGCGGTCATGGCGGTGTTGGGTTCGTAGGTGAGGCTGTAGCAGGAGAGGTGGGTGGTGCCCAGCGCCAGGGCGGTGCGCAGGTCGGAGGTCCAGTCGTCGAGAGTCTGGCCCGGGATCGCGAAGATGAGATCGATGGAGTCGCGGCGGATGCCCGCGGCGCGGGCGAGTTCAAGGGCGCGGGCGACGTTGGCGGGATCGTGCCAGCGCTCCAGGGTCTTCAGGTGGGCAGGGTTGAAGGACTGCGCGCCCATGCTGATGCGGTTGACGCCGCCATCGTGGAGGACGCTCATGAGTTCAGCGGTGGCGGTTTCGGGGTTGCACTCGACGGTCCATTCGCCCGGTCCGTCGCCCATGAGGGAGAGGTCAAAGTGGTCTCGGAGGGCCTGAAGGAGGCGTCTCCAGAGGTCGGGGCGCAGGAGGGTGGGGGTGCCTCCACCGACGAAGATGGTCTGGAGGGGGGCGTTCCTGGCGTGGCGGGAGAGGGTCAATAGTTCGGAGATCAGTCGGGAGGTGAAGGCCTCCTGGCGTTCGCGGGTGTCGACGAGGCTGTAGAAGTCGCAATAGTGGCACTTGTGGAAGCAGAAGGGAACGTGGATGTAGAGCGACCTGGCGGGCCCGGCGGGGCTTGCCTGGCCCTCGAAGGCCCCGAGGAAGGTCCGGGCGGAACGGCTTTGGCGTTGCCCGAGGAGGGATAAGGCGGTATCGTGCCGCATGAGATACCCTTAAAGGGCCGATCCGGCCGTTGGGTGTCCGGTCGGAGCGGATGCTCCGGCAGGGCCGAGACTTCCGACCTGCCCCTCGGGTGGAGGTTTCGCCAGGGCTGAGCCACGAACGCTGCCCGAAGTGCGGAAAGGATAGACGACGCCGTGAGCAACTCTCTGGTCTATGTGAAGCCCGATGGTCAAGAGCGTGAAATTCCGCTCAAGGCTGGGAAGCTGGTCATCGGCCGTCAGAACGGCACGCAGATCAAGATCCCGGTGGACTCGGTCTCTCGCCAGCATTGCGAGATCATCGTGCAGGACGGGAAGGTTTCGATCCATGACCTGGGATCGCGGAACGGCACGTTCGTGAACAAGCGGCGCGTGCAGCAGAGCGAACTCTCCGCGGGCGATGTCGTGGTTGTGGGGCCGGCGATTTTCGTGATGCGGGTGAACGGTCAGCCGAGGGATGTCGCGAGCCTGGCCAAGGGATCGGAAGCGATGGCGGCGGCGATCGCAGCGGGGGACGCGCCCACCAAGCCCACCGCGGCTCCGACGGCAAAGCCCGCGCCCAAGGCGGCGCCGGCCAAGAGCAGCCTGCTCTCGTCCGATCCGGACGACAGCTCGGTGGTTGAGTTCGATTTCCTCGATGAGGATGACGATCAGCCGAAGCTGTGAGTGGGGCGGGGCGGGGAAACTGCAAAGCAGCAAAGCAGCAAAGCAGCAAAGCAGCAAAGCAGCAAAGCGAGAGAGCGAACAGCGACAGAGCGATCACGCGATCGAGAAGTGATTGCGTGGGCGCTTTAGCGGCGTGTGCGTGGGGCGGCGGCCCAGTGGAGTTTTTCCACGAGGGTGCGCCAGTAGTCGCCCTTTGGATTCCGCACGAAGACCGCGGGGATGTCTGAGAGGACGATGGAGACGACATCGCCTCGCGAGAGGGGTTCCTGGATGTGGCCGTCGAGGACCAGGGTGGTCCCGCCGTGGCCGTGGTCTTCGTCGTTGCTTCGGATGACGGTCAGTTCAACCTTGGCGTGACCGGGGACGACGATCGGGCGGAAGGCGAGCGAGTGGGCGGCGATGGGCGTGACGACCATGGCGTCCACGAGCGGCGAGATGATGGGGCCGCCAGCGGAGAGGTTGTACGCGGTGGAGCCTGTCGGCGTGGAGACGATGAGGCCGTCACCGATGATGTGGGGGCCATCGACGCCATCGAGGCGGAGGCCCAGTTCGATCATGCGGTAGGGCGGGCCGCTTGTGACGACGGCTTCGTTGAGCCCGAGGGCGGAGAAGCGGGGTTTGTCGGAGTGCTTTGGGCGGATTTCGACGCGGACCAGATCGAGCTCGCGGGTGAGCAGCGGGGCGTCGGAGAGGAGGCCCTTGGCCTGGTCGGCGAAGGCGTGGGTGTCGAACTCCGCGATGAATCCGAGCTTGCCCAGGTTGATGCCCAGGAGCGGGACGCGGAGGTTCACGCAGCGGCGGGCCTGGCCCAGGAGCGTGCCGTCACCGCCGAGGACGACGATGAGGTCGAGCTTGCCTTCGAAGGCGAGCGTGCGTTCGTCGTTGTCGGCTTCGAGTTCGCCGACGAGGGTGCCGTACTTCTCGATGAGCTTGCGGATGTCGGCTGCGGCGGCGACCGCTTCAGGCTTGGAGTGGTTGACGAGCAGGAGCGTTCGGCGTCGCATGAGAAACTCCGCATCACCCGGGAGCGTTCGAGACTGTGACACGCGAGAGGGCGGACGGTTCCGTTACTTGAGGTCTTCGGGAACGGGGAGGAAGGTGTAGTTTTCGGTGGTGTTGACGACGCCTTTGGGGACCGGGATGCGGGCGCGGGCGTGCATGTCGAGGAAGAGGAGGTTGGCCTGGACCTTCTGGCGGTCGTACCAGAGGGAGCCTCGGTCGCCATCGGACTCGTAGTTGTAGATGGGATGGGTTCCCAGGACCCAGGTTCTGGAGGGCTGGAGGACTTCGGGCATCTTGCCGCCGCTGCCGTCTTCCTTGCGCGGGACGAGGGTGGGGGTGTCGTCGCCTTCGAGCGCGTGGTCGTTGAGGGTGTAGCTCGAGCCGAGGAGCTGGTAGTAGGAGGCGACGTCTCCGAAGCCCGGAGCGGAGCGAGCGCCCTTGTCGGAGGGTGAGCGGAAGATCTCCAGTTCGACCTTCTCGGTGGAGGAGTCAGGGGGGACGGCCTGTGAGATGACGTAGGCGTTCAGGGGGCGGCGTTCGGCGCCGATCTGATTGATGCCGTAGTAGGGGAGTGAGCCCTTCTTGCCGCCGAAGAGTGCGCCGATGACGGCCTTTCCGCCTCCCGGGAGGGGGCCGAGGGCTTGGGGGAGGGTGTCGGGATTGTCGTTGAGGTAGGCGGTGAGGCCGACGCCGAGCTGCTGGAGACGGGCCAGGCAGGCGGTGGCGCGGGCCTGCTCGCGGGCGGCGCCGAGCGCGGGCAGGAGGATGCCGATCAGCACCGCGATGATGGCGATGACGACCAGGAGCTCGATCAGGGTGAAGGCGGACTTGCGCACGGGGTGAAGGGTAGAGCCCCTGGGGCGGCGGCGCGGTCCGGGGCGGTCGGAGGCTAGACTGCGCGTCCCGGTTCGCACCAATGCATAGACGGAGCGAGAAGATGAGCCAGAGTTTCGGGTCGCGTGGCGGTCGGATGGTTCGTGGTGTGGGGATGGCCCTGACGCTGGCGTTGTTGGCGGGGAGTGCGGCCCTGCATGGGTGCTCGGCGTCCGCGCCCGAGGTTTCGGCGGACCCCATCGCGGATCTGCGGAATCCCAACTCGACCAACGGGAAGCGGCTGGCGGCGGTGGAAGCGGTGTGGACGCAGTCCAAGGCCGATCCCGCCAAGCGCGAGGCGGCGCGGCAGGCGCTCAAGGACGTGATCTGGGCGGTGAACAACACGTCGGAGGTGCGGGCGCTGGCGCTGACCGAGCTCTACTCGGACGAGACCGCGGAAGGGCAGGCGGACAATCGCCAGCTCTCCAAGTTCCTGCTTCCCAAGGAGCTGAGCCGGACGGTGGTCGCGCTCATCTGCCAGGAGACCGAGAAGCGGCAATGGAAGGACATGGACGCGGCGCTGGTGCGGGCGTGGTCCAAGCCGAACAAGGCGGTGAAGGACGAGGATCGTGCCGAGCGCACGGCGCTGATGAAGCTCTTCCCGGACAAGCCTGTCGAGGCGGTGGTGTTCGATGTGTTCGTCAATCCGCCCCCCGCGGAGCCGACGTACGGGATGAAGTGGGAGGATCGGATCCGCGCCGACGCGTGGGACCTGCTGGCGCGGCTCGACGTCGATGGGTCGCAGCGCACGATGCTGCTCTCGTCGCTGCAGAGCGCGCCGGATGGGAGTTCGTCGGAGACCATCAATCAGCTTCGTGCGGCGGTGCGTGACCTGCACGCGATTCCGCTGACGGGCAATGAGCTGCGCTGGCTTTCGTCGCTTCGCGATCCGTCCAAGCCTCAGAATCAGCAATGGTGGGCGGAGGTGACCAGCGTGGTCGCTTCGCTCGATGCGGAGAAGACGCGGCGCTTTGCGTTGCGTCATGCGGAGCCTTTCCGCTGGGCGGCGAGGTACAAGCCCGAGTATCTGGCGGCGTCGCGGGATCAGCTGGTGGCGATGATCGAGCAGAGGCTCAAGGGCCGTGAGCTTCACCGGCGCACAGCGGACACGACCGAGTTCAAGGTCGCGCTCAAGCAGAACTTCGAGTACTGGTCGGACCAGCTGCGCTACGCGGACCTGGTGACGATCCTGGTCATTGACGATGCGATCTCGAGCCCCGCGGTGCGGGCGTCGCTCTTTGCGCAGGCCGAGGTGGACCAGCGGGACGAGACGACCGAGTACGGCGGGCTTGTCACCGCTGACGCGGATGGGTCGTGGATCGCGACGATGTATCCGCCCAGGCCGAGCCAGCGGCTGGCGGACAACAAGTTTGTCGCGTCCGAAGAGATGATCACGCGCGGGGATCGCTCGCTGGCGCACTATCACTACCACGTGCAGCGTCGGAAGAACGAGGATTATGCGGGCCCGAGCGATGGAGACCTGGAGTACGCGCGGATCAACGGGCGCAACTGCCTGGTGTTCACGTCGATCAACGAGAACACGCTGAACGTCGACTACTACCAGCCTGACGGCGCGATCGTGGACCTTGGGGACGTCAAGAAGCCTGGGGCTTCGCAGCGATAGACGCAAAGTCGGTGAGCATCGCGGGCTTGGAGACTTGCCGGAGCGTGTCCACGCGCCGGATGGCGATCGCGTTGAGTTTTCCCGCCTGGGTTTCCAAGGCGACGTCCGCGCCGGCGCGGCCCGGGGCGTACGCGGAGGTGGTCCAGGTTGTGCCGTAGTTTGCTTGGACGATCCAGCGGCGTGTCGCGGGAGAGGCGGGATCGGGAGGCGAGGACCACCAGAGCCTGAGCTTGCCAGGCTCCTCCGAGGCGGAGGTGAATGCGGAGGGTGCGGAGGTTTCGCTCGTGGGGCTCAGGACCGGGATGATTGCGTCATCGAGATAGACCTGGGATGAGAGCGTTGGGACGACGTCGCCTCGGTTGGCGGTGAAGGTCGCCATGCTGAAGTGGATGTGGCCTGAGGTCGGGCGGGTGCGGGACTCGGTGATCTGGCGGACGATCTCGTCGGGCGTCCACTTGCCTTCGCCTTCGATGCGGCTGGTGTAGAGACCGGGCCAGATGTGGCGGTTTTGGAGGTTCTCGTTTCGCCACCAGTCCAGGAGCGGGCCGAAGGGCTGCTTGGGCGCGTTCACCGCCCAATAGAGCTGGGGCGCCATGTAATCGATCCAGCCTTCGCGGAGCCACTTGCGTGCGTCGGCGAAGAGGCCTTCGTAGGCGTCGAAGCCCTCGATGCCGGTGGGACAGCCCGGCCTCCAGATGCCGAAGGGGCTGATTCCGAACGTGAGTCCGGGCTTGAGCGCTTTGCACTTGGCGTAGAGATCGCGGACGAAGCCATCGATGTGCGAGCGACGCCAGTCGGAGCGGGAGAGCGTGCCTCCGCCGGACTGGTAGAGGGACCACTGGTGATCGTCGGGAAACTCTTCGCGGCGTGCGGGAGCGGATGAGCCCGGCGCGGGCTTGGCGTCGCGCGGGTAGGGGTAGAAGTAGTCGTCGAGGTGGATGCCGTCGATGTTGTAGCGGGAGGCGACGTCGAGGATCACGCGGAGTGAGTGCTCGCGGGCGTCGGGTTCGGAGGGGTCGAGCCACTTCAGATCGCCCCAGGTGTGGACCAGCTCGGGGCGCGCGTTGGTGATGTGCGAGGGAGCGTCGGGGAACTCGGCTTTGTGGTGGCGGGCGCGGAACGGGTTGAACCAGGCGTGGAGCTCGATGCCTCGGGCGTGGGCCTGCTCGATCCACTCGGCGAGGGGATCAAACTCGGGCTCGGGTGGTTTGCCTGATCGGCCCGTGAGGAACTCGGACCAGGGTTCGAGCCTGGATGGATAGATCGTGTCGCAACTCGGACGGACCTGGAGGAGCACCGCGTTGAGCTTGAGCGCGGCGCAGCGATCCAGGATCGCGATCATCTCGGCGCGGAGTGCGTCGGCGGGAAGGCCCTTGCGGCTCGGCCAGTCGATGTTCGCGACCGACGCGACCCAGACCCCGCGGAACTCGGAGGGCGGCGGTGGGGGGGCGGCGGCAGGAGTGTCGGGAGGAGCGGCGGCTGGTTTGGGCTTCGCGGCTGGCGCGTCGGGGGCGCAGCCTGTGAACATGAAGAACGCGCCCGAACCCGCGAGGCCGGCGGCGAGGAGAAAGTCTCGGCGGTGCAGGTTCATCCGGGCTCCGGGCGTGCGGGTGAAGGAAACGGAAAAGGAGATATCGGCGGCGTTCGGGAAGGCCCTGCAACGGAGCGAGGGGCGCGGGGTGCTTCGGAATTCGGCTGCAAGTCGATGGCTGCTTTGGCCTTGGAGCGACCAGCAAATCGGCCTTGGAAGGGTGGAATCAGGGATGACCGGGGGCGTTCGATTGACGCTTGGGTGCGGACGGCCTATCGTCGCCTCCACTGATTGCGGGGTGGAGCAGCCCGGTAGCTCGTCGGGCTCATAACCCGAAGGTCGTAGGTTCAAATCCTACCCCCGCTATTGCCGGGCCGGTTGCGAAAGCAGC
>CAZHFW010000027.1:0-43928 GCA_964531675.1 uncultured Phycisphaeraceae bacterium | reverse complement strand
GATCCACCAGACGTTTGAGGCGCACAACTTTGTGATCTGCACGTTTGCGCCGCGGATGCTGGACTATCACCCGCAGGCGATCAAGGTGCCGTACAACCACTCGAATCTGGATTCGGACGAGGTGCTGTACTACGTGGACGGGAACTTCAGCTCGCGGAAGGGGATCGAGATCGGGAGCCTGACGCTGCATCCGCAGGGGATCCCGCACGGCCCGCACCCGGGGACGCTCGAGGCGAGCCTGAGCGCGACGTACACGCAGGAACTTGCGGTGATGTGCGACACGTTCAGGCCTCTGTTCCCGACCAAGGCGGCGCTGGAGCTGGATGACACGAACTATCCGGCGAGCTGGCAAGGCGAGCACTTCCCGGGTCTGCAGAGCGGGAAGATCCAGCTCAATGGGCAGAACGGCGCGGCGGGGGCGGGCAAGGTTCCGGTTCACAAGCACGAGAACGTGTCGAACGTGTGGGCGCCGTGAATGTGGAGGATCATGGATGTCCGACGATGCTCCTCATGAGGTGATCCCTTGGGCTCAGGTCCTTTCGGATCGTCCCCCCGGAACCACGTTTGAGTGCACCGACGCTTGTAGAATGGCGGGCGACTCGACGATTTTGACGTTTCCTCCCCTCAGTTTGTGGTGCGACTCCACCTCGTGCGGCAAGCAGATGTGGTTTGACGGCACGGGCGATCAGCTTTGGAGTCCCGACAAGCGCGGAGAACTCCACCGAGTCTCGATGAAGTATGTGTGCCGACACTGTAAGCAAGAGTGCAAGTTTTTCGCTGCTCTCGTCTATGGCCTTGGAGAGAGGAAGATCGGAGTCGTCAAGTTTGGTGAGTTCCCCGCGTTTGGTCCACCGCTCCCAGAGTCTTTGTTAAAGCTAGCAGGATCTGATCGGCATCTATGGACGAAGGGGCGACGCTGTGAAAACCAGGGACTGGGGATCGCAGCCTTCTCGTACTATCGTCGCGTGATCGAGAATCAGAAAGCGGCACTTTTCGATCGCATTCTGCAGGTCGCGAGGGTGGTAGATCCGTCGCCTGCCTTTGCTAACAACATAGTGGCAGCAAAGAGGGAGATTCAGTTCGCCAAGGCAATCGAGATGCTTGGTACTGGCTTTCCGCAGTCCCTGTTGGTCAACGGCCACAATCCATTGAAGCTGATTCATTCCAGCTTGAGTGACGGACTCCACGCAGCTTCTGACGAACAATGTCTGACGGTAGCCACTGGCATTCGCTTGGTAATGTCCAGGCTCACGGAGCTCATGTCAAGTGTCCTGTCCGACGACGAGCAGCTCAGGAAGGCAGTAAACGCTTTGACAAATACAAAGCCAACCCAGGCCTAGGTCGACCACCACGACTCGTCTGTCAACGGCGTTTCCCGCCTTCACTCCCGTCCCCGGCGAGTCGTGCGAGCGCACGAGCGCACGAACATAGTCAGCGGCCTGCGAGTCTTCGCGCCTTGCCAGAACGCGCCGGAAGGGCTCGGAGAGGAACAAGGAGAATGCCGAGTCCCGGCGAGTCGTGGCACCCGCCAAATCGCCGTCTGTGCTACCCTTTCCCCATGATCCACGCCAGCATCCTTGACGCCGTTGGCCGGACGCCGCTTGTCCGCCTGAACAAAGTGGTCGGCCCGAACTCCGCGACCGTCCTGGTCAAGTGCGAGTACATGAACCCGACCGGGTCCATCAAGGACCGGATGGCGGTGCACATTCTCAATCAGAGCGAGAAGCAGGGGCTGATCAAGCCCGGCGCGACGATCGTTGAGAACACCAGCGGCAACACGGGCCAGGGCGTGGCGATGTGGGCGGCGGTGCGCGGGTATCGGTGCGTGTTCACGATGCCCGACAAGATGAGCCTCGAGAAGGTCAACATGCTCAAGGCGTTCGGCGCCGAGGTGGTGATCACGCCGACCGATGTGCCGGGCGACAGCCCGCAGCACTATGTCGAGACCGCCAAGCGGATCGCGCGCGAGACGCCCGGCGCGTTCTACGTCAACCAGTACCACAACCCGCTAAACATCGAGGCCCACATGCTCTCCACGGGGCCTGAGATCTGGCGCGACACCGAGGGCAAGGTCGACGCGGTGGTCGCGGGCGCGGGCACGGGCGGGACGATCTCGGGCATCGGGCGGTACTTCAAGAAGAACCACCCGCACGTGCGCGTGGTCGGCGTCGATCCGATCGGCAGCGTGCACTACAACTATTTCTACACCAAGACGATGCCCACGCCGCACGTGTACAAGGTCGAGGGCATCGGCGAGGACATTCTCTGCGACGCGATGGACTACTCGGTGGTGGACGAGTTCCACCAGACCAACGACCGCGAGGCGTTCTCGATGGCCAGGCGTCTGGTCCGCGAGGAAGGCCTGTTCTGCGGCGGGTCCTCGGGATGCAACGTGCACATCGCGGTCAAGATCGCCCAGCAGCTCGGGCCTGGCAAGACGGTGGTCACGGTTCTTCCCGACTCGGCGACGCGGTACACCACCAAGTTCCTGAACGACACGTGGATGAAGGACTACGGGTTCCTGGGGAGCGACCGAGATCTGGGCCTCGTCGAGGACGTCATTCAGAATCGGGCGGCGTCGATCATCACGGCGCACGAGCACGACACCGTTGAGTCGATCATCGGCCTGTTCAAGAAGCACGGCGTGTCGCAGGTTCCGATCGTGGACCCCAAGGGCCGCCCGGTGTCGATCGTTGCGGAAGTCGATGTGCTGCGCGGCCTGCAGGAAGGCACCGCGACCAAGGCCTCACCGGTCAGCACGATTGCGCAGCGGCTGGGCGGGTTGATTTACCCGAAGGCACGCATCGAGGAGCTGTACCGCATCTTCGAGACCAATCAGGTCGCGATCGTGGTCGACAACGAGAAGATCGTGGGTGTCGTGAGCCAGATCGACGTCATTGATTTCCTGAGCAAGAAGGGCCGCTGACGCGGGCCTCGGCAGGCACGCACATCTGTTCCGCACCGGAGCCCCGCATGTCCGAGCAAACCCATCGTTTCGGCACCAACTGCGTTCATGCGGGGCAAACCCCCGACCCGACAACCGGCGCGATCATGACGCCGGTGTACATGACCAGCACCTTCGTGCAGAGTTCGCCCGGGGTCTTCAAGGACGGGTACGACTACGCACGGAGCAAGAACCCCACGCGGACCGCGCTGGAAGCCAACCTGGCGGCGCTGGAGGGCGGCAAGTTCGGCCTCACGTTCTCGAGCGGCCTGGCGGCGATGGACTGCGTCGTCCACCAACTCCGCGCGGGCGACCACATCGTGCTCTCCGACGATGTCTACGGCGGAACGTTCCGCCAGCTCGACAAGGTGTACCGCCATCTCAACATCACCTGCACGCGGGTGGACATGACCCGCGCGGGCGAGCTCGAGAAGGCGATCACGCCTCGGACCAGGCTGGTCTGGCTCGAAACCCCGAGCAACCCGACGCTGAAGGTGATCGACATCGCGGCGGTTCGCAAGGTCATCGATGCGGCGGCCAAGACCATGACCGCGGGTCCCGCGGATGCGACGCTCGGGCCGCTTGGCGAGCCATTGGCGCGTCCGATCTTCGTCGTCGACAACACGTTCGCTTCGCCTTATCTGCAGAGCCCGCTGGCGCACGGCGCGGATGTCGCGATGCACTCGTGCACCAAGTACATCGGCGGGCACAGCGACCTGATTGCTGGTGCGCTGGTGACCAGCGACGCCAAGCTCGCGGAGCGGCTGCGCTATGTGCAGAACGCGGTGGGGGCGGTCCCGGGCGCGGCGGATTGCTTCATGATGATGCGGTCCACCAAGACCCTGCACCTGCGCATGCAGCGGCACTGCGAGAACGCGATGGAACTGGCGGGGTGGCTTGAGAAGCACCCGAAGGTCGAGCGGGTGATCTACCCGGGCCTCAAGAGCCATCCTCAGCATGAGCTGGCCAAGCGTCAGATGCGCGGTTTCGGAGGGATGATCTCGTGCATCGTCAAGGGCGGCCTGGAACCGGCCCGGAAGGTGCTCGAGCGGACGCATCTGTTCGCCTTGGCCGAATCCCTTGGCGGCGTCGAGAGCCTGATCGAGCATCCCGCGATCATGACTCACGCGAGCATCCCCGAGGCGGCCCGGGCGGCATTGGGCATCGCTGACGGGCTGATCCGCCTGAGCGTCGGCATCGAGGATGTCGAGGACCTGCGGAAGGATCTGGCGACCGCGCTCGGGTAAGCCGCAGGCGGATGCTCGTTTGCCCGTCCGAGCCGAGTCGCGCCAGCGAGCGGGAAGTTGTCGACGCGCAAGAAATCGCCGGCCACCCGCGTGACGTGGCTCAACTCTTCGCGCTCGCGGAGCGGCTTACTTCAGTTCGCCCTGGATCTTCTCGAGCACGGTCTTGGCCAGGGACTGCTCGATGGGGCCCGCGGAGACGGAGATCGCGGTGATCGCATCGCTCTTCTTGGTCAGGGCGATGGAGACGCTCTTGTCGTCGGCTGTGCGGGCGGTGAGGACGCCCTTGAGGGCGTCCTTGGCCTGCTTCTCGATCTTGAACTGCAGGCTGTTGATCGCCCGGATGGCGCCCTCGTAGGCCTTGTCGAGGTTCGTGCTGGCAAGGGTGGAGGCCTCGCCGGTGACCTTGTTCTGGTTGATTTCGGCCTGGCCGTCGTGGGCTTTGGTGCTCTCGTTGCAGGCGGTCATGGAGAGGCAGGCGGCCAGCATGACCGAGGCGATCAGAATGCGTGGGGTCTTCATTGGGTTTCTCCTGAGGGCAAAGATGGGGAGAGACTAACCGGCCGGAAGGGGCCTGAGGCCGAGCCCTCCCGAACCGGGGAGATTGCTCGCGG
This sequence comes from uncultured Phycisphaeraceae bacterium, assembly GCA_964531675.1. Taxonomy (GTDB): domain Bacteria; phylum Planctomycetota; class Phycisphaerae; order Phycisphaerales; family UBA1924; genus CAZHFW01. The sequence continues at coordinate 39,126 of CAZHFW010000027.1, read as the reverse complement.
AATTCCGGGCCGATGGCCGAAGAACAGATTAATCTGAGGCTTCCGAACGCGAAATGGAGCCGTTTCCGGGCATCGGAAGCGGCCTCCCGGGGCTTGCTGCCCGCCGCGTCCAAAGCCTGGCACATACACTCGGAAGCTTCCCGGACGAGGCGCGCCGCCGCGCGGGAGGCCCTGCCGACGGGAGGTTGGTTTGTTCCTGATCCGCCAGTCCAAAGCCGAAGACCTGAGCACGCTGTACAAGCTGGCGCGGATGGTCTATTTCATCAATCTGCCCCCTGACGAGAAGATCATCGCGGACAAGATCGAGCATTCGCGTGGGTGCTTCATGCGGGCTGCGGGGAAGCTGCCGGCGTTGCCCAAGGCGGCCGCGAAGAAGCGGAGCGATCGCTCCGCGGGCGGGCTTGCGGATCTGAACTCGCGCTCGGACGTGTTCATGTTCAGCATCGTGGACACGGACACCAGCGCGGTGATCGGGACGTCGCAGATCATCTCGCGGATGGGCGGGCCCGGGAGGCCCAACTGGTCGCTCAAGCTCTCGGAGAAGAAGTTCTTCTCCAAGGGGCTGAACTTCGGGACGACGCACACGGTGGCGCGTCTTTACGGCGACGAAGAGGGGCCGAGCGAGGTCGGCGGGCTGATCCTGGCGCCTTCGCATCGCGGCGCGCGTGGGAAGCCCGGCAAGTTCCTGAGCTTCATCCGATTCCATTTCCTGGGCCTGTATCCGGATCGGTTCAGCGAGCGTGTGATCGCGGAGATGGCGGCGCCGGTGACGCCCGAGGGCGAGAACGCCTTCTGGGACGCGGTGTGTCGCAAGTTCATCCCGGTCAAGTACGCGGAGGCGGACCGGTTCTGCCAGCACAACCGCGATTTCATCCCCGAGCTGCTGCCGCATGATGACATCTATCTCACGCTGCTGCCTCTGGAGGTTCTGAACCAGGTGGCGCAGGTCGGGCCCGAGACCAGGCCCGCGCGGCGGATGCTCGAGAATCTGGGCTTTGAGTACAAGCACCACATCGATCCGTTCGACGGCGGGCCCCACCTTGAGGCGAAGGTGAAGGACATCACGCTCGTGAAGAACACCAAGCGGATGGCGTGCCTTGGTGTGTGCGAGCCTGAGGACGTCACCCACGCGGCGCTGGTGAGCGTGCTGGATGGCGAGGGGGATTTCCGCGCGGCCTACACGAACATCGAGGTCGTGAAGGGCGGCGTGCGCCTGACCGAGAAGACGATGGAGCTTCTGGAGGCCGATGAGGGCCAGATGCTCGGCGTGACGACGATCGAAGAGGCGGATCCGGAGCTTCCGATGGGGAACTTCGGACGCCGGTCCACGGACGCGTCGACGCCGGTGGCGCGCAAGACGGCCACGAAGCCTGCGAAGAAGGCTGGGAAGAAGAAAGGGAAGGCGTGAAGCACGCGTCGCTGAAGCATGCGCCGGCGGATCTGATCGGCGGAGCGTGGGTGACGCCCAAAGGGCGGGCCCTGGAGTCGCGGAATCCGGCCAAGCCATCGGAGATCGTCTGGGCGGGCTCGACGAGCGTGACGCATGTGGACATTGCGGTGAGCGCGGCGCGGCGGGCGCTGCCCGTGTGGTCGTCGTGGCCCGTCGCGAAGCGCTTCGAGGCGTTGCGGCGGTTTCAGAAGCTGGCCAATGAGCGTGTGGACGCGGTGACCGCGATCATTCGCGACGAGACGGGGAAGCCGACCTGGGATTCCAAGGCCGAAGCGCAGCTTCTCTCGAACAAGGTGGACATCACGCTCGATCAGACTCCGGGCGCGGCGATGGCGCGGGTGTCGGGGTTTGAGGTGAAGCTTGCGGAGACGCGGACGGGGAAGGCCTGGTTCAGGCCGCACGGCGTGATGGCGGTGCTCGGGCCTTTCAACTTCCCGGCGCATCTTCCCAATGGGCACATCATCCCGGCGCTGGCGATGGGGAACACGATCGTTCTCAAGCCGAGCGACAAGACGCCTGGCGTGGGGCAGATGCTCATTGAGCTGCTGCAGGAGGCGCTGGAGGCGGAGGGAGCGCCCGCGGGCGTGGTGAATCTCGTGCAAGGCGCGGCGGATGTGGCGGCAGCGGTCGCTTCGCACGCGGATCTGGACGGGATTCTGTTCACGGGATCGTGGCCTGTGGGGCGCCGGATCATGGAGGCGAACCTGGACCGGCCCGGTCGGATCCTGGCGCTGGAGATGGGCGGGAACAACGCGGCGGTGATCATGCCCGACGCCGACCTGAAGCAGGCGGTGATCGAGTGCGTCCGCTGCGCGTTCATCACGGCCGGTCAGCGGTGCACCTGCACGCGGCGGCTGGTGGTGCACAAGGACGTCGCGGACAAGGTGATCCCGGCGGTCGCGAAGGCGGCGAGCAATCTGGTGATCGGCGCCCCGGATGCGGCGCATCCGGTGTTCATGGGTCCGGTGATCACCGAGCAGGCGCGGAAGGGCATCCTGGACGCGCAGTCAGCGCTGGCCAAGGCGGGCGGCGAGGTCATGATGCCTTGCACGAGCGTGGAGATGCCCGGGGGCGGTTGGTACGTCTCGCCCGGGATCATGCGGGTTGAGAAGTTCACGCTCGACGAGGGGAAGGCGGGGTCGGACGTCGAGATCTTCGGGCCTTTCCTGCGGATCTCCGTTGTCGAGAGCCTCGAAGAGGCGATCGAGCAGGCCAACGCCACGAGATATGGACTGGCGGCGTCAATCTTCGCGCGGGATGGCAAGACGATCGAGACGTTCCTGGCGCATGCGAGGGCGGGGTGCGTGAACGTGAACACCGGGACCGCGGGCGCGAGCTCGAAGCTGCCTTTCGGCGGGCTCGGGCAGAGCGGCAACCACAGGCCGGCGGGGGCGTTCAGCCTGGATTACTGCGCGTATCCGGTCGCGGGGATGATCGAGAGCGGAGCGGCGAGCCTGGTGAGCCCGGGGATGCGGTTTGACGAGGGTTGGCTCGCGTGAAGTTTCGTGTTAACGTACGAGGGTGTCTCGCATCCACCCTCATCTCTTGAGCATCGCAGTCGGCGTGTCGCTTGCTGTGTGGGTCATTCCCAGTGCCGCATGGGTATGGCACCTCACGGCCAAACGACTGACGGAGGCTACGCCCACCAGCGTGATTTCCCGGTGGATGCAGGGAGATGAGCCGCTCCGAAGGTGGGGGGCACTTGTCCTTGTCGGGATCGATCATTGGTATCTGCTGCTGGCTGCTGGACTCTCGGTCCGCCTGCTCTTTGGCCGCGCACCGATCGTTCTGCGTCGCGCCGCCATGGAGTTTTCCGATGAGTAACAACTCGTGGTTCAAGCTCGCGCTGCGTGCGATCGGCGTCTACTCCATCATCGCCCCGGCCTCCAAGCTGCTCGAGTTTTGCGGCTGGCTGATCTCGGACATGTTGGTCGGCGCCCCGGCTGGACCCGTCAGCAGCGTGATGTCCGAATGGATCGGCCGGTCCGTAGCAGGCCTGGTTGTGTTCGGTCTTCAACTCGGAGTCTCGGTGTACCTGATCGCGGGCGCGCCGGGCTTTGTCCGCTGGTGCCTTCGAGAGTCGGCGGGTCGATGCCCGGGTTGCGATTACGACATCTCGGGGCTGAAGTCGAGCGTGTGCCCGGAATGCAACATGGTCCTCCCGGGCGGGGCCGAACCCGCTCCGGAATCCAAGGGCACGACCGCCTGAGTGCGGCCGCAACCACGCAACCGGCTTGCGAAGGGGCCCGGCGCCGCGTACGCATACAGTTGCGGACCTGTCCCGGTAGCTCAGTTGGATAGAGCAGCGGTCTTCTAAATCGCAGGTCGCGCGTTCGAGTCGCGCCCGGGACGTTTGCGGGATGGTCTGCGCGTGCGATGCGCGTGGTTTGTGCGGATCGCCGGGGCGCGATAGCCTCGGCGGATGCAGACCTCCCGTGTGCTTCAGATCGTGATGTGTTCGGTCCTGGCGGCCTTCCCCGCCGGGCTTGTCATGCTGGCGGGGTGCCAGCCTGCGGGGCAGGTCACGCACAAGGCCCCGTCACCGGCGGAGGGGGGCGAGGCGACGGGCGGGGCGGCTCGGGACACCTCCGGCGCACGCGGAATGCATGTCGGTCCGATGCCTGACGGGGGGTCGGTGGTCCCGACGGCACAGCTCATTCATCCGGCGGGCGACACGATCGAGTTCGCGGGGCGGCCCGTGGACATGGTGCTCTCGAAGGATGGATCGCGCCTGTTCGTGAAGGACAACAGCGGGCTCGTGGTCGTGGACGTCCAGGCCTGGGCGATCACGCAGACCTTGAAGTTCCCGAAGAAGGGGGACGGCGGGTCGATGGTGGGGATCGCGGCGGGGGAGGGCGGCCGTGCGTATCTCACCACGGCGGATGGAGAGCTTGTGATCGCGGCGCCCAAGCCTGATGGCTCGATGGCGTGGGAGAAGCAGATCCCGCTCAAGGGCAAGGTGAAAGGCACGACATTCCCGTGCGGCGTGGCGGTGTCGAGTGACGAGAAGCACGCGTACGTGTGTCTCTCGCGCGACAACACGCTGGCGTGCGTGGATCTGGAGAAGGGGACGATTGAGCGCACGATCGGCGTCGGCGTTGCGCCGTATGAAGTGCGGCTTGATGCCGATGGCCGTGCGGCGTTTGTGTCCAACTGGGGTGGAAGGCATCCGGAGAAGGGTGAGCCCAGTGCGCTGTCGTCGGGCACGCTCGCGCTGGTGGATGCCCGCGGCATCGCGACCAGCGGCACGTTGAGCGTGGTGGACCTGGACGCGGGGACGGTCACGCGCGAGATCGAGATCGGGCGCTCGGCATCGGCGGTGGGAGTGCTCCAGTCGGGCCAGATCGCGGTGACCGCGGCCAATGACGACCGGTTGGTGATCGTCGAGGGCGAGAAGCTTCGCGTGTTCTCGACCCGGCCTGATGAGGACCTGCCTTTCGGGAGCATGCCCAACGGCGTGGCGCAGGTGCCTGCGGTTGCGGGGGAGTTGGCGGGGCGCGTGCTGGTGGCCAATGCGGGGAACAACGCGCTGGCGGTCATGAATCCGTCCAGTGGCGCGATCGAGGGGTTGATTCCGACGGCGTGGTATCCGGGGCCGGTGGTCGCGTCGGGGACGCATGCGTTTGTGGGGTGCATCAATGGGGTGGGGGCGAGGACGCCGCACAAGGATCAGAAGGGCTGGAACTCGCACTGGCACCGGGGCACGATCAGCCGGGTGAAGCTGCCGGATGCGGCGGAACTGCGGGCGTACACCGCGCGTGCGAATGCGGATGCGCGGATGCCTCAGACGCTCAAGGCGATGGAGCGGGCGAGTTCGGAGGCCAAGGCCGTGCCGGTGCCTTTGAAGGCGGGGCAGAAGTCGCTCTTTGAGCACGTGGTGTACGTGATCAAGGAGAACCGGACATTCGATCAGGTCTTCGGTGACATGGCGCAGGCCAACTCGGATGCGTCGCTTTGCGTCTTCGGGAGGCAGGTCACGCCCAACCAGCACGCGTTGGCGGAGCGGTTCGGGATCCTCGACAACTTCTACTGCAACGGCGTGCTTTCCGCGGATGGGCACTCGTGGGCGACGGAAGGGATCTCGACGCCTTACCTCCAACGGAGCTTTGGAGGCTTCGAGCGGAGCTACACGTTCGGGGACGATCCTCTGACGTATTCGTCGGGCGGGTTCGTGTGGGACATGGTGCTGGCGCGGGGATACTCGTTCCGCAACTATGGGGAGTTCAGGGAGTCGACGATCGAGCCCAAGGCCAACTTCTTCCAGGTGTACGAGGACCTGAAGGCGGGGGGGAAGACGTACACCTTCGGCGGGACGATCGGCGTCGAGAACGTGAAGCGTTACTCGTGCCCGGATGCGCCGGGGTGGAATCTGGCGATCCCCGATCAGTATCGAGCGGACGTGTTCCTGAAGGAGTTCCGCGGGTACGAGGAGCGGGGGGACTGGCCCAACTTCATCACGATCTATCTGCCGAACGACCACACCAACGGCGTCGGCAAGGACACCCCGACGCCCCGGGCGATGGTCGCGGACAACGATCTGGCGCTCGGGCGGATCGTGGATGCGATCTCGCACTCGCGGTATTGGGCCACGACGTGCATCTTCGTCGTTGAAGACGATCCACAGAACGGCTTTGACCATGTCGATGGTCACCGATCGACGTGTCTGGTGATCAGCCCCTACTCGAAGCGCGGCGAGGTCGTGTCGCAGTTCTATAACCAGGCCTCGGTGGTGCACACGATCGGGCGGATCTTCGGGTCGGCGGCTCCGAACCAGATCGCCGCGATGGCGCCGGTGATGGCCGAGTGCTTCCGGCCTGAGGCGGATCTGGAGGCGTTTACGCACCTTGCCGCGAACATTCCGCTGGATGAGCGGAACGTGAAGACGCAGACGATGGGCTCGAACGGCCAGACACTGGCGGCGGCAACCGCGACGCTCGACTTTGCGTATCCCGACCGCGCCGATGAGGACACGCTCAACCAGATCGTCTGGCACTCGGTGCGTGGTGATGAGGCGTATCCCGCGGCGTGGGCTGGCGCACACGGCAAGGGGCTCAAGAAGCTCGGGCTGAGCCTGGCTTCAGGCTCGCTCAAGCCGGTCGATGACGACGATGATGACAACGACTGAAGGAGAAACAAGCCCCGGAATCGTCCGGGGCTTGCGGGGGTTGCCTGGGTGAGCGGCGATCGCGTGCGGGCATTTCCGCGCGGCGCTCGTGGTGGACGACTACTCGTAGTACGCCTTGACGATGTAGTCGCGGAGCATGCGTTCGGTCGTGAAGTAGGCGCCGTTGATGCCGATGGAGTTGCGCATGACCTCGAGCCAGCGGGCGCGGTCCTTGTAGTACATCGGGACGATGGCGTGTTCGAGCTTTTCGTAGAGCTCGGCGGCGTGGCTCGCGAAGAGGGCGGCGTGGTTGTCGCCTCCGGAGGTGGAGATCAGGTCGCCCGCCTTGCCGATGCCCCAGCCTGTGACGCCTTCGATGCAGCCTTCGAGCCACCAGCCGTCCATGGTGGAGAGGGAGGGGACGCCGTTGACCGCGGCCTTCATGCCGCTGGTGCCTGAGGCTTCGAGGGGGGGCTCGGGGGTGTTGAGCCAGAGGTCAACGCCCGCAACGTACTTGCGGGCCAGTTCGATGTCGTAATCGGGGACGAAGACGACGTTGAGCCAGCCCTTGAGCTCGGCGATGGCGCCGTGGATCTGCTTGATGATCTCCTTGCCGCGGCCGTCGTGGGGGTGGGCCTTGCCGGCGTAGAGGACCTGGATCTTGCCGACGTTCTTGGACATGGCCCGGAGGCGTTCCAGGTCGGAGACGAGCATGGCGGGGCGCTTGTAGGCGGTGGAGCGGCGTGCGAAGCCGATGGTGAAGACGTCGGGCTCGAGGCCGACGCCGGTCTTCTCGCGGACCTCGTCGATCATCTGCTTCTTGCTGGTCTGGTGGGCGGCCCAGAGCTCGTCGGCGGGGATGGTCTTGGCGAGGCGGAGCTCGGAGTTTTCCGCACGCCAGCCCGGGAGGTACTTGTCGAAGAGTTCGCGGAGGGGCTGTCCGGTCCAAGAGGCGGCGTGGATGCCGTTGGTCACGGAGTCGATGTCGCGGCCGGGGAACATGGCGCGGGAGACCTCGCCGTGCTTGCGGGCGACGCCGTTGGCGAAGCGGGTGAAGTTGAGGGCCAGGACGGTGGTGTTGAGCTCGCCAGGCTTGCCGTAGAGATCGGGGCGGTTGAAGACAGGGTGGTCGCCGATGATGGCCTTGACCCGATCGATGGAGAAGCGGTCGTGTCCGGCTTCGACGGGCGTGTGGGTCGTGAAGACGCAGTGGGCCTTGGCGTGGCGGATGGCCTCGAAGTCGACGTCGTGCTTGTCGAAGCGGGCGAGGTGCTCAGAGACGAGTTCGATGATCAGGAAGCAGGCGTGGCCTTCGTTCATGTGGAAGGTGGCCACGTCGTGGGTGAGGGCGCGGAGCATGCGGCGGCCGCCGATGCCCAGGATCGCCTCCTGCTTGATGCGGTGGTCGGAGTCGCCCGCGTAAAGGGCGCGGGTGATGTTGCGGTCCTGGGGCGCGTTCTCGGGAAGGTCGGTGTCGAGGTAGTAGATGGGGACATGGCGGCCCGTGGCGCCGGTCAGGATGAGGCGGAAGCAGCGGAGGACGACGGTGCGTCCCTCGATGGGAACATGCACGCGCTGGGGCATTTCCTCGAGGATCTTTTCGGGGTTCCAGCGGACGGGCTCTTCGATCTGCATGCCGCCCGGGCCCAGACGCTGCTTGAAGTAGCCATCGCGGTAGAGCAGGGTGACACCGACGTGGGGCATGCCCAGGTCGGCGGCGGCGCGGAGGGTGTCGCCGGCCAGGACCCCCAGGCCCCCTGAGTACGTGGGGATGTGGGCCTCGAGGCCGATTTCCAGGGAGAAGTAGGCGACAACTTTGTTCTGATCGCGCATGACGGGGTGTTATCGGCCGGGAACGTGCGGGAGTCAAGCCGACCGGGTGATTTCGGGACAAACCACAGATTGGTGTGAGCCGGAGCTTGGTGTGAGCTAGGCGCAAACGACGCGCGGGAGGCCCGGAGCGGGGAGTCGGACGCGGTGTACCTGAGCTCGGCCGGAGGTGGCGGGGCTTTGGAGACGTCGCATCCGCTCTCGGCGCGGGAGCGAAGATACGCTGTTCACGGACCGGAAAAGCGGAGACAACCCTTGCGGCATCCATCGACACTTGGCGATCTTCGGGCCTCGGGCTGGCGTTCGCGTTCGGTGAAGGCCGAGCTTCGGGAGAATCTCACCAAAGCCTTGGCGGGACGGGAAGACCTGTTCCCGGGGATCGTGGGGTATGAGGACACGGTCATCCCCGAGATCGTCAACGCGGTGCTCGCGGGGCACGACATGCTCTTCCTTGGCGAGAAGGGGCAAGGCAAGAGCCGCCTGATGCGGACGCTGGGGCGATTCCTGGACGAGTTCACGCCCTATCTGGACATTCCGGGCGCGCCGGTGCATGAGGACCCGTTCCGGCCCATCACGGCGGCCGGGAAGGCGTTTGTCGCCAAGCACGGCGATGCTGCTCCGATCGCGTGGTGGGGGAGGGACGACCGGTACGCCGAGCGGCTGGCGCCCGGGACCAAGTTCGCCGACGTGATCGGCGAGATCGATCCCGCCAAGCTCGCAGCGGGCCTGAGCATGGGCGCGGAAGAGTCGCTCCACTTCGGCCTGATCCCAAGGATGCACCGCGGGATCTTCGCGATGAACGAGCTTCCCGATCTGGACGACTCGGTGCAGGTCGGTCTGTTCAACATTCTGGAGGAGCGCGACGTTCAGATCCGAGGCTTCCCGGTGCGGTTTGACCTGGACATTCTGGTGCTCTTCTCGGCCAATCCGAGCACGTACAACCGCTCAGGGAAGGTCATTCCGCAGCTCAAGGACCGCATCGGCACGACGATCCAGACGCACTATCCGCGCGAGCGCGACGCGGGCATCCGGATCATGGAGCAGGAAGCGATCGAGGAAGGCGGGCTGGATCTCGGGGGCGAGTATCCGGTGGTGGTGCCCCGTTTCATGAAGGAGGTCGTCGAGCAGCTCTCGATCGTGGCCCGCAAGAGCAAGTACATCGATCAGCAGTCGGGCGTGAGCGCCAGGCTCTCGATCGCCAACTACCGCACGATGATCGCCAGCGCCAGGCGGCGCGGGATCCTGCTCAACGAGAAGCCCGCGGCCCCGCGCATCAGCGATCTGGCGCACTTCACCGCGTCGAGCCTGGGCAAGCTCGAGCTCGACATGATGGGCTCGCACCAGCTCTCCGAGAAGCAGGCGCTGGATGCGATCGCGGCTCAGGCGATCAAGGATGTGTTCCAGGAGTACGTCACCGAGCATGGGCTCGACGCGATCGGGGATGTCTTTGCCAAGGGCGTGAAGATCGAAGTGGGGGACCTGCTTCCCAGCGGGCGGTATGCGGAGATCGTGAAGCGGGTGCCAGCGGTGTGGGAGAAGGCGTTTGAGCTCAACCCGGCGAGTGATCCGGCGGTGCGGGCGTCGTGCGTGGAGTTCGTGCTGGCGGGGTTGTACGCGATGGACAAGATCAGCCGTGCGAGCAAGCACGGGCGCGTGAGCTACGAGACCTGAGTGCGCCGGCGGGTGCGTCTGGTTCGAGAGTGGGGGCCGGGAGGGCTTGATGGATCAGGCGAGCGGAGATCCCGGTGAACGTCGCGGTGCGGCAGGGGGGGCCAAGCCCCTGGGCGGCATCGTGCACGCGTATCAGAAGTTCGACCCCAAGGAGTTCCCATCGCCCACGAGCCCGCCTCCCGATCTTTCGGGGGCGGCCATGGAGCACATGCTGCGCTACGGGTCCACGCGGCAACTGACGCCTGAGGAACTGGCGCGGGCGGTGCGGCTTGATCCCTCGATGTTCCCGATGCTGGGCCCGAGTCTGGACGCGATCGCGGAGAGCTTGCGCGAGCGGAAGCGCAAGATCCTGGAGACCTACGAGACGGATGCGGTGCGCAAGCTGGCGTCGGAGGCGCTGCGTCAGGCGGCGGGGGAGGCCAAGCCTCCGAAGGATCTGCGCGGGAAGTTCACGCAGGCGGTGCGGGACGAGCAATACCACGATCTGGAGCAGCTCTACCACCGTGTGCCGGAGCATTCGGAGTTCGCCGACGAGCTGATGCGGACGCTGGTGGCGATGGGGGAGAAGTACCTGATCGAGGAGCTTGCCTCCAAGTACGCGTTTACGGGGAAGCGAGGGATGAGCGTGCCGGAGGGGCTGGCGATCAAGGAGGAGCTCGAGACGATCGACGAGCTTCTCAAGCAGCTCGAGGAGGCGGCACGCAACGCGCAGCTTGCGATTGTTGACATGCAGGAGCTAAGCGAGTTCGTCTCGCAGTCGGATATGGAGGGATTGCGGGCGCTCCAGCAGCAGATCGAGGACTATCTGCGGGCGGAGGCCGAAGCGCAGGGTCTGGAGCAAGGCAGGCAGGGGTACACGCTCTCGCCCAAGGCGCTAAGAATGTTCCAGGGAAGGCTGCTGGTGGAGATCTTCTCGTCGCTCCAGGCGGCGCGGTCGGGGCGGCACGACGCGGTGGAGTGCGACGATGGCTCGGTGGAGCTGGCCGCGACCAAGCCCTACGAGTTCGGCGATTCGGTCGCGAGCATGGATGTGCCTCAGTCGTACGTGAACGCGGCGTTGCGTTCGGCCAAGGAGCGTCTCGGCGAAGCATCCGAGAGCGGGGGGGTGAACCCCCCTGCCGGGAGAGGCTTCAGGCTGAGGCCCGAGGACATCGAGGTGCATCGGACGCGCAAGACGCCCAAGTGCGCGACGTCGGTCGTGATCGACATGTCGGGCTCGATGCGCAACGACGGGCAGTACATCAACGCCAAGCGGATGGCGCTGGCGCTCGATGGCCTGATCCGTACGGAGTATCCGGGCGACTTCCTGTCGTTCGTGGAGGTGTACTCGCTGGCCAAGGTCAGGCACGTGTCGGAAATTCCGGCGTTGATGCCCAAGCCTGTCACGATCCGCAACCCCAAGGTGAGGCTCCGGGCGGATCTCTCGGATCCCAACGTGAGCGAGTCGATGATCCCGCCTCACTTCACGAACCTCCAGCATGGCCTGAGGCTCGCTCGGCAGATGCTGGCGGTGCAGGACACGCCCAACCGGCAGGTGATGCTCATCACCGATGGTCTTCCGACGGCGCATCTGGACGGGGAGCATCTCTACCTGCTGTACCCCCCCGACCCGCTGACGGAGGAAGCGACGATGCGCGAGGCCAGGGCCTGTGTGCGCGAAGGGATCACGATCAACGTGTTCCTGTTGCCCAACTGGTGGCAGACCAGCGAGGATGTGCAGTTCGCCCACCGGCTCGCAGAGCAGACGCGGGGGAGGGTGTTCTTCACGGGCGGGCGAGACCTGGACCGGTTCGTGCTGTGGGACTACGTGAAGATGCGGCGCTCGATCATCGCGTGAGGTTGATGGGTGGGGCCCGGGGCGTGCGTGGACCTTTTCAAGGTCAGAGCGCTCCGGAACCGAGGGAAGGCAGGGAATGGCCCTGGGAGGCTCCTGAGAACGATTCTGACCCATCCTGTTTTACATAACATGTATTATCGGACGTTCGAAGTGGCGCGGGATTCGTGGCTCGGGCTGGGTTTGCGGCCGTCTGGTGAGGGGCTTGGGTCGGGGGGGTGGTCGAGGCCCGGCGGGATTCCGTGGCGGGTTCTTGAGGGCTTCAGGTGCGTGCGGGTTGGACCTGCAGCGGTTGTTCGGCGACACTTGCCCTCCCATGCCCAACGCTGCCCCACGACGTCGCGCGTCCCTCACCCTTTCGCCTGAGTCACCCCTGCTGCTCGAGGATGTGGTCGCGGTGGCGCGGCTCGGCCGGCCGGTGAAGCTCTCGGGCAAGTCCATGCAGGCGATGAAGCGTGGGCGAGCGATCGTGGAAGCCTGCCTGGAGGACGGGGAGGCCCACTACGGCATCAACACGGGGTTTGGGTCCCTGAGCCAGAAGCGGATCAGCCAGGGGGATCTGGCGACGCTCCAGCGGAACCTGGTGCGGTCGCATGCGGCGGGCGTCGGAACCCCCCTGCCGGCGGAGATCGTTCGCGGGATGATGCTGCTGTTGGCGTCGTCGCTCGGGCGTGGACTTTCGGGGGTTCGCCCCCAGGTGGCGGCGACGCTTTTGGAGATGCTCAATAGGGGGGTGACGCCGGTGGTTCCCGAGCTCGGCTCGGTGGGCGCTTCGGGCGATCTGGCCCCCCTCTCGGCGATCGCCAACGTGCTGATCGGAGAGGGGCGTGCGGTTTATGCGGGGCGCGAGATGTCGGGCGCCCGTGCGATGGCGGCGGCGAAGATCAGGCCTTTGGCCCTGGGGGCCAAGGAGGGTCTGGCGCTGATCAACGGCACCCACCTGATGGCGGCGGAGGGAGCGCTTCTGGTGCATGACGCCAGCGCGCTGGCGCGGGCGGCGCACGTGGCGCTGGCGATGAGCATCGATGCCTGCCGGGCGTCGCACGGGTATCTGGACGCGAGGCTTTATCAGGCGCGGAATCAGATCGGGCCGGCGTTTTCGGCGGAGGTGCTCCGCTCGCTTCTGGCGGGGAGCCAGATCGTCAAGAGCCACCTGGAGAACGATCCGCGGGTTCAGGACCCCTACTCGCTGCGCGCGGCGCCGACGGTGCTCGGCGCAGCGGACTTTGCGATTACGCATGTGCATCAGTGCGTGACGCACGAGCTTGGCGCGGTGACGGACAATCCGCTGGTGTTCCCCAAGGGCTCGGTGGAGTACATGGGTGATCGCATCGTGTCCAGGTCGGACGCGATCATCTCGGGCGCGAACTTCCACGGGATGCCCTTGGCGATCCCGCTGGACGTGCTGGCGATCGCGCTGTGCCATATCGCGGGGATCTCGGAGCGGCGGACGTATCTGATCACGGGCGCGTTCGAGCCTGAGAGCAGGCTCAAGCCTTTCCTGGCGCCGCAGCCCGGGTTGCAGAGCGGGTTCATGATCGCGCAGTACACCGCGGCGGCGTGCGTGAACGAGATGGTGGGTCTGGCCAATCCCGCGTCGGTCGCCAACGTGCCGACGTGCGCGGGGATGGAGGATTACAACTCCTTCGGGCCGCGCTCGGCGGCCAAGGCCAGGCGGGCGCTGGACCTGGCCCGCAAGGTCGTCGCGATCGAGATGCTGTGCGCGGCCGAGGGGCTCGAGTGTCACCGGCCTCTCAAGTCGGGGCGCGCGGTCGAGCAGGCCCACGTGATCATCCGCGAGCGCGTCGCTCGACTGACCGAGGACCGATCGCCGACCGAGGACATCGGCGCCATCGAGTCGCTGATCGCGGCTGGGGCGTTCGACCGGATCGTCCGGTAGGGAATACCCCCCTGCTCCCAAGGGCGGTGTTTCCGGGCGAGATTTGGCCCGGTGGGCCCTTACGATTGACGCATTCCGAGCGATTTCTCCACGATTGAGGACCAGGCATGACGCGCACCGCCCCCCAGCCTTCCGGAACTTCCGCTGTTCACCCCCCCGCTGCCGGCGCGCGGGTGGTGCGAGCGCCGCGTGGCAACACCAAGGTCTGCAAGACCTGGCAGGCCGAGGCGGCGATGCGGATGCTGATGAACAATCTGGATCCCGAAGTCGCGGAGCGGCCCGAGGATCTGGTGGTGTACGGCGGGCGCGGCAAGGCGGCGCGGTCGTGGCCCGCGTTTGACGCGATCGTGGCGGCGCTCAAGGCGCTCGAAGCCGACGAGACGTTGCTTGTGCAGTCGGGCAAGCCTGTGGGCGTGGTGCGGACGCATCCCGATGCGCCGCGCGTGCTCCTTGCGAACAGCAATCTGGTCCCCAAGTGGGCGACCCAGCAGCTCTTTGATGAGATGGAGGCCAAGGGCCTCATGATGTTCGGGCAGATGACCGCGGGCTCGTGGATCTACATCGGGACCCAGGGCATCGTGCAAGGGACCTACGAGACGTTTGCGCAGGTCGGGCGTGACAAGTTCGGTGGGACGCTCGAGGGCAAGCTCTGCGTGACGGGCGGCTGCGGCGGGATGGGCGGAGCGCAGCCTCTGGCGGTGACGATGGCGGGCGGGACGTGCCTGATCGCGGACGTTGAGCTGAAGAACCTCCAGCGGCGCGTGAAGGACCGCTATCTGGATGAGATCGCTCCGACGCTGGAAGAGGGCATCAGCCGGGCGGTGCGGTACGCGAAGGAGAAGAAGGCCCTGAGCGTGGGCGTCTGCTGCAACGCGGTGGAGATGCTCGAGACGCTCCTGGCCAAGCACATCATCCCCGATGTGCTCACCGACCAGACCAGTGCGCACGATCCCCTGCTCGGGTATGTGCCGGTGGAGTGGACGGCCCGTCAGGCGGACGAGGAGCGTGTGAAGGACCCCAAGCGCTACCAGGAGCTCTCGATCAAGTCGATGGAGCGGCACGTGCGCGCGATGGTGGCGCTGCAGAGCAAGGGCGCGATCACGTTCGACTACGGCAACAACATCCGCCAGCGGGCGCTGGACTCGGGATTCAAGGACGCGTTCGCATTCCCGGGCTTTGTGCCGGCGTACATCAGGCCGCAGTTCTGCCTGGGGCGTGGACCGTTCCGCTGGGTGGCGTTGTCGGGGGATGCCGAGGACATTTACACGACCGATCGGGCGCTGCTCGAACTCTTCCCGGAGGATCAGGGTTTGCGGCGCTGGCTCACGATGGCCAAGGATCGCATCGCGTTCCAGGGCTTGCCCGCGCGCATCTGCTGGCTCGGGCTCGGGCAGCGTCACAAGGCGGGCCTGCTCTTCAACGAGCTGGTGCGCACCGGGAAGGTCAAGGCCCCCATCGTCATCGGTCGCGATCACCTGGACTGCGGCTCGGTGGCGTCTCCGAACCGTGAGACCGAGGGCATGAAGGACGGCACCGATGCGGTCAGCGACTGGGCGATCCTCAACGCGATGGTCAATATCGCCAGCGGCGCCAGCTGGGTGAGTTTCCATCACGGCGGCGGCGTGGGCATCGGCTATTCCCAGCACGCCGGTCAGGTCATTGTCGCCGACGGCACGCCCGAGGCGGCCAAGCGGCTCGAGCGGGTGCTCTTCAACGACCCCGCGATGGGCGTCTTCCGCCATGCGGACGCGGGGTACGAGCTGGCCAGGCAGTGCGCCGACGAGCAGCGCGTGAACATTCCCGCGCGGGATTGGTGAGGCGAGCGCTCAGTTCGGGCGGTGCGGATCCACGCGGACTTCGGAGCCTTTGGCCAGGACGACCGAGACGGGGCGGGCATCGTTGAGGATGCGCCACGCGCTGCCGTAGACGCGTGCGAAGTCGACGTTGACGTCGGCGACGGCGCGATCGTGGAGCTCCCAGACGGGGTGATCGACGCGGTAGCGCAGCGTGCGGCCTTTGTGGTCTCGTCCGAAGCCGAAGAGCTTCTGGGTGAGGAAGCGGGCGAGATCGCCCTCGGGCGGGATGCGGCGTGTGGCGGAGCCTGAGACGATCAGGGAGGACTGGCAGCCCCGGACCGTGAAGTGGTGCTCGATGCGCCGGATCTCCCCCACTTCCTCAACGCGCGAGCGCATGGTCGCCACCTGATACGGCTCGTTGTAGATCCGCTTGGCGACCCAGGCGATGGCGTGCCTGGGAACAAGCTCGCGGATGAAGCAGACGCCCTGGTCGGACGTGCGCGGGTCGCGGACGTAGAAGCGGAGATTGACCTCGGGGAAGTTGACGTGGCCCGGGATGCGAATGCCCTTGACGCGGGTGTCGAGGAAGTCGAAGGCGACCAGCGAAACCAGCGCCTGGCCAGCAAAGGCGGGCCAGACGTCGGGCTCAAGGCCCGGGGGCATGAACGGCGCAACCAGACTCGGATCCACGGCGTAGGTCACGATGCCGAGGTCGACCCAGCGGGCGGTGAGGAATGGACGGGGCGACATGAGCGGTTGCGGCGGTGAAGCGTGCGGGGCAGGGCGATCCGGGAGCGGGGTCGAAGATACCACGATCCCGGGGACTCGTCGGATCGGCGGGGGCGATGTTGAGATTCAGTCTCGATCGTGATCGAAAGGTGCGGAACGCGGCGGTGCGGGTACACTGAATTCATGCGCATCCCACATACTTCACGCGCGCAATGGCCTGTCTCGATCGCTCCCGGACGCTTCGCGGCGTCCATCGACTTCGGGGTGACCCCCGAGTCGAGGGTGGCGCTGCTTGGGTTGCCCGACGACACCGGTGTTCGCATGAACGGCGGACGCCCCGGCGCGGCCGAGGGACCTCGGGCTTTCCGCGCGGCGCTGGCCCGCTTCGGCGTGGATCAGGGCGAGGGATGGGTGTATCCGAAAGTGTGCGACGCGGGGGATGTGCTCCCCGGCGCGACGATCCAGGAGACCCACCAGCGCGTCACGGAGGCCGCCGCGGCCCTGCTGGATGCGGGGCTTCTTCCGGTTGCGATCGGAGGAGGGCACGATCTGACGTTCCCGTTCGTCCGCGCCGCGGTGCAGAAGGCACACGTGCACAGCGGCGTGTACTTTGACGCCCATCTGGACGTGCGCGACACGGTGGGATCCGGGATGCCCTTCCGCAAGCTGATCGAAGAGTGCGGCGTGACCAGGCTTGTGAACGTGGGCGCCGATCGCCTGGTGAACTCGCGCGAGCACTGGCGCTACTTCGAATCCAAGAACGGACGCGTCGGCAAGTTCGACCCCGAGCCCTGGCCCGCGCTGGACGGGAACCAGTTCCTGAGCTTCGATCTTGATGTGCTCGACGCGTCCATCGCGCCGGGCGTGAGCGCCATGAATCCCAATGGGATGAACGTGGAAACCGCGGCGCGGTACATGCACGCGGCGGGGCGTTCGCCCCTGGTGCGGTGCATGGACATCATGGAGCTCTCACCCCCCCACGACCATCCTTCGGTTGAGAATGGGCGGACCGCCCGGGTCGCGGTGTACCTGTTCCTCACGTTCCTGAGGGGCGTGTCGGAGCGGCACACGAGCCAGGTCGTGTTCTGACGCGGGTTGCGGTACGATCCGCGGATGCAGCCAAGCGGGCAATCCCACGGGCCGGTGCTCACGTTGATCAACGCGAAAGTGATCACGCCTTTGTCGGTGAACGGCGTGCCGCGGGGTGGAGACATGGGCAAGCTCCGCGTGGAGAGCGGATGCTCGGTGGTGCTGCGCGGCGGGAAGATCGAGTCGATTCTGAGCGAAGGCCAGCCCTTCCCGGAAGGTGCGGTCTTTGACTGCCGGGGACGGGTGGTGATGCCCGGGCTGGTGGATTGCCACACCCATCTGTGCTGGGCGGGCGATCGCCTCGGCGAGTGGGAAATGAAGCTCGCGGGGAAGCCTTACCTGGAGATTCTCAAGGCGGGCGGCGGGATCATGAGCACCGTGCGGGCGGTCCGGGGCGCCTCGCAAGCCGAGCTCACGCGCGGCATTCTCTTGAGGCTCGAAACGGCGCTCACGCTCGGCACGACCACCATCGAGATCAAGAGCGGGTATGGGCTCTCCACGCAGGACGAGCTCAAGATGCTCCGGGCGGCCCGCGACGCGGCGGATCAGTGGGAAGGCACGGTGGTGCTCACGGCACTGCTCGGGCACGCGATCGACGACGCTGGGCCGGGCGGTGCGGCGGGATTCATCGAGCGGACGATCAACGAGACGCTCCCGGCGGTGCTCGCAGAGTTTCCCGGGATCGCGGTGGACGCGTTCTGCGAAGAGGGCGCGTGGAATCTGGAGCAGACCACCAAGCTCCTGAAGGCAGCCCGCGATGCGGGGAGTCCCGTGCGGGTGCATGCGGACCAGTTCACCTCCAAAGGCATGGTGGAGGCGGCGATCGAGATGGGTGCCGCAAGCGTGGACCATCTGGAGGCGAGCACACCCGAGACGCTGGCGAAGCTCGGCGCGGCGCGAACGATCGGCGTGGGCTTGCCTGGATGCGGACTTCATCTGGGTGGAGGCAAGGGGTCGAGTGCGTTCGCGAATCTGAAAGCGGTGATCGAGGCGGGCGGGTCGGTGGCGGTTGCGACCAACTGCAATCCGGGGTCCTCCCCCCTGCTCTCGATGCCGTTGGCGATGGCGATGGGCGTGCGTGCGTGCGGGTTGACGCCCGATCAGGCGATCAGCGCGGGGACGGCTGTGCCGGCGCGTGTGCTGGGACTTGCGGATCGGGGCGTGATCGAGCGCGGCATGCGCGCGGACCTGATCGTCCTCAACGCGACGGACCATCGGGAACTGGTCTTCACGCTGGGCTCAAGCGTGATCGCGGCGGTGATCGCGGGTGGGGTGGTCCTGCATCAGGCGTGACGATCCGCGAGTGTTCAGGCTTCCGACTTCACGATGACGACGTGGGTGCCGGTCTGGGTGTACCGGGGGTCGTCGGTGCGCCATGCGCTGCCGCATTCGGGGCAGACGGTGCAGCCATCGGCGGAGGGTTCGACGGCGGCGATGGCGTATGAGCAGCTCGGGCAGTGTCCGGCGCGGATGTGGGAGCGTTTGAGGGCGTCGGCCCGTTCGCGGAGCCAGTTGACGATCGCGACGCCGGTGAGGCTGATGAGGATGATCAGCGTCGAGGAGACCGGGGAGAAGAGCGTGAAGGCGATGACCTGGGGTCCGAACTCGGCGGTGAGCCAGACCAGCGTGAGGAGCACGACACCCACCAGCACGATCCAGCGGCCCGGGCGGCTCGTGAGGGTTGCGTAGGCGGCCTGCCTGGCCTGGATGAGCAGCCTCTGACGCCAGTGGAGTGAGGCCAGGCTCGCCGGGGTCTTGGCGAAGCGGACGAGGCGGACCGAGCGGCCTCGGTCGTCATGGCTCGGGATGCGGATCACGGGGCATCATTCGCCTGCTGGCGGTGCTCCGATGCGATCTGTTCGGGATCTGGCCCCGCTATGATCGCCGGCCATGAGTGGAGTCGGCCATTTGAGCGAGGCGGATGTCGCGGGGGCGACGGCGGCGGCGGAAGCGGTCGTCGAGACCCATCGGCGCATCTCCGCGTTCCTGCGCCCGGGCCTGACGCTTGCCAAGATCGACGAGTTCGTCGCGCAGACGCTGGCGGACCTGGGGTCGCGGTCGTGCTTTCTCCACTACAAGCAGGCGCGGGGGCCGAAGTTTCCCTCGCACGCGTGCCTGAGCCTGAACGACTGCGTGGTGCACGGGACCGCGGGGTATTACGCGGCGCCGCTCAAGGCGGGCGATCTGCTCAAGGTCGACATCGGCGTCATCAAGAACAACTGGATCGGGGACGCGGCCTGGACGTACTCGTTCGGGAAGCCCTCCGCGGAGATCGCCCGCCTCATGGAGTGCGGGAAGCAGTCGCTCAAGCGGGGCATCGCGGAGCTCCAGCCCGGGAAGCCCTACATCGGTTGGGCGACCGCGGTGCAGGCCTGCGTCGAGCGCGAGTACAAGTTCCATCTGGTGCGCGGGCTTGGCGGGCATGGGTATCGCAGGATGCAGCACGCGGAAGACCGCAAGGCGCTGCACGCGCCGCCTTACGTGAGCAACGTGGTGCCTTCGTACCCGGGAGAGTGGGCGGAGGCGTTCTCGCCGATCCATCCGGGGACGCTGCTCGCGGTGGAGCCCATGATCGCGGTCGGGACGGGGGCGGTGAAGGAGCACTCGGGCCAGTGGCCGATTCTGACGGCGGACGGCTCGATGAGCGTGCACTACGAGCACGATGTGCTGATCACGCCCGATGGACCCCGGGTGCTGACCGCGGGTCTGGAGCAGATCAACGACATCATCGCGTGATCGACATCGGAGGCGAGGATGGGCCTGTTCTCACCACCGATGACCAAGGATGACCGCGGCCGAGAGGTCCCGTTGTGGGCGGGAGCTTGGGGCCATTCCGGGTCGGACGTGCGGCGCGACTTGCCGCCCGATGTGCTTGCGAAGCTGATGTCGGGGTGGAGCGACCCGGCGATCCGGGGGCCGGGGGTCTTCTCTCTGCGCCTCAAGCTGCGGCGAACGCACGTGATGGCGATCCTCTTGTGGATCCTGGTCGTGGTGCTGGCGGGTTTTCTGACGGCGATACTGCGTCTCCCGGGATTCACGGTTCCGGTGGTTTCGGGATTGGCGGGTGTCGCGTTTGCGATCAGGCAGCAGCAAGCGACGCGTGGAAAGATCGCGGAGATGACCCGGCACACGCTGCTTGACGAGGGATATTGCCCGTGCTGCGCGTACGCGCTGGCGGACCTGCCTTCGGAAGCGGACGGGTGTGTGGTTTGTCCGGAGTGTGATTCAGCCTGGAAGCGCCGCGCGGGTGTCCGTTTCTCCGGCCAACAAGGCCAGAGCGATCCCCCACTCTGGAAGCCGGAGCTCCGCCGGGGCTGGGTGCACGAGAATCGGCTTCTTGCAGCCATCACGGTCGGCGCGTTCGGGCATGCCAGGCTGGTCATGATTCAGGACGACTCGGGGAAACTGGTTGAGGTGATCCGAGATCCGCATGAGCTGCGTGCGACGCCGGGGTGGAAGGATCTGTCCCACGATCAGCGTCTTGCGATGGTCCGCGTCCTGCGCCGTCGGCAGTGGCTTGGGCGCGTCGGCGTGCTGATGTGCCTGTTCCTGGTCGGCGTGCTCTTCTCGGTGACGCTGGCGAGGTCGGTCTCCCTGCCGCCACAGGCGAGCGTGGAGTACGTGTTCACGATCGTGCGTCTGGTGCTCTTCGGGCTCGGTCTGCTTGCGGTCCCGCTGTGGATGTGGCGTCCGCCGGTTTGGGATCGCTCCGAGCACGCGCAGCTTTTCAAACGCGGAGGGCTTTGCCCGAGGTGTGCCACTCGGCTGGGCGAGGATGGCAGCGGGTGCGGCGTCTGCGGCGCGGTCTGGAAATCAACCGCGGGGCCGGGCGGATCCCGCCCTGGGCACGCCGGGACGGCTCCGGACCCGAAGCGGACCTAAACTGGCTCTCCCATGGCCCGCATCAATGACATCTTCGCCGATCTTCGCTCGCGGAATCAGCGGGCGCTCATGCCCTTTGTCTGCGGCGGTCATCCCACCCCCGGAGCGACCGCTGCGGTCCTGCCAAGGCTGGCGGCGGCGGGCGCTTCGATCATCGAGGTGGGGATTCCCTTCTCCGACCCGATCGCGGACGGTCCGGTGATCGCAGCGGCCATGCACTCGGCTCTGCTCAAGGGGTCCACGCCTCAGTCGGTCCTGAGCGAGGTCGCCTCGGTGCGCGGATCGCTCAATGCCGGGCTGGTCGCGATGGTCTCGGTGTCGATCGTCCAGCGGATGGGCGGGCCCAAGGGCTTCGTCGCGGACGCCAAGGCGGCGGGCTTTGACGGGTTCATCTTCCCGGACGCTCCCTTCGAGGAATCGCGGGAGTACCTTGCGGCGGCCAACGACGCGGGCCTGACCGCCAGCCTGATGGTGGCCCCCACCACCAGCCCCCAGCGCCTGACGGCGATCGTCAAGGCTTGCACGGGGTTCATCTATCTCCTGTCGCGTACGGGGATTACCGGCGAGCGTCAGGACGCCCCGGAAATCCAGTCGCGGGTCCAGCTCATCCGCCAGCACACGGACCTGCCCATCGCCTGCGGCTTCGGGATCGCGACCGCGGAGCACGTGCGGGCGGTGGTGCGGCACGCGGATGCCGCCATCGTGGGCAGCGCGCTGGTCCGGCGGATCGAAGACGCTGCGGCCCAGGGTCGTGATCCGGCGGCGGAGGCCGAGGCCTTTACCCGGGCTTTGGCGGCTGGACGGACGGGCTAATTCCTGGGGTGCGGGGCTGAAGCACAAATCTGTGTGTTGTTCCACAACGTCCACAGAACTGGGAATTCGCCCTCAAGAATGAGGCTTCCGGGGCCGATCACTTGCTCCCTGCGCGCATAGGGCAACAATGCCGGATCGTTGACCTGGGCCCCTGAGGCCCGGGCCCGAGTCGCAGAAGGAATCTGCCAAGTTGCCCTCGCCGGAGAACGATTCATGACGCTCGATCGCGCCGCTGAGTCCCATTCGCATCATGCCCACAGCGCCCGCCGCCTGAACATCGAAGAGGTGTACGGCGCGGACGTGTTCACCGAGCGCGTGATGCAGCAGCGGCTGCCGAAGGACGTCTTCAAGCGCCTGCAGCGGACGATCAAGCTCGGCGAGCCTCTGGACAACGAGGTCGCGGGCGTGGTTGCAGCGGCGATGAAGGACTGGGCCATCGAGCGCGGCGCCACCCACTACACCCACTGGTTCCAGCCTCTCACCGGGACGACCGCGGAGAAGCACGACTCGTTCGTGACGCCCGACGGCCACGGCGGCGCGCTCACCGAGTTCTCCGGATCGGCCCTGGTCGCGGGTGAGCCTGACGCCTCGAGCTTCCCCTCGGGCGGCCTGCGCTCGACCTTCGAGGCCCGCGGGTACACCGCGTGGGACTGCACCTCCCCGGTCTTCCTCAACCGCTCGGGGTCGGCGATCACGCTGTGCATCCCCACCGCGTTCGTTTCCTTCCGGGGCGAAGCGCTCGACCACAAGACCCCCCTGCTCCGCTCGATGGAAGTGCTGAGCGATCAGGCCCTGCGCATCCTCAGGCTCTTCGGCGAGGATCGCGGCGTGAACCGCGTCGCGGCGACCTGCGGCTGCGAGCAGGAGTACTTCCTGATCGATCGCGCGCTGTACAACGATCGCTATGACCTGATCGTCTGCGAGCGGACCCTGTTCGGTGCTCGTCCTCCCAAGCACCAGCAGCTCGAGGACCACTACTTCGGCTCCATTCCTCCCCGCGTGCTCGCCTACATGAACGAGTGCGAGCGTGAGCTCTATCGCCTGGGCGTTCCGGTCAAGACCCGTCACAACGAGGTCGCGCCCGGGCAGTTCGAGATCGCGCCGGTGTTCGAGACGGCCAACGTCGCGGCCGACCACCAGATGGTCGTGATGGAGACGCTCCGCAAGGTCGCGGTTCGCCATGACCTGGCGTGCCTGCTGCACGAGAAGCCCTTCGCGGGGATCAACGGTTCGGGCAAGCACGTGAACTGGTCGATCGCGACCGACACGGGCGCCAACCTCCTGGATCCGCGGGATGACACGCACTCCAACGTGCTGTTCCTGACGTTCCTGTGTGCCGTGATCCGTGCGGTGGACGTGCACGCGGACCTGCTCCGCGCGTCGGTCGCTTCCGCGGCCAATGACCACCGTCTGGGCGCCAACGAGGCCCCGCCCGCGATCATGTCGATCTTCCTGGGTGACATGCTCACGGACATCGTCGAGCAGCTCGAGCAGGGCAATCCCAAGAGCACCATGAAGGGCGGCAAGCTCGACCTGGGCGCCAAGTCCCTCCCGATGCTCCCCCTCCACACGGGCGACCGCAACCGCACGTCTCCTTTCGCCTTCACCGGGAACAAGTTCGAGTTCCGCGCCGTCGGCGCTTCGGCGAGCGTGGCCTGGCCGATCACGGTGCTCAACACGATCGTGTCCGACTCGCTCGACTACATGGCCTCCGCGATCGAGAAGGCCGCGGGCAAGGATGCCTCGCCCGCCAAGCTCCAGCAGGCGGCCCGCTCGGTCTTCCAGCAGGTCATCAAGGCCCACAAGCGCGTGATCTTCAACGGCGACGGCTACGACAAGGCCTGGCACGACGAGGCGGAGAAGAAGCGCGGGCTTCCCAACTTCCGCAACTCGGCCGACGCGCTGGCGGTGGTCGGCTCGAAGAAGAACATCGAGCTCTTCAAGAAGTACAAGGTCCTCTCCAAGGAGGAGACCGAGAGCCGGGCGCACATCTTCCTCGAGAAGTACATCAAGCAGGTGCACATCGAGGCCGAGACCGCGGCCCTCATCGGCCGCACGCAGGTCCTGCCGGCGGCGATCCGCCAGCAGACCGAGCTTGCCGAGGCGGTCGCGGCCACCGAGGCGGCGGGCGTCGATGCCGAGGACCTTCGCGAGTCGCTCGAGGAGTTCGCCTCGCACGTCAACAAGCTCCGCAAGGCGGTCGAAGCGGTGGAGAAGGCGACCGACAAGGCTGCCGACCACCACGGCGATCCGATCAAGCACGCCAAGATCTACCGCGACAGCGTCCTGGGCGCCGTGGGCGATCTCCGCGAGATCATCGACGAGCTCGAAACCCGCGTCTCGGCGGATCTGTGGCCTGTGCCGACCTACCGCGAGATGCTCGTCCTGAAGTAAGCGATCGCGAAAGAGCAGACCGAAAATGAAATCCCCCGGGCTTCGGCCCGGGGGCTTCTTTTTGGGGGCGTTGGAGAGGACCTGGTCCCGAGGCTCAGCGCTCAAGTGTCATCGTTCAAGCCTGAGGGACTTGACGACAACCTTGCCGGTCTGAGGCTCGCCTCGGACCTGGATCCCGACGCACAGGTTGGCCTGCATGTCGATGCGGCGTTTGCCCTTCTGGTTGCCGTGGAACTGTTGGAGCTGCAGGTCCTTGATCGGGAAGGTGTAGGTGACGAGCTTGCCTTCGCCTCGGGCGGGCGTGGTGATGAAGGCTTCGCCATCGTCGCCCGAGCCTGTGTCGAAGGAGGATTGCCAGGTGGGGCCCGAGCTGGCCTCGGAGACGACGATGAGCATCTCGAGTCCTTCGGGGGCCTCGGCTTCGAGGACGAGGCGGTCGTAGCCATCCAGGTCGGTGGATCCCGCGCCGCCGGTGGCGATCTTCAGGGAAGAGGGGCCGGTGAAGTTGATACCGCCGCCGTATTCACGGCCGGCGTCGTAGTTGAGGACGACGCCCTGTCCCTTCCCCCACTCCCAGGCGAGCTTGGCGTCGCGGGCGCCCCAGATCTCGGGGTCCTTGGCCCAGCCCTTGGCGAGCAGCTCGAGCGTCGGCGGGCGCTCGGGATGCTGGGCGGGCGCGTACGAGACCTTGCGCTCGCCGTAGGGGCTGTCGGAGGGCATCTCCACGGGCATCTTGCGCGTGGTCTTGGCGTGGATGTCGTGAACCTTGGCGTGGGCGTCCTTCATCGCGTCCAGGAGCTTGACGTAGCGCCCATGGTTGATGTCGACGATGCCGTAGTTCGAGTCTTCGCCATCGAAGCGGCCCTGCGGGGACTGGTCGGCGAACTCGAACCAGTGGACGCCGATGAGGACCGGGGTCGCCAGCGCGTCGGGGACGAACTTGGCGTAGTTCTCAGCACGTTCGGTCTGTCCAGCGACGACCGGGCCTGCGCCTCGGGTGTTCGGGTTGCCGCTCTGATTGTCCTTGCCGCGCCAGGAGAACTCGGTGAGCATGATGGGTCGCTTGCCGACAAGCCAGAACTTGGTGTAGAGGTCCATGTTGGCGCGGGGATCGCCGTTGTAGTCGTTGAAGGAGAGGACGTCGCAGTACTTGCCGCAGGACTCGACCACGGGATCGGGGGCTTCGCCCGAGAAACGCGTCCCGAGGATCAAGGTGCCTGGGAGTTCCTCGCGCACGACCTGGGCGGAGATGCGATAGAACGCCTCGGCCGCCTTGCCGGTGAACGCGGAGCGGTCCTTCATCGCGGCGTCGGTGTACACGGACTGGAGCCACTTGGAGTCGAGCTTGTCCCAGGACTCGAGGGACCGGCCGTAGGCCTTGGCGAGCGCTTCGGCGGTCTGGTACTTGTCCTTCAGGAACGCGAGCGCCACGCCGCGGCGCGGATTGTCCTTGGGAAGGTCGAAGGCCCGCTCGAGCAGGGTGTAGGTCGGGATCTTGTCCCAGCCGCTCTTTCCCCACCAGGGCATTTCGTTGTCGAGGAAGACGCCCAGGATCTTGTCGTCCTTGGCGTACTTGGCCATCTCGGCGCGGGTGTTCTCGCGGGCCCTCTGCTCGAATCCCGGGAGCAGCGCATCGAGGCAGCGGTCAGGCTCGTGGCCCGTGACGTAGAGCACGATGGTGCGGACCATGTCCTGGCCGGTCGTGATCTCAAAGCCGCTCCAGCCTCCAAGGGTGTTGAACCCGTGATCGAGGAGGAGCTTGCGGGTGTCGTCGGCCCAGGCCTTGGCGTTGCCTCCGAACTGCTTGTTCACCGCGTCATAGAAGACGGTGTTGGCGGGCGGATTCCACGCGCGGGGCGAGACGTTGTCGACGCCGATGGAGAGGAAGCGGTGTCCATCGGGTCCGACGAACCACCACACGCCGTTGGCGTCGGCTTCGACGCGGTACTTGGCCGCGATCTGGGCCATGGCCTGACCGGCGAACGTGAAAACGCCGAGCGCGACGCCGAGGGCGCCCGCGAGGCGGGAGAGACGCGATGCCATGTTCGAGCTCCTTGCGAATGCGAAAGCGTGGCGACTGCGGTGACGACCCGATGGGCTCTGCTGCAGGTCCGCGATCAGGCCTTGACTTCGGAAGACGTGCGCACGTTCACCACCGCAGCATCCACGGCGCCGGGTCCCCACAGGGCCAGACCGTGGCTGCGGATGACCTCGCGGTACCAGTACGCCGAGTCCTTGGGCGTGCGCTTCTGGGTCTGGAAGTCGACGTGGACCAGACCGAAGCGTTCCTTGTACCCCTCGGCCCACTCGAAGTTGTCCATGATGGACCAGTGGAAGTAGCCCCGCACATCGACGCCGTCGTCGATGGCGCGGGCGAGTTCGAGGAGGTAGCGGCGCGTGAAGTCGATGCGCTGCGGATCGCGGACGCGGCCCGACATGTCCTCCCAGTCCAGGCCGGCCATGCCGTTCTCGGTGATGACGATGGGAAGCTTGTAGCGTTCGGAGAGGAACCGGGGGCCCCAGCGGAGGCTCTCGGGCGAGACGTTCCAGCGGAAGGTGGTCTGCGGGAAGCCAGGCGGCGTGGGCTGCGGGATCGGCTCGCCTGTGGGCGAAGCAGACACCGGCGTGCCGGAATAGATGTTCAGCCCGTAGAAGTCGAGGGGCTGGCGGATGATCTCGAAGTCCTTCTCTTCAAACTTGGGAACGAAGGGCGCGTACGTGCGCAGGCCATCCTCGGGGTAGTGCCCGAAGCAGATGGGATCGCCGTACCACGTGTTGTTCCACAGGTCGGGCTTGGTGATGGACCAGGTCGAGCGCCGGGCCGCGTCGATGTCCGCTTCCGATTCGGTCGCGGGGAACTCGACCTTGCCAACGGGCGCCCAGCCGACGAGCGGCGGCGTCTTGGCGTGTTCGCGGATGGTGCGGACCGAGCGCCCGTGCGAGATGAGCACATTGTGCGCGGCCATCAGTCGATCGGCCAGCGGCAGGCGCAGGCCCGGGGCGTGCTTGCCTTCGCCATGCCCGAGCTCGAGGAAGACCTGGGGCTCGTTGAACGTGATCCACTTGGTCACGCGGTCGGAGAGACGCTTGACGACGACCTGCGCGTACTCCTCGAACCACGCGGGGGAGAGCGGGTTGAGCCATCCGCCGCGGCGCTGGAGCGTGAGGGGATACTCCCAGTGGAAGAGGGTGATCCAGGGCTCGATCCCGTGATCGAGCAGGGCATCGACGAGGTCGCTGTAGAAGCGGAGCCCGGTCTCGTTCACGCGGCCGACGCCGTCGGGAAGGACGCGGGGCCAGCAGATGGAGAGGCGATAGGCCTTGATGCCCAGCTCGTGCATCATGCGGACGTCTTCATGGAAGAGCCTGATGTGGTCGCAGGCGACGTCGCCGGTGTGGCCGCCGTGGACCGCGCCGGGGACCTTGCAGAAGGCGTCCCAAACCGAGGGGCCCTTTCCGCCCGAGTCGGCGGCGCCTTCGATCTGGTAGGAGGAGGACGCGGCGCCCCACGCGAAGTTCGCGGGGAACGCCTTGGGCTTACCGAGCTTTCCTTGCCGGGTCATACTTCATCCCTTAATCGCACCGGAAGTGAGTCCGGAGACGAAATCGCGCTGGAGGAACAGGAACAGGGCCATCACCGGAGCGATCGACAAGACCGTGCCGGCCATGAGCAGTCCGTAATCCTGGTAATACACGCCGCGGAGCTGGGCCACCGCGACCGAGAGTGGAAACTTGTCGGGAGTCTGGAGCACCACCTGAGGACCGATGAAGTTGTTCCAGGTGCCCACGAAGGTGATGAGCAGGAACGTGCCGATCATCGGCCTGATCAGCGGGGTGACGATCTGGAAGAAGAGGCGGGCCTCGCCGCAGCCGTCCATGCGGGCGGACTCGAGAAGGGCGTCTGGGACGGACGAGATGACCGCCTGACGGAAGAGGTACACGCCAAAGGCCGGGGCTGCTGCGGGAAGGATGAGCCCGGTGAACGTGTCCAAGAGGTTCATGTGGAACAGGAGCTGATAGCCCGGCGCCAGCAGGAGCTGGGGCGGCAGCACGATCGCGGCCAGAACGATCCACGTCGCGGTGTTGCGCCCGCGGAAGTTGAACTTCGCCAGGGCGTAGCCCGCCATCGCGGCGGTGAACGTTGAAAGCAGCGCGGTCACAGACGAGAGGAAGACCGAGTTCACGAGCGACCGGGCCATCCCCGCCTGATCCATCAGGCGGATGAAGTTGTCCACGGTCAGTCTTGACCAGGCGACGCCCAGAGCGCCCTCTCCCTTGGGGAAAAAGAGCGTGGTGAAGAAGTCCTCGCTCCGCTTGATGGACGCGACCGCGAGCCAGGCGAAGGGCGTCAGCGTGACGATGGCCGCGAACCAGACCAGCGCCTGCAGCAGCAGGCCGATCGGGCCCGAGCGCTCGGAGTTGGGAAGGGCCCGCTTCACGCGTGCACCTCGCCTTTGGCCAGGGCCCGCTGCGCGATGGCGAGGCCCATGAGCGTCAGGCCCATGGTCCAGCCGATGGCGCTGGCGTAACCCAGATCGCCGGTCTCAAAGCCTGTCTGGTAGAGGTACATGACGATCGTGAGGCCCCGGTTGTCCGGGCCGCCCGAGCCTTGCATGAGCACGAAGGGAAGCTCGAAGAGCTGGAAGCTTCCGATGATCGAGAGGAGCACGACAAAGGTCGCGACCGGTCGGATGCTCGGGATCGTGACGTGCGCGAAACGACCGAGCGGGCCGGCGCCGTCGATGGTCGCGGCTTCCACCTGATCCTTGCTGACGTTCTGCAGAGCCGCGAGGAAGTAGATCATGTTGAAGCCGACGTATTGCCAGAGGCTCGCGAGGATCAGGGCGGGCATCACGAAGCGTTCGAGCCAGGGAAAGTCCAGATCGAAGCCGACCGCGGTGTGCAGCGTTCGATTCACGAGACCGGTCTGCTTCTCGAGCAGCACCATGAAGATCATCGCGACGAAGACCACCCCCACCAGCGACGGCGCGAAGAACACGAGTCGCAGGAACGCTCGCCCCCGCACGTTCGGTCGATTGAGCATCAGCGCGAGCGCCAGGCTCAGGGGAAGCTGGATGAACACGGAGCCCGCAGTGAACAGCAGCGTGTTCACGCAGGCCTTCCAGAAGAGCGGATCCGAGGCCAGGTGCGTGAAGTTGTCGAGTCCGACAAAGCGGGCGTATCCCGGGCCGTAGGTCTGCTGGAAGGCCAGCCTGACCGCTTGCACCAGAGGCACCAGCGTGAACAGTCCGAAGATGATCACGAAGGGCCCGAGCAAGGCCCAGGGCGTGAGATTGGCGCGGGAGGGACGGCTCACGATGCCCCTCCTTCCGCGGTCGCGAACACGTTGCGACCCATCTGATCGTTCACGAGCTTGGAAGCTTCACCCAGAAGCCGCTTGGCCTCGGGGGCGAGCGTCGCGACGTCGTAGGCGTTGTGTTCCTTGGCGTACGCGACCAGCGCGACCAGCGCGTCTTGCACGCGAAGCTGGGCGAACGCGTTGTAAGGCGATCCCGTGCGGGTGGGCACCTGCGGCGCCAGGTTCAGGTAGAGGCGTCCCTTGGCCTGGTTGGAGAAGTAGGGATCGGGCTGATCGAAAATCGGGTCATCCCAGAACGTCTTCACCGGGGTCACGATGTCCGCGACCTTGTAGGTGGACCTGGCAAGCTCGCGCGAGAGGTAGAGCTTCTTGGCAAAGTCCCAGGCCTCTTCGGGCTCGCTGGTGGTCTTGGGAATACCCAGCATCGTGCCGCCCCAGACGCTGGTCCGGCGGCCGCCGCGCTCCCACGCGGGCAGAGGCATGACCTTCACCTTGCCCGCGAGCTGTGGGATCTCGAACTTCCAGATGTTGCACATCCAGTCGGGCATGAACGAGGCGACGACAAAGCCATCAAGGAGAAGCTTGTTGCCCGAAGCGGCGAAGTAGGGCGCGTCGGCCGCGACGCGGTTTGGGCCATGGCACCAGCCGACCATGGTTGCCAGGACCTTGGCGTTGACGTCGGAGTCGATCACGCACTTGCCATCAGGATCGAAGAAGCCCCCGCCCGCCTGGAGCAGGAGGATCTCGATGGTGGTCTGGTGCGTCTCCCAGAGGTTGAGGAGATAGTGCTCGGGCTTGCCGTCAGACCCGGGCTTCATGAGCGGGGCCATGACGCGGAAGTAGTCCTCCCAGGTCTCGATCTGGCTGACGTCGATCCCGGCGGCTTCGACCAGATCGGCGCGGTAGCCGAGCATGACAGGATGCACATCGTGGGGCAGCCCGTAGACTCGGCCACGGCTCGACCATGGGCTGAAGCTCGGCGCGTTGATCTGCTCCAGCAGCCCTTCAGACTTGAGGCGATCGGTCAGATCCAGGAATCCGACGCTGTCGGCGGGACCGCGGAAGGCGCGTCCGGCGTTGGCACGCTCGACCTCGACCAGATCCGCAAAGGGCATCCCGCTCAGAAACGCCGCGAGCATGCGGCGTTCCATCCCCTGAATGCCCATCAGGGTGATCTGCGTCGGCGTCTGCGCCGACTTGTTCCACTCGGAGACGATGGGGTCGTAAAGCTGCTTGTGGAGCCTTGCGAAGGTCCACATCTGCAGCCCCTCGCGCTTGGGGATGGGCCACGCGCCCAGCGCTGCTGCGGAACACACCGCGAGCAGCGCGATGAGCGCCAGGCTCAACGCGCGCGAGGGCTCATCGTCCCGGCGGGCAGGTTGGGTCCGACCTTCACGCATGGGTCAGCGTCCACTCCACGCTCTTGGTCACTGGGTCGGGACGTCGATGTCGCGGTCCTTAAGGGACCAGAGGATGCGGAGGGTGCTCTTGCCGTTGGTGCCCAGAACGTCGGAGTGCTTGAAGTACGCGACGTGGCCATCGGCGAATCCGAAGTTCGCGCCGCCTGAGACCTTGGTCCAGTCCTTGGTGCGGCCCGGGTGGCGGTACCAGGGGATGTAGGCCTTGATGGCGCGGTTGTCGACGGTGTTCCCCATCTCGGGGGCGTTCTTGGGCCACTGTCCCGGGGAGGCGTAGTCGGGGATGCCCGCGCCGCCGCCGAAGCGCACGCCGGGGGTGCTCTCGAGTCCCATCTGGGAGATCGTGAACCACTTGGTGTCCGCAGTCAGGGGGCCATCGGAGGCGAAGAGTCCCCAGGCCTCGCCGATGAGGATGTGCTTGGAGGACTCGTCAACGCTGGTGTCCCAGGCGATGCCGCGCTTGCCTTCGTCGGGGTAGAGCGGCGTGGAGCCGGGCTTGAAGACGCGCATGCGTCCCTGCTCCATGCGCCAAGTACCGGCGGAGGTGGCCCAGTAGTTCATGGTGTACGAGCGGCCCGCGGCGGGGTGATTTGGGCAGCACATGCCGCCGCCGCCCACCGTGTTGCTGCGGGTGTTGTTCCACAGGATGTTGGTGTTGTCGTACTGAGGCAGGTAGCGTCCGATGCGGTTCTCGTCGTACCACATCATGGAGTACTTGTTGGTCTCGGGGTCGAGCGCGTCGAAGAGCGACGGCGGATAGAGCCCCTTGTAGTCATTGGCGTAGGTGTTCAGCGCGACGTTCAGCTGCGAGAGGTTCGTGGAGCACTTGAGCCCACGGGCGCTCTCGCGGGCTTTGCCCAGCGCGGGGAGAAGGATGCCGATGAGCAGCGCGATGATCGCGATGACCACGAGCAGTTCGATCAGGGTGAAGCCGCGGGGAGTTGCGGCATGACGGCCTTCCAGTCCTGTCCCGACCAGGAGGTTGTTGCGATCCATGAGCAGGGCCCTCTACTGGCTTCCGACGACCTCCCGTTGGCCGGCGGATGCCTTGACTCAGACTTGCGGCACTTCGACGCGTTGACCATCCGGCATGAGACGCTGGAGCCGCTCAGGCGGCGCCGCGGTCGTGCGGTTGATCTCAAAGAGTGTTGAACGAACCGAACGCATCACCGACGGACCCCGGCCCGCCAGGCGACGTGTGATCCAGAGCGCGGCTTCGTGCCCGAGCATCGACGCGTCCTGCGCGACCGCGGTGATCGGCGGCCAGACGTGGCGTCGGATGTCGGAGTCGTCGAAGCCGACGAGCGAAAGCTGCTTGGGAACCTCGATCCCGACCTCGAGGCAGCGGCGCAGGGCGCCGAGCGTGGCCAGCGGATCGGTGAAGAAGATCGCGGTGGGCGGCTCGGGGAGGCTCATGAGCCGGTTGATCGCGGTGGTGCCGCCCTGCATCGTGCCGGTGATCTCGACGATCAGCTCGGGGCGGGGCGTGAGCCGCTGTTCGCGGTGCGCGTCGAGGTAGCCCTCGCGGCGGTCGCGGTGGTCGGTGTCGCTCACGCCGTGGATCGCCAGCGCGATGTGCCGGTGGCCCAGGTGGATAAGGTGCTCGACGGCGCGACGGCTGTCGAGGCGGCTCTCGCAGCAGATGAAGTTGACCTCGGGCTCGTCAAAGCGATCGGCAACGACGATGGACGGATAACCCTCGCGGGCGATCTCTACGCACATGTCGCGGGTGTGCTCGAACGTGCGGAGGATGACCCCGCGGAGGCCCTTGCGGCGGAAGAACTGCGAATAGGTCTCGCTGGGGAGCTTGTCGCGCATGACGCTGACGAGCGTGACGTCGAACTTCTGCTCCTCGACGCCCTTCATGATGCCCGAGAGCAGGGCCGACTCGAACGTGCCGTAGTCGGCCGCGACCGGGGCGCCGGGATAAACCAGGCCGATCATGGTCGTCGAGCGCTTGCCGACGGAGGCGACGTATCCGGACTGCTTGGCTTCCGCCAGCACGCGCTGTTTGGTGTCCGGATCAACGTCCGGATGGTCGTTGAGCGCTCGGGAGACGGTCGCGACCGAGACTCCGACGCGTCTGGCGATCTGTCTGACCGAGGCCATAGGGACTCCTTTGGAACAGTTACACCAATCTACCGGGTGTCCAAAGCCCCTGTCAAGCCCTTGTGGAGAGGTTCTCCAAATTCACAGGGCTGACCCTCCAATCATCGAAATTTGGGCGTCTGGGGCATCAGAACCAGCTGGGGAGAATCTTCTTCAAGCAGCTTGACACGCCCCGGTGCGGGCTGCTAGCTTGACTTCTCCGGAACAGTTCCGGCTGGGCGCGAGCTCGGTCGGAGCTTTGCGGTTCGGCAGTTGCGGGCGTGTGCCAGCAGCCGGGGCCGACCGCGGTTGCAACCCCATGACCCCCGACTCGTGGCGTCCGTCGCACCGGGCTCGGAAGGTCAGAACCGATTCGCGCAAGGAGTAGCCCGATGAACGCCAAGTCCTTTATCGTCGGCTTTGCCGTCGCCGCTGTGTGCGGCCTGGCCCAAGCCCAGACCAACGTCGCGCTGAACGCCAGCTTCGAGACCGACAACGGCGATCCCGCGATGGCGGCCGACTGGATCCAGTTCGGCAACTGCTACCGCGAGACCTTCCTGCCGAAGACCGGCCTGGCCAACATGACGACGTTCGGCGCCTTCACCGGCGGCTTCAACGTCGTCGGCTTCTTCCAGGAAGTCGATGCTCTCCCGGGCGACGTCGTGACCGCCAAGATCAACACGTACGTCTCCAGCGCCGACCCGGTCGTCAACACCGCGTTCGCCGTGTGGAACATCGAGTGGAAGGACGAGTACGGCAACACGATCAACTACGTCACCAACACGACGAACAACGCCTCCACGCCCGTGGATCAGTGGATCGAGACGACCACCGGCGGCGCCGCTCCCGCGGGCTGCAAGAAGGCCCGCGTCGTCGGCCTGTTCTTCCAGTACGACAACAACGACACGGGCTCGGTCAAGTGGGACGATGCCAGCGTCGTCGTTGAGCAGGCCTGCGTTGCCGACGTGAACAATGACCACGTCGTGGACCTCGGCGACTTCTTCGACTTCTTCAACTCCTTCGACCAGGGCTGCCCGGGCTACTAAAGACCAGCTCGTACTCCTCTGTTCATCGCACCGACGCCGGTCCCCTTGGGCCGGCGTCGGCCCCTTTTTGGAGTCGATGCGGACGATCCGGAGCAGGAGTCACGCCGGCGCGTGTGATGAATCCGGCCCGATCCGGCCGGCAGACTTCCCCTGTTGGTGTCGTCTTGTCAGGGCGCTGGAGTCGCCCGGCGCGAATCGTTCAGCGGTCGCGCGATGTCTCGCAGGTATCCAACCTGCCCCGGAGCCACGATCAGGATGCGTCCGTCGTTGAATCGGGCCAGGAGCGGCTCCGATCCCGGATTCCACACGAAGCGGTGCGGGATCAGCCCGTTCCGGAACGACGCGTAGGTCGGCACGCTCGCGTGCGAAGACGTGTCCACCACCCCCACCTTCGCGAGGGTCTTGATCCAGTGCTCGGTGTGGGCACGCGATTCGCCACCTTCGACGGCGTAGTTGGGATTGCCCGCAAGCGCGGTCGCGGCCGCGCTGGGATTGGACATCGCCAGCGCCGACCAGTTCACGTCGAGCCAGACCGCCTGATCCGAAGGCGTCAGGCTGGCCTGCAGGATGTTCCAGTTCTTGGTCAGCGCGTCGCGCCGGCGCCCGAGGTGCAGCGACCCCGGCGTGATGGGCAGGAAGTTGATCCCGTGGATCTGCCAGGGGTTCCCGCTGAACCAGGTCGCGTACTCAGCGCCATAGCACCAGACGATCCCCGCCATCTTGCGCGGGACGCCCGCGGGATACACCGCGTTGTCGGCGTC
Source organism: uncultured Phycisphaeraceae bacterium (assembly GCA_964531675.1). Taxonomy (GTDB): domain Bacteria; phylum Planctomycetota; class Phycisphaerae; order Phycisphaerales; family UBA1924; genus CAZHFW01. The sequence goes on along the minus strand of CAZHFW010000027.1, from coordinate 4,001 downwards.
GAACCAGTATTGCTGGATGGCTTCGGACTCGACCGCGTGGAGCATGGCGCCCAGATCGCGGATCGTGTTGTTGCCCGTCACCGCTCCCCAGAGGAAGCAGCCCGTCGCGAAGTTGATGGACTCCGACGAGCTCTCCTGGTTGTTGCCCGCGAAGAATGCTTGATGCCCCGAGGCGTAGGCGTGGCCCTCGTAGGGATCGAAGTTGCGGAGAATGGGGAAGCGGGTGTCAGTGCGGTCCCAGTTGGCCGCGTCCTTGATCAGGAGTTCAACCATCGGGCCGTACTGGGAGGCCCAGATCGGGTCGTAGCGGGCGAGCATCGCGGCGGCCATTACGAAGTAGCCGTAATGGAAGTGGTGATCGTTGAGCTCGCTTCCGAGCCCGAAAGACGCGGGGCGGGCGATGATCGTCTTCCAGTTCAGGTCGTACGCAAAGCCCCGGTCGCCTCCCCCACCGCCCGAACGCTCGAACCGGAACGAGTCGATCCGGAGAAGCTCGCCCGAGTACGGCGTGGTGATCCGGAGGTACACGTCGTGCAAGCCTGTCAGTGCGGCGCCGGCGCTGTTGAGCCCGAGCGGCACCTCAACCCAGTTGTTCACGCCTCCAGTGGAGCCCACGCCTCCGCCCGCGACGACCGTGCCGTTCACGCCGTCGACGACCGCTTCAAACAGCCCGCTTCCCGGCGTGCCTGATGCGAACGTCGCGAGGAATCGGCCGGGGGTTCCCAAAGCGAAGTTCACGTTCGCGAATCGGAGCCAGGAACCTCCGGTGAGTCCGAGCACCGCCTGTCCCGTCGGCGAAGGACCGATGGAGAGCCCGCTGCTGGAGGATGTGAACGCTTCGGCCTGAATCGCGGTGTACGCGTCGGTGCCTCCGCCCGGAACCTGGCCGACGCTGAACCAGTCGGTGAGTTCGTCACGGAGGAAGGAGATGAACCGATCGCGGGCGGCAGTGTGTCCGCATTGCTCGGCCAGAGGGATGAGCTGCGCGATCCGGCCGTAGGCCTTGCCCGAGCCGTAGCTATCGCCCGAGGTATTGAGATTGGGCTCGAGGTAGACCTGATTGACCAGATCCCAGAGACGCGAAGTCGTCATCGCGCCGGTGTCGGGGAAGAAGGGCACGATGCCGCCAAAGTCGAAGGTGGCCTGCACCGCGGACGCGGAAGCAAGCCGCGCTTCGCCACGTGCGGTCGTGTACGACAGCGGGAGCGTCGGTGTTGCAGCGTGCGTCCACTGGTGGCGGAAGAGCGTGACCAGGGGCTCGACCGATGCTCCTTCCCGCATCGTCGTATCGAACGTGAGGGTCTGCGTGACCTTGGAACTCGCGGCATCCAGCGTCCAGGACGCCCGGGTATTCGTCACGAACGCGAACGCACGCGATCCAAAGAGAGCCAGCGTGCCTGCATCGCCCGCCGGGAGCGCCGCGACGGAGAAATACCCCTTCCCCGCGAGCGAGGAGCGGGCGACGCCTCCGGAAACCGTCCAGGTGGCTCCGGTTGGCGCGAAGATGCCGTAGGGCACGCCGGCGATGGTGACGCCAAGCACATTGGCGGTGTTGAACCAGACGGTCGCGGTGCCAGCGGTGGAATTGAAGCGGATCTCCGCGTCGCCTCCAGAGACATCGGCGTAGACAAACGGGCTCCCGCGCGCAAGCCAAAGCTTGAGCGTGCGGCCATTCCCGGTCCACTTGGGCGCGACGGACCAGTCTCCCGCGCTGTCGACCAGCATGGAAGCGGTCCCGATGCCGGACACCGAGAGACGCATGGCGATCGTGTTGTCGTAGAGCCCGAAGTTGTAACCGGTCGAGAAGACGACGGGGTTCTTGACGAAGGCCAGGTCGAGGCCGTCGGCGCGGGCCTTCATCGCCAGGGGGCCCGGGTACATGTTGGAGCCGTAGGGATTGGCGGGGTCGCGCTGCCAGATCAGGGACGACCACCACTCGTTGGTCGCGACGACGCCGTTGAAGGCGGACGTGACCCGCGGGAAGGCAGCATTGCCGTTGGCGTCGGTGGGCTTCTCGAAGTTGCTCGGGAGGCTCGCGTAGTAGGAGCCATTGCCCGCCTGCACGATGCTCTGGGCGTGCCCGGAAGCGGAGGCCAGCGCAAGCGTCAATCCCGCGTACAGATGCGGAAGTCGGTTGTCGCGGGAAACGGTCTGGACGCGCATCACAAACTCCGAAGGCCCGCAAGCGGCGCGGTCTTCCGATCGGCAGGCGAGCATCGCCGACACAGCGATGGATCACCGGCCGGACTCCCCGCGAGGAAGGCCGCAATTGCCGTGCGTTGGGCTGTTTCCGGAACGCCGGTACCCTACCAGAGCGGGGAGCGGCGTCCAAGCGGATTCCGGGTCCGGTGGGGTACACCGAACATCTCCGGACGAAGGACGCCTCGCCAGGGCGGGAAACCTACCTTTTGCAGCATGCGGGCCCGTAGCTCAGCGGTTAGAGCGCTCCACTCATAATGGATGCGGTCGCAGGTTCGAATCCTGCCGGGCTCATTGACGTCGCAGCGGGCGCTCCGGCCTCTCGGAGACGCGAGGGACCGTCAACCATCCCGACGCTCGCACGGTTCAGTGGTGAGACGAGCAACCGCCCCTTGCGCGATGCGCCGGATAACCGAGCGCAGCCCGGTCTCGAATTGCTGCGGGCGTGCCGCTCCCGCGTCACTTGCGGCGGGCCGGAATCCGGATGCTCAGGTTGAGCATTTCAAGATGGTTGGCCAAGTGCATGATCTCCCGAGCATGAGGGCACCACTATCGGGGCGGGGTTCTCCCAGTTCCACCGTACCGGCATGTCCTGATCGGACCTGAGTCAACTTCGCAAGGTGCTGGACCGACCTTTCTCGGTCGGTTGCGACCGCGAGTGCGGCCGTTACCGGACGTGGGAGGTCTTCAGATGCGATGTGTTGCTTCGCGGCGTTTGGCCAGCGCGTTTGTCCGTGGCATGCCGGCGCTCAGCGCCGCAGCGACACTGTTCCTGCTCTGCGGCTCAGCCCAGGGGCAGGATCAGCTCGCCAACGTGGGCTCGAACACCAACGAGTCCGAGTTCAATCCGGGTGACGTCCCCGGCCGCGAGAAGGGCGAGCGACGCCCCGAGCCTGCGACGCAGACCCCCGAGAGCAAGCCCGAGGAGAAGAAGTCCGAGTGGTTCGGCGGCGCTTCCTTCTGGGAGTGGTCCAGAGTCAGCGGCGACTGGGCGGGATTGCGCACCAAGCTCGAGGACAAGGGCCTGAGCTTCGATGCGTCGTACACGCTCGACTGGTCCAGCGTCTGGGACGGCGGGCTGCGCAACGTCGCGTCAACGCGGTCCTTGCTCTCGCTCTCGGCGACCCTCGACTTCGAAAAGATGCTCGACTTCAAGGGCGCGACCGTCTTTGTGAACTTCCAGTCCTCCGATATGCGCGGCGGCTCGCGTGACGTCGGTGACTACGCCGGCGTGTCCAACATCGAGACCGGCGCCAACGTCGATCAGATCGCCGAGCTCTGGTACGAGCAGCGCCTCTTCGACGACAAGCTCCGCTTCAAGCTCGGAAAGGTCGACGCCAACCTCGAGTTCGCCTTCCCCGACTTCGGAGGCGAGTTCATGAACTCCGCGGCGGCGTACAGCTCGACCTCGAATCTCGTTCTCCCGACCTACCCCAATCCCGCGATGGGCGCCGTGGTGTTCGCCTATCCCGTTGAATGGCTGTACGTCGGCGCGGGGTTCTTCGACAACTCCAATGCCGTCGGTGTTCCGACCGGGTCGCATGGCCCCAACGAACTCTGGCACGGCGCCGACTTCCTCTGGATCGGTGAGGCGGGCGTCACCTGGAAACACCTTGGCTCTCTGGGCCAGGGCCGCTTCGCGGTCGGCGGCTGGCACTCCACCGCCGAGTTCGCCCGGTTCGACGGCGGCACCGAGGACGGCACCAACGGGTTCTACGGCAGCTTCTCTCAGCAGCTGATCATCCGCCAGGGCTCGGAGGACGCCGAAGATCCGAGGGGCCTCTTCACGTTCGTGCAATACG
>CAZHFW010000026.1:0-51543 GCA_964531675.1 uncultured Phycisphaeraceae bacterium | reverse complement strand
GCCACGACCACCGCCGCCGCCGCCACCACCAAAGCCGCCGGAGCGAGGCTCGCGGGGCTTGGCTTCATTGACGACGAGCTTGCGGCCCTGGAAATCAAAGCCGTTGAGCGCGTTGATGGCGTTGGAGCCTTCGCCCGCGTCGGCCATCTCGACGAAGCCGAAGCCGCGCGAGCGACCGGTTTCGCGGTCCATGACGACCTGAGCACGGCTCACTTGGCCATGCTGAGAAAAGAGTTCCTGCAGATCCGCGTCAGTGGTGGAGTACGGGAGATTGCCGACGTAAATGTTCGTCATTTCGCGAGAACCGTCCATGCCCGAGCAAACCAGACAACTTTGAGAACCGACGCCGACACCCGGGCAAGGATCCGCATAGGTCCGTCGCGAAAGAACCCCCCGCCAAGATTGGAGAGCCCAACCGCCGGGGAAAGTATAACGGAAGGCCTAAGGAATTGGGAAGCCCGGAATCCCCAGTCTTGGCCCGCAATTCCAGCGCTTTGTTGTCAGGGCACCGGGTCGTAGCCGCCCCGGGAAAACGGATGGCATCGCGCCAGACGCCTGAGCGTCAGCTTGCTCCCGACCCACGCCCCGTGCCTCTGGTAGGCCTCGATCGCATAGTGCGAGCACGTCGGCCAGTACCGGCATTGACGCCCAATCAGGGGGGAAAGGATCATCTGATACCCCCGGATCAGCCAGATAAAGGGCCTGGCGCTCCAGGAAACGCGAGGTTCACCCTTGCCGGGGCTCGATGCGTCGCGCTGATTTTGCGCCGGCTCCGGCCCCTTCGAGCTTGCGTCGTCTTGGGGCAGCATCATCAGTCCCCCGCCTTGGCCAGGCGTTTCCGCCAGTCGCGGTCCAGGGCGGCGGCGGCATCGGAGAGGAGCCTCCGGTATTCCTCCAGCTCGAGCGGCTCATGGGTCCGCACCCGCACGACGTAGTCGTACCGGCCCGTGGGGGAGGCGGGAAGGGTGTGCTGGTCCAGCCTGAGGGATTCGCGGAGGAGCCTTTTCACGAGGTTCCGCCGGACCGCGTTGCCGACATGGCGACCCACCCCCATGCCCAGGCGAGGGTGGGGGAGCGCGTTGGGGATCGCGAAGATGACCAGGGGCCCGCGGACCTTTGAGGCCTTGGAGCCATACACCGCCGCGAACTCTCTGGCGTGCGTGAGGCGATGGCGTGCTCGGAAGGTGAGCGGAGGCACGGGGCCATCGTAGGGGGTCGGCGCTCAGGCCTTGAAGACGACGAAGGGTGGATCGGCACGCGTGGCCATCCGGTCGCGGGAGTCGGGGGCGGTCATGATCGCCTTGGCGTCCGCGAGCGTGCTGGGATTGACCATGACGCCATCGACTCCGACGCTGTAGAGGTAGTCGCGGATGGAAGAGTCCTTCGCGAGCGTCCAGACGTAGGCCTTCTTGATGCCTTTGCCCTCATCGCGCAGGCCGCAGGCCTTCACGAGGGACTCGTAGACGTGCGGTCCGATTCCGCCGGTGAAGATGCCATTGCCGTACCAGTACTGACTCACACCGATGCAGTTGAAATAGTCCTCGACTTCGCTGGGACTGTTGTGGGCGTCGATCGCCAGCCCCTCGTTGGGTTTGAGGTCCCCGGCGATCTCGGCAAACGCGTTGCGGTCGGAGTAGTCCGCGATCGAGAAGATCGTGTTGAGGTCCGCGGGGAGCGCCGCCCGCACCGCACTCCTGAGCGAGGCGAGTTTCTCCGGCGTCTTGATGTCAAAGACGATCAGCGCGAAGGCCTGACCAAAGCTGGACGCGCAGTCGGCTGCCTGAACCAGCCAGTCGGAGAGCTTGGTCGACCATGCGTACACACCGTCGTGGTCCACGTACCACTCGTTGTCCTTGACGCGCACGTCGCACTCGATGGCGTTGGCGCCCTTCTGGAGCGCCCCGGCGATGTCGCCCTTATCGTTCTGGCGGTGCGCGATGAGGTACGCCGGCCGACGCTTGGTGATCGGCGGGTAGGGCGAAACGTTGATGTCGTAGGCTCCGGACGCGTCCTTGCTCACGGTGACCAGATAGCTCTGGGCTTCGACGCAGACGTACTGATACTCGCAGAGCTTCTTGTCGTCCTTGCTGTCGTAGAAGCGGATGGTGTATTCGTACGACTGGAAGTGCGGGATGTACGGGACGCCCGTGCCGCCCGGGTCCACTTTGACGCCGTAGTACCGACGCTTGATCGCGTCGTGATACGCCGTGGCCCACAGCGTGTCGGGCGTGTTGTTTTTCCAATGGATCGCGTGATCACCCATGCGAGGCTCCGCTCGGTGAAAAAGTGAACTTATGAACTCACGAACACGAGATCGAAGCAGAATTACCAGTACACAAGTGTGTTCGTCAAGTGTGCATCGGCAAAGAACAAGAAATGTTCCGAATTTGCGAGCGGGGCACCCAGAATCACTTCCGGCCCAGCATGGAGACCGCGACGCCGGCGAAGATCAGCCCCATCGCGATCGCGTCGTTGAGCCTGATCTTCTCTTTGGCGACCAGCACGGTGAACACGGTGAAGACCGTGAGCGTGATCGCTTCCTGGATGATCTTGAGCTGGGGAAGCGTGAACGCCCCGCCATTGTCGATGTGGCCCAGGCGATTGGCGGGCACCTGCAGGATGTACTCGGGCAACGCGATGAGCCAGGAGATCCCGATGGCCATCAGGAGCGACCAACCCGGCTTCTTCACGTGGTAGTACCACGCGAAGGTCATGAACGTATTGGACGCGATGAGCAGGAGGACCGTGGGAATCCAGCGTTGCATGGGTGTGAGGGTAGCTCGGGGCACCCGGTAAACTCGGCGGATGCCGATGAACGAATCCGGACTGCCCGATTGGGCCAGAAGGCTCTGCCTGGTGCTTGGCCCCATCCTGGCGGTGATCACGAACGTGGCTCTGCCTTCGGGCGAGGCGGGCCTGACGCATGCCGCCCGGGCTACCGCTGCGGTGGGCGTGCTCATGGCGGTCTGGTGGCTCTCTGAAGCCATCGCGATCGAGGCGACCGCTCTGGTCCCGCTGGTGCTCTTCCCATTCGTGGGTGTGACAAGCTTCGCGAAGGCCGCCGCTCCCTACGCCAACGACGTGATTTTCCTCTTCATGGGCGGCCTGATGCTCGGCGTCGCGATGGAGCGCTGCAATCTGCACAAGCGCATCGCGATGCGCACCATCCTGGCGGTGGGCACGCGTCCCGCGGTGCTGGTCGGGGGCGTGATGCTCGCGACCGCGTTCATCAGCATGTGGGTCTCCAACACCGCGACCGCGGTGATGATGCTCCCGGTCGGCGTGAGCATGGTCGCGATGGTCGAGGAAAGTCGGGGCAAGGCCACCCTCGGCGGACGCTCCAACTTCGCGGTCTGCCTCATGCTCGGGATCGCGTACGCCTCCACGATCGGCGGCATCGGAACGGTCATCGGCACGCCCCCCAACGGGGTCGCGCGGGCCTTCGTCGAGCGCACATACCACCACACCGTCGGCTTTGATGATTGGCTCCGCATCGGCCTGCCGATCATGCTCGTGTTTCTGCCTTTGACCTGGTTCGTCCTGACCAAGGTCATGTACCCGGTGCGCACGGAGCCTGGCTACGACCCTTCGGGCGTGCGCAGGGCCATCCGGGCCGAACTCGATGGTCTCGGGCCCTGGACCCTGGCGCAAGGCATGACCGCGGCGGTCTTCATTCTGGCATCGCTGCTTTGGATGGGCCGGGAGAAGATCTTCGCTCGGTTCACGCTGACTTCGGCCGAGGGCAGCAAGCCCGAGATGCTCGTGATCGATGCTGGGATCGCGATGGCTGCGGCGCTGGTCATGTTCTTTCTCCCGGGCGATCGGGATCCCGAGACCGGCAAGCGCGGCACCGTCCTGGACTGGCATCACGCCCGCCGCATTCCCTGGGGCGTGCTGCTTCTCTTTGGCGGCGGGCTCTCGCTTGCCGAGCAGGTCGTCGCGACCGGCCTGGACAAGACCATCGGTGCTCAGTTCGCGGTCCTGGAAGGGGTGCACCCGCTGGTCATCGTGCTCGCGATCAGCACCGCGGTGGTGTTCCTGACGGAGATTGGCAGCAACACCGCGATCGCGACAACGTTCCTGCCCATCGCGCACGCGATTTCACAAAGGCTCGGCGTGGATCCGTACCTGCTCGTGTTTCCGACCGCGCTGGCCGCGAGCTACGCGTTCATGATGCCCATGGGCACGCCCCCGAACGCGCTGGTCTTCGCCAGCGGGTATCTGCGCGTGCCTCAAATGGTGAAAGCTGGCCTGGTGTTGAACCTGGCCAGCATTCTGGTGATTTCGCTGATGGTCTACTTCCTGCGCGGCTGGATGTTCAGCGGCCTGCGTTAGTCGGTCGGCCCGCCCACGACGAGATAGCCCCGCATGCCGCGGCGGATCACGTTGAGCTGCACGCCCGAGCTGAGGTTGGCGCTCTCGAGGCGCTCCTTGAACTCGGGGCCGGAGGCGACAGCCTTGCCGTTGACCGCGACGACGACGTCGCCGACCTGAAGCTCCGCGGCTTCCGCCTTGGAGTCTGCCTTCACCGCCTGGACGATCACGCCCCGCAGGCCGGGCTGGCGGATCTGCCGCGCCACATCGGGCTGGAGCGTTGCAACCGTCGCGCCGATGGACGGAACCTCGGTGATCCCGAAGAGCCTGGCGAACGCGCGGTCCTGGTCCTCGAGCGACGCGGAGATCGTCTGCATTCTCCCGTCACGCAGCAGCTCGAGCTTGGTCTCGGCGCCGGGGGGCGTCAACGCGATCTGGGCCCGCAGGCGCTTGGGATTGTCCGCGGGCTTGTCCTGGTACGCGGTGATGATGTCGCCGGGCTTGATGCCCGCGGCTTCCGCGGGGCTCTTGTCCGCGACCGTCGTGACGCGCAGGCCCGAGCGGAGGCCATCCTTGCGCAGCTCGTCGGTCGGGATCTCTTCGAGGCTCACGCCCAGGTACCCGCGCACGATGCGGCCGTTCTTGATGATGGTGTCCATCACGGTGCGGGCCATGTTGGACGGGATCGCGAAGCCGATGCCTTCATAGCCGCCCGAGCGCGAGGCGATCGCGGAGTTGATGCCCACGATGCGCCCGTCGAGGTTCAGGAGCGGCCCGCCCGAGTTGCCCGGGTTGATCGCGGCGTCGGTCTGGATGAAGTCCTGATAGGCCTGATCGCCCGTGGGCAGATTCACGTTCGTGCGGCCCTTGGCCGAGACGATGCCGCTGGTCACGGTGGAGGAGAACCCGAAGGGGCTTCCGATCGCGACGACCCACTCGCCGACTTCGAGCTTGTCGGAGTCGGCGAACTCCGCGGGAACCAGATCGGGCCCGTCAACCTTCACCACCGCGATGTCGGTGAGTTCGTCGGAGCCCACGACCTTGCCATCGAGTTCGCGGCCATCGGCCAGGCGGACCTTGAGCTTCTCGGCGCCCGCGACCACGTGGTGGTTGGTGAGGATGTACCCGTCCTTGGAGACGATCACGCCCGATCCGAGGCCGGACTGGAGCAGCGTGCGCTCGGGCCGCTCCCAGAAGCTGCGTTGGACCAGACGTTCGCTGTACTGGGTGATGTTGACGACCGACTGGTCGAGCCTCTTGGCGACGGACTGGAACGCGCGGGAGAGGCTTCGGGCCTGTGCGATCTCGGCGGAGGAGGCCTGATCGGAGGCGCCCTGGGCGCTGGCGATTGAGATCGGGCCCAGCGTGGTGAGCGCGAGGGCCGCAAGCAGGGCGCGGGAGGAACGGGACGTCGCGTTGATCAGATTGAAGCGCATGGTTCTTTCCTGAAGAACAAAGCGTGCGGGACAGGGCCAGGCGTCGGAGCGTCGCTCCGACGCGTGCACACTCTCCAACGATGCGCACGCCGACTTGTTCCGTCTCCCGATCCAGATTCGTCGTTGTTCGGGATCCGTCGACCCTGACGGGCGTCAGGTCCCCCGGCGATTCCCGAACAGGTCGATGTGCAGCCTTCGGCAATAACGCCAGCGCCGCTCGAGACAGGCCGCGACGATCCACGCGTCGCGCTCGGGCTCGGGCGGGCGGACACCTTCGGGCATCAAGAGCACGCGGGAAGGCTCGACGGGAGCTCCTTCCGCCCTTATTCGGGCCAGAAGGGCCTCAATTTCAGCGAGATCCCCGGGGGCCCCGACCACGAACTTGAGCTGGTGATCGGCGTACTGATGGAGCAGCCCGACCAGCGCGGGCAGGTTGAGCCTGCGCGCTTCGTGCCTGGCTTCCCATTGCCCATCCGGATCGCGCGGGTCTCCCCGCGGCGTCGAGTTGGCAAGCTTGGGGCTGATGCTCATCAGATCGCAGGCCACCTCCGTCGGGGGGCGGTGGATCGTTCCCGCGGTCTCGATCGTGATGTGCAGACCCGCGGCCTTGAGCATGCGCGAGAGCGGCCCGATCTGCTCGAAGAGCATGGGCTCGCCCCCGGTGAGCACCACGTGCGCCGCCCGCGACGAAGCCTCCTCGACCAGCGAGCGCAGCGTGCGCTGCGTTCCTTCTGGCTTCCAACTGGCGTAGGGCGTGTCGCACCACGCGCAGCGGAGGTTGCACCCGCTGGTCCGGATGAACACCGAAGGCACGCCGGTGAGCATCCCCTCGCCTTGCACGCTCAGGAACGTCTCCGAGACCGGGATCGTCTGGTCGGGATTGTCGTGGATCGGCAGCGGCATGTTCAGCGGTAACGGGTGGGATCGGGAACGCCCGCGTCGCGGAAGCCCGCAGCACGGATCTGGCAACTGTCGCAATGCCCGCAGGCAATGGGCGTGTGATCGGGAGCGGTGGAGGGGTCGTAGCAGCTCGTGGTCAGCGCGTAGTTCACGCCGAGCCCGGCGCCGGTGCGGATGATGTCCGCCTTGGTCAAGTCGACCAGGGGTGTGTGCACGCGGAACGGGTGGCCCTCGACGCCCGCGCGGGTTCCCAGCGCGACGGTCTTTTCGAACGCGTCGATGAATGGCCGCCGGCAATCCGGATAGCCCGAGTAATCCACCGCGTTCACACCGATGAACAGATGGTCAGCGCCGAGCGACTCGGCCAGACCAGAGGCGATCGAAAGGAAGATGAGGTTGCGGGCCGGGACGTACGTGACCGGGATGCCGTGGGTCAGATCGTGCGTGGATCGGTCCTTCGGAACCGCGATGTCCGCGGTGAGCGCCGAACCCCCGATGGAGCGGAGATCGACCTTGACGATCCGGAACGACTCGGCGTGGAGCTGGTCGGCGACAAGTCGTGCAGCGTGGAGTTCGACAGCGTGGCGCTGCCCATAGTCGAACGCCAGGCAATGGCACGCAAAGCCCCGGTCGCGCGCGATCGCGAGGGTGGTGGCGCTGTCGAGCCCGCCTGAAAGCAGAACAATGGCCTTGGTTGCTGACATCCGCCCCAATGGTAGAGGCGGACCGCGGTCCGGGCGTGTCAGGCCTTCTCGTTGCGGGGAGCTTTCGAGCTGGTCTGGGTGGCCCACATGGAGCAGATCATCAGGAGCTTGGCGCGGTCGATGGGCTTGGTCGCGTAGTCGTCGCATCCGGAGCGGAGGCAGCGTTCGCGGTCCTCGGCCATCGCGTGCGCGGTCAGTGCGATGATGGGGAGTGAGCACCCCGCCTCCCGCAGCTTCTGGGCGGCGGTGTACCCGTCCATCTCGGGCATCTGCATGTCCATCAGGATCAGGTTGAACCTGGATTCGCGCGACAGGGCCGCGTCGAAGGCCAGACGTCCGTTGGCCGCGACTTCCACCTCCGCGCCTGCCTTCTCGAGGATGCGGCTGATGAGGCGCTGGTTGTCCACGCCGTCTTCGGCCAGCAGGATCCGCAGCCCCTCCAGAGGCTTGGCGGAGGCGGGGACCGACGGGATGCTCTCGCTGGCCTGGGGCGTCTCGACGGCGCGCACCGGGAGCGTGAGCGTGAATGTGCTTCCCTTCGAGGGCGTGCTGGAGACCGCCAGTCCGCCCCCCAGAAGTTCGGCGAGCCGCTTGGAGATCGAGAGGCCCAGGCCCGTGCCGCCGAATCGACGGCTCATGGATCCGTCGGCCTGCGTGAACGGGTTGAAGAGCCTGGCGAGCTGCTCGGCGTTCATCCCGATGCCCGTGTCGATGACGTGGGCGATGAAGCATCCCGACGCCGGGTCCAGGCCCAGGCGCATCACCACGGTGCCGCGCTCGGTGAATTTGATCGCATTGGAGACCAGGTTGAGGAAGATCTGGCGAAGGCGGTGGGGGTCACTGGCGAAGCGCGCCGGGACCTGATCGTCGATCTCGAGCTTGAGCTCGATGTTCTTCTGCGCCGCCCGGACGTGCATGAGCGAGAAGACCTCTTCGGCGATCTGTCGGGGGCTCACGGGGATCTCTTCGACCGTCATCCGACCCGCCTCGATCTTGGAGATGTCGAGGATGTCGTTGATGATGGTGAGCAGGTGCTCGCCGTTGCGGCGGATCGTCTGCACGCAGTTGATCCGCTCGTCTTCGCTCTGGGCGTGGTCCAGCAGCAGGTCCGCGTAGCCCAGGATCGCGGTCATGGGCGTGCGGATCTCGTGGCTCATGTTGGCCAGGAACTCGCTCTTGGCGCGGCTGGCGTTCTCCGCCAGATCGCGGGCCTTGGCCAGCTCCTGGTTGTTCATCGCGAGCTGACGGCCCTGCTCGTCCTGGAGGATCTTGGCCTGGAGCAGATCCTCGGTGTACCGGTGCATCGCCAGTTCCGCGTCCTTGCGATCGGTCACGTCAAAGGCGCACCCGATGAACCCGAGGAACTCGCCCGAGTCGGAGAAGCGGGGCGTTCCCCGATCGATGAGCCAGCGCCACTGGCCCTGCGCGTCGCGGACGCGGAACTCGCGCTCGAACGGGCGGCGCGAGGCCTTGGTGTCCGGATCGGTGGTCTCGAGTTGTGCGCGGTCGTTCGGGTGCACCGCCTCGAGCCAGCCGTGGTCGAGCGTCTTGCCCGGCGTGACGCCGGTGAAGTTGGTCCAGGCCTCGTTGACCCAGATGGTGCGATCCTCCGCGTCGGAGATCCAGATGAACGCCGGGACGACCTCGGAGAGCTGGCGGAATCGGGACTCGCTCTCGCGGAGCTCGCGCTGGGAACGGCGGACGCGCCGGATGAGCTCGTTGATGCTCGCGCCGACGCTGGCAAGCTCGTCCTTGCCTTGGTCCGGAACGCTCCCGACAAACTCGTCGGTGGACGCGACGTCGCGCACCGAAGCGTCCAGCGCGAACAGACGGCGAAGGACCACGCTGCCGAGCATCCAATAGCACAGCCCGCAGGCCAGGGCGCAGAAGAGCGCCAGCGTGAGCAGGAAGAACCGGACCGTGTCCCGGCCCATCATGTACGCGGAGCGCTTGGTTGTGACGCGCAGGACGAAGCTCGACTTCCCGAACGCGTCCGGGAGATAGACGAACGCGCAAACCTCGTTCTCGGAGATCGGCACGACCGCCGCGGGCGGGTCCGCAGCCGAGGTGGACAGAAGCTGAAGCGTTTTCTCCGGCAGTTCGGGCGAATCCGTCGCCCACAGGCTCAGGCGCGTGCGCTGACGCTCCGCGATCTCGAGCAGGCGGGCGTCGTCGAGCCTGGAGCCGAAGATCAGCGTGCCCCGCGAGGGTCCCTCGGCCTGGCTGTTGAGGATCGGGCGGGCCGCGACGAAGTAGAGCTCGCCGTTGACGCGCACCAGGCCGTGGCGCTCGTTGCCGATGTCGATCTTGACCAGACCCTGATTCTCGAGCCTGAGCGTTTCGAACCAGGCCTGCGTGATGGGTTCAAGATCCTCGGTGCTGTTGCTCGGGTGCACGCCGTAGTGCATCTCGCCCGACGGGGCCACGAAGACCATGAACGAGAGGCCGAGGTTCTTGAGCGACGAGAACTGAAGATTGGACTTGATGAACTCGGGGTTGGTGTCTTCCGCGAACTGGTACGCGTCGTCCCAGTTGGACCAGTCCGAGAGCTTGGCGCTGAGATTCTCGCTGACCGTCAGGATCACGTCGCGCATCCGGTATCCCTCGGTGGTGCGCGTGGAGCGCTCCACCTGGAGGAATCCGTCCATCACGATGCGCGAGCCAATGAGCGACACCACGCCGAGCAGAGCGGCGAGCGTCGTGCAGATGAACAGCAGAACTTTGGCCCTGAGTTTCACGATCATCCCCGCGTGGACGCGAAATGCACCACGTTCGGGTTATCGGGAAAGCTCCGCGTCGACTGCAGCGACGAGACGATCTTCCACGCCCGGAGGACGGGACCCGGGATTCAACCGGGGAGCACCCAACGTGAGCAGCGCCCACCCGGATCACGCGGGCGAACGCTTCACCAGGATCGTCCCATGAAATGGGCGGCCCTCCCGGCGATATTTGCGCTCGAAGCTCGAGCCCACCAGCTCGCCCTCCTGCGCCGATTGCACGCGCTCGAAGGCACGCCGGTCATACGCATGACAAGGCCCGGTCGGTCCGCCCGCGGTTACTGTGGCGCCCTTCGTGAAGCGCGCAAAGTGCTCCTCCATCCAGGCCCAGTACTCCGAATGGTCCGTCACGATCCGGAGCTCGCCCCCCGGCGCCAGCACGCGCCAGACGTCGATCAGGAAGCGGTCCTGCACCACGCGGTTCTTGTGGTGACGACGCTTGGGCCACGGGTCGGAGAAGTACAGATGCACCACCCGCACGATCCCCGTCGGAACGCGATAGCGCAGGAACTCGGTCGCATCGGCGTACAGCACGCGCACGTTGGGAAGATGATGGCGATCAACGCGGTCGGCCGCATGTCGGAAGAACTCCCCGGCCCACTCGATCCCCAGGTAGTTCACGCCCGGGTCCTGCTCGGCCTGCTGCACCAGGAACGTGCCTTTGCCCGAACCGATCTCGATCTCAAACGGCGCCTGCGGATTGGGGAACCAGTCGCGAGGCTCGAGCCAGCCCGCGCTGGGCTTGGCGCCAAAGGCCTCGTCCGGCAGCGGCGGGAGATCCCGACCCAGGATGCCCGAAATCGTCCGCGTCTGGTTCGGGTCGGAGGAAGGAGATTGGTCGGTCGGGTCGCTCATGCGAGGTCGACTGTAAGTCGGGAATCCGCCTTGGGCTGCAGCCAGGGGCCCGGCGCGGCTCGGGTTGTCGGATTGTCGATCCGCGGGGCCTGCCCGAACGTATAACCAATCGAGCCGAAACTGGGCGATTCACTTCTCGCCCCTCCGCCCCGGACCGATAGATGGTTGATTCGGGGCCTTGGCTCTCGGACGCAACTGCGCCCGGGGGCCCGGATCCCGCCGGCACGGCGCGTGCGCCGCCCGGGATCAGACCCGGCCCATCGGGCAGGCCGCCCGCCAGGACCGGGGCCATTGGGTTTTGTGCTCGCCCGACGGATTGCATCGCCCCGGCCACGGGCTGTGGGCTGACCGAAGCCGCAGGAGGCAGCCATGCACGAGTCGCGCATCATGCTCACCAGCCAGACCACCGCTGCCAACGCGGGAAGTCTCCCCCAGGGCGGCGCACTCCCCGCCATCAACGGCGCGGACTTGGTCAGCGCCATCGAAACCCGACTCGACAAGCAGAAGTTCCAGGATCAGCACTGGTCCGGCACCTTCTGGGAGTATCTCGACATCTGCGCCCAGAACCCGGGCGTCGTCCGCAACGCCTATCAGCGTCTCTACGACGCCATCCTCTCCTCGGGCTTCGAGAAGTACCGCCTCTTCAAGAAGGACTGCGTCCGCTACCACTTCTTCTCCGACCCCTTCGGAGGAGGCGCCGACGGGATCTACGGCCTCGACTTCGCCCTCATGCAGCTCGTCGACTTCCTCCGTTCCGCAGCCGAGGGCTACGGCACCGACAAGCGCATCCTGCTGCTCCACGGCCCGGTGGGCTCCAGCAAGTCCACCATCGCCCGTCTCCTGAAGAAGGGCATCGAGCACTACTCGCGCACCGCCGACGGCGCGCTGTACTCCTACTCCTGGCTCCTGGACGAGAACTGCGAGGTCAGCGCCACCCAGCACGATCCGCACGTCGCCCAGCGCGTCTTCGAGTTCGCGTGCCCGATGCACGAGGACCCGCTCATCCTGGTTCCCAAGGAAGCCCGCGAGCCCATGCTCGCCAAGCTCAACGCTGCGTACAAGCCCAAGCACCACAACGGCAGGCTCCGCATCTTCGGCGACCCCGACCCGTTCTGCCGCAAGATCTTCGAAGACCTGATGAGCTTCTACTCGGGCGACTGGCGCAAGGTCATGGACCACGTCAAGGTCCGCCGCATCAGCCTCTCCGAAAAGGACCGCGTGGGCATCGGCACATTCCAGCCCAAGGACGAGAAGAACCAGGACTCCACCGAACTCACGGGCGACATCAACTACCGCAAGATCGCCAAGTACGGCTCGGACTCCGATCCGCGAGCCTTCAACTTCGATGGCGAGCTCAACATCGCCAACCGCGGCATCTGCGAGTTCATCGAAGTCCTGAAGCTCGACGTCGCGTTCCTCTACGACCTGCTCGGCGCGTCGCAGGAACACACGATCAAGCCCAAGAAGTTCGCGCAGACGTACATCGACGAGGTCATCCTGGGCCACACCAACGAGCCCGAGTACAAGCGTCTGCAGTCCAACGAGATGATGGAGGCCTTCCGCGACCGCACGATCAAGATCGACGTGCCGTACAACATCCGCCTCGACGACGAGATCAAGATCTACCAGAAGGACTTCGGCTCCGAGCGCATCCGCAACATCCACATCGCGCCGCACACCCTCGAGGTGGCCGCCATGTGGGCGGTGCTCTCGCGCCTGGACGAGCCCAAGAAGGCGGGCCTCACGCTCATGCAGAAGCTCAAGCTCTACAACGGCAAGAGCATCCCGGGCTTCACCGAGGACTCGGTCAAGGAGCTCAAGGAAGAAGCTCCGCGTGAAGGCATGACGGGCATCTCCCCGCGCTACATCCAGGACAAGATCTCCAACGCCCTGGTGGGACGCCAGGCCATCGAGGAGAAGAGCATCAACCCGTTCATGGTGCTCAACGAGCTCGAGGAAGGCCTCTCGCACCACTCGCTCATCTCCGACGAGAACCTGAAGAAGAAGTACCGCGAGCTCCTCTCGGTCGTGAAGGAGGAGTACGAGGACATCATCAAGGGCGAAGTGCAGCGTGCGATCAGCGCCGACGAGGACGCGATCCGTCGCCTGTGCGCCAACTACATCGAGAACGTCCGTGCGTACACCCAGAAGGAGCGCGTCAAGAACCGGTACACGGGTCGTGACGACGAGCCGGACGAGCGCCTCATGCGGGCCATCGAAGAGAAGATCGACATCCCCGAGAGCCGCAAGGACGACTTCCGCCAGGAGATCATGAACTACATCGGCGCCCTGGCGCTGGACGGGAAGAAGTTCGAGTTCAACACCAACGCCCGCCTTTACCGCGCCCTGGAGCTCAAGCTCTTCGAGGACCAGCGCGACACCATCAAGCTCAAGAACCTGGTCAGCAGCGTCGTCGACGACGAGACCCAGGCCAAGATCGACGTGGTGAAGCAGCGCCTCATCAAGAACTTCGGCTACAACGAGACCAGCGCCACCGACGTGCTCAACTACGTCGCCAGCATCTTCGCCCGAGGCGACAGCAAGAGCCGGTAGACACCGAAGTCTCCAACAACCCACGCCCGTGCCACCGACCGCTGCCTCAGCGGTCGGTGTCTTTCTGCATCAACAGAGCCTCCCCGCGCAAGCGGGAGGTCTACCAGCCCTTCCGGCTCTTCCCGCCCCAATCCCGACCGCTGGGTCATCTGCAACCACATCCGACCGAGCCAGTCACGAACGGCTCAGATCGCCGCAGACATTGGCGTCAACCCAAGCTCGCGATGAACAAAAAGAGAAGTCCTCTCCCGAAAATCCTCTAGGATCACCCGCAACAGTCTGAGAAAATGCCTCGCTCGGTTCCAGGCTTCTGGATCGTACCGGGCTTTGGGATCGTGTCGGGCTTTGCAAGGGGTGCGTGATGGAGAGTGCGGATCGTCGTGTGCTTCTCGGAGCGGTCGGGCTTGCCGGGGTTGCTGCGCTGGCTCATGTCGCCAAGGCCGGCCCGCTCAATCCGCCCGCCGGACCGATTTCCAGCTCGGGCAAGACGCTGAAGGAAGTCGAGCCCCGCACCGCGCTGACGCCCGTCCCCGGCCAACCCATCGACATTCCCGGCCCTGGTTCCTACTACCTCACCGCCGACGCGAACAACGGCATCCGCATCTTCACCTCTGACGTCTCCATCGATCTCAACGGCTTCGCGGTCCGCCGCGGAAGCCTGGGAGGGGCGATCGTTCAGAGCATCGCAACTGTCGCAAGCCGCTTGCGGGTCCGCAACGGGCTGATCGATATCGCCACCGGCGGCACGGCGATCTCCCTCGACTTCGGCAACAACGATGGCCTGGTCCTCGAGGACCTCGTGATCTCCTCCGGCTCGGGCAGCACGCCCCAGGTCGTGACCGGCGGTGCGCCCAACGCCATCGTGCGCCGCTGCGTCTTCTCCGCAACCGGCATCGGCACGCTCTTCTCCCCGCTGGTCCTCGGCGCCGGTGCGGTGCTTGAGAACTGCCTCTTCCAGAACTGCGGCAACGCCCCGACGCTCGGCGCCAACTCCGCGGTCGCCGACTGCGTCTTCCTGGGCACCGGCATCACCCTGTCCAACGAGGGCATGGTGGTCGGCGACACCTGCTCGGTCCGTCGCTGCACGTTCTATCGCTATCGAACGGCGCTCACGACCGGCGCAGCGTGCGCCATCGAGGACTGCCTGTTCAACAACGCCAACGTCGCCATCAGCGTCGGCGCTTACTCATCCGTCGTCCGCAACACCATCGACTTCTTCGTCAGCACCGGCATCGTTGCTGCGGGCGAGCGCGTGTCCGTCCTGGACAACCGCGTCAGCCGCGGACCGAGCGGCGTCGGCCTCTTCACCAGCGCCCGCGCGACGGTCGCGCGGAACACTCTCTCGGGAGTGAGCACGCCGGTGACCGGAGCTGACTCCACCAGTGCCGTCGGCCCGCTGGTCACGCCCGCCACCATCGCCGCCGGGACCAACCCCTGGGCCAACGTGAACGTGCCCTGAGCGATCATCAGACGGATTCGTCGTCAACCCGCGACATTCGCCCGGGTCATCGAGCGGTTTTCCCGATCGTTCTGATCACCCGCGCCGGATTTCCCACCGCCACGACGTTCGCCGGCAGATCCTTGGTCACGACCGCTCCTGCGCCCACCACGGTGTTGTCCCCGATGGTCACGCCCGGGCACACGATCACGCCGCCGCCGAGCCAGACGTTGTTGCCAATCGTGATCGGCTTGGATCCTTCCCACTTGTTCCGTCGGGGCTCGGTCTCGATCGGGTGGGTCGCGGTCAGGAGCTGGACGTTGGGCCCGATCTGCACGTCTTCCCCGATCGTGATGCGTCCCACGTCCAGCGCGATCAGTCCCCAGTTGGCGAACGTCCGCGCGCCGATGTGCGTCTGGTACCCGTAATCGCAGCGGAATGGCGGCCTGATCGTCACGCCTTGGCCCACGCTCCCCAGAAGCTCTTTCAGGATCAGAGAACGCCCCGCGTAGTCGTCCCCTGCTGTCGAGTTGAAGCGCGCGGTCAGGACAGCGGCCCGGTCGCTCTCACGCTTCAGGTCCGGATCATCCGCGATGTACTGATCGCCCGCGAGCATCCGCTCGCGATTGCTCCGCCCGTCGTGTCG
The DNA here is from genome assembly GCA_964531675.1 of uncultured Phycisphaeraceae bacterium. Taxonomy (GTDB): domain Bacteria; phylum Planctomycetota; class Phycisphaerae; order Phycisphaerales; family UBA1924; genus CAZHFW01. The sequence goes on along the minus strand of CAZHFW010000026.1, from coordinate 35,920 downwards.
AAAGCGCGTGTCCATGGGTCGAGCATACACGCCCGGGCGCAACGCTCCTCATGCGTGTGGCTCCAGCCCGGCATTGCATCGATCGCAACAAGAACCTAAGATGTCTTGGTTTGTGCGTCTGCAATTCTGAACTCCGCACGCAGCGTCCCACAGCGAGGATCTCATGAGCACGGGTCGAGTCAAGCGTCACGCCTTCACGCTCGTCGATCTTGCTGCCCTCGTCGCGGGAGGCACGGTCGCGCTCTCCATGTTCGCGATCGCGGTCGGCTCACCCACGCCGCAACCTTCCGATCCACCGACCTCGACCCCGACAGGGACACCCACGGGAACCCCAACCGCGACGCCGGCGGAACAGCCCGAATCGACGCCGGCCAAGAAGCCTCACCGCCGCCGGCCCTCGGACAATCCGCCCGCGGTCGAGGAGCCCGAAGGGTTGACCGGGAGCTTGCGGGCGGCCCGCGCATCGGCACGACAGTTCAAGGACGAGAGCCAGATCCGCGGTGTGACCCAAAGCATGATCATCTTCGCGGGGAACAACGGCGACAACTTTCCGCTGCCCTCCTCGCTGGATCGGCGGAACGAGACAACCGCCGAAGTGGGCGCCGCGAAGGATACGACCGCGAACATCTTCTCGCTCCTGATCAGCCAGGGCTTTGTGCCGACCGAGATGCTTGTCTCACCCGCGGAGGTCAATCCAAGGATCAAGGTGTTCCCGGACTATGCCTTTTACAGGCCTGCACGCGCCGTCGACCCAAAGAACGCATACTGGGATCCCGCGTTCTCCGCCGACTTCACCAATGGTCACACCGGGAACACGAGCTACGCCACGATGTGCCTCACGCCCGAAAGACGGGCGCTCTGGAAGAGCAACAACCAGCGCAACCCGATCGTCGGCAATCGAGGCCCCCATGTGTCAAAGGTTGAGATCGGATCCGATGGCAAGCCCAGTGCCACGCTCGATCCCGCAGCGTCCAACACGCTCAAGATCCACGGCAAGCCCGATACCTGGGAAGGCGTGATCGGTTTCGCGGACAACAGCGCCGAGTACGTCCAGACGATGTCTCCCAAGCTCCAGTACACGACGTCGGACAAGACCAAGCGTGCGGATGTGCTGTTCTTCGACGAACCCGATGACGCGTCCAAGACCAACGCCTTCCTGACGATCACGATCAAGGGCGGCGCCAAGCCCGAAGACATGAAGTGGATCTGGGACTGACGCCCCGTCCGAGCCTCTCGCGCAAGCGGGAGGGCTCCTAAGGCCTCGCCTCGGCGCGTTCAGGCGACTTCACGCCAAGCGTGAACAGCGCCGCGACCACAAAGCACCCGCCTCCGATCACCACCGCGATCAGGGCGTTGTCGTGCAGGACGTGCTTCACGATCCATCCGAAGCCTACCGCCGCCAGGATCTGAGGCAGCACGATGAAGAAGTTGAACACGCCCATGTAGAAGCCCATCTTGTCCGCCGGCAGGGCGCTGGAGAGCATCGCATAAGGCAGGGACAGGATCGACGCCCAGGCGATACCGACGCCGATCATCGGGAGCAGGATCGTCGTCTGGTCGAAGGTGACGCCGTTGAGCGCCAGGCCGTAGGAGGCCAGTCCGAGCCCGCCCGCGAGCAGGCACAGCGCGTGCGTCGCCTTGACGGAGAGCACGCGCGTGATCGCGAGCAGGAAGAACGCGAACACGAACGCGGTGCCGTTGTACACCGAGAAGCAGAGGCCCGCGAGCTGCGAGGCCTTCTCATACTCGGGCGTTCCGGCGTGCACCTGGAAGATGCGGGAGGTCACCGAGACGGAGAAGTAGAGCCACATCAGGAACAGGCCGCACCAGGTGAAGAACTGGACCATGGCCAGCTCGCGCATGGCGCGAGGCATGGAGAAGATGCCTCCCACGATCTCGCGGGCCGCCGCCGCGGGTCCGCGCGTCTGGGCCTGCTGACGCCGGAACGCCTCGATGTCCGCGGGCGGGTGTTCCTTGGTGGTCACGATGGTGTACAGCACCGCGACGACGTACACCGCCGCGCCGATCATGAACGAAAGCCGCACCGTCAGGGGGATCGTGCCGGGCTCGGCCGCCGCCGACACACCCGCCTTGCTCAGGAGCCAGGGCAACGCCGAGCTGATGACCGCGCCGGCGCCGATCAGGATGCTCTGCATGACGTAGCCCGTCTTGCGCTGGCGTTCCGGAAGCAAGTCGCCCACGAACGCGCGGAAGGGCTCCATGCTGACGTTCACCGCCGAGTCCAGGACCCAGAGCAAGGCCGCCGCCATCAGCAGCGTGTGCGACTGCGGCAGCAGGACCAGGGCCAGCGCCGCCAGCAGCGTGCCCGCGAGGAAGAAGGGCCTGCGCCGGCCGAGCTTCGACCACGTGCGGTCCGAGTAGTACCCGACGATCGGCTGCACGATCAGGCCCGTCATCGGCGCCGCCAGCCAGAGGATCGGCAGATCGCTCTCCTTGGCGCCCAGTCGGTCGTAGATCGCGCTCATGTTGGCCATCTGCAGCCCCCAGCCGAACTGGATGCCGAAGAAGCCGAAGCACATGTTGAAGATCCCGGCCATGCTCATCGCGTGGCGCGGCGAAATATCCGAAGTCGTGCTCATCACAGAGGCCCCCAACGCGTGCATCAAGGAGAAGCCGGACTCTTCCCGAAGAGCCGGGCTCCGTCCCGACGATCTTGGGCGGGGCGTGCGCCGCCATGCTCCCGGCGACCACATCAGCGTACCGCGCCGACCATGCCGATGCCGCCCCTGGTCCTCAGAGCGCGATGGTGGACTTGCGTGCCTGTTCCACCCGGCGAGCCAACGGGAAAAACCTCCGCGCATGCCGGAGGTTCTCCATGGTTCGCCATGGGGTGTCGGGATCAGCGCCGACGCCGGAAGCCCAGGGCTCCCGTGACTGCCAGCACGCCAACCCCGCCGGGCGTGGGGACCGTCTGGAAGTTCAGGCTGTAGCTCGTCTGTGCCCCGAGCTGCTGCACCCAGAAGACATAGTCCCCCGCGGGCAGCGCGCCGGTGAAGCCCTGAGCGCCGGGCCCCGCGCCCAGATCATCGAGAATGTCGGAGCCTTGGGGAGCGCCGCCCGGGCCGATGTGGGTCCAGCCGAGCAGATTCGCCACGTTGGCGCCCGAGGCGGGTTCGGTGAACACATTGCCGTGCTGCACGCCGACGAACGCGCGCTGATCGCTGGACTGGAACTTCAAGAGCAGAATCGCGCCGAGGGTCTGGCCCGCGGGAACCGTGAACGTGAAGTAGTCCAGATCACCGCCCTGCGTCTCGCCCGTCAGCGTGTTGTCCCCAAGGGCCAGATTGCCCAGTGCGCTGGGCGCGAAGCGATTGCCGGAGAGGTCGCCATTGACGGCCTCGTTCCAGACGTCCCCCGCCTGAGCCCCACCCGCCAGCGCGGTCAGGGCGAAGGCGAAAGGGACAACCTTGGACCCCAGTGGGCCCCGAACAGAAACGCGTGCATTGCAAGTCATGGTCAAAGCTCCGGGTCTGGAGCCTTGCCGCTCTCTCCGGGGAACAGATGTTCCCAGCCTGGCTGGTTCTTGCAGACGCGCGGCGACTTTCCAACTTCTCCTGGGTTCAGGCAAGGCCATTGCTCAATCTTGGGACGCCTCCGCGTACTTGTTAGGATTTCACTATGCCCGAGCCCGACTATCCCACGTCAAGCACGGAAGCGGAAAGCACCGGAGAGCGAGTCCGGAGTGAACGCGGGGCGCTCGGATACTCACCCGGCGCGTACATCGGCCCCTACAGGCTCCTCGAAATCATCGGCGAGGGCGGATTTGGCGTCGTCTGGCTCGCCGAGCGCCGCGATCCGATGGTTCAGCGCGTGGCTCTGAAGATTATCAAGCCCGGCATGGACTCCAAGGGCGTCATCGCACGGTTCGAGCAGGAACGCCAGGCACTCGCGGTCATGAGTCATCCCGGTATCGCCCGCGTTTTCGATGGCGGCGTCACCGAGAATGGCCTGCCTTACTTCGTCATGGAGCACGTGCGCGGCGAGGCGATCACAACCTTCTGCGATCGTCATCGCTACACGATCCGTTCCAGGCTCGAGCTCTTCATCGCGGTCTGCGAGGCTGTTCAGCACGCCCACATGAAGGGGATCATCCATCGTGACCTCAAGCCTTCCAACGTGCTCTGTTCCATCGTTGATACGAGCGGCGACGCTTCGGGCCAGAGCTCTGCTCCGCTTCCGGTCGTCAAGGTGATTGACTTCGGCGTCGCCAAGGCCATGAGCCAGTCGCTTACCGAAAACACGATCTACACCGAGCAAGGCCAGCTCATCGGCACGCCCGAGTACATGTCGCCCGAACAGGCGGAGATGGGCGCCACCGACATCGACACCCGCACCGACGTGTACTCCCTCGGCGTTCTGCTCTACGAGCTTCTGAGCGGAACGCTGCCATTCGATTCGAAGATGCTCCGTTCGGCGGGGTACGCCGAGATTCAGCGCATCATCCGGGAGACGGACCCGCCCAGGCCGAGCACGAAACTGAGCACTGTGGACGACAAGACCGCCGCAGTGATCGCGGTCGCGCGCCAGGCCGAACGCGAGCGCATCGCGGGTGAGCTGCGCAAAGAGCTCGAGTGGATCCCGCTGACCGCGCTGCGCAAGGACCGCGCCAGGCGCTACGCCAGCGCCGAAGCGATGGCCTCGGACGTGCGACGCTACCTGGCCAACAGGCCTTTGGAGGCCGCGCCGGAGTCCCGGGGCTACTTGCTTCGAAAGTTCCTGCGGCGCAACCGCGCCCAGGCCGCCGCTGCAGCACTGATCGGAGCGACCTTCCTCGGGGGCTTTGCGTCAACGGTCTGGCAATGGAGGAACGCCAGGCGCAACGCCATCGAGGCGGATCACGCTGCCTTGCAGTCGCGGACCCAGGAGGCCCGCACGCGGGCGGGATCGATGATCGACCAGCGTCTGTTCGGACCAGCACTGGCCGCCGCCAAGGAGGCGTACCAGCTCAGCGGCGGCACCTGGATGGATAGCCTTCTGCTCGACCGGGTGGTCCGAGAGTGCCAGCGATCCTGGGAGCTTGCCTCCCAGTTCGATGTGCCCACCGCGCCCGTCTCCATGACTTTCTGTCCCATCTCGGGCCGTCGCTGTGTGGTGGCCGCCCTGGCCCGCGACATCCTCATCGTCGACGCCTCCAACGGGGCACTCGTTCACTCGATCACGCTGCAAGTGGCTCCGCTCCGCATCAATGTGCTTCCGGCCGGCGAGGGTGCTCTGGCGATCATGGGCGCCAAGTCCTTCCAGGCGGTCAGTCTGAAGGACTGGAGCCAGACCGCGCCGATTCCATATCCCGACGGAGCAAGGGGCGTTGAGCTGGCGGTCGGAAGCTCGCTTGCAGCGGTCGCGCTGAGCGACGCTTCCGTGTGTACTTTCGACGCCAAGGGCGATCTGAAAAGCAGGCTCCCCTGGCCAACCCAGGCCAAACGCCGCGAAACACAGGAAGTCCTCTCTGTCGCGGTCTCCGCGGACGACCGCTTCGTTCTCTTTGGAGGCCGCACCTTCACGTCCGACCGTGTGCTCTGGGACCTTGCCGAGGGAAGTCACACGCTCACCTCGCTCTCGGGCAACTCCTTCACCTTCGCGGGTGACCGGACGGTCCTGGCGATCGGTCACGAGGTCAACACAACCGACATCTCCACGTTCTGGTACACGCTGGTGCCGGGCGCGACCGCTGCCGAACCGGACCTCATTCAGTTCGCGGAGCGTTCGGAAGACGTGCGCATGAATGACACCGGGCACGCCCAGCAAATGATCGCAAACGTCGACGGCGCAGTCCTGTGCGGCCAGCTCGGTGTCGGCATCGTGGCCGCCCCGCGGGTTCAGCGTTCGGCCTGGCGCTCCACCGCGCCCAGCTCGTCGGACCGATACTCGTCCTTGCTGGGGATCGATCGCTTCGACGCCAACGCGTTCGCGATCGACCCGTCTGGTGAGTTGTTTGCGGTTGCAGACGACAATCGGGTGCGCGTCTTCCGTCGCTCAAGCCAGCTCAGCACGCCCTTCCAGGCAAGTGGCACGAACCAAGCCTTGCTCGGAAACGACTTTCTCGACTGTGGTGTTGGCGATCAAGGCCGGCCCGTCCTGCGCATCACTCGCGCCGGCACCGATCAGTCCGCCAGCCTCTTCCCACTCTGGACGATCCCCCCATCCACGCAGGGACTGACCGTCTTCTTTTCAGGTCTTGCAGCCTCCGATGATGGCACGACCATCGCCGTGCGTCACGCCGACGTTGACATCATGCAGCCCTATCTTGTCTCACCCGTCGGCCACGCTGTGACGGTGGTACGAAGGCCAGCCGGGTCGCCTTGGAATCAACCCTTCGGCGACGCTCTCACCATCCCTTTGGTCGAAGTCTTCTCCATTTCGGGCCATCGCATCGTGCTCTCCCCCGATGGAGAGCGACTCCTCGTTTCCTACCAGCAGCAGTCAGGTCAGCCGCGGACTCTCTATGACACCCGATCCGGAGAGGAAGTCGCCGATTTTGGCGCGAGGAATGGTCAGGCTGTCATCGCAACAGCAGGCGGCGCCGACGTTTTTCTCGAGAGCGTCGAGGGCGGCAAAGCCGTGAACGTGCGCAGCTGGCGAGACGCCAGCATCCGCGCCACCCACCAGATCGCGGGCGGAGTCGTGTCACTCTGCGTTCTCCCGGGCGCCAGAGAGTTCGCGGTGGGAATCAGCGGGAACGACATCGAGATTCGCGACATCACGTCCGGCGCCGTCGTGCGGACCATCCGTTCGCAGTTCAGGCCGTTCGCATGGTCGATTGATGGCTCCGCGTTCGTGGGGTGCGATGGAAATCCGAGCGTGCGAAGGTCGGGTTCGGCAGCCCTAGTGAAAGCCGTGGACGGCGGCCTCATTTCCTTGCTGAGCCGAGGCGTCGAACGGGCCGAGCTGGCACAGTTCGCGCCGGACGGCAAGGGATTCCTGGCGCCGTCGAGCTCGCAGGGAAGTGAGCGATACGAACTCTACCGATGGACGACCCCCCAGATCGCGGATCAGCGGCTGGCTCTGAATCAGTCACCCCAGGATCGCAGCGCTCCGGACGCGAGCGACCCTTCAACCGCGGTCTCCGTCCTCCGCCAAGAGAAGCCCGAACCGCCCCCCGCCGCGGGAGCGGTAAGGGCGAGCGACGTCGGGGAGAGCCTGCTTGATCGCGAGATCACCGTCGAAGGAGTTGTGCGCAAGATCACGCCCACCCGCAGCCCGGGAAACTACAACGTGTTCCTGGGTGACCGTCGCTCGAAGATGATGGTCTTCATCCCCAGGGGCGCCGCCCAGGACATCGAAGCGAAGTTCGGCACGGATCTGCAGACCGCGCTGGCGGGACGCCGGATCAGCGTGCAGGGAAAGCTCGCCCGATTCGGAGGTTACGTCACCGAACTCAAGAGCTTCCTTCAGATCGTCGTGTCCAGCCCGGACCAGCTCCGCGTGCTCGATGACAAGTCGGCGGGAGACACGCGTCCGGGTGGCGACTGATAGAGCGTCATGGAATCCAAAAGGCAGAGAGGCCGCCCCGCGGCGGCCCCTCCCGAGCTTCGTGTATTCGATTCCAGCCTTGCCGCGATCACGCCACCGTGATGCTCTTGTCCAGGTACACGTCCTGGATCGACTGCAGCAGCGCGGCGCCTTCCTTCATCGGGCGCTGGAAGGCCTTGCGGCCCGAGATCAGGCCCATGCCGCCGGCGCGCTTGTTCACGACCGCGGTCGCGACCGCTTCGGCCAGGTCAGAGGCGCCCTTGGACTCGCCGCCCGAGTTGATCAGCGGGATGCGGCCCATGTAGTTGTTGAGGATCTGATACCGGCACAGATCGATCGGGTGCCCGCCGTGGCCCGCTTCGTCGGAGCCGCAGAGCTTGGTGTACACGCGCTTGTCCCACTTGCCGTAGGACGAGCCGCCCGAGTTGAGGGCGGCGTACCCGCCGTTGTTGGTCGGGAGCTTCTGCTTGATGATGTCGGCCTTGATGGTCGCGCCCAGGTGGTTGGCCTGTCCGGTGAGGTCGGCCGACGCGTGGTAGTCGGTGCTCTTCCCGTCGGCGCCCTTGATCTTGAAGGCGTTGTTGCGGGTGTAGCACCACAGGACCGTCACCATGCCGTAGTCGTGGGCCTGGTCGAACATGTCGGAGACGTAGGCGATCTCCTCGCGGCTCGTGTCGGAGCCGAAGTAGATCGTCGCGCCCACCGCGACCGCGCCCATCTCGTAGCACTGCTTGATCGACCCGAAGTACGACTGCTTGAACAGGTTCGGGTACGTCAGCATCTCGTTGTGGTTGAACTTGACCAGGAACGGGATCTTGTGCGCGTACTTCCGGCTCACCGCCGCCAGCACACCCATCGTCGACGCGACCGCGTTGCAGCCGCCCTCGATCGCCAGCTTCACGATGTTTTCCGGATCGAAGTACTCCGGATTGGGGGCAAAGCTCGCGCCCGCGGAGTGCTCGATCCCCTGGTCCACCGGGAGGATCGACACGTAGCCCGTGCCCGCCAGACGCCCCGTGTTCAGGATCGTCTGGTAGTTGCGGAGCACCACCGGCGTGCGGTCGCTCTGGGCGACCACGCGGTCGATGAAGTCCGGACCGGGCAGGTACAACGACGACCGGCTCACGGTCTTGGACTCGTACTTCAGGAGAGCGTCGGCTTCGGCGCCCAGAATTGCGCGAACATCGGTGGCCATAGAAAAACCCCGCTGATGGAAAAAGCCCGCGTCCGGCAGGCGAACCTGGCCGCCGGGCTTGCGCGTCAGCCCCTCCCAACGCTCGGCCCGGGACAATCCCTGGGATCAAAGCGCAAGGCCAGAGGCGACAAATCGGTCAACTATAGGACCCAATCGCCCCCGGTTTTGGAGTTTCAGGGCCTCGCGGACCGACAGAAATCCCCACGCCAAGCCCTTTTGGCGGCTGGATTTGCGGGAATCTGCACTCCGGCGTGCGGGTTGGTTGCCGCGGGGAAATTCCGTGGCATATTTCGGGTGGAGAAAGTGGTCACAAACCGCCCGGGTGGCCTTGGTGTGGGCTCCGGAGCGTTGACGATCTGTTCTACACCACCGGCGGGTTAGGGAGTAAATCTCTGGCCCGCCGTTTTCTTTTTGCCACGTCCCGCCCGCGGATCCATCGACGCGCGTGAATGCCAAAGCCGGCGCGTGCAGCGGCCCGCGCCGGCGCGTTCTGATGCTCAGGTCAGCGTTTTCGGGTGCCCGCCTCAGGGCGTCCGGATGCCCGCGTCAGCGCGTCCGAATGTACGAGTCCTCGGTCCAGCGCACCGTGGTCTCAATCATCTGCTTGTCGGTCTGGTTGGCCACGCCGTCGCGGTTGATGTCAACCGGGTTCTGTTCCCACTTGATCAAGTCCTCGAGGTCGACCTTGCCGTCGCCGTTGAGGTCTTCGCAGGTGCGCCACACCGTTGCGAGGGGATCGCCGACGACGATGGTCTGCCAGGACAGGCACGGGATCGCGGACCACGCCGCCTCGACCCAGGTCATGTTGCCCAGATAGAAGTTGCGGATGATCCACTCGTTGTCGGGGAGCGCGAAGGTGAAGGGCTCCCAGCAGTTGCCGATGGCGAAGGTCCCGCCGGCCTGGATGAAGTCGGAGATCTGCGCCTGGGGTCCCCAGCCGCCGAACCACGAGCCATAGCCGCCGAAGTCGCGGGCGTTGTAGCTCTCCACGGAGGTGAAGCAGGCGCCGCGCGCCAGGTTGAAGCTCTTGGTGTAGTTCTGTCCCGCGTTGGTGCCGTCGGACATCGTCGGCTGGGTGTTCTGCGGGCCGCAGTTCGAGCCCCAGCTCGACAGGAACACCAGGTTGTCGGAGACGAGGATGCCCTGCCCCTGGTAGTTGATGCGCGGGCCGACGATGAAGTTGGTCACGCCGCTGGCCGCGTTGTAGTACACCTTGGCGGGGTTGAAACGCCCGTCGCTCTTGACCAGATCGCGGGTCTTCTCGAAATCGTCGCCCGACCACAGGATGCCCGCGCTGAGCGAGTCGTTGTCCCACTCGCCATTGTCGGAGGCGGCGTCGGCGACGCCGTTGGACGCGATCGTGGAGTTGGCCTCGTCGAAGACGAACGCCGCGGTGTTGGTGTTGAGCGAGATGTTCCCGCCGCGGTCGATCATCGCCTTGACGTCCGCGACGGTCTTTCCGTCCAGGCGCGACACCAGGTAGATGTCGCCCGCGGTGAGCCGCTGCGCGTTGGAGCCCGCGATCGTCCAGAGGATGCCCGTCGGGAATCCGGTGGGCCTCGAGAAGGTCTTCTGCGCGATGATGTTGGTGGTGGGGTACGAGGCCAGGGGCGCAGTGGACTTCCAGAAGGGGTTGGCCACGCACCCATCGGCCTTGGAGTCGCCGCCGTTGCCGTTCTCGCCCGAGTTGAGGTTCTGATAGAGCAGCGTGAGCTCGCTGTCGACGCTGGCCGCGGTCGCGTCCGCCGCGTTGAGCTCGTTGGCCTGATCGTTGGGATTGTCGCCCGCGCCGGGAAGGTCCGTGTCCTGGATGCGGTGGGGCATGCCCTTGGTCGTGACGATCACGCGGATCTGCTTCTGCAGCGCGTTGTTGGTCAGGTACGTGCGGATCGGCGTGCGGATGTTGGACACGAAGTTCGCGTACGTGATGTCGCCCACGGGCGAGAGCGGCACACCCGTCGTCGCCAGATCGAGCACGTACACCGGATACTTGCCCTTGACGCCCCCGGCCCCGCCAGGCACGCGCGAGGAACCCGCGTAGTACTCCGCGACCAGCTTCGAATCCGAGCTGCGCGAGTCATACACCAGCAGCACCTGACCGGGCCCGAGCTGGGCCGACGCGGTGCCGGCCAGCCCGACCAGCGCCAAGGCAGCCAGACGGAGGCGGGAGGAGCAGAAGCTGAGTCGATCGCGGATCGGCATGTCGCGTCCCGTGGGTCTGTGAGAGAGGGGCACCAGAGTTTCCGGACCCCGAGCCTTTCGAGTTCCATCTGAATCGGCGTTCGCGAGCCTGCGGCAAAGCCCCGCACCGGCCGCGTCCGGAAAAACGGATGGTACTTGCACCGGGGCCATCCTCCTATCCGATCATTCTTCGAACAAAGACCGGATAGGGCCCCGAATCGGTACGTTGTGCACACCGGGGTGTTCGCCCGGTCAGTCCATGGGCCCAAGGGGGCGTCGGGCGGATGCCCGAAACTGGAGTCCTGAATGGGTTTCGTGGAAGCCGAACGAGGTCAAACCGGCGTCTGCCGGGTGCACGTCAAAGTCGTGCCCGGCGCCAAGCGATCGCGCGTCGTGGGCCTGCTGGGCGACCGGCTGAAGATCCAGGTCGCCGCTCCACCAGAAGACGGCAAGGCCAATGCTGCGGTCGCCCAAGTGCTCGCCGAGGCGCTCCGACTCGATTCCTCGCGCGTGCAACTGATCTCCGGCGCGACCAACCCACGCAAGACATTCCGCGTTGGTCTGGACGCTGCTCAGGTCGAGGCGCTCCTCTCCCAAGCGGGCGCCTGATCGCACTCAGGGCTCCTCGGCTTCGAGCGTGTTCTGGAGCGCACGCCCCCGAGCCTGGACGTACGCCGTCAGACCTTCGCGCTTGGACGCGTCCACCTGATCAAGCTCGCACGCGTACCGGCACAGCAGCGCGATCTCCTCGACATGCTCAACCAGCCACGCATCAGAGGCTGGTCCGCCCAGCGCCAGACTCGCCAGCGCCGCGGGCATCGACGAACCCGCCGCGCTCCACGCGCCGGGCGGCGCGCGCAGCGCCAGCACACCGATCCACACGCGATCGTTCGCGCCCCGCAATGGCCGGGCCGCGTCGATAAAGGTTGCAGCGTCCCCGCCTTGAAGCGCCCGTTCCGCCGCTTGCAGCCCTTCGCTGATCGGATCGGTGATCGCGCCCATCGCTTCGCGCGTCAGGCAGAACGCGGGCCAGCGCCCGATAAGCTCATTCGACTTCGCGTCGCGGGCAGCTGCGGCGTAGAGGAACGCCTCCACGCTCTCCAGGAGCTCTGATCCGAAAGGCGTGATGGGCTGGCGAGCCTGCAGCTCGCGGGCCGCCTGATTCACCCAGCTCCGCGACGCGCCTTCGACAAGCCTTTTGATCGCCGCCCCGTGGATCTGACCCAGACGCTCCAGCGGTGAGCCGGGAGGCGGCCCCGTCATCAGCGCCCGCAGAATCGCGGAGCGATCCTCCGGCGCGAGCCCGCTGGCGAGCGTGCGCATCTCCGTCAGCGCGACGTCGCGTGTCGCGGGCTTGGAAAGATCCTGACTGAGCTTGAGCACGCGCGTGCGCACCACCGCGATCGGGCTCGGGCCCTTCGGGGCTGCGCCATCCGTTGCGATGGCCCGGCTCAGCTCGGAGAGCATCCGCACGTCGTCCAGCCGCCGCTGATGCGAAAGCCTGGCGCTCACCAGCGCCGGATCCGTGGACACCGCATCCGCGCTGAGCAGACGAGCCAGGGCCGCGATCAACGTCGCCTTCGACTCCTCCGCAGCGGTCGCCAGCACCGGGAGCGCCGGTCGAAGCGCCTTGTCCAGATCATCCCTGGCGACGAGCGGCGCATCCAGCGCGATCAGCGAGCTCTGGAGCAAGCGCAGCCTCTGAAGTTCGGCGCTGGTGGGCGTGCTCGCCAGCCCCGTCACCGCCTTGAAGACCGCGTCCCCGAGCCGCCTCGTCGACTGCGAGTCCTTCATCGCGTCCGTCCGGACCGCGATATCGATGAGCAGTGCCGCCCGCTCCAGTCGCAGCCCGCCCGTGGAGCTTTGCTCCGCGTCGTTGAGCTCCGCCAGGCTCGCCTCGAGCTCCGCCTTGAGCTTGGGCATCAGCCTGATCAATCCCGGGCCGCTCGTGCCGAGCCCCGCAGCCAGCGCGAGAGATCGATCGATCTGGGCCGCGGAAGACGCGAACGCCGCATGCGTCCGTGCGTCGGTGAGCAGCCCATCGAGCATCACCGCGTCGGCGTTCGCCTGAGTCGAGAGCTTCAACGCGGTCGCGAGCGTGCCCGCCTCGCCCCGCCTTCGGGCCGCCGACGGAACGCTGTCCGACCACCAGGCGCTCACTTCCGTCGCATTCGGATTCACGAGCGGCGCTAGGCGATCGCGTAGCAGCCGCCAAAGCCCCGCAGCATCGCCGGGAATCTGCTTGGGATCCGCGCTGATCGACGCCCGGAGGTCCTTCGCCATCTCCCGCAGCGACGCTTCACTAAACCGTCCGGAGTCGATCCACGCGTCCAGCGCGGGCATGTCCGACGCCAGTCGTCGCCCCGCGATCACGAGCAACGATCCATCGCCGCCGCGGGCTTCGCCCTGATCGAGCAGATCACGCGCCAGCACCCGCAGATCATGTCGGAGCGACCGCGAAGACTGCGTCGCGGGATCGATGCCGGGGAGCGCCACCAGCTCCTTGGCCTGCGCATCCATCGCGGTCGAGAGCCGCGCCGCTCCGAGCCCATCGCCTGGCGCAGGCGAGAAGCGCTTGTCCAGATTCAGACGCTGCCCATCCGCGCCGCCGATCGGCAGTCCCCCCGCCAGCAGGGAAAGGGCGAGCACCGTTGCCTGAGTCAGTCGCACGCGCATGGCCAGATTCTCTCCGATCCCGGGCCGCTCCGCCAACCATCGGTCCCGCAGGCTCAGGCGTGCCGGGCTTTCGACAGCGCCGCCCGATACACCGCTTCGAGTCCCTCGACCATTGTCGCTTGGCTGAACGCCTTGGCGCAGCGCGACCGCCCTTCGGCAGCCAGCGTTCGCCGCAGGTCCGGGTGCTCGTAGAGCTCCACGATCGCGCTCCGCAAGGCCGCCCGATCCCCGAACGGCACAAGCAGCCCCGTCTCCCGATGCACGCACGCCTCACGCGTGCCATCCACGTCGTACGCGACCGGGCAGACGTTGCTGAGCAGCGCCTGAGGCACCGTCCTGGGCAATCCCTCTCGATAGCTCGGATGCGCCAGCACATCCATCGCCCGCGTGAACTCGGGCACCCGCTCGGGAGGCACCAATCCCGTCGCGATCACCTGCTTTTCGAGCCCCATCGCCCGCACGCGCTCAAGAAGCCTCTGCTTCCACCACCCATCGCCGACCCACAGGAGCTTCCAGTCGGGCCTTGCCTTCAGTTCGGTCCCCAGCGCGTCGAGCAGATCGTCGTGCCCCTTGTGCTCCGCGAGCCTGGCGATGGTCCCGATGACGTAGTCGGAATCCTGCAGCCCGAGTGCGGCGCGCACCCGCTCGCGTGAGGAGTCCGCTGGCGGATGGAGATAGGGCGTCGTGTCCATTCCCGAGCGCACCGTCGTGTAGAGCTCGCGCGTTCCGATGCCCCGGGCCAGGAACTGCCGGGTCATGTCGTCCGCGACGCACACAATCGCGTGGCACCGCCGGGCCGCGTGCCGCTCCGCGATCTGATAGATCGCGTTGTTGAGGCGTGTCTTCAATCGTCGCGTCAACGGCCCCTCGATGGGCATGAAGGGCGGTCCGTGCACCGTGTGGATCACCGCGGGGAACGCGTGTGCTGCGCCATCCCTGCGCAGTGAGCGCCGGTACACGTTCCAACCGGCTTTCCTGCCCAGGATGCCCGCCTTGCTCGAGTGCGTGTGGATCACGTCGGGTCTGAGCTTCTCGATCAGTGCTTCGAGCTGACCAAGGCCGCGCCGATCCCGCACCGGATGCACCTCGCGGATCAGATCCGGAACAACGTGGGTCTGGATCCCCCGCCCATCCGCGGTCCGAAACCCCTGCACCCGCTCGAGCAGCGAGCCCTCGGGCCCATAGATCGGCCCGAACGCCAGATGCACCTCGTGACCGAGCCTGGCCTGCCCTTCGCACGAGAGCACCGTGTTCTCTTGCGAGCCTCCGAGGATCAGCCGGGTTGAGATGTGGAGGATGCGCATGGGCGAGGAAGCGATGGAGCGATCAAGCGAGCGAGCGATCAGGGGAGCACAAGACCGAGCGAGACCAGTGCGGGTGGGGGATCTTACGGGTTTGGGCGCGAGCCGCACTCTGGGCACACTGCTCGCTGCGGATCACCCAGCGGATATCCGCACGCTGCGCACTGCCCCGCCTTGGTCCGATGCCTCCGGAACGCCCGGACCTGCGCCGCCAGCAGCGTCGCCATGATCAGCCAGAAGGGCGCCGAGGCACGCGTCCCTGTCGGCCAGATGTCGCTCGTGATCTCAGGCTTCCAGTCCCATCGCGGGGATGGCGTGCGGACCAGTTCCCAACCGAGGGTGAGCCGCGGATCGTGGTCAAAGCGTGCGCCGCACACCGCTCCGTTCCCGATCGCGACACTGATCGCGCGCGGGCCAAACCAGAGCGTCGTATACCGGCACGTCCACGCGTGGCTCCACGCCCAGACCAGAAGCAGGGCCGCCTGGACCAGACAAGCACGCCGGATGACGCTCCGCTGGCGCGTGTTCACGCCGCGGAGTCTACCTCACGCGTACCGGATCCACTCCAGGCACAGCCCGGTGGGAGGCAAGGTCGGGCCCGCCTTGGTGCGGTCCCTCGCCTCGATGATTCCCGGAATCGCCGACGCATCCATCCGGCCGCGCCCGACCTCAACAAGCGTTCCCGCGATGATTCGCACCATGTTGTACAGGAACCCGCTGCCGCTCACGTCGATCCGAATCCGGCGTGCGCCCAGCAGCGAGCGGGCGTCATACTGGTCCGTGACGTCCGTCGCGCTGCACGTGAACACCGTGCGCACCGTGGTGAGCCTGCCGTGTCCCGCTGCCGCGAAGCTCGAGAAGTCGTGCTCGCCGACGATGCACGCCGCCGCTGCCTGCATCGCCTTCACGTCCAGCGCATCGTGCACGTGATGGACGAATCGGCGGTCAAAGATCGGTCGAAAGCCGGTCGTCGAGCTGCCATCCGCGTGGTGGGTCACCGGCGCCGCCACATGCAGCAGATAGGAATAGGCCTTGGAGACCGTATCGCTGATCGGATCGAACTCGTTGTGCACCGCTTCGCACGACGTGATCACCACGTCTTCAGGCAAACGCCCATTCAACGCCCGCAGCAAGCGGTCCGTGCCGCGCGCGACCGGCCATCCGGAGTGGCGAGCGTCCGTGACCAGCGTTCCCGTCGCAGGTTGTTCGGACCCGCCCGAAGCGGGCGCGTCCTGGACCGCGTCCGTGGGTGTTGGCGTCTCTTCCAAGGGCGAACACGAGAACGCCGCGACCTGTCCCCGCGCGTGCACGCCCGCATCGGTCCGGCTCGAGCCCATGACGATGACCGGCTCACGGACCACGTAGCGCACCGCGTTCTCGACCACGCCCTGGATCGTGCGCAGCGCCAGCCTTCCCGGCGCCGCGGTCAGCGAGGGATCGACGTGCGCGCGAAGTCTGTCTCCGTCCCCGCCGTCGGGTCGGGCGATGTCGGGAGGCTCCTGCTTCTGCCAGCCGCAGAAGTCCGTGCCGTCGTAGGCGATGGTGAGTTTGTACCGGGGCATGCTTCGAGTGCGTACTCAGAGCACGAACAGCGGATCACGATCCTCGGTGCTGACGATGGTCGACAAGCCCGGGAGCTTGCCCTTCACGAGGTCTGCCAACCTGGGCAGATAGCCCCGCTCGGTGTTGGTGTGCCCCGCGAGGATGACCGAGAGTCCCGCGTTGAGCAGCGCCAGCACCTCGTGGTGCTTCATCTCGCCCGTGACGAAGACCTGGCATCCGTCCGCCTGCGCCGGGAGCGCGAGCTCGTGCCCCGAGCCCGGGCACACGCCCAGATGTGTCACACGCGTGCACTTGTTGGGATGATCCCCCGAAGGTGTCGCGATCGAGACGTGCGCGATCCCCAGGTGCCCCTTGAGCCGGTCCGCGATCTCCGACAAAGGCGTCGGGTGATCGAGCACCAGTCGGCGTCCATGCCCGCCGTGACGCGTGGGCTTGGCGATCAGCTCGTACACGTCGATCGCCGGCTCTTCGTAAGGATGGAAGCGCCTGAGCGTCTCCAGCGCCAGAGGCAGCGCCTGCTTGGAGCACACCATCTCCACGCGCAGCTCGGGGCTGGTCTGCAAGGAGCCCGCCGAGCCCACCTTGGGGTTGGCGTGATCGTTGCCCAGGAACGTCCCGAAGCCCGGCGTGTTGAAGGAGCACACCGTGTAGTTCCCGATGATCCCCGCGCCCGCGGTCGCAAGCGAGCCGCGCACCGTCTCCGCGTCCTTCTCGGGAACGAACGTGACGATCTTCACTTCCTGCGTCGATTCGCGCGCCAGGAAAGGCGTCAGCGCCCGGCAATCACCCGAGATCTTCCCGGGCGTCGTCGAGCCCGAGAGCCCCTCGCAAAGCCAGTCCGTCACGCCTCCCGGCACCGAGTCCAGCGCCGTGTGCGGCGAGTACACCGCGATCCCGTGCTCCACCGCGAGCATCGCCACACGCTCCCGGCTGCTGGCTGCGGTCAGCCTCTTGAGCGGCTCCCACAGCGGCGGGTGGTACGCGATGATCGCGCCCGCCTTGTGGCGGATCGCCTCCGCCAGCACCCGCTCGGTCAGGTCGATCGTGAGCAGCGCCGGCCCCTTGAGCTCGCGCGATGCGTCGCCGATGAGCAGCCCGACGCGGTCCCACGACTCGGCGTAGCGCAGCGGAGCGATCGATTCCAGGGCGTTGGTCAGGTCACGGATGAGCATGGGGCCTCCCAAGCCATCGTATCGGGACCAAACGGTCCCGGATGCAAAGAGAACGGGCCGCCCCGCAAGGGACGGCCCGTCGTGTTGAGGCTTGGGATCAGACCCAAATCAGGCCAGAATCAGGCCAAATTCAGGCCGGGATCAGAAGCGGGGAGCCTTGCCCTTTTCCTTGTTCTCGGGGGCGCCCGCGGGGGCGTCGCCGCCGTCCTCGCCCATCATGCCCTGGAAGCTCTTGCCGAAGTCGCCGATGGTCTTCATGGTAGAGGAAGGCACGAAGACCTTCATGCGGAGACCGCCGTCGCTGGTGGTGCCGCCCATGGCGATCGGCGCGACCTGAGGCGGGGTCTGATACGCCGTCCCGCCGCCCATCATGGCCATGAAGCCCGAGGCGGTGTCGATCAGCGCCTTGACGCCGACGTACCCCTCGAAAGAACGGCCTTCGGGGAGGTTCTTCTGGGCGTCCTTGAGCAGCGCGTCGTCACCCAGGCCCTTGCCTTCCTTGGCCGCCTTGATGGCCGAGGTGAGCAGGGGGGTGTTCTGGCTCATGATCGAGACGACGCCGTTGTCCACCGGAGCGATGTAGCCCGAGAGCCCGCCCATGCCAAAGAGCATGGACTGCATCTGCTGGATCTGCATCGCAGCGGGGTTGTTGGGGTCGACGTTCATCTGCATGGACCACTGGTCGGCCTTGACGTTCTCGACCGTGGTGGCGCCGGCGGTGTAGGTGGTCTTGTAGGTGATGCCCTCCATGGTCTTGTCGTTGAGGGCCTCCATCGTGGCCTTCTGGCTCGCGACGAAGTCCGCGGGCTTGGTGGTGCCCGCGTAGTAGGTGGTGTTGGCGAACAGGCCGCCCATCAGGCCGGCGGGGCTGGCGCCCATGACCATGCCGAAGGTGTTGAGGTGATCGATGTTGCGGACGATCATCGCGAGCGTGCCGTCATCGAGCTTGCCGTCCTTGTTGGCCGCCGCCTGCTGCTTGGCCAAGGCGTCGCGGAAGAGCTGCTTGATCCCCGGGTTGGAGAAGTCGCCCGCGAAGGCGAAGTAGTAGGGCTGGGTGGGGAGCTTGGTGAGCACCGCGCCGGTGTCGCCCTTGGCGTTGAACATCTTGGCGCACTCGGTGCCTTCCTTGAACTGCGCGCCAAAGTCCATCGACACGCCGCTGTCGTTGATGCCCAGGCCCATGATGCCCACCGAGGCGTCCTTCAGGAACGAGTCGGCGGCGCCCTGCATCATCTCGAGCTGGCCCTTGAGCTGCTCGCCCTGCGGGCCGGCCATCTGCACCATCATCTCGGTCTGCTCGCGCATGCCCTTGAGGCCTTCCTCGAGCATGGGGCGGAGGCTGTCGATGTTGGCGATCACGATCGCGTCGGACGAATCGCTGATCTGCGAGCCGACCTTGCCCAGGAGCTTCTCCTGCGCCGCCTTGTTGCCCGCCTTGCCTTCAAAGCCCTTGAGCTCATCTTCCGACTGGGCCATGGCCGCAAAGCCGCCGCCGATGTCCTTGACGTAGTACGTGCGCCCGCCGAGCTCGTCGTTGAGCGTCAGCTTCTGGCCTTCGACCGTGCCCAGGCCCTTGAGGAAGCCCGCGTAGTCCGAGACAGGCAGGATCGCGACCATGTGGGGCTTCTCGTGCCCGCCCTCGGCCGCTCCCGGCGCGTTCTTGTTCGGATCCGCCGGAGGCTGGGTGATGGAGATCGCCGCCGAACCGTCCTTGTTCAGACCGGGCAGGCTGATGAGCTGGCCCATCACGCCAAGCTCGGCCTGGTCGGCGCCGAGGCTGGTCATCAGGCCCTTGAGGCGGGTGTCGAGCTGGCCCACGTTCTTGACCGCCACCGTCACCTGCGCCGTCGCGGGCGTGCGATCCAGAGCCGGGGGAAGTTCAGCCTGAGCCAGACCCGCCAGCGCGAACAGCATGGCAGCGGACAGACAGCGTTTGGCGAGCGGGCGGGCGTTGGCAAACATGCAGCAATTCCTTTACTTCGAAGAGGCAGGGCTCAGCGCCCCGCGGGACATGCAGACGCAAAGAAGATGTGATTGGCAGCCACGAGGCCGCCCTTTCACCACCCCACGCGGGCGGAGCCTCCGGTCAAACCAGAGGGCCTAGTTTAGACCCTCCACCGCGGTTCCCCCGGGGCAGCACAGTGTTGGACGCTCAAGTGGCCCGGCGGTGCCCGGCCTCTCCAAGCGAGCGGCTCCCGCGAACCAAGAAAAAGGCCCGGCTTGGAGGCCGGGCCCTGTTCGAAATTTCACCGTTCACGGGACCTGCCGGTTCAGCGGTCCTTGGACGCTTCGTCGGTCGCCTCGAAGGGCGCGTCCTCCGCATCCTCGGTTTCCCCGGCGTCCTCGGACTCTCCCGCCTCGGCCGCCACAGGCTCGGAGGCCAGGGCTTCCGAGTCCTCCTGAGTTTCGGACGTCTCGGTCGCCTGAACCTCGACGGGCTTGGGCTCGGCGAACAACGCCTGCTGGTCCGGATCGGACCCGTCGAAGCTGATCTTCTTGCCGGTCGCCGCCGCCTCCTTGGCCGCAAACTGCTTCATCGCCTCCCACTCGTCGGCCCCGACGAGCACGTCGCGGGCCACCGATCCCTTGTGGTCGGAGATGATCCCCGCGATGCCCATCAGATCGATCAGGCGGCTGGCGCGGGTGTAACCGATCGCCAGACGACGCTGGAGCAGGGACACGCTGCCGCGACGGGTCTCGATGCAGATGTCCACCGCGCGGAAGAACAGCGGATCTTCCTGAGCGGCCTGCAGGCTCGCCGAGGAGTTGTTCTGCGTTGCGAGCAGACGCTCCTCATCCGCATTGACCTTGCGGATCGAGACCAGCTGACGCTCGAAGCTCGGGCTGGCCACTTCACGCATGAACTTCACGACGTTGCGGATCTCCTTGTCGTCCACCAGCGTGCCCTGGCAGCGGGCCAGCTTGTGCGAGCTGGCCGACATGTAGAGCATGTCGCCCTGCCCGAGCAGGAGCTCGCCGCCCTTCTGGTCCAGGACGATGCGCGAGTCCAGGCCCGACGCGACCTTGAAGCAGATACGCGCGGGCATGTTGCCCTTGATCAGACCCGTCACGACGTTGGCCTGCGGGCGCTGGGTCGCCAGGATCAGGTGGATGCCCACCGCACGCGCCTTCTGCGCGATGCGGATGATGTGCGACTCGACCTCCTTGGCTGTCATCATCAGGTCCGCCAGCTCGTCGATGATGAACACCATGTAGGGGAGCTTGCGCGGCACCTTGTGCTCTTCCTCGGGGGTGACGCCCAGACGCTCCTTGAGCTCGTCCCAAGGCAGCTCGTTGTAGCTCACGATGTCCCGGCAGCCCGCTTCGGAGAGCAGCGAGTACCGCTCGTCCATCTTCGAGCACGCCCACTCCAGGATCGCCGCGGCCTTGCCCATCTCCGTCACCACGGGGCACATCAGGTGCGGGATGTCCTTGAACTGCGACATCTCGACCATCTTGGGGTCGACCAGGACGAGCTTCAGCTCGCTGGGCTTCTTGGTGTACAGGAAGCCCATGATGATCGTGTTCATGCACACCGACTTGCCCGAGCCGGTCGTGCCGGCGATGAGCATGTGCGGCATCTTGGTCAGGTCCTCGATCAGAGGCTGCCCGCCCGCATCCTTGCCCAGGAACAGCGGGAGCCGCATCTTCTGATAGCGCTCCGCGTTGCCCATGAGCTCCTTGAGGCGGACCTTCTCCTTCTGAGCGTTGGGCACCTCGACCGCGATCGTGTCGCGTCCCGCCTGGTTGGCGACGATGCGGATGTTCACCGCCTTGAGGGCGCGGGCCACGTCGCTGGCGACCGCCTGCAGCGCCGCGACCTTGGTCCCCGGCGCGAGCTTGACGTTGTACGCCGTGATCACCGGGCCCGACTCGATGCTCTCCACCTCGCCATCGATGTGGTACTGCTGCAGCGCCGCCTCCAGCGCCACCGCCTGCTCGCGCACGTACTGCTCGAGCCTCTGCGTGAAGTTCTCCTCGGGGTTCTCCAGGATCTCGAGCGAGGGGAACTTGTAGTTGTCCTCGTTGGGAGAAGCGTTCTGCAGGTTGTCCAGGTCCGCCTGGGTCGCGACCTGCTTGTTCTGCTGGCCGAACGCGATCGGAAGCTTGGAGATCTTGTCACGCAGCGCGTCGGCGTCGAACACCTGGGGCGCGCCAGGCACATGGTGGTCCTCTTCGTCCTCGGCGACGATCGGCGCCGGAGCCGCCTTGGAGGTCTGCACCGGGATGGGCTTGGCGGGAGCCTTGCCCTTCTTGCCCTTGGCAGCCTTGGGTTCCTCTTCCTCTTCGTCGTCCTCGTCGGCGCCGCCGAAGAGCTCCTGGTCCTCGTCCTCGTCGACGACGACGCGCTCCTCGGTGTCCTCCTCGGCCTGCTCGTCGACCTCGTCCTCGATCGCGTCCTCGAGCTCGGCGTCTTCGGCTGCCTCCTCGTCCTCGTCGATCACCGCGCTCTTGCCCGCGGGCTTGGCGCTGGCGCCCTTGCCGAACATGCGGGGACGGGAGACGTCCTTGGCCGCCTCGGGGGTGTCGTCGTCCACGTCGTTCACGCGGACTTCAACGGGCTTGTGTCCGGAGAACATGCCCGCCAGAGCCGCGAACAGGCCGCCGCCGGCGGACTTGACCGCCTTGCCCGTCCCGCGACCGGCGCCCGAAGCCGCCGCTGCCGCCACGCTGGCCGTCGCGCGCGTCGCGCTCGACGCCGCCGGCACCGCCTTCTCACGCGTCCAGCGCCAGGTCCAGCCCAGCGCCCAGCTGATCCATTCATCCATCGCCACCACCGCGCCCACGAACGCGATGGCCATCATCCACAGCAGCGAGCCGAGCGTTCCAAAACGCTCCCAGAGCTCGCGCGAGCCCACCATGCCGATCATGCCGCCCGGCGTGTCCGGGAACGGGCCGCTCTTGGGGAACAGCAGCGCCTGAATGCCCGACGCCGCCACCGTCATCATGATGATGCCCAGCGCCCGCGTGACCGGGTGACGGACGATCTGCCCCGTCGCCGCCGACAGCACGCCGATCCCCGCCAGGCCCGCCATCACGAACGCGCCATAGCCCAGGTACTTGAGCAGCACGTACGCGATCGACGCGCCCACCGGCCCGCACCAGTTGGCCACCGGGTCGTTGTGCGGCCAAACCACATGGCTCGGCGGGTCCGCCCGATCAAAGCCGATCAGGCTCGCAAACACGAACGCCCACACCGTCAGCATCACCGCAATGATGATCTTGCGGAGGATGCTCGCGCGGAGCGCTCCACCAATCGAGGAAGATCCAGACGAGCCCGAGTCCTTGCCCTTGGCTCCCGACTTACGGCCATTCGTGCGCATACGGGAGGTGGTATCGGCGGGTCACCCTTCCCGGGGTGAAAGACCCCGAACGCTCCTGTATTCGGTCTTTGAAAGGGTGCTGCTCATCCATCGGATACAACTCCCACATGCACGCTCCGCGACCGCTCCAAGCCCTCCTGCTCGCTGCCCTCCTTGCCGGGACCCCCGCCATGGCCCAGGACCCCGACTTCGGCCCAAGCGTCCTCGTCTTTGATCCCTCAACCCCCGGGCTCCAGGAGAAGCTCAACGCGGTCTTCGCGCAGCAGGAAGCCTCCGAGTTCGGGACGGGGCGTTTCGCCCTGCTCTTCAAACCCGGCGTCTATCAGGCGGATGTGCGCGTCGGCTTCTACACCCATGTCGCGGGCTTGGGGAAGCTTCCCGATGATGTCCGGATCCGTGGTGCTGTCCGGTCCACCGCGGAGTGGCGCAAAGGCAACGCCACCTGCAACTTCTGGCGCTGCGTTGAGAATCTCTCCGTGCAGCCGGAGATGCCGGAGAAGCCCAACATCTGGGCGGTCTCCCAAGGCGTCTCCATGCGCCGCGTACACGTGCTGGGCGATCTCAACCTCTCCGACGGCGGATGGTCCAGTGGCGGGTTCATCGCCAACACCCGCGTCGATGGCACCGTCGACTCGGGCTCCCAGCAGCAGTGGCTCTCCCGCAACACCGACTGGGGGCGCTGGAAGGGTGGCAACTGGAACATGGTCTTCGTGGGTGCGGTCAACCCGCCCGCCGGCGCCTGGCCCGATCTTCCATATAGCGTCGTGGAGAAGACCCCCGTCATCCGCGAGAAGCCCTTCCTCTTCGTGGATGAGCAAGGGCGGTATCTCGTGGCCAGGCCTGAACTTCGACGCGAGCATCAAGGCGTCGCCTGGGACGATCCGGGGCCCGCTGCACTCCCCATCGAGTCCTTCCACATCGCCCGCGCTGACCGGGACGACGCGGCATCCATCAACGCGGCCCTCGCGCAAGGCAAGCATCTCCTGCTCACGCCCGGGATCTACCGGCTCCAGGCCCCGATTCGGGTGGCCAGGCCCGGCACCATCGTCCTTGGCCTTGGCTATCCAACCTTGATCGCCGAGCGCGGCGTCACGGCGCTCTCGGTGGCCGAAGTTCCCGGCGTGCACATCGCCAGCGTGCTCATCGAAGCGGGGGAGGTCCAGTCCCCCGTGCTCATGGAGGTCGGGACCGGCGCGCCAGCCGTCGACGTGCGCGCGCAACTGGACGACCCGATCGTGCTCTCGGACGTCTTCTGCCGGGTGGGTGGTGCGGCCTCCGGGAAGGCCGACGCGATGCTCCGCATCCGGGCCTCGGGCGTCATCGGTGACAACCTCTGGCTCTGGCGCGCCGACCACGGCTCGGGCGCGCTCTGGGATGTGAACTTCAACCGCAACGGCCTAATCACCGACGGGGACGACGTCACGGTCTACGGCCTCTTCGTCGAGCACCAGCACGAATACCAGACCATCTGGAACGGCCAGCGCGGGCGCGTCTTCTTCTACCAGTCGGAAATGCCCTACGACCCGCCCAGCGCGCAGGCCTGGTCAAACCAAGGACAGACCGGCTTCGCGTCGTACAAGGTCGCCGACCATGTGCGTGCGCACGACGCCCTTGGCGTGGGCGTGTACTGCGTCTTCAAGCAGGCGCCGATCGTTGCTGCGCGTGCAATCGAAGCCCCGGAAGCGCCGGGGGTCAGGCTCCGCCACCTGATCACCATCAGGCTCAGCGGCGTGGAGGGGAGCGGGATTGCGCGCGTCCTCAACGACCGGGGCGAGCCGGTGATTCATCAGAAGAAGGCCACGCTCGACTAGCGTGGCGTCACTTCGCGCGCGTGAACGTGTAGCGCGCCAGCATGGGCTTGGCCGACCTCGAAACGTCGTTCACCACCGCGACCCAGCGGTCGTTGTTCTCAAAGGTGATGGTGAGCGAGATCCGGGGCGTGTTGGTCGGGGTGCGGAGCTCGCTGAACGAGAAGATGCCGCCTCCCAGACGCGTGGTGCCGGTCATGCGCGAGACCGCGGGTGAAGCGTCGCCCCAGGCGGTCGCGGTGAGCCCGATGCCCGGTTCTGAGCCGAGCAGGATTGCGCCTCCGGTGCGGGCCGGGCGGCCGCCCATCTGGCCCGAGGTGGGGCGCAGCTCGAGGAGGACAAAGTGTTCCTTCTCGATGGCTGCTGCAGCGTTGCCCGCGACGTCGGAGGTCTTGTTGTCCGCGCCGACCACGACGCCCTCGAAGTTCCAGACGCCCACGAAGCGCGAGAGGGCAGCACGGTCCGCATCCGCGGGCTTTGCGTCCGCGGGGACCGAGAGCTTGGCCAGCGACGGATTGACCGCAGCATCGGGCGTGCGCGGCGCTGAGCTGCACCCGCCGAGCAGTGCGAGACCCAGGAAAGAAGCGAGCGAGGCGTGAGAGCGGGTGTTCATTGGGTGCCTCCCTGGGAGCGCATGTCGCGCTGGCGTTCGGCGGCGCGGTTGTTCTGATCGCCGATGATGCCGCCGGCAATGGCGCCGGAGATCGCGCCGATCGCGGCGCCCTTGCCCGCGTCGCCGCTGAGCGAGCCGATCGCCAGGCCTCCCAAAGCGCCGATGGCGCCGCCCGAGACCGCACCCTGCCCGGCGTTCTCGCACCCGACAAGCCCGGCTGCGGAAACCAGCGCCAGCACGCTGCCCACCAGCAGGCGCCTCCCAAAGTGGGGGTCCCGTCGTTGATTTCGAGTTTCAAGAAGGTAAGTTCGGGAATTCATCGGGACCTCCTTGGATCCATGCCGGTAAAGTCAAGCAGGAGCGATCACTCCAGAATCAGCATACTGGTGTGATCGGAACCCGACAAGCGCAGGAGGCGCGCCGCCACGAAGGTGAACGATGTCCAAGTCACACGAAGGGCACGACTCCAGCAAGCTCAAGCGCAAGGCGTATGACAAAGAGCTCCGCAAGCTTCAAGAAGAGCTCTGCATCCTCCAGGAGTGGGTCAAGCACGAGGGCGCCCGCATCATCGTCGTGTTCGAGGGGCGGGATGCAGCGGGCAAAGGCGGGACCATCAAGGCCCTGACCGAACGCGTCAGCCCGCGCGTCTTCAGGCTCGTCGCGCTCCCCGCTCCAACCGATCGCGAGAAGTCGCAGATGTACATGCAGCGGTACATGCAGCACTTCCCCGCTGCCGGGGAGGTCGTGATCTTTGATCGCTCGTGGTACAACCGCGCCGGCGTCGAGTACGTGATGGGCTTCTGCTCCAAGGAACAGCACCGACGTTTCCTCGAGTTGTGTCCCCTGGTTGAGAAGTACATCGTCGATGCGGGCATCACCCTGATCAAGGTCTGGCTCGAGGTCAGCGACGATGAGCAGGCGCGGCGCTTCGAGGCCCGCATCGAGGACCCGCTCCGCCAGTGGAAGCTCAGTCCGATGGACCTGCCATCGCGGAGCAAGTGGTTCGAGTACTCGCGCGCCCGCGACATGATGCTGGACGCGACCGACACCAAGCACGCGCCCTGGCATGTGCTGCGCTCCGACGACAAGAAGCGGGCCAGGCTGAACTGCCTGCGCCACATCCTGGATCAGATCCCGTACAAGCGCGTGAAGCGTGAGAAGGTGAAGCTCCCCAAGCGGTCCATGAAGGGGGCCTACGACGACCAGAAGAGCCTCGCGGGAAGGAAGTTCGTGAAAGAGGCATACTGATCCCTGGGACCTTGGCGGAGTGCAGCGTGTCGGATCAGGTTCTTGACAGCGCAAACCGGTGGGGAGTCGGACGTGTGCCGGCCCTGCGGTGGCTCCGCGAGTGCAACGCGGCGTCGCTCGTCGCCGACGCGGTCGCGGGCTTCACGCTCGCGGCGTACATGCTCCCCGCTGCGATCGGCGACGCCTCACTGGCGGGCCTTCCCGCCGAATCGGGTCTCTACGCGTGCATTTTCTCCGGGATGATCTTCTGGCTCTTCTGCAGCTCGCAGCGGACCGCGGTCACGGTGACCTCGGCGATCTCGCTGCTGATGGGCACGACCCTGGCGGCGATCTCCGGCGGCGATCCGGTCCGGCACGCGGCCCTGGCGGGCGGGACCGCGATCCTCACCGCGTTCATCGCCCTGGCGGCGTGGTTCTTCCGGGCCGGTTCGCTGGTGACGTTCATCTCCGAGTCCGTGCTCATCGGATTCAAGCTGGGGGTCGCGATCACGCTGATCAGCACCCAGCTTCCCAAGCTCCTGGGGATCCCCAAGGCGCACCACGGCGGGGTGCTGGCCAATCTCGGAGATGTGCTCGCGCGTGCTGGCGACGCCAATCCCGCGTCGGTCATCGTCGGTGTGGGCGCCTTGGGCTTCCTCATCCTGGGACGGATGGCGTTCAAACATCGCCCGATCGCGCTGTGGGCGGTCGTCGGGGGGATCGCGGCCGCCATGCTCCTGCACCTGGAACACTGGGGCGTGGTCATGCTCGGCTCGGTCAGCGCGGGGATTCCCGCGCCCAGGCTGCCCCATCTGGGCATGGAAGAGATCAACGAGATTCTGCCTCTGGCGATGGCGTGCTGCCTGCTCGCGGCGGTGGAAACCTCGGCGATCGGCCGCATGGCGTCGTCCAGCAGCGGAGCACGTTTTGACGCCAATCAGGAGCTGCTGGCCCTGGCGGGGGCGAACCTGGCTGCGGGCGTCTTCAAGGGCTTTCCGGTCAGCGGCGGGGTCTCGCAATCGCTGGTGAATCAGACCAGCGGCGCGCGCACGCCCCTGTCCGGTCTGATCGCGTCGGTCCTCATGCTCGCGGTCGTGGTGTTCTTTTCGGGGCTCTTGCGCGAGCTCCCGCAGCCGGTGCTGGCGGCGATCATCATCTCGGCGGTGATGGCGCTGGTGAAGCCTTCGGTGCTCAGGCACCTGTGGAAGACCGATCGGCAGGAGCTGCTGGTGGTCGCCAGCGCTTTTGGCGGCGTGCTGGCCAGCGGGCTCCTGCGCGGCGTGCTGATCGGGGCGGCGATCTCGGTCGTCCTGATCCTGAGGCGGGCGTCGCGGCCTCATGTTGCGCTGCTCGGTCGAATCCCCGGAACCAGGCGGTTCTCAGATCGCCAGCGGCATCCGGACAATGAACTGGTCCCGGGAGTCGAAGTGTTCCGGGTCGAGGGCGGTTTGTTCTACTTCAATGCGGAGAGTGTTCGCGACCGGGTCGCGTGGGCGGTGGCGCAGCGGCCGGTGCGGGTGGTCATCTGCGATCTATCGGCGGCGCCGATGGTCGACATGGTGGGCGCCGAGATGCTCTTGAGTCTGGAGGCGGAGCTTCAGGAGCGCGGGATCAAGCTGGTGGTGGTGGAGGCGCGTTCAACGGTGCGCGATCGGCTGCGGACCGCGGGTCTTGAGGCGCGGATCGGAAGGATCGATCGGTTCACGACGGTGGCGGATGCGGTGGAGGCCAACAGTGACGCGCAGGACCCGCGCGTGGGCTAGCGGGTGGATTTGTTCGTGGCATGGGCGCGCACAGCGGAGACGGCCTTGTGTGCACGCATAGTTGACAAGCGAATCTGGTATAGTCAGGCCTCTATCTCGGGTGTGAGGTGACGAAATGGCGGCGACTGGCGTGGAACAGCATCGACGGGGCGCATGCTGGCGAGCGCGGACAGCGGCGCGGGGATCGGCCCTGGTGGTGCTGCTTGCGGCGGGCGGCTGCATGGTCGGCCCGAACTACACGACGCCCGATGCGCGGGTGAATGAGTCCTGGATCGGCCCGACGGACCAGACGGGCCGGGCGGTGAATCCGAAGTGGTGGGAGTCGTTCGAGGATCCGACCCTCAACGCGCTCATCCAGCGGGCGATGGCGCAGAATCTGTCGCTTCGGATCGCGGGGCTGCGCGTGCTCGAGGCCCGGGCGGCGCTGGGCGTCGCCGAAGGACAGTTCTTCCCGCAGGTCCAGGCGGTCGTGGGCGAAGTGGGCGCGACCCAGCGGAGCGCCAACGACGTGAACAACGGCGGGGACCGCTCGTTCTCGCAGGCGTCGATCGGCTTGCAGGCGGCCTGGGAGCTTGATTTCTGGGGCAAGTTCCGGCG
Organism: uncultured Phycisphaeraceae bacterium; assembly: GCA_964531675.1. GTDB lineage: Bacteria > Planctomycetota > Phycisphaerae > Phycisphaerales > UBA1924 > CAZHFW01. The sequence continues at coordinate 7,009 of CAZHFW010000026.1, read as the reverse complement.
CGGGATCGAAGCGGCCGACGCGCAGCTGCTCGCCAGCGTCGCGGACTACGACGCGGTGATGATCAGCCTGGCGGCGGAGGTGGCGGCGACGTACATCGTCATCCGCTCGCTCGAGGAGCGGCTGAACTTCGCCCACGAAAACGTCAAGCTCCAGGAAGAGACGCTCAAACTCACGCGGGCGCGTTTCAAAGCGGGCGCGGTTTCCGAACTCGACGTGTCCACCGCGATGGGCACCCTGGCCAACACCAAGGCGCTGATCCCGGAGTTTGAGAACAACCTGCTGCAGTCCAAGCTCGTGCTGGCGACCCTGCTCGGGCAGCCTCCCTCGGAGCTTGCCGAGGAACTCAAGCCGGCAGAGGGAATGTCGGCGCGGGTGCCCGAGGCCGAGGCGCAGATCGCGGCGGGGATCCCTGCGGAACTGCTGCGGCGCCGGCCCGACGTGCGCACCGCGGAGCGCCTGGCGGCGGCGCAGAGCGCCCGCATCGGCCAGGCGGTCGCGGATCTGTATCCGAGCATTTCCATCGTGGGTACGACGGGCTTTGCAAGCTCCACGTTCCAAGGCGTGAATCGTCCCGATCTGGGCAACATCTTCGACGCCGACTCGTTCGCGGGGTTCGTCGGGCTGAGCGTGAACTGGCCCGTGTTCAACTACGGGCGCGTGGAGGGGAGCATCCGCGTTCAGGACGCGCGCTATGAGCAGCTGGTGCAGGCGTACAAGGACACGGTGCTGCGTGCGGCCAGCGATGTGGAGGCGGGGCTTTCGGAGTTCCTGAAGGCCAGACAGCGCGCCGGTTCGCTCTCGGAAGCGGTGGGGGCGTCGCGCCGGAGCGTGGAGCTTTCGCTGATCCAGTATCGGGCGGGCGCGGTGGACTTCATCCGGGTGAACCAGTCGCAGTCCACGCTCGTGCAGCAGGAAGATGCGCTGGTCGCGGCGCGGGCGTCGATCGCGCTGGGCGCGGTGCGGACGTATCGGGCCTTGGGCGGGGGTTGGGAAGTGCGGGGCGATGGCGAGTTCGTCGATCCGCAGACGATCCGCGAGATGCGGGCCCGCACCGACTGGGGAGATGTGATCAAGGACAAGCTGCCGGCGGACGAGCGACCTGAAGGCGAGATGGCGCCCGGGAAGCCCCACGCGGGAGATACGGGGGCGGGCAAGTGAAGCGGGAGAAGTGCAACATGCTGGATCTCGTCAAGCGTCGGTCGGTGGCGCCGCGGGTCTTGAGCGCGGCGTTGTTCCGGGGCGCCGGTGTGGGCGCCGGCTTGGGCGTTTCGGTGCTCTGCGTGTCGGTTCTTGGCGCGACGCTCCTGGCCGGGTGCGACAAGAAGGACAACGCGAACGTGTACGTGCCGCCCCCGCCGCCGGAGGTGATCGTGTCGCGGCCGGTGGAGCGCGACCTGGTGAGCTATCTGACGTACACCGGAACGGTGGAGGCGTCGGAGACCGTGGAGATCCGGGCCCGAGTTCAGGGCTTCCTGGAGTCGGTGGAGTTCAAGCCCGGCCAGAAGGTGAAGAAGGGTGATGTGCTTTTCCGGATCGACTCGCGCCAGTACAAGGCGGTGCTCGATCAGGCCGAAGCGAGCGTGCAGGCCCAGAAAGCGGTGGTTGAGGGCACCGAGAACGACGCGAGGCTGGCCAAGGAGCTGGCGGATCAGAGCGCGGGGCCCGCGATCGACGCGGTGATCAAGGCGGCCCGGCGCGACGCGGCCAAGGCGGATCTGATCAAAGCCGAGGCGGCGGTGCGCGAGGCGAAGTTGAACTACGACTTCTGCACTGTGATCGCGCCGACCGACGGGCGGATCACCAAGAACCTGGTGGACACCGGAAACCTGGTCGGTCGCGGCGAGCCCACGCTCTTGGCGACGATCGTGCAGGCGACTCCCGCGTTCGTGTCGCTCGACGTGAGCGAGTCGGACGTGCTGTCGGTCCGGAAGCAGGATCGCTCGGAGAGCGAGGCGCGCGAGCCCGGGCAGATCGCGCCGAACCAGTGGAGGCCTTGCGAGCTGGCGCTGGCGGGTGAAGATCAGTTCAACACCAAGGGCCGCGTGGACTACGTGGATCCGGAGCTCAACAAGCAGACGGGAACGCTGCGCGTGCGCACGCGGTTTGAGAACCCCAACGAGTTCCTGCTGCCCGGGCTCTTTGCGCGGGTGCGGTTCCCGACGACGACGGAGAAGGCGATGCTGGTGCCCGAGGCGGCGCTCCTGAGCGATCAGCAGGGGCGCTTTGCGCTGGTGGTGGACAGCGAGGACAAGGTGCAGGTGAAACGCGTGAAGATCGGCGTGCTTGACGGCGATCAGCGCGTGGTTCAGGAGGGCCTGTCCCGCGAGGATCGCGTGATCGTGCTGGGCGTGCTCAAGGCGCGTCCGGGGTCCAAGGTGACGCCGAAGCTCCAGGAGGCCGGCGGCTCCGGTCGCTGAGAAGACCCCATGCTTGCAGAATTCCCGGTTCGGCGTCCGATCGTCTCGACCGTGATCGCGATCCTGATCACGATCATGGGGCTGGTCTCGTATCCGAACCTTCCGATCGCGCAGTACCCGGACATCACGCCGCCGGTGGTGCAGGTTTCGACCGCGTATCCGGGCGCCAGCGCCCAGGTGGTCGCGGACACCGTCGCGTCGCCGATCGAGCAGCAGGTCAACGGCGTCCCGGGCATGATCTACATGGAGAGCACGTCGGCCAGCGACGGCTCGTACACCCTCAAGGTCACTTTCGAGCTCGGCACCAACATCGACATCGCCTCGGTGCTCGTGCAGAATCGCGTGAACATCGCGATGCCCAAGCTTCCCGACGAGGTGAAGCGCAACGGCGTCACCACGGACCGCGTGTCGTCGAACGTCATCACGGTCTTCTCGCTCGCGCCGGCCGATGAAGCGGCGGCCAAGCAGTACGACGACCTGTTCATCGCCAACTACCTGACGATCAACGTCTTCGACGAGATCAAGCGCATTACCGGCGTGGGCGACGCCAAGATCTTCCCGGTCAAGGACTACGGCATCCGGCTCTGGCTCGATCCCGAGAAGCTCAAGTCGCGCAACCTGACCACCATGGACGTGATCGCGGCGCTCAAGGAGCAGAACGTCCAGGTCGCGGCGGGCGCGATCGGGCAGCCCCCGGTGCCTTCCGGACAGGCGTACCAGTACAACGTCTCCACGCTGGGAAGGCTCAGCAGCGTCGAGCAGTTCGAGAACGTGATCGTGCGGGCCGAGGGCAACCGCGTGCTCCGCGTGAAGGACGTGGCCCGCGTCGAGCTTGGCGGCAAGTCGTACGACCTTCTGGCCAGGTACAAGGGCACGCCCGCGGCGGCGATGGTCGTCTATCAGGCGCCGGGCGGCAACGCGGTGCAGGTGGCGCGGGACGTCGAGAATCTGCTCAAGGCCAAGGGCGCCGCCCTTCCCAAGGGACTGTCGTTCGAGACGGTGTACGACACCTCCAAGTTCGTGCTGTCGGCGATCGACGCGGTGTTCCACACGTTCATCGAGGCGCTGGTCCTGGTGCTGGCGGTGGTCGTGGTCTTCCTGGGAAGCCTGAGGCTTTCGATCATCCCGATGCTGGCGATCCCGGTGTCGATCATCGGCACGTTCTTCTTCGCCAAGGTCATGGGCTTCTCGGTGAACATGCCGGTGCTCTTCGGCTTGGTGGTCGCGATCGGCATCGTGGTGGATGACGCGATCGTGGTGGTGGAGAACGTGGAAGCGGTGATGCAGAAGCAGCACCTGGAACCCAAGCAGGCGACGATCACCGCGATGAAGGAAGTGCTGGCGCCGGTGATCAGCATCACCGTCGTCCTGATGGCGGTGTTCATCCCGACCGCGTTCCTGCCGGGCATCAGCGGGCAGCTCTTCAGGCAGTTCGCGCTGACGATCGCGGCGTCCACGTTCCTGAGCGGAATCTGCGCCATCACGCTCACCCCCGCGATGTGCGGCGTCATCCTCAAGGCTCACAAGGAAGGGCACAAGCCCTTCATCCTGGTCAGGATCTTCAACAAGGGCTTCGACGCGCTGGCCAACGGGTACGCGCGTCTGGTCAAGTTCCTGGTGCATCCCGCGGTCGTCGCGTTCACGCTCGCAGCGTTCGGCGCGTGCGTGGTGGGCATCGGCTGGTCGTTCACGAAGGTTCCCACGGGCTTTGTGCCTCTGGAAGACCGCGGTATGGTGATGATCGATGTGTGGATGCCCGACTCGGCGTCCCAGGAACGCACGGTCGCCGCGGTCCAGAAGGTCGAGAAGATCCTGGGCGAGACCGAGGGCGTGCGCAACTTCACGGCGTTGCCCGGTTTCTCGATGATCAACAGCAACGGCTCGAACTACGCCATGTTCTTCATCGGGCTCGAGGACTGGGACGTGCGCGTGCCCAAGAAGCGCGATCTGGCGACGATCATGAACGAGCTCCGGGCGCGGACGTCGCAGATCCCCGACGCCCTGTGCATCGTGTTCTCGCTTCCCGCGGTCGACGGCGTGGGATCGGCGTCGGGCTTTGATCTGCGCATCCAGGACCGCTCGGGCATCGGGCGGCAGGCGATGGGCGAGATCGTCCAGGGCATGGTCGCCGACGGCAACGCGCAGTCCAAGCTCCGGGGCGTCAACAGCGCGTACCGCGCCGCGGTGCCCCAGCTCTTTGCGGATGTGGACCGCGAGAAGGTGAAGAAGCTCGGTCTGCCTCTGCAGGACGTCTTCTCGACGATGTCGGGGTATCTGGCCTCGGCGTACGTGAACGATTTCAACCTGTTCGGGCGCACCTGGCAGGTGAACGTGTCGGCGGACAGCCGTTTCCGCTCGGCCTTGGAGGATGTGAAGCGGCTCGACGTGCGCAAGCCCGACGGGAGCATGGTGCCCCTGGGCTCGATCCTGAACGTGCGCGAGATGATGGGCGCCGATCGCGTGATCCGATACAACATTTTCCCCGCGGCGGTGCTGCAAGGTCAGCCCGCGCCGGGCGTGTCGTCGGGCGAGTCCCTCAAGGTCGTCGAGAGCATGGCGACGGAGAAGCTCCCCGAGGGGACGACCTACGAGTGGACCGCGCTGTCCTACCAGGAGAAGCTGGTCGGCAATCAGGCGATCATCGTGTTCTCGATGGCGCTGCTGGTGGTGTACCTGATCCTGTCGGCGCTGTATGAGAGCTGGTTCATCCCGCTGTCGGTGATTCTGTCGATCCCGCTGGCGGTGCTGGGCGCGATGCTGGGCCTGATGTACCGCGGGATGGACAACAACATCTATACGCAGGTGGGGCTGGTGCTCCTGGTGGGCCTGGGCGCGAAGAACGCGATCCTGATCGTGGAGTTCGCCAAGGCGTATCGGGAGCAAGGCAAGCCGATCGTGGAGTCGGCGGTGGAGGCGTCGCGGCAGCGTTTGCGTCCGATCCTGATGACCGCGCTGGCGTTCATTCTGGGCGTGCTGCCTCTGATGATCGCGACGGGCGCGGGTGCAGCGAGCCGTCAGGCGATCGGCACCGCGGTGTTCTTCGGGATGATCGGGAACACGTTCCTGGGGCTCATCTTCACGCCGGTGCTGTATGTGGTGATCCAGACGGTGACGGAGAAGATCTTCGGGTTCAAGCCCGCGGCGCCGGCCGCAAAGGAAGGACAGGCCAGCGCGGCGCACAGCTGAGCTCGGGACTCAGCGGGCCAGCCATTTGGGCGCGCCCAGCGTGTCGGTAATGGCATGCGTGGCAGGCGGTCCGGAGCTTTGGTGCGGGGGATTTGACGAAGGTGTGGTCTGGTTTAGACTCAGGTGTGGCGGATATCCAAGGGAATCCACCGGCGGATTCGCCAGAATGCGGGGCCTTGCATGAATCGGTGTGTCGCGACGCTGTTGATGGCGGGATCCATGATTGCGGCGCCGAGTCTGGCGCAGCAGGCGCCCGTACCCGCGCCCAGTGCTCCCGCGCCAGGCGCGGTCGCGCCCGGTGCTGCAGCACCCAAGGTGCAGACACCTCCCGGCGGCACGCTGACGCAGGCGGAGCTTGAGCAGTTGCTCGGCCCGATCGCGCTGTACCCGGATGATCTGCTGGCCAACGTGCTGGCTGCTTCGGTGTATCCCGACGAGGTCGCGGAGGCGTCGCGCTTCATGTCGACCGGCGGGAAGCCTGAGGGCGTGGACAAGCAGAGCTGGGAACCCTCGGTCAAGGCGATCGCCAAGATCCCGGACGTCGTGAAGATGATGGGCCAGTACATGGACTGGACCACGGCGCTCGGACAGGCGTATCTGACGCAGGCCAAGGACGTCATGGCGTCTGTGCAGGCCTTGCGGCGCAAGGCGCAGGCCAACGGGGCTCTGCAGACCACCGAGCAGCAGAAGGTTGTCGTCCAGCAGGACATCATCTACATCCAGCCGGCCGATCCGCAGGTGATCTATGTGCCTTCGTACTCGCCTTCGGTGGTGTACGTCGACAACTCGAGCGACGTCTGGGCCGCGGGCATCATCGGCTTCGGCGCGGGCATCGTCGTGGGCGCGATCTGGGCCGACGCGGTGTGCGACTGGCACCACGGGTGCCTGGGCTGGGGCCACACCGACGTGAACATCAACCGGAACTTCAACGGCAACGTCAACATCGGCAACAGCGTGAACATCGGGAACGGCAACGGGAACTGGAGCGGCAACCGCGTGGGCCGTGAGGGTGGAGCGTGGGTGCCCAACCGCGACAAGCCCGTCGCGACGACGCGTCCGAGCGAACTTGCGAACTATCGCGGGACCGCCCAGCGGCCCGCGAACATGCAGGTGCCCAGGGCCAGTTCGACGCAGGCGCTGAACGCCAGGCAGACCACGCTTCCCAGCGCGGGCGCCAGGCCCGCGACGCCGGCGGCGCGTCCGACGCCGAACATTCCGTCGCAGACCACCGCGCGGACGGCGGCGGGGAATCGCATGCAGGCCCCCGCCTCGGCGGGTGCGGTCGGCGCGGGCCGGTCGCCCGGGCAGGGTCAGCCCAGCGCGTTCAGCGGCGGCGCGGATACGCGGGCATCGGCAACCCGCGGTGCGGCGAGCCGTCAGAGCGCGGGGCAGAGCAGCGGACGCG
>CAZHFW010000025.1:0-55967 GCA_964531675.1 uncultured Phycisphaeraceae bacterium | reverse complement strand
GACCGTCCAACGCCCAAGCGCTAAGTCCGTAATGACCGCGGCTGCCATCGGATGGGACAGAATCCACGAGAGCATGCGACTCAGAGACTTCCGGGGTCTGTCTCTGGCCGCCGAAGCGATCCGAACGCGCTCCTAGCACTTGCCGGTGTCAACCATCCTGTCGCTTTGTCTCTGGGTCTCTGAAATGACCTTCGTCAGACCACCCCCCGTCCTCTATTCGCATAACCCCCGGGTCGCAAGACTCGGGGGTTGTGGGTTTTGGACTTCTTGGTCTGTCGCGCTGTCCTATCCAGTGTCCGCGAGCCGGCCACAGCGGGGCGTCAACACAGCATGAGCGTGACCGTCTCGCGGGCCACGGTTCGCGCCGTCTCGGCGGTTATCCGCCGCGAGGTGATCACGAAGCCGTTTTTCTCTAGCACGCGAATGGATGGACTGTTGTGCCCGGCGGCGGTGGCCATGACGGGCCGCCGCGTGAACTCGCGCAGCATCAGGGCCACGGCGACTGTGGCGATTCCGCGCCCCCAATACTCTCTCGCGATCCAGTAGCCGATCGAGTCGGCACCTTGGTCGGGCGAGATGTTGACCGAGCCGACGACGACGCCATCTCCGCAAATGACCCGCGGCGTAACGCCGGTTACGTTTCCGTCTGGATCGGCGAGGATCTGCTCCCAGCGGGCGCGGAAGGTGTCCCAATCGCGCGGCTTGGTTCCCGCGAGTTGGTTCGAGTCGCCGTCGAGCTCGAAGGCATGGAGCAGCTTCAAGTCGGAGTGAGTTGTCCGGCGCAGCGTGATCACGGATCGCGGCGGTCGAATCATAAATGCATCTTACCAGCGGCGGCGACAAGTGATGGGTCGTCTGCCGGAGGATTGCGTGCGCCCGTCATGTCTCTGGGTCTCTGAAAAGCACATTGTCACACCACCCCACGCCCTCTATTCGAAGAACCCCCGGGTCGCAAGACTCGGGGGTTGTCGCTTTTCTGGGAGAAGTCCCTTCGAAACGAGCCCCCGCTCCAGCTTATCCTGGAGCATGGTTTCGACGGGCCATACCGCTGCGAGAGAGCGTGTGAAGTCCGCGAGTGGCCGCACAGAGGCAACTGACGCACTCGGCAGACCCGTGCGATTGGTCGACCCCGCGATCGACTGGCTTCGCGGCACGACGGATCGCATAGACAAAGAGTCATCTGATCGGATCATGCGCGAACTGGTGGGCGTTCACCGTGCGTATCGCCGCTCGCTGCTCCGTGGCATCGCCTGTGTGATCGCTCTCGTCGTGATCGCCGCGGCAGGGATCGCGATCGACATTGCGATCGAGGGCCGAAGCGCACTCTCCGATCTGCTTTCGTCTCTCATTTTCACAGGGCCGGCGGTCGCTGCCATGCTCGTGGCCGGGATCGTCGTGCCGGCAGTTCGAGCTCGGCGGCGCCGTCTGAGCGGCGTGCGCAACGTGATGCTTCGGAATGCGCGATGCCCCCAGTGCGTGTATCCGATCGGCGGAAGCCTGCACGAAGCAACGACCGGGCTGGTGACCTGCCCGGAGTGTGGGGCGGCTTGGCGCATCGAATCGGAACGCTTCGATCAACCAGGCTACGTACCGCATGGATGATGTCCAGAGTCCGATGCGATCCGTGCTCTCATGCGTCCGAAACGGCACTCTTGCGACTCCGCCGGAGAGCAGAACAAGCTCGCCACATCTCTGGGTCTCTGAAACGCGGATCGTCAGACCACCCCTCGCCCTCTATTCGAAGAACCCCCGGGTCGCAAGACTCGGGGGTTTTCGTTTGAGGCGGGCGAAAGGCTCGCTCGGCTTGGCCTGGGCGCTCCACTGTCCTCGGCGCTATTTCCCAGACAATGGAATGAGCCGATCAATCAGGGTTACGACCGTGGGGCGGACCACGCTTGCCGCGTCGTCGCGATCGTGGGCGTGCCGAAGCACGAGCGTGCCCTCAAACAGGACGGTGAACTGGTCCGCGAACGCGTCGGGGTCGCTCGCGCCGGCCAGCGCGGCCAGGGAGCGGAAGTGATCCCGACTCTTGCGCTTGTGCGCGGCGGCGGCGCGATGGATGGGGTCGCGACGATCGGAGAACTCCGCGGCGGTGTTGATGAACATGCACCCTCGAAAGTCCGGCTCGTTGAACCAGATGTCGAGGACATCGAAGATCGCGGCGAGCTGCGCCCGAGGATCGTCGCCGCCGAGGTGACGGGCGGCGCGATCCCATGCCTGCATCTCCCACTCGTCGCGCGTTTCGACGCAGGCCAGCACGAAGTCGTCCTTCCCGTCGAAGTGCTTGTAAAACGTCGTCTTGGTCACTCCGGCATGCTCGAATACATGCTCGAGGCCGACGGCCTGGAAACCGTGCCGATAGAACAACTCAATCCCGGAGGCCACCAGACGCTCTCGCCCGGTCTTCGGCGGTGGCGGATGACCGAAGAGTTCGCTGACGGACTTGGTTGGCATGGCGACTTCCCTGGAAATGAGGCGGTGTACCTGAAGTCCACCCGGGGTGTACGTGAAGTGCTCTGTTCTGTGTTGGCCTCGATGACATCATAAACCCCAACGAGCCGACGTGGCTCGACTTCAATGAAATGTTCCGGGAGAACACGCATGCAGAGTCAGAACACCACCGCCAACGCTCCGAACACCAGCCCTTCCAAGCCCGGCGCCGTCAATGGGATTGACGTTGCCCAGCTGCGCGGCTCGATCGACGCGATCAGAGCGGAGCCCGCTCGCGGCAAGACCAATTGGTGCATCAAGAGCCGATGGATGGGAGGCACTCGGTCTGATCACCGCGTGGACGGTTTCACCCTCGGCGGGCAGTTCGTGGAGAGGCCGTTTGTCATCAAGATCGATGAGCCGCTCGAGCTCGCGGGCACCAACCAGTTCGCGAATCCGCAGGAGTATCTCCTTGCGGCGACCAATGCGTGCATGATGGTCGGCTACGCGGCTGTCGCGGCGCTCATGGGTATCACGCTGACCAAGCTGGAGGTCGAGACCTCCGGCGACATCGACCTGCGCGGGTTCCTGGCCATCAGTAACTCGGTCGCGCCCGGATACCTGGGCCTGACTCAGGACGTTCGGATCGCCGGCGACGCGACTCCGGAGCAGTTCGCCAAGCTCCACGAGGTGGTCCACGCGACCAGTCCGAACTACTTCAACATGACCCACGCGGTCCCGATGCAATCCCGCCTGATCGTTGAGTGATCGACCTGGAGGATCGGCGCAACCGCCCTCGTCGTGCTTCGGTCGTGCATGCCCGTTTGGCTTGTGAGCAACGCCAAAGAGTCGGGCGACCCTTCGGGCGATCTTGCGGCGATTCACGAGCGGTCAGGATCAACGAGCCAGGCGTCCGTTTCGTCGTTCGATGCGTCCGGGGCATGGAGTCTGTTTCGTCACACGATCTCTGGTGCTCCATTCGAAGAACCCCCGGGTCGCAAGACTCGGGGGTTTTCAGTTGTCAGCGAGCCGACTTCTTGGCTGGGAACACCTGCTCCCAGTCTGCCTTCACGCTCACAATCGTCCACCCGCGCCGTGCTGCCTCGTCCAGCGCCTTGTCGAGGCGGCCGATGTGCGAGGCGCGGTCGTAGGCCCACTCGCGATCGGCATCGGTGTGGTGGATGAGCACGCAGAGGCTGGGGCGGTCGCTTCCGGCGGTCCACTGGAGCATTGGGAGGTCGCCGTCCGAGTTGCCGAAGGCGGCGATCGGCCTGCGGCCGATGTGCAGGTTGATGTTGATCGGTTTGCCTTCTTTGTCGTCAAGGCTGCCCAGCTCGGGCAGTCTGACGAGCACCGGCTGACCATTGCGCATCTCGAACTTGGTCTTGAGACTTGAGCCGATGACCTGTTCGGGCGGGATGCCGTAGGTTGCTTGGGTCCACGGGCGCATGAACTCGATGCCCCCGCCGGAGACGATGTAGGTCTTGAAGCCGTTCGCGCGGAGATAGACCAGCAGTTCGAGCATCGGCTGGTAGATCATCTCGGTGAGCGGACGCCCGGTCGTGGGGTGTTTCGCGGTGGCGATCCAGTTCCTGACGTCGCTCTCAAACTCTTCGGTGGTCATGCCGGCGTGTGTCGCTGCGATGAGTTCAAGAACGGCGCGATCGCCTCCCGCGAGCGCGGCCTTGGGGTCGTCGGCAAGAATGGACTTGAAGGGCTCCTTCTCCTTCCACTCCGGGTGCTGCGGGGCTAGCGCCTTGACGCGGTCGATGGCGAAGAAGAGCTGGAAGTAGATCGGCTGCTCGGCCCAGAGGGTTCCATCGTTGTCGAAGACTGCGATTCGCTCCGCGGGCGGGACGTAACCTGGCCCGCCGGGATTGGTCGCTGCACGGACGAAGTTCTGGATGCTGGCGGTGGCGGGCGTCGATCTCCATGAGGGCAACGGACTGGTCGTGCAGCCCGGGAGCAGCAGCGAGCATGCGAGGCTTACGAGCAGGCAGGCTACCGACCGAATACAAGAGCCACTGATGCGTGTGTGCATGGCATGGAGCCCCCAGAAGTCGCTCGGACGACCTGCTGCCAAACCGCCCGCGGGCAGCCTGTCACCAGTGGAGCACCGACATGACTTCGGCGAGCGTGCTCCTGCGTCCGTGGATGGCCGAAGTGTACTGTGGATGTGGAAACGCGCCCGGAGATGTGTCATCGGGCGTCCGACATCCGATCTCATCTGCTGTGTCTGTGGGGCTTGGAAGAGCCGAGTTGTGATTTCGCCCCGCCAGCCTTCCTTGGCGAAGCCCCGGGGTTGCAAGACTCGGGGGTTTTCGTTTCGGGACCGATTGCCCCATCCTCGCTCGACCTCAGCGCGGAGCGGTGGACGGCTGGGCGGTTGCTTGCCGCCAGTCGCTCACGAAGATCAGCCCGGGTTCTTCTTCCGGCACGTCTTCGACGATCCTCAGGAATCGTTGGCGCGGCGTGTCGATGGCCACGATCTGGGCGTTTGACTCCAAGAGTTGCCCGCCGAAGAGCGGCTTGGGCACGCTGGCGTCGAACTCGCCGTCTTTGATCGTGATGGTCGTGGACCACGCACGCCGAGATGTATCCAACCACGCGATCTCGTTTTCTCCGAGCCAACCGAACGAACTGGTGCTGTCCGTGACGGAGACCGTCACCGGAACAGACATCGAAGGGAAGGAAACGATTTTGAGCTTTCCGATTCCGAAGCTCTGCGTGGTATCGAGATACGCCAGGGCATGACCGGACGGGGAGACACGAGGATTCGACTCCCTGTTCACCGGGTCGGCCAAGAGCGGCGTGGGCTTTCCATTCTGCTCCAATGGGAGAGACATGATGTCCGACACAATTCTCTCGCGGTTGAACTGCACGTAGAGGAGCGTCTTTCCATCCGGCGAGACGCTCGAGGGGAACAGGTCGAACCCTGGCTGGCTTGTGAGTTCGGTCGGCGGTCCGCTGCTGGAGAGCGGGATGCTCCAGATGCCCAGACGTCCCACGTACTGAGCACCGAAGAGAACGCACTGTGTCGCGGGAGACCAGAGCGGCACATCCGCCAGGAACCATTTGGGGTCACCGATCGGCACCTGCGTGCCGCGCTCGAGATCCAAGAGCACCAGCGAGTTCTTCACATCGTTGCTCAGGACCGTCGTCACAGCCCGCCTTCCGTCCGGGGAAAGCGTGAGGGCGGCATTGATCGGAGACATCGCCACCGGGGGAATCGCGATCGGCGTCGCCGCTCCGTCTGGGCTGACCCACTCCAGGCGGAACCTGCGTGCGGGAACGAGCGGGTGATACACCAGCGTTCCGTCTGCGGTGAGGCCGAAATTGTTGAAGTGCCTTGACGAGTTCTGGTGAACGCCCGCGGCGATGGGCTTGGCGACCCCGGACAGTTCGAGGGTCCGCGGATCGAAGGGCTGGACCATCAGATTGTTGTCGCGGATGAACGCGAGGAGCCCCGGCGCCACAAACCTTGCTTCGGACTCGGTGGCCATCACAAACTTGGGCTTCTTGGCGCCGGGATCGAAGGCGTAGATCCCGGATGCCTCGCTGCCGAAGACATAGAACAGGAACTTCTCGCCATCGGGCAGCATGTGCGGCATCCGGTGCGGCTCATCAATGCTGGTGGGGGTTGTGACCTGGACCGGCGTTCCGCCCGAGTCGCCAACTTTCCACAAGCCGCCCGAGCTGCTTGGTGCAAAGACGATCGTGCCTTTGCAGCCCCAAGATCCGCCCCGCCCGCCCGGGGCGTCGCAGATCACCCGGACGATTCCGTCGGGAAGATCGACCCGCTTGAGCTTGCCGTCGGCGAAGAACGCGATGGACTTGCCGTCGGGCGACCAGAAGGGGAAGGCTGCGCCGGCGGTCCCTGCGAGCTTTCGAAACTCCAAGCTCGACAGTTCCCGCAAGTACAGGTCGCGGTCACTCGTGGTGTCGAGCGGGCGAAGGACCATTGCGATCCGTGCGCCGTCGGGCGAGAGTGCGACCGAGCCAACCCCGATGCGGTATGTCATGCCCTTCGGCGGCATGATCGTGGTTCGAACAATGCCGTGCGCGGAAAGGGCTCCCTGGGTCCCTTCAGATTGGGGTCGAAGGAGCCAAGCGACTGCGACCGCGGCAACTGCGAGCGAGGAAGCTGCCGCGAGCACGCCCGCGGAGCGCCACCAGGGTCGCATCGCGCCAGCGGCTCGAAGTTCTTCCCGAGGGTCGGCGATTGCTCGCTCGAGTTCGAGCCGTGCGTCGCCGATGTCGCGGAGGCGGTTCTTGCGGTCCTTCGCGAGACAGTTGTTCAGCAGGTCCCGCACGCGCTTCGGCGTGTCCACCGGCAGGAGGCTCGGGTCCATTTCCATGTGCAACGTCGCGCCAATGAAGTCGGCGACGGTTTCCCCACGGAACGGCAGGACGCCTGTGAGCATCTCGTAGAGCACGCAGCCGAAGGAGAAGATGTCCGAGCGCTTGTCGACGGGCTTGCCGCGGGCCTGCTCGGGGGACATGTATCCGGCGGTCCCCATGACGACACCGGGGATGGTCGGGCTGTGGGCGAGCCGCGCGGGCGAAGTGATCGTCGGCGAGTCCGCGAACGCGGCCGCGTTGGTTGCAGAGCCCGCGTCGTCCGCCGTTCGTGCCAGCCCGAAGTCCAGGACCTTCACCAATCCGTCGCCGCTCAGCATCACGTTGCCTGGCTTGAGGTCGCGGTGGATGATGCCCTTCTCGTGGGCGACTTCCAGGGCCGCGGCGATCTGGCTGGCCAGCGGCAGCGCTTCACTGACCGGGATCGGGCCCCGCGCCAATCGGTCGGCCAGGGTCTCGCCCTCGACATACTCAAGGATGAGGTACTGGTGGCCGCTGGCCTCTTCCAGCCCATAGATCGCGCCGATGCCCGGATGGTTCAGTGAGGCGAGAACCTTGGCCTCGCGCTGGAAGCGTCCGAGCCGATCCGGGTCCTGAGCCAGGTGCGCCGGCAACGCCTTGATCGCCACCTGCCGGTCCAGGCGGGTGTCTCGGGCGAGATAGACCTCACCCATGCCGCCCCGGCCGAGTTCGCGTTCGATCTTGAATGGGCCGACGGCGGCGGGATGCATGGGACGGTGAGTGTATCGGATTTGCCCGTCGGATCTGCCTTCCGATTCTGCACCTGCCTGAAGGTTGCAGCCGCGTGCTGTGTCTTTGGGACGCTGAAGCGAACGGCGTCGCTTCAGGCGTGGTGCGGGCCGGTGGTCTCTCGGATGCCCGCTGTCTCTCGGATGCCGGCGTCGGTCGGTCCGAGGTAGCGGTCGAGCCATGCGAGCGACTCGCGGATCAGTTCGGCCTTGGGCACGGTGTGTCCGCGCGCATACGTCAGGCGCTTCTTGTGCTCCGGGGGGGCGCCGAGCCGCTCGAACATCGGGATCTGCGAGTGCTCCGGCGGGAAGTAGAAGTCCATTTCGCCATTGAGCATCAGGGTCGGCTGCATGACGCGCGTGATGTAGTTGATCTGGTCTGCTTCCGGAAACGCCTTCTGGAACATGAGCCCGGCCACGTAAAGCAGGTTGACCTTGATGCGGGGCTCCACGGCGGGCAGGATCGCGCCCATGGCGCCGCCCCAGCTTGTGCCGAAGTACGCGATGCGCGTCGCGTCCAGGTCCGGCCTCGACTCGATGTAGTCGATGGCTCTTCCCAGGTCCTTGCCCCACATGAGCACGTGGTCCTTGTACTCCGACGTCTCCGACGGGTAGTCGGAGTTAAGTCCGGTGCCGCGCTCGTAGGTTCCCTTGTAAACCGGGAGGACGATCGCGCGGCCGCTCCGAGCCAGAAAGTCGACACGCTGCAACTCGGACAGCGTGAACACCCTTGTGTGCAGCGCGAGCGATCCCGGGAAAAGAACAACGGTCTGGAACGGCGGGCGGCCCTTCTCGGGGAGGATAAGGTGCAGTTGCATCCGCTCGCCGCCGTAGCCAGCTGAAATCTCGACCGATTGCCAGCGGCCCAGTGGCGAAGGCTGGTCGGATGCGAGGACCGGATCCAGAGGCCGGCGGTCGTACTGAAACTGTCTTCGGAAGTACGTGAAGACCTCGTCGGGAACCGGGGTCTCGGCGCGGAAGTCGCGGAAGGCTGCGCTGAGTCGCCGGCTGAGCTGCTCCTGATTCGGGTCCTTTTCCGTGACGAGGATGCACCGGAAGCCATTGGAGGGCGAGCGGTCGAGCTCGGACTGGGCGTAGGCATCCACGAATGCGTATCCCGGATCACTCCAACCTCCGCCCAGGATGAAGCGGTGCCCCACGCGATCGACGGGGTTGAGGATCCACTCGCGCACGTTGCCGGCCAGATCGTGCACACCGAAGCGGTTGACGCTCCGGGTGCGTCCGACGGGCGTGGTGCCGCGGCCCGAGAAGTTGGCGAGCGGCGCGATCTGTGCGCTCGCGTTGGTGAAGGCCACTCGGCTCCAGTGGAAGATCGTGGGGAGCGATCGACCGGCCCAGTGGGCGTACGCTGCGGCCTCGTGCCAGCTCACGCCGGTCACGGGGTGGTCTGCTTCTCCGGCGGGAAACTCGCCCATCAACCAACCAGCCGGCCCGGGCTGACCGGCCGAGTCAACGAACAGGGTCATGGCCTGGTCGCGCGTGAGCTCGCGTTCGCCCGAGAGGAAAGGTCCGGGCCAGAAGCTTTCGCACGAGTAGCCGCTGTCGTCGACGAACCGCTTGAACTGCGCGTTGGTCACCGGGTGGCGATCCATCAGGAATGCGCCGACGGGATCTTTGGGCAGATGGTCGAGACCGGGGAGGAACAACGGGAAGCTGCCCGCGGGGATTGCCTCCATCCCGTCCGGGATCTCGCCGGCTTTGCGAAGCGTGAAGTGCCAGGTCAGGGTGGCGGGGTCGGTCGCGTTGCTCACGGTGGTGCTCAGGCACCAGAGGAGGTCGTGCGCGGTGACCCGACCGGGCAGTTCAACCCTGATGCGGGACAGCCCGCGCGGGAAAGGTCGGCCACGGAGCGGGGTCTGGCCCAGGTCGAGTTCTTTGCCCTCGGGATCGCCGTAGAACGCTGCGAACACCCGAGCGCCGGGTGGATCGGAGGTGATCGAGATCGGCAGCGAGAAAGCGGGCTTCAGCCTCGTTGCGATCGGGTCACTCGGGACGATCTTCTCGATCTCGCTGGAGAGTTCGAACGCTGTCCAGGACTCGCGCCCCTCCTCCATCACCAGGATGCGTTCGCAAATGCGCACCAGTTCGGGGAGGGCCTCTTCACGCGCCCAGCGCTGCATGTCCGCGATGGCGCCCGATACCTCGACCGCGGACGCGAAGCGCCGAGCCGGATCCTTGTCGAGGCAGCGTGCGAGCAACCGCCGCACCGCTTCGGGGGCCTCGGGCGGTAGCGTGGCGAGATCGACCTCCTTGTGGATCGTCGCGCTGATCGATTCGCTCACGGTGTCCCCGGCGAAGGGCGTCACGCCCGTCAGCATCTGGTAGAGCACCACGCCGAACGAGAAGACATCGGCGCGCTGGTCGACCGGTTTGCCACGGGCCTGCTCGGGGCTCATGTAGCCGGCGGTGCCCATGATCACGCCTTGGATGGTCGGACTGTTCGCGAACCGCGCGGGCGACGTCAGTGTCGGCGAGTCCGCCGATGATGGCGTGTTGTTGGTGAATGGTGCGTCGTCGGCGGTCCGCGCCAGCCCGAAGTCCAGCACTTTGACCACGCCCTCGGGCGTCACCATCACGTTGCCCGGCTTGAGATCGCGGTGAATGACACCTTTCAGGTGCGCGACTTGCAGGGCTTCGGCGATTTGCCTGGCGAATCCGAGCGCCTCGGCAACCGGGAGCGGGCCTTTGGCAAGACGATCGGCGAGAGTTTCACCTTCGACGAACTCGAGGATGAGGTACTGATGTCCGCTTGCCTCCTCGAGGCCGTAGATCGCGCCGATGCCCGAGTGATTGAGCGCGGCGAGCACCTTGGCTTCGCGCTGGAAGCGGGTGAGGCGGTCGGCGTCCTGGGCCACATGCGACGGCAGGGCCTTAATGGCGACCTGACGGTCGAGGCGCGTGTCGCGGGCGAGGTAGACCTCGCCCATGCCGCCCCGGCCGAGTTCGCGCTCAATACGGAATGGGCCGATCGCGGAGGGATGCATCAGCGCGAGAGTGTACCGGATTCGTCCGAAGCGTCGGTCGGCACACCATCGCCATCCTCACTTCGAGGGAGGCGTGGTCGTCACGCTTTGGCTTGTCGGAGTCGCGGCGGGCGGCTCCTGACGCCCGGCTCGAAGGTTATACCGAAGCTCAACCATCTCGGGGCCCAGCTGGTTCACGCGGGTGAGGTGCAGTGTCTGACCGAGCAGCCGCCGGGGGAGGAGGGGTTTGCCCCGGCCGAGCGTGACAGAGCCGATCTGGACGATGAGCTCGTCGAGCAGGCCCGCATCGGCGAACTGTCCGGCCAGATCGCCGCCGCCGACGACCCAGAGGTTCAGGTCCCCGGCGGCCTTTCGCATCTCGGGAAACACGCGGCGCACGTCACCATTCACGAAGCAGAGCTTCGCTCCCGGAATGGTCGGCTGAGGCCGAGAGGAGAAGACCCAGGCGGGGCACGTGTAAGGCCACGCGCTCCCGGTCTGTGCAGCGACCTGATCCGCGTTATTCAGGAGCCAGCGATACGTCGCGGAGCCCATCGCGATCGCGCCGACGCGGGCGATGAAGTCGGGATAGCTCGAGTTGGGAACATCTCCGAGCCCGAAGAGCCACTCGAGCGAGTCGTCTTCGGTCGCGATGAAGCCATCGATGCTTGCTGCGGTGTAATACTGGGTCTTCAAGCGGGGGAATCTTAACCCCGCACGCGAGTATGGGTCACGATTCGCATAGGCGCTGCAGGCAGGCTCGGGTGCTGCGCGATCAGATGGCGCGAACCAGGCGCAGGGCTCGTCGGGTCGCTGTTCAGTTCCCCGTGGCGAGCTTGGCTTTCATGTCGTCGACGAAGTTCACGACCAGGTCGATGCGGTTCTTGCCCTCCTCCTCGGACTTCATGATCGCCATGAGGCGGCCGTCGGGAGCGAAGTCGCACATCATCATCGACTTGAGTTCCTTCAGGCTGAAGATGGGCTTGGGGAGCGAGGCTGAGGGCGTTGGCGCGGTGGTGACCTGGATGCTCACGAGCTGACTTTCGCTGTCGAAGAAGCGGATCTCCTTGCCGTCGGGGCTTGCCCAACCGGCGGACTGAGCTCCGGCGGTCGAGAGCTGAATGCGTCCGGAACGGTCGTCCTCGGCGCCGGCCTTTGCTCCGGAGAAACGCTGCATGTACAGCTCGGGTCTCCCGGTGTCCGACGAAACGTAACGCACCCACTTGCCATCGGGCGAGAAGACGAGGGGGCCTTCGCTCGCAGGGCCGCTGAGATAGGGGAAGGCGACCCACTTGGCGGTGGTGGGGTCCTGTGCCAGCATCATCACGTCCGAATCGTTGGTGGTCAGGTCGACCTTCAAGATCGCCATGGTCTTTCCATCGGGCGACCACGCGATCGGGAAGACGAGCTGCGTGGTTGGGAAGGAGACGAGCTTGTCGGGCTCGCCTGAGCCATCGGCGCGGCGTTCCCAGATGCTGAAGTCGTTCTGGGAGACCGCGTTGTAGGCGATGCGCTGGCCGTCGTTGCTCCAGACGTAGCGCCACGCGGGCTCGGGAGTGGGCAGACGACGCATGGCGCTGCGCGCGATGTCATAAACCCAGAGGTCGCCTCCGAAGTCGTTGACGTCGGTGGGCTGAAGGTTGGTGACGACGCGGCCTGTGTCAGGCGACACCGCGAGCCACGAATAGGCGCGGGCGGGAGCTCCCAGAGGCTCGGGTCGTCCCTTGTCGTCGAGCCAGGCCAGGGTGCGCCCGCTGATGTCGCCGGCCTGGGTCAGCTTGACGAGCGTGCCGGAAGGAGCGACGAAAAACGTGCCGCGGAGCTCACTGTTCAGAACGGTGACGGGCTCGCCCGTGACGCGCTGGGTCGAGAGATCGAACGGGACCGCGATCAGCGAGTTTGCGGTCCGCCTCGCCACGAGGTGTCCCGAGGGGAGGTACTGGGCGGCTCCGGCGTTCTCAAGCAGCGGCGTCCGCGCACCGGTCGCCAGATCCACGATCTCGGTTCGCTCCTTGATGGTGCGACCGATGATCGCCCAGCGCGAGGCCAGGATGGACTTGCCTTGCACCAGAGGTCGGATATCGCCCCAGGTCTCGATGCCCTTGCTGGCCTCTCCCTTCAGAACGACTCGGGGCTCGCCTCCCGAGGCCGGGATCGCAAGGATCGTCTGATTCCAGGCCTGTGCGACCACGATCTCGCGATCCGATGACCAGCACAGCGTGGCGTCGCCTGTCCCGGGGAGATCGCAGAGCAGCTCGGGCATGCCCTCAGGCTGCCCGTTGCTGATCGCGACCTTCTTGACGCTGATGCGCGTGCGGGCGCGGTCCTTGCCAGCGGTGAAGGCGATCCACCGGCCGTCGGAAGAGAGCGCCGCTTCGATGGCCCCTTCGGTCCCCGGAATGGTCTTGGTCTCTTCCCGATCGAGGCGGCGGACGATGAGCGAGCCCTCGGGTTTGGAGGGGTCTGCGCCAACGTCGGGAAGCACTCTGCAGATCACGAACCGGGAATCCGGCGCGATGCCGTAGAGCCCGGAGAGTTCGGGCTTTGGAGGCGTGGCGACTGAAACGTGGAAGGGCGTCGGCTTGGGAGGCGGCGCCGGGCGCGTCAGCATGACGCCAGCCAGAGCGCCAGCGCCGAGCATGAGCACCGCCAAACCCGCGACGAGTGCTGCACGCCGCGGGCGGGGCTGCACGGGAGCGGCGCTGGCCGCCCAGTCTCTTCCCGCGATGGCGAGTTCGAGCTGCAATCTCGCGTCGGCGATGTCGTGCAAGCGGTGCTTGCGATCCTTGGCGAGGCAGCTCGACAGCAGGTCGCGGATGCGGGCCGGCACGCTCGGAGGCAGGAGTTCGAGATTCGAGTCCTTGTGGAGCGTGGCGCCGATGGAATCAGCCGCGGTCTCTCCGGCGAAGGGCATGGCGCCGGTGAGCATTTCGTAGAGCACGCAGCCGAAGGAGAAGATGTCCGAGCGCTTGTCAACGGGCCGTCCCCTGGCCTGCTCGGGGCTCATGTATCCCGCGGTGCCCATGATGGCGCCGGGGATCGTGGGGCTGTGCGCGATGCGCGGCGGCGAAGTCAGCGTCGGTGAGTTGGCGGAAGCCGGAAGATTGGTGCTCGATGGCGCGCCTTCGGCGGTTCTGGCGAGGCCGAAGTCGAGTACCTTTGTGACACCGTCGGCGGTGACCATCACGTTCCCGGGCTTGAGATCGCGGTGGATGATGCCCTTCTCGTGCGCGACTTCCAGAGCCTCGGCCATCTGCTTCGCGATCGTGAGCGCCTCTTCGACCGGGAGGGGGCCTCTGGCGAGCCGTTCCGCGAGGGTCTCGCCATCGATGAACTCGAGGATGAGGTACTGGAGGCCATTGGCCTCTTCGAGCCCATAGATCGAAGCAATGCCGGGGTGATTGAGGGATGCGAGGACCTTGGCTTCGCGTTGAAAACGAGCGAGGCGATCCGGATCCTGCGCGAGGTGGGCGGGCATCGCCTTGATGGCGACCTGGCGGTCAAGCCTTGTGTCGTGGGCGAGATAGACCTCTCCCATGCCGCCGCGGCCGAGTTCATGCTCAATCTTGAATTGGCCGATCGCGGATGGGTGCATGAGGGAAAGGGAGTGTACCGGATCTGGTGCGTGGGCTTACGATCTGTACCGGGTCTCGGAACTCCGATGAGTCGTGTCAGGAGTGCTTGAGTCGCGTCGAAGCAGGCCTCATCCGACCTCCAACCGCGGCAGGTTGCGTGCCGAGTGCCCCGGGGATTACTTGGTGCACGCGGGCTCGAAACACTCGTGACCTCCGCGGACTCGTTTCAAAGAAGGTCGATGGGCCTGCAATAGGGGCGAGCGTGCAGGCTTACTTGCCCTTTGGAGGTGGAGGCATCGTCTCGAGCCTGGCTTTCCACTCGGCGGCCTTGGTGTCGAGGCCTTTGCCCGGCTCCGCTGCGGCCCACTTCTCGTACAGGATGCCCATCGCGCGAACGACCGCGCGTCGCCGATCGCTCGGGGCGCTTGGAGCGGTGTCGAGCAGAGCAAGCTCGTCCGAGAGGACGCCCTCGCACTCCTCGAAGCGGCCCGCGGTGATGAGCGTGCCCGCGAGCGAGTTGCGCGCGGAGATGGAGTTCTGGTGGAACTCGCCGTAAACGTTTCGGAAGCCAGCCGCGGCGCGTCGGTAAAGACCGATCGCCTCTTCGAGGTTGCCGAGCGATTCGAGCACCCGTCCGAGGTTGTAGCACGACCGCAAGGTGGCTGCGTGTCCCTCGCCAAGGACGCGGCGACGGCCTTCGAGTGCTGTCCGAGCGTACTCCGCGGCCCCCTTCGCGTCGTGCTGCGTGAAGCGAAGGCCGCCGATGTTGTCCAGAATCATCAGCGTCAGATAGTGGTCTTCTCCGAGTGCGCGGCGGGCGGCGGCAAGCGACTCCTCATAGACCCGTTGCGACGTGGCGTAATCCTCCTTCGAGCGGTAGAAGCCCGCGAGGTTGTTCATCGCCTGGATCGTGCGCTGGCTGTCGGTCCCGAGCGTTGCGCGGAACCCGTCCAATCCTTCGCGGAAGAGCGGCTCGGCCTCATCGAACCGATTGAGACTCGAGAGCGCGGAAGCCAGCGATGACATGCAGCCCAGCGTGTCCGCGTCGAGCGGACCTTCGTGGGCCCGGTACCAGGGGAGGGCCTTCTGATAGAGGGTCACCGCCTCCTCGAACTGCATCCGAGCGGTCAGCAATGTCGCGAGATTGGAACGCACGTCGACAGCGACCTTCGAGTCCGCTCCGAGATGCGCTTCCGCCAGCGCGAGACACTCGCGGAGCTCCGCCTCGGCCTCCGAGAGCTTGCCGCGATCCTTGGCGAGCATCGCGCGGCGCATGCGCGCGTCGATGGTCTTGGGGCCGCTGGCTCCTTCCGCACTGGTATGGGCTTCGATCGCTTCCCGACTGGGCTCGTCAGCAAGTTCGAAGAGGCCAAGACGCCGGGCGCTCTCGCTCACCGTGAGCAGGAGGTCCGCGCGGACCTCCGGCTGGTCGGCAAACTGGGCTCGGATGGCCTCGATCGACGGCCGCAAGATCCCGTTGTCGAGTGAGGAGCGAGCGATATCGGTGAGATCGACGCCTGCAAGCGCCGCGTCCAGAGCGGCCTCTTCGGCCTTGACCGTCTCGGCCGGGGTGTTGGTGGCCTTGCGAGCCTTGAGAAGGCCCGCGAGAAGGTCGCGCCGGAAGCGGATGCCCATCTGCATGACATCAACGCCCGACAGCTGCGCCGACTGAAAGGAGACGACGCGCTCGAGCTCCCGCGAACGCTGCTGGGCCTGCTCGTTGGCGACCAGTGCGACTTGTGCCGCCTGATTGGCGCGGTCTCGCTCCCGCATGGCCCACGCGAGGCCCACCGAGGTGCCGATGAGCCCGAGCACGATGGCCGCGGAAACCGCGGTCGCGAGGGCGACGCCCGCGCGGTGCCGCCGGACGAACTTGCGGAAGCGATAGGAGGCGCTCGGGGGCGCCGCACGGATCGCCTCGCCCGCGAGGTGGCGCAGCACGTCCATCGCCAGCGCGTTTGCGGTCTCGTAGCGGCGCTGGCGTTCCTTCTCGAGCGCCTTCATGACGATCCAGTCGAGGTCACCCCGGACCAGCTTGCCAAGCCGCGCCGGTTCCGTGCGCCGCTTGGCGGCCACGCTTGCGATGCTCTCGGTGTTGTGACTCAGTCTTGTGCTGGGCTTGGCGGGTTCGACTTCGCGGATGATCCGCTGGATCTCGGCGTACGCCGCGGACCGCAGGCCGCTCGGATCGAAGGGCGTTGTACCGGTGAGAAGCTCGTACAGCAGCACGCCGAGCGAGTAGACGTCGGTGCGGGCGTCAATGTCGAGCGAGCCCTCGGCCTGCTCGGGGCTCATGTACTCCGGCGTCCCGATCAGGGCGCGATGCTCGGTGAAGAGCGTCTTTTCGGTCAGGCGGCTTGCGGTCGCCTTGGCGATGCCGAAGTCGATCACCTTGGCGTGGGGGCGCCCGTCATGGGTGCTCACGAGCACGTTGCTCGGCTTGATGTCGCGATGGATCAGGCCCTTGGTGTGGGCGTGCTGGACCGCCTGGCAGACCTGTGCAAAGAGCTCCAGCCTTTCCCGGACGTCGAGGTTGTTCGTGTCGCAATACGAGACGATGGACTCACCCTTGCAGAGCTCCATCACGAAGTAAGGACGCCCGGAATCGGTGGCGCCCGCGTCCAGGACCTTGGCGATGTTGGGATGGTCCATGAGCGCCAGCGCCTGGCGCTCCTGCTCGAAGCGGGCGACGACCTGCTTGGTGTCCATGCCCCACTTGATGATCTTGAGCGCCACCCTGCGGGAGATCGGCTTTTCCTGCTCGGCCATGAACACCAGGCCGAAGCCGCCTTCTCCGATGAGCTGGAGGAGCTTGTATGGGCCGATGCGAGCGCCCGGACCTTCCCCCTGACCGGCGCTCAGGTTGGCGATGGTTGTCGCGCCGGGAAGTTCAGCGGTTCTGGCGGGGTCAGCGGAATCTCGGGTGGGCTCGGAGAGAAAGGGTCCGGCCTCATCGAGCGATGAGAGCATCTCTTCGATCTGGGCCCGCACCGTCTCATCGATGTCCGGAATACTGCGCAGAAAAGCGGCCCGCTCGGAAGGTGGCTGACGCCTTGCCTGCTCGAAGAGCTCTCTCATCCGCTCGCGATCACCGCTCATTTCCGCCTCCGAGAGAAGAGGCACACGCCTAGGCGCTGCCTGCCTTGAGTTGTCTGAACAGCCAAGCCCGAGCCCACGCCCAGTCGCGATCGACCGTGGCGGGGGACTTGCCGAGGGCCGCGGCGGTCTCGTCGCCGCTCAAACCGGCGTAGAACCGAAGCCGAACGATCTGGGCCACGTCCGGGTCCTCGGCCTCCAAGCGACGGATCGCCTCATCCAGCATCAGGATTCGGTCAACATTCGCGTCGGCGGTCAGGTCCGCTGTGCTGCGCAGGCCGAAGAGGTCATCCGACGTCGGGGCGTCCGCGGGGCGGCGTTTGAGACGGTTGCGGGCTCTGGCGTAGTCGATGAGAACGCGGCGCATGGCCTCGGCAGCGGCAGCGTAGAAGTGAGCGCGACCCGCCCAGGGGACCTGTC
Organism: uncultured Phycisphaeraceae bacterium; assembly: GCA_964531675.1. Taxonomy (GTDB): domain Bacteria; phylum Planctomycetota; class Phycisphaerae; order Phycisphaerales; family UBA1924; genus CAZHFW01. The sequence continues at coordinate 38,354 of CAZHFW010000025.1, read as the reverse complement.
GAGGCCCGACCAGGCGAAGGTACGCCTCGTGGACCATCGCGGTGGCGGAGAGTGTGTGCCCGGACTGCTCGTGCGCCAGCTGCGCCTCGGCGGCGCGGCGCAGCTGGTCATAGACCATCGGCAGCAGTCGATCCGCCGCAGCCTTGTCGCCTTCGGCTGCGGCGTTCATGAGGATGGTGGCGTCGTCCGAAGTCATGGCGCGGTGCGCAGTCTACCGGAGCGACCGGGCCGGATCGATCGTGTCGCGGCGGCGGAGCTTCTCAACACACCGGAGCATCGCCGATCGGCCCCTGCACGAATCCGAGCGATTGGTAGAGTCTCATCGCGGGCTCGTTGGTTCGGGTCACGACCAGGTGCAGGCGTGATTCGCCGCGCGTGCGGAGGACGTCGATGACGTGCGTGAGCCCCGCCCTTGCCAGCCCTTTGCGTTTCCACGTGGGCGCCGTCATCGAGAAGGCGAGGAACGCCTCGCCTGGTTTGAGGGGCGGGGGCGCGACCCGATCGCGCGTGACGATGGTCGCCGCGGCGAGCGCGGTCCCATCGTCGACCACCAGGCAAAGCTCCGGATCCGGTGCGCCGAAGTCTCCTGAGAAGAGCTGCGCGACGGCGCCGCGTGCATCCTGGAGCGTCTCCCCGGTGTCGTCGACGCTTCCCCGGTAGCTGTCAAGCATCAGCTGAGCCAGTGCGTCGGCGTCCTCTGTCCGCATCTGTCGCATCCGTGCGTCGCGAGAGCGGGGCGCGGGGCTGCTTGCGATGTGCAGGGTCAGCCAATCTCTTGGAGGTGAACTTTGCATCAGGAAGGCTGGGCCGGAGCTTACCAACTCTCAGGGGAAGCTCGCGGTGGGCAGAAGCATGGGATGACGGATCGGACACAGCCTCTGTTCAGGCGCTCAACGACGGAGCACAGGGCAACGCGTCAATGGACTGGTGAGGCCGCGATGCATCGATCACAAGATGCATGAGCGATGAATGGGCGGAGGGGTTCTGACGCTACTCGTCGTGCTCGATCGCGTTCTTCAGCCAGGCCCGCGCAAAGGCCCAGTCACGCTTTACGGTGGCTTCCGAGATCCCCAGCGCCAGAGCGGTTTCTTTGACCTCCAGGCCTCCGAAGTAACGCAATCGCACAACCGCAGCAGCGTCGGGATCGGCGACCTCAAGGCGAGAGATCGCGGCCTCGAGGATCAGGAAACCCGCCGATTCGTCTTCGGAAGCAGGATCGGGCAGCCCGGCCATGTTGAGTGCAGCACGTCGGGCATTGGGACCGCCGCGCTTGTCCGCGGTGCGGGCCTTGGCGTGATCGAGCAGGACCTGCCGCATCGCTTGGGCGGCTGCCGCATAGAAGTGAGCCCGGTTGGCCCAAGGCACCTCTCGTGGCCCTACCAGCTTCATGTACGCCTCGTGCACCAGCGCGGTCGCGGACAACGTGTGCCCGGCTCGTTCAGATTTCAGCTGCGCCTGGGCCGCGGCCCGCAGCTGGGCATAGACCTGCGGCAGCAGCTTCTCCGCGGCACGTGGATCGTTCGCCCCGGTCGAGTCCAGGAATTGGCTCACGTTTCCTTCCATCAGCAGAGGGTAGCGGGTGGCCGTCCACTGGCGGAAGCGGCGCGAGCATTGGCGGCCATCGTGCGTGCACGCCCGAGTCTTCCCGGGGTGACGCGAAGCCGCGGAACGGAATCTCGCGGATTCGTGATCCTCGGGGCGGGGCGGCCTCGCTTGGAGCGACGAGTCGGATGCACCCCTGTCCAAGGAGTCAACCATGTTCGCAACGTTCTTCGCCACCCTGGCTGTTTCCACACTCGGCGCCGGCCCCGACGTCAAGGCCACCGCGCAGACACTCGTGAATCAGTGCGCATCGGTCAAGACGGGAGATCGGGTGCTGATCAGCGGCCGTCAAGCGGACATGGAGCTGCTGGAGCAGGTCGCGATCGACGTCCGCAAGCTCGGCGCGTTCCCGCTCATCACGGTCTCCGACGATCAGCTGGCGCGCCGTATGTACGAGGCGACCCCGGCCCAGTTCGACGCGCAGCCCAACGGCCTGATGCTCGGGCTGGCTGGCGTCGTGAACGCAACGATCAGCGTGGAAGCCGTGGAGAATCCCACGAACTTCGCCGATGTTCCCGCCGCCCGCATGGCCTCCCTTGATCAGGCGCGCCGCGCGACGGAGAGCGCCATGCTCAAGAGCAACGTCCGGGCCGTCACCTTGGGCAACGGTCTGTTCCCCACGCCCGCGATGGCGAAGATGTACGGCGTCAGCCTTGATCAGCTCAGCACGATCTTCTGGTCGGGCGTCAACACCGACTACGCCAAGCTTCAGGCCACCGGGCAGACGCTGGCTTCCCGCATGATGGTCGGCAAGGAAGTCCACATCACGAACAAGAACGGCACCGATCTGCGGATCGGGATCGCCTCCCGTCAGGCCTTCGTCTCCGATGGCGTGATTTCGTCTGAGGATCTGGCCAAGGGTGGGGCGGCGTGCCAGGTCTGGCTCCCCGCGGGTGAAGTGTTCAGCACCCCCGTGCCGGGTGCAGCGGAGGGCACCGTGGTCGTGGATCGCACATCCTTTCGCGGACGGGAGATCAGCGGCCTGACTCTGGTCGTGCGCGGCGGCAAGGTCGTCTCCATGACCGCCAAGTCGGGGCTCGACGCGCTCAAGGCCGCCTTCGATGCTGGAGACGCGGGGAAGGATGAACTCTCGTTCATCGACATCGGAATCAACTCCGACGTCGCCATCCCCGAGGGCTCCAAGATGCTGACCTGGGTTCCCGCAGGCATGGTCACGATCGGAATCGGCAACAACAACTGGGCGGGCGGCAAGAACAACTCGGGCTTCTCGGCGAGCTTCTTTATGCCGGGAAGCACGCTCACGATCGACGGCGTCGCGGTGGTCGAGAATGGCAAGCTCTCGCGGTAAGTGGCGTCCGCTGCCCGATGCCCTCTGTTGACGGGGTTGCGTCAACAAGGCATCGCCAGCGGAAACGCATCGCTGCGGTGTGACGAGACCCCCGGGCCATCGCCCGGGGGTTCGTCATGCGCGCAGGCTCAAGCCCACCCGCGGACGTCCAGCGGGCGTGCGTGCAAAAGTCGGGGCGATGCCCGTCCCGATTGTGCCTGACTCAGCGGCGGCGTCGGATCGCGCTCAGACCTGCGATGCCGAGGATCATCGCCGATCCCGGGGTCGGCACGAACGAGATCGAGAGATTTGGCGGGGTGCTGAGGCTGTACGTGTTGGCGTAGAGCCCTGTGTCCAGGTTGATCAGGCTGGAGACGGAGAAGTCCCAGTTCAGCTTGTACGTGGTGCCGGCGGAGAGCATGCCGGTCGCGGATCCGGAGAGCGGCGACGCGCTGTCGTAGATGTTCCCGACGATGCTCGAGTTCGTGTTTCGTGCAAAGGAGGAGCCAAAGGAGGCGAGCGTCGGGCCGCTGAGCTGTTCGAGCCAGACCAGTCCGCTCGCGCTGCTGCTGCTCGAGGCGCTCCCGGAGAGCACCATGTCGATCGCGCCGCCGATGAGGTAGGGGGTATTGACCGAGGGCGTGAACTGGACGCCGCCCGAGATGCGGACCGAGGGATCGTTGTAGGGATGGAACTGGCTGTACTGGTTGCGGAGCTCGTTCACGTTGATCGTGATATTCGTGAGGATGCCGCCGACGTACGTGTGCGTCCAGTTGCCGGAGCCGCCATTGAGGTTGGTGCCGATTCCGTAGTTCTGATTTCCGAGGGACCAGCCCTGCCAAACCGAGTTGTTCACGTAGGCCGGGGCGACGGTCATCATGCTCGTGGGGAATCCCGCCTCGCTGATCTGCGCCCGCCCGGGGGCCGCGATCGACGTGGCGAGCGTGAGAACGCCCAGCGTGCGGAGCACGCAAGCAACAGACCTATTCATGTCTCTCCTCCTCAGTGAGTTTCAACCGCCCGGAAACACTGTCTCTCTCTTGAAGAGAATACCGGCGAGCGTCACTCCGCAAAAGGGCTTTGCAGGCGTCTCGTGGCTGCCGAGTCCAAGAGCGGGAAAGGCTCCCTCGAGCTTGCGGGTCAGCACGCTCGCAACTCCCTCGATCCCAGCAAGGCAATTCCCCTGGGTCAGAGTCGAGCGAGACGACTGATCGTCCCCAAGAGCTCTCGAGGCGTCGGCCAAGCCGAGCGCTGATCGACCGCCGTCGCCTCCCGGGCTTCCGAACCGATCCAACGCCTCGGGTATGCTGCGAAGCGGCCCACACAGGGTCCGACTCTGTCCGTTTCCTCTTCAGGAGTTCGCGATCATGATGGCTCTCCGTCCTGCTCTGGGTGTTCTGGCGGTGTCCGTGTGTTTGACGTCGGGGTGCGCCAGCTCGCACGCGCCCGAGTACTACCTGTTCAGGCCCCAGGTCGAGAAGGAATACGGCTACTCCCACGCGGTCCGCATCGGGGACCACATCAAGATCTCGGGCGCGGTGAGCATGGACGACAAGGGCAATCTGGTCGCCCCCGGGAATCTCGAGCAGCAGATGAAGAACTGCTACAGCGATCTCTCCAAGATCCTGGCGCACTACGGATGCACGTTCAAGGACGTGACCGCCGAGAACATCTACACCACCGACATGCAGGGCTTCATCAAGGTGGCGGGCTATCGCAACGAGCTCTACAAGGGACGCTTCCCAACCGGAACCTGGCTCGAGGTCGAGGGCCTGGCGCTGCAAGGCCAGATGATCGAGATCGACATGGAGGCCCGTGTGCCGCGGTGATTGACCGGGTGGGCGCCCGCGGGCACGCGTGATCGACTCGCGGCGTCTCTCATGGCGCTCGGCGCTGTCTGTTGTCAGGGGGTTGCATGACGAAGCAGGACTCAAGCCCGCGCTGGAAGAAGAAGCTCATCCACGAGCTCATGGACTACTGGCGGATCTTCGCGTATCTCGCGGTGTTCTTCAGCGTGTTCGCATGGCACCGTCGTCTCATTCTTGAGCAGGAACACCACGCGATCGATGACTACTGGGTCCCCGTCGTCGAGGCCGCGGTGCTCGCCAAGGTCGTGCTCATCCTCGGCCTGATCAAGTTCGGCACCAGGTTTGACGGCCGCCCGCTCATCGTTCCGGTCTTCTACAAGACCCTGTTCTTCGGCGTCGGCATCGCGGCGTTCGGACTGCTCGAGCAGACGGTGCGCGGGCTGGTGCATCATCACGGCCTGTTCTACGGCGTGCAGGAGCTGACCGGCGAGGATTGGCACGCCCTGCTGGCCCGCGTGCTGGTCAAGCTCGTGGCGCTCTTCCCGCTTGTCGCGATCCGCGAGTTGAACCGCGTGCTCGGGGAAGGTTTCCTCGGTCGCCTGTTCTTCCGAGACGCCAATCCAGAAGTGAAGGCGGACTGATCACGCTTGCGGCGTCGCGGCCAGGGATGCACCCCCGGTGACGAGCGGGCGCGTGTACACCCAACGCTCCACAGCCGTCCCGCTCGGGCCGATCGGCGCCGGCGTCCGAAAGCCCGCGTCACGGGCATGGTCACGCACAAAGCCGAGCTTCTCGTAGAGTCGCTGGGCGGCCTTCATCCTGGGCTGCGTCCACAGCACCAGCCTCCGTGCCTCCAGCGGAGCCTGGGCGGCGCGTTCGATGCATGCCTGAACAAGGGCGTTTCCGATCCCGCGACCCCGCGATTGCGGATCGACCGCAAGAAGCCTGAACTCCGCCTCGTCGGGACCCGCCAGATCGGACAACGGGCTTCCGCGATGCAACAGGATGGTTGCTCCGACGACGCGTCCGTCTTCGGAGGCGACCAGTACGGTGCCCGCTCGCTCAAGCACCTCGCGCCGGTACATGCTCGACGCTCGCTCGGGCGTGACATAGCCATCACCCACGTACACCCGGGCCAGCAGGTCGAGCACGACGTTCCACTGGTGTTCCCGGCAGGGAGTGACTCGGATGCCGGAGGACGTGGTGGAGAGTCTCGCCTCAAGCGTGGCCCGCACCGCGGGCCACTCGTCGTCGACGATGCTGAAGAAGACCCAGTCTCGAACCGCGGGATCCGCGCGGTCGAGCGCCGGGGGCATGATCCGAGCTTTGCGGAGCGAGCCTTCGTAGACCGCGCCGAGCTTTGCGATCGCGGTCTGGCTGTGCCGATTGGTCGAGCTCGTCGTGATCTGCACGCGGATGGCGGTTGGGGTCAGCGCTTCGAACGCGTGGCGGAGCATCAGGTACTTGGCCTCAGGATTCACCCGCGTGCCGTGGCACGCGCGTGAGATCCATGTGCGCCCGATCTCGAGGCCGCGATGCTCCGGGCGGATATCCATGAACGTGGTCCGGCCGACCACGCGGCCCTCGTCGGGACCAGAGGCGAGCACGATCGCAAAGGGAACCACGCCGGGCAGCGTGTTCATCTTCTGGATGTCGCGCTCGAACCCCGTCAGCGACCACTCGTCCGGTGCTTGCATGGAATGGCGGAAGAGCTCCGGATCGGCAGCGGCCAGAAGGCCCGCAGCGTGACGCAGCTCAAGGGGCTCGAGTCGAACTGTCCGGATGAACGTGCCGCCTTCAAGTGTGGTGGGCTGGACCCACGACTGATCGCTCTGCTGCATGGGTGAGATTATGCGCGTTCGATCCGCGCGGGCCCTGCACAGTGCCGCTTTGGGGGCATCCGTGGATTGGACAGGTGGTCCACGAGGCCCCGCTGAGTCGGAAGTCGCTCGCTTCGGAGGAAGCCGGGTCGGGTCAAGACGCCGCGTGCTGTGCGCGCTGGAATCGATTCGCTTAGACTCTCCGCCGTCCTTCCCGGCCAGTTCGGGCGGGAATCACAGCGGAAGGGAGAGTTGTGGGCAATCTTCGTCAGTATGTGACCACCGGCGTGGGATTCTCGTTTCTGGTCGTCGGCGCGACCGGCATCGTGTTCCAGTTCTTCTTCAAGACCAAGCCTCTGGAGAACATTCACGGCTGGCTCGGCGTCGGACTCTGTGCGCTGGCAATCGGGCACATCTTTCAGAACCGTAAATCACTGTTCAAACACCTGCGCCAGCCGCGGGTGTTCCTGCTGCTCATCCCGGTGCTGGGCATCATCGGCTTCTTCATGGCCAATGCCCCCAAGCCCGCGCAGCGCGGGATCAACGTCCGGCAGATCGTTGGAAAGCTCGTGGAAGCCCCGGTGCAGGACGTCGCCAAGTTGATGGGTGCGGATCTCAACGAGACCATGGCCAGCATGCAGAAGGACGGGCTGACCACCACCTCCGGAAGCGAGTCGATCCGAGCGCTGGCCGACCGCAACAAGCGTCCGCCGGATCAGGTGCTCGCGTACTTCTTCAAGAGCGATCCCCCCAAGTGAACGCTGGGCAGACGCCGACCGGCGATGCCGGCGCGCCGCTAGACTTGCCTCATGCTGAGTTTCACGCTTCGGGCCGTCATTGTGGGCACGCTTGTGTCGGCGGCGTCATTCGCCCAAGGCGCCGGTCCGCTCGGCGCGAGCGGCGGTTCCGAGCCGCCGGCCGCCCCGGACGCGGCGCCCGCGGAGGCTGCGCCGACGAACCGCCATGCACTCCTCATCGGGGTGGGCCAGGCGAACTTCCGAGGCATCGCGCAGGTCCCGCTGCCGCAGTGCGTGATCGACGCCAAGACGCTGGCCGCGACGCTCGGCCCGCGCGGCTACTCGTGCGATGTCATCTGCGACGGAGGCAAGATCGAGCCCAAGGCCGCGACGATCCGCGATGAGATCGCCGCTGCAGCAGGTGCCGCGACCGAGCAGGATCAGCTCCTGATCTACATCTCGACCCACGGCGACGTGATCGATGGGAAGTCTGTCGTGATCGCGCAGGACGACTCGGTCGACATCGACTGGATCAAGCGTCATCTGGCCGCGTCCCGCGCCGGCGTCAAGATCCTGATGCTCGACTGTTGCCGGAACAACAAAGGGTTTGAGCGCACCGCCACCGAGGTGCGCGACGTGCATTGCATCCTCGCCTGCCGTCCCGATCAGGTCTCCCAGGTCGGGCAGAGCGGCATGAGCGTGTTCACCGAGGCGATGGTCGATGCGCTGGTCGAGTGCCGGGCCGATCGCGTGAAGGATGGCAAGATCGAGCTCGACGAACTGATGTACTTCCTGGAACGCGAAGTCCCCATCAGGTCCGCGAAGGTCTCTCCCGGGAAGCCTCAGAATCCGACGAGGACTGTCGTGGACCCCAAGATCGTCACCCCGGTCTTCGCGCAGTGCACGCTGCACGATCAACTCACGTTCGGGCCAGAGACCTACGCCAAGACGCCGCCCTCGCCGGCGCGGACGAGCCTGCTTCTGGCGGACTTCGCGTTCTTCCAAGTGCAGCGCGGCATGACGCTCGATGAAGTCACCAAGGCCATCGGGGGCGTGTGGACGCAGGCTCCGACGCTGACCGATCAGGGTGTGGGTCTTGGCGTCCTCGAAGGCAAGCCAAGCGAACAAGACGCCCTCGTGGTGCGGTTCAAGGACGGGAAAGTCGATCTGGCGCACGTGCTCTACCGGAATCTCTGCCAAGAGGACTACTCATCGCTCAAGGTGCGCGGCGCGCTGAGCGGGCTCATCGGTTCCGAGCCTTTGTCCGCTCTGACCGACAAGCTTCAGGGCCTGACCCCCGGACAGATCATGCAGAAGCTCGGCTGCCCGGACTCCGCCCTTCTCCCCGCTGGCGCCTTCACGGACGAACTCGGCGAGATGCGTTATCCCGAAGCCCCCAGACCCGCCCAGATGATGGTCATCCGCATCAAGGGCGGCCTGTTCGACTCGGTCGATATCGCGATGCCCGAGTGATCCTCGGCGGATCGATGACATCCGCGTCTGGCCTGGTTGTGCACCTCGAATCCACACGCTCGCACTCTGAGATGTGAGCAGAGGGCGATCCGATCGGCGGCAGGCGCTGCACGATGCTCGGCGTTCATGGGCGGGAGCGAAAGTTCCGTCCGCCGCGAGGCGATCGTCCGATGCTACAGGCACGATGCGCCGCCGCGGACTCAACGCATACTCAACGCTCGCCCGGATCCCGGGACATGGTCTGTTGGTCGCCTTGGCGATCATGTGCCTCGGGGGTTGTCGATCCTCCGGCGGGCATGACCTCCATCGCTCTGTCGAGCATCAGATCAAGCCTGTCATGCTGGAGCACGAGGTGCCGGGCATGGCGGTCGCCGTGATCGATCAAGGCAGGATCGAGTTCATCTGCGCGGGTGTCGCATCGCAAGGAGATGAGGAGCCGGTCACGCCAGAGACCCTCTTTGAGATCGGGTCGGTGACCAAGACGTTCACCGCCTTGATGGGCGCGTATCAGGTGGAACGGGGCGCATTCACGCTTGAGTCTCCCGCATCGAGCCTGGCCCCGGAGCTTGCGGGAAGCGCGTTCGATCACATCACGATGCTGCAGCTGGCCACGTACACCCCGGGCGGTCTGCCTTTGCAGTTCCCCGACGGGGTGGCCAGCGAGCAGGACGCACTGAAGTACTTTCAGTCGTGGTCACCCTCGGCCGAGCCGGGCTCGCAACGCGTCTACTCCAACCCGAGCATCGCCCTCTTTGGGTATCTGGTCGCTCGAAGCTTCGGATCCGACTTCGACGCGATGATGTCCGACCAGTTCTTTCCCGCCTTTGATCTGCGCCAGACATTTCTGCGGGTGCCCGACTCCATGCTGCCTCGATACGCGTGGGGCGTCTCGGATGAGAATCAGCCGGCCCGAGTGAGGCCCGGGGCGCTCGGCTCCGAGGCCTACGGCATCCGCGCATCCGCGTCGGACCTGGCCAAGTACGTTCAGGCGCTCATGCAGCCGCAGCGTGACCCCACATGGACGCGTGCGATCGCCCAGACCCGGGTCCCTCGCTACTCCGTCGGTCCGATGACCCAGGGGCTCGGCTGGGAGATGTACGCATTTCCCGTCCCCGTTGATGATCTTGTGGGTGGGAACTCGCGGGAGATCGCACTCAAGCCGAATGATGTGGAGCCGCCGCGCCAGCTGCACGGAGCGATCCTCTACAACAAGACCGGCTCGACCAACGGGTTCTGCGCGTATGTTGCGTACGTGCCCGATCTTCAAGTGGGCGTCGTCGTGCTCGCCAACCGGGCCTTCCCGAGCGAGCCCAGAGTGCGTGTCGCGCACGCCATCCTCACGGAGTTGACCGCCGGGCGTCGATGAGGCCATTCCTCGTCGCGCCTTCACCTCGCCTCGCGCGGCCCAAGTGGATGTGCCGATTCACGCGGATCGCCCGCTGGGGCCGATACTCCGCGCGTGCTCGTCGCATCCTGGACCATCGCGGGCCTCTTCTCCCTGACCGGGCTCATTGCTCTGCTTCGCACCCTGCGCCGGATCCGCCGTCCAAGCTGGGCCTGTCCGGGTTGCGGCTATGACCTGCGTGGCGTCACGCCCGGTCTCTGCCCCGAGTGCGGCCGCACGGACCTGGTGGTCGAACGTCGGAGCCGTGTGCGACTGACGCTCGCTCTGGCGATAAGTCTTGCGCTCTTCCTCCCGCTCCTGGCGCTCGCCGGGATGAAGCTGGCTCCGATGCGAGCCGCTGTGATTGTTCAGGCGCTGCTTCCACGGGGCGAGTCTGTGACCGATGTGCAGCAGGGCCGTACCCGAATCGTGGTCTCACGGCCCTTCGATGTTCCCCCTGGAGTCGAACGCTTCTTCTCCGCCTTCCGTGTGCCGGTCGTTGCGATCGAAGAGCGCGTGACCGTGGAAGTCGCGGGTCGCCTGATTCTCGATGAAGCGGATTACCGCATCGCCCCCTTCCCCGAAGATACGCCCGAGTTCAATGGCAGCCAGGATCTGGATGGAGATGCACAGCCTGATCTCGTCATCGAGGCGTTCTCGGGCGGTGCGCACTGCTGCTGGACGTACTTCATCCTGAGCCTGAGCGAGCACCCCAGACTGATCGCAACCATCGACTCGGCCCATGGCGCACACTTCGAACGCGTGACGCTTCCCGATGGGCGGCCCAACACCCTCATCGACGTCAACGACGACATCTGGGACTACTGGCACGCGTCCTATGTTGGCTCGGCGCACGTCGGAGTCGCGCTGCGTCTTGCCGATGGGCGTCTAACGATTGATGCGGCTCGTCAGCGCATGCCCTTGCCTCCCAAGGCGGAGCGGGACGCGGACATCGAGCGACTCCAAGCCATCGCCCGTGCCCATCAGGGCCCAGCACCCTTCGAGCCATCGGATGTGATCGACGGCGCCACGGACTTCTGGCGACTGCCCATCGCGATGATCTACTCCGGGCACGAGCAGGAAGCCTGGGAGTTCTTCAACGCGGCCTGGCCTGATGACGTTCCCGGAAGGGCGGCATTCCGCGCGGCGATCGAAGAGAATCTCGCCCGCAGCCCGTATCTGCCACAGATTCGTGACGCCCTGTCGCGGAAGTAGTGGGGGAGAAGCAAGACGCCCCGCGATCGGGAGATCGCGGGGCGCTGTCGTTGTCAGGCGTGTCTGTGGATCAAGTCAGGCGTGGACCGGGCGGCCCGACTTGGCGTGCTCAAGGAAGCCCTTGAGATCGATCTTGAGCTTGTTGGCGATCCGAGTGCCGTAGTCCGCGTCAGCGCGGTAGAAGTGGCACACCATGCGCTCCTGGATGTCGCGGCGCGCCTGCCCCAACCCGCCGGCAATGCGGCTGGTCAGGCGATCCTTGTGCGCATCGTCGAACATGCGGTACAGATTGCCCGCCTGCGTGAAGTCGTCGTGATCCTGGGTGCTGTCGAAGCGGTCGACGATCGTCGTTCCCAGGTTCCACGCGGGATCGGCAAACGACGGGTCGGGCTTGGGAGCGGTCGGAATCGTGTTGGGCCAGTAGTTCGGAGCCGAGCCGTAGGACCCGTCCGCGAGCGCGCCGTCGCGAATGTAGTTCATGACCGGGCAGCGGGGACGGTTCACCGGGATCTGGTGGTGATTCACGCCCAGCCTGTGCAGGTGCGTGTCCGCATAGCTCATCAGGCGGGCCTGGAGCATCTTGTCGGGCGAGGGGCCGATCCCGGGCACCAGCGCGCTGGGCTTGAACGCCGCCTGCTCCACCTCCGCGTGGTAGTTCTGCGGGTTGCGGTTGAGCTCGAGCTCGCCCACCTCGATGAGCGGGAACTCCTTGTGCGGCCAGACCTTCGTCAGATCGAACGGGTTCCAGCGGAACTCGTCGGCCTGCTTCTGGGTCATCACCTGGATGCACACACGCCACTTCGGGAACTCTCCCTTGGCGATCGCGTGGAACAGGTCGCGCTGGTGGCTCTCACGATCCTGCGCGATGGTCGCGGCCGACTCTTCGTCGGTCATGTTCTTGATGCCCTGACGCGTCTTGAAGTGGAACTTGCACCAGACACGCTCGCCGATGGCGTTGATGAGCGAGAACGTGTGGCTGCCGTAGCCGTTCAGATGGCGGTAGGTCGCCGGGATGCCTCGATCGCTGAAGAGGATCGTCACCTGGTGCAGGGCCTCGGGGCACTGGGACCAGAAGTCCCACTGCATGTCCATGTCGCGGAGGTTGGACTGCGGGTGCCGCTTCTGCGTGTGGATGAAGTTCTGGAACTTGTAGGGGTCGCGCACGAAGAACACCGGCGTGTTGTTCCCCACCAGGTCCCAGTTGCCTTCCTCGGTGTAGAACTTCAGGGCAAAGCCCCGCACGTCGCGCTCCGCATCGGCCGCGCCGCGTTCGCCGGCGACCGTGGAGAAGCGCAGGAAGCACTCGGTCTTCTTGCCCACCTTGGAGAACAGGGCCGCCTTTGAGTACCGCGTGATGTCGTGCGTGACCGTGAACGTGCCGTACGCGCCGCTGCCTTTGGCGTGCACCACGCGCTCCGGGATCCGCTCGCGGTTGAAGTGCTGCATCTGCTCGAGCAGGGCCACGTCCTGCATCAGCAGCGGGCCCCTGGGGCCAGCCGTGAGGGCCTGCTGCACGCCGATCGGCGCACCGTTGGCGGTCGTCAGGACGGGACACTTGGCGGAATCGCCCTTGGCTTGGTTGGACATGGCGTTCGTGGACATGGGGTCTCCTTGGTCTGGCCGGAACCTCCGGCTGGACACGACGTTAAGCCCGAGAAGCCGATCGATCCAATCGATGAGAACAATGGCTATGATCGGGAAGTCCGATGAATCTGGCCGACCTCTCCATCCGGGACTTGGAAGCGATCGTCGCGGTGGCCGACGCGGGCCACTTCGGGCGTGCCGCGCTCTCGCTCGGCATCGCCCAGCCCACCCTTTCGGCCCAAGTGCGCAAAGCCGAGTTACTCCTCGGCGTCGAGCTCTTCGAACGCACCGGACGGCGTTTTCTCATCACCAGCGCCGGTGAACGTCTGCTGCCTCTCGTGCGAGACCTCATCGCGCGGGCCCGCGCCCTGGCCTCGGAAGCTGCCGCGGGAACCTCCGCTGCTCCCCTGAAGCTCGGCGTGATCCCGACCCTCGGGCCCTATCTAGTGCCTCATCTGCTGGCCCGCAACCCGGGAACGCACGCGGTGCCGCCGCTGGTCATCAGCGAGCAGCAGACCGCGATCCTTAACCAGCAGCTCCGGGACGGCACGATCGACGCCGCCCTTCTCTCGATCCCGCTCCAGGCCGATGGCGTCCGCGAGCTGCCGCTGTTCGACGAGCCATTTGTTCTGGTCGTGCCCCGTGGTCACCATCTGGCGTCCATCCCGAGGCTCGTGCCCTCGAGCCTCAGCGCCGCGGACATGGTGTTGCTTGAGGAAGGGCACTGTCTTCGCGATCAGGCCCTGGCGGTCTGCGGGTATCGCGGTGGGGACAGGCCGCGCGTCGTCGCGGCCAGCTTGGAAACGCTCAAGTATCTGGTCGGCGCTGGAGAGGGCTATTCGTTGCTCCCTGCCTTGTCCTGCCGGCTGACACCCGAACTGGGCCAGCTCGTGGAAGTCCGTCAGTTTGACGATCGCACGCCATCCCGGCGCATCGGCATCTGCGTCCGCGCGTCGTTTCCGAGGCTGGCCGATGTGGAGGCTCTGGCCGCGTTTGTGCGTGAGCGCGTGGTGGGCTCCTTCGCACCGATGGGCATCTCTCCGACACCGGGGCGACGCTCGCCAACTCCATCTGCCAGAAGCTAGGCCGCGTTCCGCTGGGCGCGCGTGTCGAGCCAATGGGCGCAGGTGCCAAGCAACTGCTTCTTGTCGATCGGCTTGGTCGCGTAGTCGTTGCACCCCGCCTGCATGCAGCGAGCCCGATCCTCCGCCATCGCGTGCGCGGTCAATGCGATGATCGGGATCTGGCTCCCCTCCTCCCGGAGTCGCGACGCCAGCGAGTAACCATCCATCTCGGGCATCTGCATGTCCGTCACCAGCAGCTCAAAGGGTCTTCCCGACGCTTCGGCGGCGCGGAGCATCTCCAGGGCCACCAGCCCGTTGGGCGCGATCTCGACCTCGGCGCCCGCCTTCCGCAGATGGAAAGAGATGAGCCGCTGATTGTCCACGCCGTCCTCCGCGAGGAGAACTCTCCCGCGGAGTGCGAGGGCCCGGTGTTCACCCGCGTCCCGTGTCGTCTCCGAAATCGCATCGATCCGATCGGTCAGCACCGCTCCCTGTGCGGGTTCGATGGGTAGCGAAAGCCTGAAGCGGGAGCCCTTACCAAGCTCCGAGTGCACCAGGCGGACGTCGCCTCCCATCAGAGTCGCCAGACGACGGCAGATGACCAGCCCCAGGCCCGTGCCTCCGAACTTGCGTGTCGTGCTCGCGTCCGCCTGCGCAAAGTTCTGGAAGAGCTGCTCCGCCTGTTCCGCGGTCATCCCCACCCCGGTGTCCTGCACGTCGATGTGCAGCATGAGCCCGCGCGCATCGGTCGTTGTGCTCGCATGCACCCGCACCGCGCCATGCTCGGTGAACTTCACAGCATTCCCCACCAGGTTCATGATGATCTGGCGCAGACGCGTCGGATCGCTCAGGATCCGGTCTGGAATCATCGAGTCCGCGCACGCGACCAGCTCGACGCCCTTCCCCGCCGCCCGAGGACGGCACAGGCTCGCGACTTCCGCAAGCAGCGCCACCAGCGGCGTGTCAACCCGCTCGATCTTCAAGCGGTCCGCCTCGATCTTGGACAGATCAAGGATGTCATTGAGGATCGTGAGCAGGTGCTGTCCCGCTTTGCGGATGGTGTCGATCGCCTGCCCCCGCTGGTCGGCGGCCAGGGAGAGCTCCCCGTCCTCGCGGAGAAGGTCCACGAAGCCCAGGATCGCGGTGAGCGGCGTGCGGATCTCATGGCTCATGTTGGCCAGGAACTCGCTCTTGGTCCGACTGGCAGACTCGGCCCTGTTGCGTGCCGCCACCAGTTCTGCCTCAGCCTTCTTCCGATCGCTGATGTCTCGCAGGAACGCGTTGAAGGAAACGCCGCCGCACGCGCCGTGCTCGTCCGATCGCAAGGCCGTGATCGCAAGCTCGGTCGTGATCCGCTGACCATCCTTGCGCAGCGCCGGAATCTCGACCCGCTTTCCGAGCACGCGCGGCTCGCCACCCTGCAGATATCGCGCCAGCCCGGCGCGATGCCGTGCCCGGTACTCCTCGGGGATGATGAGCTCATCCATCGGGCGTCCGATCGCTTCTTCACGCGTCCACCCGAAGGTCTTCTCCGCCTGCTGGTTCCATTCGGAGACGACGCCCGACCCGTCCATCGCGACCACCGCGTCCAGGGCCGTGTCGATCACGAGTCTCAGGCGACGTTCGGCCTGCTTCTGTGCGGTGATGTCGAAGCAGATCGACACCAGGCGTTCCCCGCGTCCGCCCGAGCCCGCGAACCGGACCACGATCATCTCGATCCAGTAGAGGCTCCCGTCCTTGGCGCGATTGCACACCTGTCGTCTGCAACATCCCTCGGCCGCGAGCTCCTTGCGGAGATCCTGCCAGAACGAGCTCGGATGCACGCCGCTGGACAGGACCTTGTGGTCTCCGCCGATGAGCTCCTCGCGTGCGTAGCCGCTGATCCTGCAGAAGTGGTCGTTCACCGCGACGATCGTGCCGTGCTCGTCGGTCTCAGAAACGATCGACTTATCTTCCAGAGCGTCTCGGAAGGCTTGCACGTCGCGCAAAGCGTCTTGCAGCTCACTGGTGCGCTGCCGGGCAATCACCTCGGCACGGTCACGCGCGGTGCCGATGTTCCAGAGCGCCGCCGCGGCCAGAATGGAGAGCAGAATCCCGCCGATGCCCGTCGCCGGCGCCAACCACGCGTTGACCTCGGCGTCGAACAGTTCGGACGTATGAAGGCGAGCGGTCCAGGTCCGTCCCCCGACGCGGATCGGCGCCGTCGTTCGGAAGAACCGGGCGCGGTCGTGCTCCTCAAGCGCCGAGTCAGGACGGCCCTCGAGGTCCCCGTCGCGGTCCAGAAGGAGCGACGCGAGCGAAAGGTTGTCTCCGTCGAACAACTCCAGATCGATCTCGCGAGCCTCCGGACTGTCGAGCCCGGAGAGCGCCAGTTCGAGATCCACCATCGCGAAGACAATCGCTTCCAAGTCCTTGCGACGCTCGTCTGGGTTGTGGGGTCTGGACCCGTTCCGGAACACCGGGACCAGATAAAGAAAGTCTGTGCCGCCGGAGCTGTTCACGAGCCGCGCAGACGTCGTGGGGCTTCCGGTCGCGATGGCGCGTTCGATCGCCTCGCGACGGACCGGATCGGCGCCGAAGTCCTGCCCCCAGAGCAGTTCATTCACGGGCTGCGGGAAGCAGTTGGTCACGATGTAGAGTTCACCGAGCGTCGAGCCGTGCGCGCTGGGCTTGACGACGAAGCTCGGCGCCCCGTCGCCCCGCTCGATGTCAGTGAAGCCCTCCAGCGCCGCGTGCGTCGTGCGCTTGAGCACGCCCATCCCGATCACCCCGGGAAACTCACGAGGAAGATCGCGGGCCGCGACGTACGCCTGGAACTCCCGACGCTCCACCTGCTGGCTTGCGGCGTACAAGGCGCGGGCGCCGTTCAAGCCGTAGAAGACGCGATTGGCCCGATCCTGGATCTGCCGAACCTCACGTTCCACCAGCCGATCAAACCGGCTGTGCGCCTCCAGGTAGGCCGAGCGATGAAGACTGATCTCGGTCAGGATCGCGGTGGCCGACCCGCCCAGCACCACACCAACGACCGCCAGACGAAGCCTCAGATCACGGGCGCTTGCCGGCGTCGAATCCGGCAGCTGTGTCCGGCGGATTGCGGCGCGAACACGCCAAAGGATCACGGGCCCAGCGATGATCGCGAGCATCGTCGCGTCGAATGCAGCCTCAACTGTCTCGCCCACGCCTCGCGCGATCAGCGGCAGAATGAGCATCACCACGAACTCGGCCGAGGCGACCGAGAGCACGATTTCAACCAGCAGCCGAAAGACGTTGATCGGGTTCTTCATTGGACGCTCACGAGGGACTTATCGGGACCCCTCGCGCGCCACTTCACCGACCGACCCGTACAGACCTGAGACCATTCAATCTGCCGCAAATTGGTGACCGTCCGGTCTCCCTGAAAATGGGTGGACCGGCCGACCGCAGCCCAGATGCTCCCGGTGTTATCCGGTGTACGCCGGGAGCGGGATCACAAGCCCGAGCGTCCCGAGCAGGACCGCCAGGGCGACAAACGCCAGGGCCGTCTGAATGCGTCGATCATCGAATGTGCCGCCGATGCCGCCGAAGAAGAGCACTGACGCGAACATGAGGGTGCGCAGCACATAGGTCGTCGAGATCGATCCCGCGCTGGCGGCCTCGCTCTTCAGACGCTTGGCCTCTTCCTTCTTCTTCTTGGCGAGCACATCCTCCGCGAGCCTGTACTCAGGTCGCTGCAAAGGCCCGGGAACTTCCGGATTCTTGAGGATCCCGTCGCGGATGCTCGCCTTGGTCGCCTGCTGGAGGATCGCGGGCATGTGATCGAGGAACGTCTCCGCGCCCTTGGTGTCGCCCGAGCGGAGTGCTCTCCAGTACTCGATCAGGAGCATCCCGTGCTGGGTGCGAAGCTGGAACGCGAGCAGCACATTCTCTTCGGCCTCGCGCTCCGCCGCATCCGCGTCGGTCTGCGCCGAGCTGGAGGCCCCGCTCCAGAGCTGCGATTGATAGCCGCACCAGGTCGAGCCGAGCGTCGCGATCGAAATCACGATCGCGATCATGAGCTCGACGCGGCCTTGCTTCTGATTTGATTCAACTGCGATCACGATGCGCTCGAGCAGCGTTCGCGTCTCGATCGGCGTCAGTCCGGAACCTTGCGCTGCGGAATCACTGCTTGTCGGTGTCGCGTTCATCTCGGGGCCCCTGAGTTGGACGCCCCGATACTCCCGGGACGCCGCGGGCATACTACCGAATGCCGACGGTTCGATGCCCCTCCGTTCTCGGGTGCATCTCCGTCCCGGGGCGGTTAGCATTCAACCCTGTGGACCCTCGGGTCCGCGCGGGGCGACTCCGCTTCCGCGCTGGATCGCGCCGTTTCTGCAAGTGCTGTTCATTACGGAGATTTCATGAAGAAGCTCGCCTGCGTTCTTTCCGCCGCCGCGGCGCTGACCGCGTTCTCCGGCTGCGCCTCTCACCACTCCACCTCATCCCAGGTGTCGACCCCGGCCCCGGGAAATCCCGCGTCTCTCGAGCAGATCAAAGCCCTGGCCGAGGAGGCGTACATCTACGGCCTTCCCATCGTCATGAACTTCGGCGTCATGTCCGAGTTTGTCCTCGACCGCAACTCGGGTCAGTGGAAGGCTGAGTTCAACCAGCTCTCGAACGAGCATCGTGTTTTCACCGACAAGGACACGACCATCGTCACCCCCAACAGCGATACGCCCTACTCCATGTGCTGGCTCGACCTCCGCGCCGAGCCCATCGTCATCTCCGTCCCCAAGGTCGAGAAGGAGCGTTACTACTCTGTGATGCTCTGCGACGGGAACACGTTCAACTACGGCTACATCGGCAGCCGCGCCACTGGCAACGACGCGGGCGACTACATGGTCGTCGGACCCGACTGGAAGGGACAGACTCCCAAGGGCATCTCCAAGGTCTTCCGCGCGACCACGCAGTTCGGCCTGACGGTCTTCCGCACCCAGCTCTTCAACGCTGGCGACATGCCCAACGTCGAGCGCGTCCAGGCCGGATACAAGGTCCGTCCCCTTTCGGCCTACCTGGGCACGCCCGCTCCCGCCGCGGCCCCCGCGATTGCCTGGCCCAAGTTCTCCAAGGAGCTCGCCAAGACCGAGTTCTTCCAGTACCTGGGCTTCTGCCTTCAGTTCGCTCCCCCCGGGCCGGAAGAGCAGGCGATCCGCGCCAAGCTCGCCCACCTCGGAATCGGCCCCGGCGCGACCCGCAAGCACGCGGAGCTCACGCCGGAAGAAAAGAAGGCCATCATCGAGGGCGTTCAGGCCGGTGAGGCCAAGGTCAAGCAGAAGACCGAAGAGGTCGGCACCAGCATCAACGGTTGGCGCGTGGGCGCCGCGTTCGGCGACCGCCGCTTCTATCACGGCGATTGGCTGCTCCGCGCCGCCGCGGCCACCGCGGGGATCTACGGCAACGACGCCGAAGAGGCCATGTACCCCATGACCCGCTGGACCGCCGATGGCGAAGTCATCGACACCAGCAAGCACAACTACACGCTCACCTTCCCCAAGGGCCAGATGCCTCCGGTCAACTCCTTCTGGTCCGTCACCATGTACGACGGCAAGACCCAGCTGCTCATCGCCAATCCGATGAACAGGTTCCTCATCAACTCGCCCATGCTGCCTCAGCTGAAGACCAACGCTGACGGCTCCCTCACGATCTACATCCAGAAGGACTCGCCCGGTGCGGACAAGGAGTCCAACTGGCTCCCGGCCCCCAACGGCGAGGCCTACATGGTGATGAGGCTGTACTGGCCCAAGACCGGTGCGCCCTCGATCCTGCCGGCAGGCAAGGGCACCTGGAAGCCGCCCGCGGTCCAGAAGGTCAAGTAAGCGCGACTCGTGGATCACGCAAAAAGGCCGCGCCGACGACGACCGTCGGCGCGGCTTTGTTGTTGTCACACAAACGTGTCAGCGACGTCGACGCACCGCGAGCACCGTCGTGAGGCCCAGCACGCCCACGCTCGCCGGCGCAGGCACCGCCATCGACACGTTGAAGTTCACGTGGTCGTAGAGGTACGAGCCATTGTCACCGAAGACGATCGAGATCGTGTCCCCCGGACTCATCTGGACGAGCCCGCCGAGGCTGAACGAATCCTCACGCGAGTCTACGCCGGTCAGCGTGATCGTCCCGTGATTCGTGGGCGTTCCACCAATGAGGCTCGAGACCGAGATCGTCACGCCGTTGCCCGACAGACCATTCAGGATGAGCTCGGACTTCACGTCCACCGAGCCGACCCACGTCGTGATCCTGGGAGCGAACACGAGAACCGCCGGAACGCCCGCGCCCGGGTGAACCCAGGACGCCGCAAAGGTCGCCGGTCCCGCGGCGCCACCGTTGGTGCCGACATCAACGCGAGGTCCGATCAGCGGCGTGCTGAACGAGAAGCCAGGCGAGGTCCAGCTCACGCCATCCGAGACCATCATGGTCCCGCCGACACCCGTTGTCCCGTACCACTCGTTGCTCGAGGAGTTGGGCGTTGACGGGTTGGCATCAAGCCAGTCGCGGAAGTTCAGAATGTCCGCGGAGGCCGCCCCGGACGCGACGATGCTCGCGGCGCAAAGAACCGTATGAAGCTTGTGATTCATGGGGATTCACTCTAGGAAAAGCCATCCGTCAATCAAGAACTGCGCCCGCTGATCGCGCTTTGCCGCGCACGTCCCTTTGGGCATATTCACCATCTTGATTGCAGGCAGGAAAGACCGGCAAGATGGAGAACTTGGTGTCCGCGGTCAGGTACACTCGGACCACGCGGCCCATCCGCCGACATCGAGGACCACATGCCCACCAAGCCCAGGCGTAGCCTGTTTCGGATGCTCTCCCAGGCGCTGCTCTTTGTCGTCAGTGCAGCCTCGATCGCGCTCTCCGCACACAGCGATGAGACTCGCAAGGCACCGAAGCCGGTCAACCTGCGATGCGAGTACCTGGCCTCGCCGCTGGCTGTGGACGCTTCGCGCCCGCGCCTGAGCTGGGAGCTTGTCGACGCTGACGAGCAAGCCCGAGGTGTCGCACAGACCGCTTACCAGGTCCAGTGCTTCGTGCTCGGCCCCAAGGGCCAGCGAACCCTTGCCTGGGACTCCGGCAAGGTCGCGTCTTCGCAAGCCGCGCAGATCGAGTACGCCGGAACGCCGCTGCGTCCGCGTGATCGGGTCGAGTGGACCGTGGAGGTCTGGGATAACCAGGATCGCGCCTCAAGCAGAAGCGCGACCGCCACGTGGTGCGTGGGTCTCCAGAATGAGCAGGAGTGGGGAGGCGCCAAGTGGATCGGCGACGCGACACCCGCTCCCGAGAAGGGCGTGGATCCGCTTCCGGCCCCGATGCTCCGCAGGGAGTTCGCCGCCGCCAAGCCGGTCGCCCGCGCGATCCTGTACGCCACCGCCCTCGGGCTCTACGACCTGCATCTCAACGGCGAGCGCGTCGCCAACCAATGTCTCGCGCCCGAGTGGACGGACTATCACCAGCGCTTGCAATACCAGGCCTGCGATGTCACCGCCCGCGTCAAAGCCGGCGCAAACTGTGTTGGCGTCGTGCTCGGAGACGGGTGGTACGCCGGCAAGATCGGTCTCTCCTGGATCGTGCCGGGAGGCCCACCCCGCGCGATCTACGGGCGTCTCCCGCAGTTCATGGCCAGGCTCGTCATCGAGTATCAGGACGGCTCATCCGAGTCCATCGTGACCGATGAATCCTGGCGGAGCTCGCTCGAGGGCCCGATTCGCGCCAACGACATCTACGACGGCGAAACCTTCGACGACCGCCGCTCCATGCCAGGCTGGGACAAGCCGGGCTTTGACGCCGCCGCGTGGACCCAGGCCCGCGTATACCCGCCGACCACCGCACGCGTGGTCGCGCAGCCCAACGAGCCGATCCGCGTCATGCGAACGCTCAAGCCGATCGGCGTGACCCAGCCAAAGCCCGGCGTGTTCGTCGTCGACATGGGCCAGAACATGGTCGGCTGGTGCCGCCTCACCGCCAAAGGCAAGCCCGGCACGACGATCACACTCCGACACGCGGAAGTGCTCAATCCCGACGGCACGATTTACACCGCCAACCTCCGTCGCGCGGCCCAGACCGACCGCTTCATCCCCGGATCTGCGGACGCGTTCAGCTACGAGCCGACGTTCACCTACCACGGTTTCCGCTACGTCGAAGTCACCGGGCTCGATGACGTCACCGTCGAGAACATCGCCGGATGCGTCGCGAACTCCGCAGCCCCGGAAGTCAGCTCGTTCTCCTGCTCCGAGCCCATGCTCGAAAAGCTCTGGGCGAACATCCTCTGGACCCAGCGCGCCAATCTCGTCGGCGTTCCCACCGATTGCCCGCAGCGCGACGAGCGTTGCGGCTGGATGGGCGACATCCTCGCCTTCGCGCCCACCGCCTGCGCCAACATGGACATGGCCGCGTTCTTCACCAAGTGGGTTCCCGACACACGCGACGCCCAGGCTCCCGATGGGCGGTTCCCGGATTTCGCGCCCCATCCCTTCGACCCCGCCGCTCGCTTCTCAGGCGTGCCCGCGTGGGGAGACGCCGGCGTCTTCGTCCCGTGGGTCGCTTACGAGTGGTACGGCGACACCCGCATACTCGCCGACCAATACCCCGCTGCGGTCCGCTGGATCGAGTACATCCGATCCAAGAACCCCGACCTGCTCTGGAAACACGCGCGCGGCAATGACTACGGCGACTGGCTCAACGCCGACACCCTGAAACTCCAGGGCTGGCCCGCCAAGGGCGCGGAGGTCCCCAAGCATGTCTTCGCGACCGCGTTCTTCTACCGGTCGACGTGCATCGTCTCCGACATGGCCCGCGTTCTCGGAAATGCTGACGATGCCGCCAAGTACGCCGCGCTCGCGGACCAGATCCGTGAGGCGTTCATCAAGTCCTACGTCTCGCCCGATGGACTCATGGAGGGCGACACCCAGGCGGGATACGCGCTCGCGCTCCACTTCGGGCTCATCCCCGAGCCGCTCATTCCCAAGGCGGTCGAGCGGATGGTCGCGCGATTCGAACCCTACCAAGGTCAGATCTCCACGGGCTTCCACTCGACGCTCCCGCTCATGGACCAGCTCACCACGCGCGGCCGCAACGACGAGGCCTATCGCCTGATCCTCAACCGCAAAATGCCCTCGTGGGGCTATGAGATCGACCACGGCGCCACCACGATCTGGGAACGCTGGGACGGATTCGTCGAAGGCCGTGGATACCAGGACCCGGGCATGAACTCGTTCGCCCACTACGCGATCGGCGCGGTGGGGGAGTGGATGTTCAGCACGATGGTGGGCATCCGCCCGACTTCTCCGGGCTTTGGGAGCGTGCGCATCGAGGCGCACCCGGGTCCGGGCGTCACATGGGCCGCTGGCACGTACCAATCGATCCGAGGCGAGATCAAGTGCCGATGGGACGCGACCAGTCAGGGCCTGACCGTTAGCGTGACGATCCCGCCGAACATGAACGCCGTCGTTGCTCTTCCGTCGAACTCCATCGACGCCATCGTTCTCGATGGGCAGCCGCTCGCCAAGGCCGTCCCGAACGTTCCAACGTCCTCGCCCAATGGCGTCACCGAAGTTCCCGTCGGCTCGGGACGATACAACTTCCTCGTTCGCTCCGGCTCCTGACTCTCGCCATCGCCCGAATCGTGGAGCTCCCCACGCATGCAGTTCTCACTCCCACAAGCGATCCAGATCCTCAGCTCCACGCCCGCGACGCTCCGCGCCTTGCTCGGCCATCTCGACGCCGCGTGGACCGATGGCACCTACGGCAAGGACACCTTCAGCACCTTCGACATCGTGGGCCATCTCATCTCAGGTGAAGAATCCGACTGGATCCCCCGCGTGCGCCACATCCTCGCGCACGGCGAGCAGGCGCCCTTCACGCCCTACGACCGATACGCGCAGTTCGAGGCAAGTCGCGGCAAGAGCATGGGCGTTCTTCTCGATGAGTTCGCAGCCAGACGCTCCGAGAGCCTGACGGCGCTCCAAGCCTTCCAGCTCTCGCCCGCCGATCTGGCGCGTCGCGGCCGTCACCCCGCGCTTGGCTCCGTCACCATCGCGCAGCTTCTCTCCACCTGGACCGTCCACGACCTCAACCACCTGGCGCAGATCTCCAGAGCGCTTGCGGCTCAGTACGAGGATCAGGTCGGCCCCTGGCACGCCTACCTCGGAATCTTCCGCTCGCCCGCGACGCCGATGGACGCCGAAGGCGTGGCGCGTCGAGCCGCAGCGAGGGCGACGCACACGCCCCGTTCCTGAGCACATGCGGAGAATCCCGCGACGCTGCCGGGGAATCCCGCGCCGCAGCGGGTGCGTTCCGCAAAACGTGCAGTGCAAAACGCGAAGTGCCCCCGGGGACCCATCGGATCTGCGCCGGAACCAAGATTCGCACACATCGATACGAGCTTTGGCCTTTAGGCTCACCGGCGTCGGCGCAACTGGCGTCTGTCGCCAAGCCGACGTCGTTCGGACCAGTCGTCGCTCTTGTGTAGAAGGAACCGATCATGGCATCCCGCGCTCGCGCCACATCCATCTCCCTGCTCGTGTCGGTCGCGGGGCTCGCCCTCTGGTCGGGAGCGGCGCAGGCGCAGTTCACCTCCAAGCTGCTCAATCCGAGCGGCGCGTCGGTGAGCCGTGCCTGGACCGCCTACAACGGCAAGCAAGTCGGCAACGCCGGCGGAGGCAGCATCCAGACCGCGGCGCTCTGGTCGGGCACGCCCGCCTCCGCGGTCGCATTGACCAACGCAGGGTGGGGAACAAGCTTCGCCCTCGGCGTCGGCCCGGGCCAACAGGTCGGCACCGCGAGCGGCGCAGCCACCGGTTTCGGCTTCCACGCCATGCTTTGGACCGGAACCGCTGCCTCCATGGTCGACCTCAATCCCCCGGGCTATGACGTCTCCGCCGCATACGCCACCGATGGTGAGTTCCAGGCAGGCCAGGCCACCGCGGGCGGGATCATCCACGCGATGCTCTGGAGCGGCACCGCGTTCTCCGCGGTCGACCTCCACCCCGCGGGCTTTGATACCTCACACATCTATGGCGCAGTCGGCGGACGACAAATCGGTCTCGCCTCCGTCGGCTCCGTCGATCACGCGATCCTCTGGACCGCGACGCCCGAGTCCGCCATCGACCTGAACGGCGCGTTCGACTCCACCGAGGCCTACGGCATGGACGCGAACTACCAGGCCGGCGCCGCCTACAGCGCCGCCAGCGGAAACCTCAGCCACGCCGTCATCTGGGCCGGTTCCGCCGAGTCCGTCGTTGATCTGCACCCCGCATTCCTGACCGAGTCCTGGGCCGAGGGCGTCGGCGCTGGCATCGTGTGCGGCTCAGGCTCAGGTCCCTCCACCAGCGGCCGCACGCACGCCTTTGCCTGGGTCAACGGCGTCGCCATCGACCTGCATCAGTTCCTCCCCGCGGGTTACCTCTTCTCCTACGCCCACGGCGTCGATCCCATCACGGGCCAGGTCGTCGGTGAAGCCACCAATACCCTGAACCGCTCGCTCGCCTTCATGTGGACGCCCTCGGCGCCTCCCGGATTCACGCA
The DNA here is from genome assembly GCA_964531675.1 of uncultured Phycisphaeraceae bacterium. Classification (GTDB taxonomy): domain Bacteria; phylum Planctomycetota; class Phycisphaerae; order Phycisphaerales; family UBA1924; genus CAZHFW01. Next base: position 12,850 of record CAZHFW010000025.1, on the reverse strand, counting down.
GACCTCTCCCGTTGCGGGCGGCTTTGACGTCGCGACCAACGCGACTTTCTCATGGGCCACGTCCATCGGTGCTTCCTCATACGCGATCGTCATCGCGACCGATCCCGCACTCGTGAACGTCGTCGCCTCCGCGACGGGGCTCTCCGCGACGCAGTGGACGCCGCCCGCCGGTGCTCTGCAGGAGTGCAGCACCTACTACTGGCGCGTGACCGCGACCAACATCGCGGGCTCCACCAACGCCACCGGCTCGCCTTCCCTTTTCGCGACCCACCTCCACGCCGACGTCACACACGACGGCTCCGTCGACCTAGCCGACTTCTTCGAGTTCCTGAACTGCTTCGACCAGTCGCTCCCGTGTGCCGACCTCACGGGGGACACCGAGGTCGACCTTGCCGACTTCTTCGACTTCTTGGGAGCCTTCGATCAGAACGGCTGCGCGGTCTGACCGCAACCAGCGCGTTTTCGCAAACCGCTCGACCCAAGCTCCCAAACCTGCGACACTCAGCCCAGGGGCGTCCCCCTTCCTGAGCTGGAGTGCGCACGTGCGCGTGACCTTCGAAGATCAGAACCGGATCGAACTCGAAGGCACCCCTCAGGGCCGCGGGATGCGCTTCGGAATCGCGATCGCCCTTGCCCTCGTCGCCGGAGGCTCGGGCTTCGCCATCCTGATCTCGCGCCACAGCAAGTCCAACGTTGAACTGTTGGGCGTGGGTCTCTTCATCGCGTTCGGACTCTTCCTGCTCGCCGCGATCCTCTGGCTCTCACTCCGCCGCGAGCGTCTCGAACTCGATCGCCGTGCCGGGATCGGCTTCCACATCCAACGGCACCTGATCTCCAGACGAACCACATCCACCGAGTTTGAACTGAGTCGAGTTCACGCGGTCGCGGTCGAGCGGACCGAGCAGGCCTCCGGCGGAGGTCGCGGCTTCCCCATCACGGTGCACCGAGCCCGCCTGCTGCTCCTCAAGCCGCACGCCGCGATCGACCTGGACGAGATTCAGGGAGGCGATCCCTCCTCCGTCGAGGCCATCGCATCGCGCCTGGCACGGTTTCTCAATGTGCCGGTCGTCCGTCTGACCGGCAAACGCCCACGCCGCCGCGGAAGGGGGAAACCGGAAGCCTCCTCCGGTGCGGTCATGGAACCGGAAGCTCCCGATACTCCCCACGCCGGCGACGGCAGGGCGTGACCCGCATGAAGTTGTGATCTCAAGAGCCCTGCGAGGGTCGCACGTCCACGCACTCGAACACTTCGCCGAGCGGCCTCCCGAAGACCCGTGCGATCCGGAACGCCACCTCGAGCGATGGAAAGTACTTCGACGTCTCGATCGCGTTGATGGTCTGACGGCTCACACCCACGCGGTCCGCAAGCTCCTGCTGGGTCATCTCCGCCGCGCCGAAGCGGAGCACGCGGATGTTGTTCTTGATGCTGATCGGCTCGAGCGTCATCTCACACCCCCTTGCGGTAGTACATGAGACGCAGGGCGTACGCCGTGACTTCGGAGAGCGTCAGAGCCAGAAGCAGGATGTTCGCGGTCCAGACATTGGCGACCCCCAGGGCCATGCAGGCCACCGCCGTGACGATCCCGGTCGCCGCGATCCACGACGAGTTGTGCTCGGCGCGCCAGGCGATCAGCCGATCCCGCTCGTCTTTGCGCTCGGGCCGTCGCGCGATGGCCGCCACCGCGTGCGTCACGATCAGGAAGACCGTCAGCGCGCCCGCGGCCACCATGAGCAACGCGGCGTACGCCGGCATGTCCCGCACGCCCGTCGCCAGCATCCGCCCGGCCAGCACGAAGTACGTGCCAAGCGCCAGCACGATCCCGCTCAGCTGGAACCACACACTCTTCTCTTCAAACGATGGGCTCATCGATCCCTCCCGTGTCGCGTGAATGCGACGATGTGTCAAGAATACACGACATCGGAAGAGTGTCAAGTAAACACGACACAATGTCGTAAAAAGTCGACGAGCGGCCGTTCTGAGGTTCCCTTGCTGCCTGTCCCGCAGAGAGAACCGAATCTTGACGAGTAAGTAAGTACTTACTATTTTATCGCGACCGTAATGGAGGGCTCACCCATGGCACCCGCCGCCGCATTCCACGTTCGCCTTCGGCCGCTCATCGCGCTCCGGTGGCTCGCCCGCTTCGCCAGCCTCGTGAGCATCGCCCTCATGCTGGCGATGGCCACCGATCACGCCGCGTGGCCCACGCCGCGCGAGTGGGTCTTGCTCGCGTGCTTTCCATGCGGAGTCGTGTTGGGCATGCTTGTCGCCTGGCGTCGAGAGATTCTGGGCGGACTCGTCGCCTTGTTCAGTCTGATCGCCTTTCACGCTCTGCTCGCCATGGATGGAAAGCTCTTCTCTGCAGGCCCCTGGTTCGTCGTGTTCTCATCGCCCGCCTTGCTTCTGCTTGTCTGCGGCATCATCGATGCGAAGCAGAATGCGAGCCCCAAGCCCCGCGCGTGAGCGGGAGTACACTCCTCGCATGCCAACCAAAGCATTCGCTGCCGCGTCTCCCACCTCGCTCCTGGGCCCCCTCACCATCAACCGTCGTGAACCCCAGCCCACCGATGTGGCGATCGACATCCTCTATTGCGGCGTCTGCCACTCCGATCTCCATTTCGCCCGCAACGAATGGGGCATGACGACCTACCCCGTCGTCCCGGGCCACGAGATCCTCGGGCGCGTGGCCAAGGTCGGCGCCAAGGTCTCCAAGTTCAAGGTTGGCGACCTCGCCGCCGTTGGCTGCCTCGTCGACTCCTGCCGCACCTGCCCGAGCTGCGCCAAGGGCATGGAACAGTTCTGCCAGAACGGTTCCACCTTCACCTACGGCGGGCAGGACAAGTTCCTGGGCGGTCCCACCCACGGCGGTTACTCGGAGAACATCGTCGTCGACGAAGCCTTCACCCTGAAGGTCCCCGCCAACCTCGACCCCGCCCGCGCCGCGCCGCTCCTCTGCGCCGGCATCACGACCTACTCCCCGCTCCGCCACTGGAAGGTCTCCAAGGGCCAGAAGGTCGGCATCGTCGGCCTCGGCGGCCTGGGTCACATGGGCGTCAAGTTCGCCCACGCCATGGGCGCCCACACCGTCCTCTTCACGACCTCCGAGAGCAAAGTCGCCGACGGCAAGAAGCTCGGCGCCAGCGACGTCGTCATCTCCCGCAACGCCGATCAGATGGCCAAGCACACCGGGAGCTTCGACTTCATCCTCGACACCGTCAGCGCTGATCACGACGTCGGTGCGTACCTCAACCTGCTCAAGCTCGACGCCACCATGGTGATGGTCGGCGTCCCGCCCAAGCCCCTGGCCGTCAGCGCCTTCAGCCTCATCATGCCCCGCCGCAATCTCGCGGGCTCGCTCATCGGCGGCCTCCCCGAGACCCAGGAAATGCTCGATTTTTGCGGCAAGCACAACATCGTCTGCGACATCGAGCTCATCCGGATGCAGCAGATCAACGAGGCTTACGAGCGCATGCTCAAGAGCGACGTCAAGTACCGCTTCGTCATCGACATGGCCTCTCTCAAGGGCAAGTAACCGGCCCGGAGGCGGGATCATGCTCGTCGACCAGCTTCGCAGGCTTCTCACCCAGCGCCGCATCCCCGATCCGGCGCCCGAGGACCCGTTCCCGCTCGTCGAGTCCTGGCTCGACGACGCCAGAGCAAGCGGCAAGTACGACGACCACAACGCCATGGCCCTGGCCACGGTCGGCGCTGGCGGCGTGCCCTCCGTGCGCATCGTCCTCTGCAAAGGCGTGGAAGCCCCGCGCGGCGCGATCACGTTCTTCACCAACTACCACAGCCGCAAAGGCCGCGAGCTCGAAGCCAACCCCAACGCGTCCGTCGTCTTCCACTGGCCGCACGCGACCAGGCAGGTCCGGATCGAAGGCGTCGTCGAGCAACTGACCAGCGCCGAGAACGACGCCTACTTCGCGTCGCGTCCGCTGATCTCCCGGCTCGGCGCGGTCGTGAGCCAGCAGAGCCAGCCGCTCGCACGCCGTTCGGATCTGCTCTCGACCGCGATCGAAACCGCCGCCAGGGTCGCGGTCGGACACGAACTGGTCCGCCCGCAGCACTGGGGGGGATTCCGCCTCACCGCCCGCGCCGTCGAGCTCTGGGCCGGCGTTGACGGCCGCCTCCACGAGCGCGTCCGCTGGGAGCGCCAGGCCTCCGGCTGGACGCACACGTTCCTCTCTCCGTAATCGCTCCGACATCCGCCACCCGGTTCCGCGACCATCCGTCAGAGCTTGGCGAGGTAGTCCGCGAGCACATCGAGCGTTCCGCCCCAGCCGCCCTTCATGGACTGGTGGCCCTCGTCGAACACCGACTGCTCCTCGGCATTGGCGTCCAGCGCCGACTTGGTGATCGTGATCACTGTCCCCTTGCCGATTCCCGCATGAGGCTCGAAGACCACGGTCGTCAGCATCCGCTCGGGCCAGCGCTGATCAAACGGCGCACGCGTGACGTTGCCATGCTCATCCGAGAAGGTCAGAACAAAGACGAGCTTCTGGTTGGGCACGATCTCGCGGAACGTCCACAGCGCCCACATCATCCCGCCATCGGGCAGACGCATGCCATAATGGAATCGGCCCCCGGGCCTGAGCTCGAGTGACGCCTTCGTGATGGTGACACCTCGCGGACCGAACCACGCCGCCAGGTGTTCCTGCTGCGTCCAGACTTTGTAGACGAGCTCGCAAGGCGCGTGCACGACCCGCCGGATGACGAAAGGCTCCGATCCGCTCCGGGGCGCAACCTGGCTTGCCGCGTACTCCGCGAGCCTTCCGATCGTCTGCTTCCCGCCCTCGATCGCGTTGTACTGGTTGACCACGAGATCCTTGGCCTGAGGGGACTCGAACACCATCCGCATTGAGATCCGCGTCCGCTCCCCCTTCGCGCCCGCAGGCTCGAACCGCACCTCAACCTGGAAGTTGACAGGCTCGCACTCCACGTCCCCGCCGTGCTTGTACGAGAGCTTCGAAGGCTCGACGACCTCCAGATAGGTGATCAGATTCTCATAGTCGCGCCCATCGGGGCCGTGCATCGTGAATCGCCACTGCCCGCCGGGCTTGGGCTCGTGCTGCTGCGTCGAGGTCGAGAACCCCGTCGGTCCCCACCAGTTCGCCAGATGCTTCGGATCCGTCCACAGCTTCCAGACCAGCTCGCGCGGCGCCGCCACCTCCCGGCTCAGACGAATCTCGCGGTCCGACGTTTCGACAGTGGGGCCCTGGGCGTTCATCGTGGCGATCCCTTTCGTGCGTCCGGGCCTCATGCCCGCAAGGTGTGTGACTCACGCCCCCCGGCGTGTCTTCTTCCGTCCCGCGGGTTTCCCCGCGACCCGCTTCTTCTGTGCTGGCGCAGGCATCCCCTGAAGCTCGTGCAGGTACGCCTCCAGCCGATCGAGCCTCTGCTCCCAGAAGTGTCGGTACTGCTCGATCCACGCCGCAGCGTGCCGCAGAGGCTCCGCACGCAGCGTGCAAGGCCGTCGCTGCGCATCGCGCCCGCGCTCGATGAGCCCGGCCCGTTCGAGCACCTTCAGGTGCTTGGAGATCGCGGGCATCGACATGTCAAAGGGAGCCGCAAGCTCGGAAACCGAGGCCTCCCCCTTTGCGAGCCTCTCCACAATGGCGCGTCGCGTGGGGTCGGCCAGGGCCGCCAGCGTCCGGTCCAGATCGGGTTGGAGCTTGTGCGTAACCATATGGTTCAGTAACCGAATGGTAAAATAGCACGCCGGGCCCGCCTGTCAAGGCCAACTGCGTCCGATCCTCCAGATTCAGCTCGCGCCGCTCCGGGCATGCCGAGCGCGACACTCAGATACGCATGCCGCAACTCGAGTGCTGCTCGTCACCACCGCTTCTGCTGAAGAGTCTTTTGCAGGTGCTCTGAATCCACACCGCCAGCGCCGCCCCGATCATCGCCGGCAGCGCCAGCACCAGATACATCACCAGCTCGAACGGAATCAGATTGTGCGACGTCCGGTCCGCAAGAATCTCTGCAAACGCCGCCAGGGGCAGCGCCGCAACGCTCGCCAATCCGATGTGCGTCGGTGACAGCCGCGTCACCAGCCCTGCGACCGCTCCCAGCACCAGCAGCAGCGCCGGTGCCGCCCCATTCAAGCCCTCGACCGCCCCCCGCAGCAGCGGAAACAGCGGGGCCGCTGCTGGCTTGGCGCCTGTCGCGAGCCCTGCCACCAGCACGCACGCCAATCCAGCGGCCGCGATCGCCGTGAGTTCCATCGCCTTGCGTCCCGCCGTCTTCCTCGTGTTCGCGTGCATTGCCATAGACATGGTGAACCTCCAGTGTTAGTATACACTAACACATCGGCTCTGGCAAGCATTCCGTTGAGTTTTTCAGCCAAAGAGCCCGCCGTCGGCCTCCCGCGTGATCAGCCCTGCATCATCGTTCCTGGGATTGCCCACCCGCTTTCCCACAGGCCACGAGGTCATCTCCTCGGCCGGGAAGGGCTCGAAGTCGGCGGTCGCGTCTTCGCCGTTCATCCACGCGCCGAATCGCTCCGGCCGCACGATCACCGGCATGCGATCGTGGATCTTCGCCATCAGCTCGTTCGGCCTGGTCGTCATCGTCGCAAACGTCGGTGGCCCTCCATCCACACCGGGCTCCCACACCGCGCCGAAGCAGAAGATCGGATCATTGAGAAGCTTGATGTAGAAGGGCTGCTTGGTCCCGCCGTCGTTCCGCCATTCGTAGAACCCCGACGCCGGGATCAGGCATCGACGGCTCTTGAACGCACCGCGGAACATCCCGCTGCTCGCAACCGTCTCCGACCTCGCATTGATCGGCGCCGGCGCGCCCTTCTCGCCCCGCGCCGCCCACGCCGGCCGAAGCCCCCAGCTCATCAACTCAAGCTTCGCCTTACCCTCGGCGCTCATCACGAGCCCCGGAGTCTGATGCGTCGGCGCAACATTCCAGCTCGGCGTGACGACCCCCTGTCCGGGCTCGAGCATCGGAAAGCGAAGGTCCAGGAAGTCGTGCACTTCCCGCCAGGTGAACTCACGCGTGAATCGGCCGCACATACATCCAGTGTACCGCTAGTGAAAATCCCGCGACTGCTTCTCGAGCTCGGGTATCGACTCGTCCAGGCTCCAGAACCGGTCCGCGTGCACATGCACCACCTCGCCCTGCCGTTCAACCCGGCCGCGCACCATGAGCGACGTGCTGAGCCTGATGACCTTGCGGAACTTCTCGTACGTGTCGCTCCAGATGATGAGATTGGCGATCCCCGTCTCGTCCTCAAGCGTGATGAACACCACCCCCGACGCGGTCGAAGGACGTTGCCGCACCAGCACGAGCCCCGCGACACGCACGATCCGCCCCTGCGGGCACGCCTTCTCATCCCGCAGATCCGCGCAGGGGATCACGTTCTTCCCTTCCAGCGCCCCCCGCACGAACGACACCGGATGGGCCTTGAGCGAAAGCCCGGTGTGCAGATAGTCGTGCAGCACCTGGCGATCCGCGCTGATCCGAGGCAGCTCGTCGAGCCCGTCCTCTTCCGTTGCGCCCGCTTCCAGATGATCAAAGAGCTCCAGCCGCTCGTCCCGCAGCGGACGGATCTGCCACAGCGCCTCCTGGCGATTGAGCCTCATCGACCCGAACGCATCCGCCCGCGCCAGCGCCCGCAGCCCGCGCACCGATGCGCCGCTGCGACGCCACAGCGCATCCACCGATCGGAAAGGCCCCGCACGCCGCACCGCTTCCGCAATCCGGTCCGCATCCGCCCGGGGAAGCCCCTTCACGAGCCTCATCCCGAGCCTGATCGCGGGCCCGCCCGCGCCCCAGCGCGATGGATCCTTCTCGCGTGACGCCTCCCGGCGTGCGCCGTCCCACTCCAGGGTGCAGTCCCACGAACTGTGATTGACGTCAATCTCCCGCACGGGAACGCCGTGCTCCCGCGCATCGCGGATGATCTGCGCCGGCTGATAGAACCCCATGGGCTGGCTGTTGATCAGCGCCGCCGCCAGCGCCGCGGGGTGGTAGCGTTTGAGCCAGCACGAGGAGTACACGAGCAGCGCGAAGCTGGCCGCGTGCGACTCGGGAAAGCCGTACTCGCTGAACCCCTTGATCTGTTCGAAGCACCGCTCCGCGAACTCGCGCGGATACCCGTTGCGTGTCATGCCCTCGATGAGTTGCTGCCCGAAGCGGTAGATCTTGTCGCCCTTGCGCTTCCAGGCCGCCATCGCCCGGCGCAGCGCGTCGGCCTGATCGGGCGTGAAACCCGCCGCCACGATCGCGAGCTTCATCGCCTGCTCCTGAAAGATCGGCACGCCCAGCGTGCGTCCGAGCACGTCGCGCACCGCCTCGGTCGGGAAACAGATCGGCTCCTTGCCATCCCGGCGACGCAGGTAAGGATGCACCATCCCGCCTTGGATCGGCCCGGGCCTCACGATCGCGACCTCGATCACCAGATCATAAAACGTGCTGGGCCTGAGCCTGGGCAGCATCGACATCTGCGCCCGCGACTCGATCTGAAACACCCCGATGGTGTCCGCCCGATGCGTCATCGCATACACCTCGGGATCGGTCGGATCGGAAATGATCCGCCGATGGGCCGGGAAGAGGGAGAGGCGTGAAAAGGGAAGGCAAGGAGGCACGGAGGCACGCAGGCACGGAGGGGCTGCCGCAGCGTCGGACGCGGTCAGCCCGATCGTTCGAGACTCCGGATCAAGCCCTGAAGCACACGGTCGACCTCCCTCATCAGCTCGAGGAGATCGCGATCTTCCTCGAGCATCGCCATTGAGTACGCCAGCTCGTACTGGGTCGCCAGTTCCGCAAGCGAGCCCCGTGCGATCCGCAGAAAGCGAAGATAGTCCGTCCGGCTCTGCCTCGCGTATCCCTCCGCGATGTTCGAAGGAATCGAGACCGCTGCGCGGCGCATCTGAACCAACAGGCCGAACCGTTCGCTGTCGGGCATCCCGCGTGTGCACGCGTACATCTGTCTGGCCAGACTCATGCTCTTCTGCCAGGCGATCAGATCCCGATACGTCTTGATCGTCGTCATCGCGCCCACTCCTGTTCTGTTCCTTTTCTTCGTGCCTCCGTGCCTCCGTGCCTCCGTCCCTTCGTGCCTCCGTCCCTTCGTGCCTATCCAAAAGATCCACCCCCAGAAGCACCAGCGCCTTCCGCACGCACGTCAGCATCCCCAGGCCCAAAACGTCGATCTTGAGCATCCCCATCGCGTCGATGTCGTCCTTGTCCCACTCGATCACCGTGCGGTCTTCCATCGCCGCGTTCTCGATCGGGACCAGCTCGTGCAGCGGGCCGCGGGTGATGACGAACCCGCCGACATGCTGGGACAAATGCCGAGGGAAGCCCGCAAGCTGGCCCGTGAGCTCGATCACGCGCCGGATCGTCGGATCATCCGGATTGAGCCCCGCGTCCCGGATCCGCTCGGGCCCGGGCGCTGCCCCCCAGAGATCGCCCTGCCTGGCCATCGCGTCCACCGTGTCCCGCGAGAGCCCCATCGCCTTGCCCACCTCGCGCACCGCGCTGCGCCCGCGGTACGAGATCACCTCCGCGGTCAACGCCGCCCGCTCGCGCCCGTACTTCTCGTAGATGTGCTGGATCACCTCCTCGCGCCGCTCGTGCTCGAAGTCGATGTCGATATCAGGCGGCTCCTTCCGCTCCCGGCTCACGAACCGCTCAAAGAGCAGATCAAACTTCGCCGGGTCCACCTCCGTGATCCCAAGGCAATAGCACACCGCCGAGTTGGCCGCCCCTCCCCGGCCCTGACACAGGATCCCCCGCGAGCGCGTGAACTGGACGATCTCGAAGCACGTCAGGAAATAGCCCTCGTACCCGAGCTCCGCGATCAGCGCCAGTTCATACTCGATCGAACGGGTCACCTTCTCGGGAATGCCCTCGGGATAGCGCACCTGTGCGCCCTCGTACGTCCGCTCGCGCAGATATGCCGTCGGGCTCATTCCGGGCGGGCACTCCTCCGCCGGATACTCGTACTTGAGCTGATCGAGATTGAACGCCAGCGCCCGCTCCATGATCGCGATGCTCCGCGCGACCGCGCCCGGAAAATCCGCAAAGAGCCGCTCCATCTCCTCCGGCGTCTTGAGATGCCTTTCCGCGTTGACCTCCAGCGCCAACCCCGCCTCGTGGATCGTCTTCCCGAGCCTGATGCACGTCAGCACGTCCTGCAGCATCCGCCGTTCCGGCGCGTGATACAGCACATCGCACGTCGCGACACATGGAGCTCCCACACGGCGCGCGACCTCCGCGAGCCGCTCCGCCCGCGCGCGATCACGCCCGCGATAGGTCCGCGCCAGCGCCACCGAGAGCCGGTCGTCGTCGAACGCCTCCCGCAGCTTTCCGAGCGCGTCCGCAAAGACCCCGTCTTCTTCCGCCGAAACCGCGTGTCCATGCATGCCCGGCGGAAACGCGATCGCCAGCAGCCCCGCACGGCGCTCCAGCAGATCCTCCAGATTGAGATAGCACTCGCCCTTGGGCGCCCGCCGCTTGCCGAGTGTCAAAAGCCCCGACAGCGCCGCGTACGCTCCGCGCGTCGTGGGATACACGATCACGTTGAGCCCCGCGGGCTCCATGAACACCAGCCTGCTCCCGATCACGATCGGAAGCCCCGCCTCCTTGGCCGCCACGTGCGCCCGCACGATTCCAGCCAGCGTGTTGCGGTCCGCGACCGAGGCCGCCCGATGCCCGAGCAGGGCCGCTTGCTGCACCAGTTCCTCCGGATGACTCCCGCCCGTCAGAAAGGTGTAGTTGCTCGTCGTCGCCAGTTCGACAAAGCCGACAGACGAGCGCCGCAGCGAGCCCTCCTCGCTCCCCAAAAGCGATGCGGGCCGGATCTTGTCGTACATGCACTCGGGCATCGCGCCTCCGCCTTCACGCCCACACGCCGTGGACGAACCACCGCCCCCGCGCCAGTTCCCGGCACAGCCAGAGCCAGCGCCCGTGCTGATCGCGCACGCGGAAGTAGTCCCGCGCCGGCCGATCATCACGCCACCATTCCCCACCGATCCGTTCGGGCCCCTCGCACGCGTCGATGCGCAGCTCCTCGCCGCCCCAGGCCACGCTCGCGACCGGCCCGTCAGGCGTCACCGCCAGCACCCGCACCAGCTCGGGCACCGGCAGCACCACCGTGGGACGCATGCCTCCAGACGACGGGCCATCCGGCGTTCCGCCCGCATCGCCCTGGCGTTCCCCGTCTCGGGCCGCCTGACGTTTGCGCCACGACCGCTCCGGAATGTGCGACTCCACCCGCTCGACGCGCCACACCCGCTCCAAACCGAGCCTCCCGCCCAGCACGTCGATGAGCTCCGTGCCCGCCCGCTCCGCGTCGCGATCCGCCCGCTCGTCCCACGCGCATTCCTGCTCGTGCGCGAGCTTCCCGATCTTGGCCGCCCGCCCCTTCACGCGTTCAACCCCGTACCCCAGGTGCACCCGCTCCAGACGCGGCGCGATCAAGCCCCAAAGATGCCGCACATCCCGGCTCGGCGCACTCAGTTCGAGCTCGAGCTTTGCGGGTTCCAGATCCGCCCGTTCGAGCACCAGTTCGAGCCGGCGCACGCCGCTCTCCCGCGCCAGAAGCGCCCGTGACAGGTCCTCAAGCACCTCGCGAGCCGCCTGCGCAATCCCTTCCACCCGCGTCGTGGGGCCCTCAAAGCTCCGCTCCGCCTCGATCACGCCGCGCAGCCGCACCGGCGTGATCGTCTCCATCGCGTTCCCCAGCGCCATGTCGAGCTTGAGCAGCACGAACTCGTCAAACCGCGCCGGCAGCGATCCCCGAGGCATCCGCGCCAGCTCCCCGATCCGCTCGATTCCCACCTCCGCAAGACCCGCCTGCGTCTTCTCGTCCAGCCCCAGCGCCCGCACCGGCACATGCTCGAGCCGCTCTGAAAGCCCGGCCCGATCCACCACCAGCCCCCGCGCGCACGCCTCCGCAGGACCAAAGTGCGCCAGCGCCCACGCGCCCGCGAACGTCGGCGCGATCACCACCCGCGCTGAAAACCCCAGCGCCGCCGCATCCCGCACCGCCTTCCCGACCAGACGGCTCTCCCCCTTGAACACCCGCTCGCACCCCGAGACATCCGCCATCAGCGTGTCCGAACCCTCGATCGAAATCGTCGGCGAAAAGCGCTGGGCCCATCCCGCCAGCGCCCGCAGCAGCGCCGCGTTCCGCGCATCATCAATCGCCGCGATCCGTACCAGGCCCGCCGCCGCAAGCTTGGGAGGCAGGATCGCCCGCGCCTCGGCCGCCGGCATCCCCACGCGCACGCCCGCTTCCGCGGCCCGCGCGCACCGCGCCGCCACCACCTGACGCTGCCCTTCGGCCCGCACCAGGATCACCACCTCACGCGATCCGCCGCCCGTCGATCGTCTCCGCTCCCGACGCTTCAGCGCGTCGATCGCGAGCATCGGAAACCAGATGCACATCGCCCGTCTCATCATCCATGCGCACAGCCCACCGCCGCGCGCCCTCCGCCACAGGCCGCGTTCCTTTGCAGCGCAGAAGCTCCAGCGTCCATCCCGGACGCTGATCCATACCCTCCCGCATCCCACCCGCAGGCGACACCCGCCAACGCGACCATGCCGCCGAAATCTCCCCAAGCTCGCCCGGCGGACGCACCAAAAGCCCCATCCCGCCGCCGGCGCTGGCCGACAACTGAAACCGCCGCGACTCGGCCATCCGCGTCCCGCTCACGTCTCCAATCACCACCTCAACACCACGGCTGCGCAGCGCCACGTCAATCGCCCACGCCCGCTCCTCCGCGCTCCTGGCCTCGACCATCACGCTCCGCGCCGCCAGCTCCCCATCGCCCCACATCAGCGCCGGCGGGAACGCAAAGCTCTCCGCGCCCACCCACACCACTAGACCCC